>JAZRXJ010000089.1:0-4688 GCA_045600165.1 Clostridia bacterium
GAGGGACTTGAACCCCCGACCTCCGGGTTATGAGCCCGACGAGCTGCCAAACTGCTCCACCCCGCGACATCCTTGTCGCTCTCATAAGCGGCAGGGTGTATATTACAGGAATAAATGGGAAATGTCAAGGATTTTTTTCAGTGGATAGGGGAAGCGCTGCTTGCGAGCAGCGCAGAGTGGATAGGGGATAGGGGATAGTGGATAGTGGATAGGGGATAGGGGATCCCTCGCCGTCAACGCTTCGTGACAGCGGAAAAACTCCTTCAGTCGCCTCCGGCGACAGCGTCTCGTACAGCAAGCTGTACTCGGTCAGCTTCGTCATAGTCGTATCGCTGCACTTTCGTTTGCAATACTCGTTGACTCAGCAGGCTTTCGATCCACTTTCGACTTCGTCGAATAGTCCACTGGACTAACGTTCATCTCCGTCTCGTACAGCGAGCTGTACTCGGTCAGCTTCGTCATAGTCGTATTGCTGCACTGACGTTTGCAATACTCGTTGACTCAGCAGGCTTCCGATTCGCTTTCGACTTCGTCGAATAGTCCACTGGACTAACGTTCATCTCCGCCCCTCAAGAGGGAGCCTGAACAATCCCCTCACCGCTTCGCGGAGCTCCCCTTCAATCCCCTCACCGCTTCGCGGAGCTCCCCTTGCCTCAAGGGGAGCCAAGACGGGGAGCCTTTTGGGATGTTACGCCCTCATATTATTGATATCGACGAGCTCGGTGTTCTGGAGGGTGAAGTGGCTGCCGATGATGTCGGCCAGGGCTTCGGCGGTATCCAGGGAAGTCAGGCAGGGGATGGCCAGCTGCATGGCTTTACGGTGCAGCATGGTGTAATCACCGACAGTGGCGTCCTTGACGGCACCGGTGTAGATGATGTAGTTCACTTTGCCGCTTTCCATGAGGTGGGTGATCTCATCGCTTTCGGTCGCGTTGGCGACGGAGGTGACCTTGATGCCCAAAGCGGAGATCACGGCGGCGGTACCGGAAGTGGCATAAATGTTGATGCCCAGATCATAGAAGTGCTTGGCCAGAGTGATGGCGTCCGGATAGTCATGATCCTCGACACTGATCAGGACACCGACCTCTTCCTTCTGACGGGCGGTAGGCAGATACATACCGGCGGCGGACAGCCCCTTGAAGAGCGCTTCGGCTTTCGTGATGCCGATGCCCAGCACTTCACCGGTGGATTTCATTTCGGGACCGAGGATGGAGTTGGCGTCATTCAGCTTTTCGAAGGAGAAAACCGGGACCTTGATGGCGCAGTACGGCGGGACCGGATAGAGTCCGGTGCCGTATCCCAGATCCTTCAGCTTCGCACCCAGCATGACATGAGAAGCCAGATCCACCATGGGAACGTTGGTTACCTTGCTGATATAGGGGACGGTCCGGCTGGCACGGGGATTGACTTCGATCACGTAGAGTTCGTTATCGAAGATCAGGTACTGGATGTTCACCAGACCTTTGGTGCCCAGCGCGAGGGCCAGTTTTTCGGAAACGTCGCAGACCTTACGGAGGAAGTGCTCATTGAGGTTGAAAGGCGGATAGACGGCGATGGAGTCACCGGAATGGACACCGGCGCGCTCGATATGCTCCATGATACCGGGGATCAGAACATCCTGACCATCGGAAATGACATCCACTTCCAGCTCAATGCCGGGCATGTACTTATCCACCAGGACGGGGTTCTCGATGCCGGCGGACAGGATCCGCTTCATATAGTTCTCGGTCTGGGCACGGTTTCGGGAGATCGTCATGTTCTGGCCGCCAATGACATACGACGGACGCAGCAGGACAGGATAACCGAGGTTCTCGGCAGCACTGACGGCTTCTTCCAGCGTACGGACGCCCATACCGCGGGGACGGCTGATAGCGAACTGTTCCAGCAACGCGTCAAAACGGGCACGATCTTCGGCGATATCGATGCTTTCGGCGGATGTTCCCAGGATCGTGATCCCGTTCTTATCCAGGAACTGGGTCAGCTTGATGGCGGTCTGTCCGCCGAAGGCGACCACGACGCCGATCGGCTTTTCCACCTGAATGATGCTCATGACATCTTCGGGGGTCAGCGGCTCAAAATACAGACGGTCCGCGGTGTCATAGTCCGTGGAGACGGTCTCGGGATTGTTGTTCACGATCACGACATCGTAGCCCATTTCACGAAGCGTCCAGACACAGTGAACGGAACTGTAGTCAAACTCGATGCCCTGACCGATCCGGATCGGTCCGGAACCCAGCACCATGACCACGGGCTTCCCGGAACGCGGGAAGGAACGGGCCTGACAGTCATCCTCCGTAGTGGAGTAGAAATAGGGCTTATTCTTCCCGAAAATCGCGGAACAGGTTTCCACGATCCGGTAGTTGAAAAGCATGGAAGGCAGGTCGGTCTTTCCGGTCAGCCGGGTGATGGCTTTATCTGTGTATCCGAGCGCCTTGGCCTGCTGATACAGGTCATCCGTGAACGGCTTTGTCTGCAGATCGGATTCCATGTCGGCCAACAGCTGCAGCTTTTTCAGGAACCAGTAATCAATCTTGGTCAGCTCATAGATCTCGTCCATGGAGACACCGGACTTCAGCGCTTCATAAACGGTGAAGATACGGCGGTCATCCTGGTCCTTCAGACGCTCCAGTACGGGACGGTTATCCAGCGGAGCGGCGGTCAGGGTGTCCAGACCGATCTCGGCGCCGCGGATAGCCTTCATCAGGGCAGACTCGAAGGTCGGACCGATGGACATGACTTCACCGGTGGCCTTCATCTGGGTGCCCAGACGGCGGGAGGAACCGTAGAATTTATCGAATGGCCACTTGGGGAACTTGACGACGATGTATTTGACGTCCGGCTCGAAACCGGCCAGAGAACAGCCGGTCTCTTCATTTTTGATCTCCGCCAGCGTATAGCCGAGGGCCAGACGGGTCGTGATCTTGGCGATGGGATAACCGGTCGCCTTGGAGGCCAGCGCGGAGGAACGGGATACACGGGGATTGACTTCGATGACGGCGTATTCGGATCCGTCGGGCTTCAGAGCAAACTGGCAGTTACAGCCGCCGATGATGCCAATGGCGGAAACCATATCCAGAGCCGCCTGACGGAGCATATTGAATTCACGGTCAGTCAGCGTCAGCGCGGGAGCCGCGACGATGGAGTCACCGGTATGCACGCCGACGGGGTCGACGTTTTCCATGCTGCAGACAGAGACGGCGCAGCCGGTACTGTCGCGCATGGTCTCAAACTCGATCTCTTTCCAGCCGGCAATACATTTTTCAATCAGGACCTGCGTGATGGGGGACATATCCAGACCGCCCTGGGCGATCACTTTCAGCTCATCCGGAGTATCGGCAATGCCGCCGCCGGTTCCGCCGAGGGTAAAGGCGGGACGGACGATGACGGGATAGCCGATCTCATCGGCGATCTTCAGGCAGGTCTCCACATCGGACGCGATATCCGAGGGGACGCAGGGCTGACCGATGGACTGCATGGTATCACGGAACAGCTGACGGTCTTCCGCCTTATTGATGGCATCGATATCGGTGCCCAGCAGGCGTACACCGTATTTTTGCAGAACGCCGTTTTCGGTGAGCTGGCGCGCCAGGGTCAGACCGGTTTGTCCGCCCAGACCGGCCAGGAGAGAATCGGGACGTTCCTTTTCAATAACACGCGCGACCGTCTCCGCGTTCAGGGCTTCCAGATAGATTTCATCAGCGAGGTTTTTATCCGTCATGATGGTGGCGGGATTGGAATTGACCAGGACGACATCCAGTCCTTCGTCACGAAGGACACGGCAGGCCTGGGCACCGGCATAGTCAAACTCGGCCGCCTGACCGATGACGATAGGACCGGAACCGATCACCATGACTTTTTTAATAGAAGGATCCTTAGGCATAGAACAGCACTTCCTTCATATGAATTCGCAGGGAGATGGTATTGAATATACCGTAACAATCATATTTTACGCATAATTATGCAGGAGTCAAGGGGCATTTAGGAGAAATTATGCATAAAAGGAGTATTTTTATTCCGGAGCAGCCCCGCTGCGCGAGGGTGCGGCTATGGCCGCACTAGGGAGTGTGGAGCACTCTAGGGCGCTACGCGCTAGGGCGTTGCTGGGCAACTCTAGGGCGCAGCGGGGCTGCGCTAGGGAAGAGGAGCACTCAAGGGCGCTACGCGACTGAGAAAATTACGTCTATATTGCGGAGAGGGTGATAGGTGATAAGTGATAGGTGATAAGTGATGGGTGATAAGTGATAGGTGATAAGTGATAGGTGATAAGTGATAGGTGATAAGTGATTAAGTTTTTACACATGGAGGGAAATCACGTGGTATAATAATATGAAGAAAGAGGGTGCGACGATGGAAGAATATACAGGGAAATATCCGGAACTGCAGAGAATGATCGACGAAAGCGACCGGATCGTGTTCTTCGGAGGAGCAGGCGTTTCCACTGAGAGCGGGATCCCGGACTTCAGGAGTGTGGATGGACTGTATCATCAGCATTACCGCTGGCCTCCGGAACAGATCCTGAGTCATACATTTTATGAAAGAATGCCGGAAGAGTTCTTCCGGTTCTATCGGGATAAGCTGCTGCCGGAGGGAATTCAGCCCAACAAGGCGCATCTGAAACTGGCAGAAATGGAACAGGCGGGGAAACTGACCGGTGTCGTGACCCAGAACATCGACGGTCTGCATCAGGC
>JAZRXJ010000090.1:0-1572 GCA_045600165.1 Clostridia bacterium
GATCTGCGTAGAATGAACTTTCGTCCCTGAGCCACTATACTTAGGGTCTACTGAAAAACAGCCCGCAATGTGGAAAACCTGAAAAAGAGCATAAGCCATCGCCGCAGCCGGTGGGCTGCGTTCATGGCCAGGATATTCAGGGCGGCTTCGGTTTTGGCGGTTTCATCCAGCTTCGACATGATAAGCTCCAGCCCGAACCGCCGCTTCAGGTTGCCGTTTCTGCCCTCGATCGCGTTGCGTTCACAGGCGTCTGTGTACATCTGGCGGGCTTCCTTTGCTCCGGACGCACCACTCCTGGGTCTGCCCAGGGCAGGCCCGGAAAGACGGATCCCATGTTCCTTGCACCAGCTTCGGTTCGCTCTGGTCTGGTAAATCTTGTCTGCCAGGATTGCCTCCGGATAATAGCCAAACTTCCTTCGGTAATCCTCCGCAACCGCCCTCAGATCGGTACACTCGTTGAAATTGTTCCAACTGGTCTGCTCCAAGAAGGTATAGCCATCCACTACCGATAGATGGAGCTTCTGCCCAAACTCCGTAGGATTTGGCCGCTTTCCCCGATTGATCGGACGAACAAAGGGCTGCGACAGGCTGACAATGCGATCTTTGCAGGTATGGGTGCAGTTTTCGTACATTTCTTTCTGCTGTGCATAAACGACCGGAATCACCTGAAGCCGATCCAGAAGCCAACTCGGCAGTTTCACTTCCGGTGCAAGTACCACGAGCTGTGCAAAACGCTTTTGGGCCTTTTCAATGTATTCCAGCTGTCCCCCAATGGCTTTTCTGAGCTTCTTTGCCGTCCAGCGCTTGGATTTTGCAATGTTCAGGTACGATTTCCGGGCTTTCTTCGCGGAATACGGAAGCTTGTGTCCTGTATGGGGCAGTTCCTTCCAGAGAATGTCGATCGCCGTTTCATAGTGTTTCCGGCACTGGTTCAATAAATCAATGTCTGTTGGATATTTAACATCTGACGGTGCCACTGTGGCATCCATCATCAGCTTCCCTTGGTTCTTCTTTTTGCGTGCTTTCTTCTTGGAGGTATTTGGATTTTTCTTCCCTTCAGGGATTTCTTTCCGCCGGACGGCTTCCCGGAATCATTGTGATCGTCATCTTCCGTTTCCTGTTCGGGTTCATCATTCCGATCCACATTCCGTCCGCCCTCCGGCCATTTCCCGGTGCAGACATATTCATTGATCCGGGCAACATCCTCCACTGGGAACCGCTTGCGAAAATGCACCATCATAGAAGGATCGAACAGCGGCTCCTGCCGGAATTCGTGCAGTCCGAGGAAATATTGCATGTAGGGATTCTCCTGGATCTCTGCTACGCATTCCACATCCGTGAAGTTTCGAAATTTCTTGATGAAAACCGAGCCAAAGGCGATCCGGGATGAAAACGCCCTGCGGCCGGTTTCCGTGCTCATGGTACACAGATAGATTTCCTCGATATGCTCCCAGGGCATGATCCCGGCAAGGCGTACCCAACGATTCTTCGAGTCAAGCTTCCCGCCAAACGGCATGTAAAAATCCTCGATCATAAGCTGATCTCTATCCTCTGCGTAGTACATTCAAAACA
>JAZRXJ010000091.1:0-141668 GCA_045600165.1 Clostridia bacterium
CCCTTCAAGGTCCTTACTGGCATAAATCTGAATACAGGTGCTCTGCTCTGTATCCGTATAAGTCTTTGTCAGAGGAGCGGTGATCGTATGGTTCGCTGTGATCGAGATTTCCTGTCCGGTGGTATCATCGATCGTGTATCCTGCAGGAGCCTGCGTTTCCTTGATCCAGTATTTACCCACGGGCAATCCCCCGCTGGTGGCAAAACCTGTATCATCAGTAGTCAGAGTGGTGATCTCTGTTCCTGCACAGGTCGCATCCGAATATACACCAAATTTAGCTCCGGACAGTTCCTGACCGTTGGCTTTATCGGTCTTCTTGACCTGTACATAGCCTTTTTCTCTGGCATTATAGAAAACTCCATCGTTCTCAAAAAAGTCCAGAACTATGGTACCTTCTCCGCCCTCAAGAGTAAACGGATAGGCTGTAGTATTTAAGACATATCCTTCCGGCGCCTCTATTTCCTGAATATAGTATTGGATATAGCTTCCTTCAGCGCCGCGGCTTCTCAATCCTGTGTAAGAAACCTCACCGTTGCTATTACTTTCTACTTCATCGATTTCAGTTGTTTTTCCATTTTCCACTGTATAGATCAAAAATTTTGCGCCTTCAAGGGGAGAAGAAGTCAGGTTCGGATCGATCTTACTGTCATCTTCACTCTTCTTGGTAAATTTGATATTATCAGTAGAATACATACGCAGCTTGGCAGTTACTGCCTTATCAAACAACCGTTGATGAACTTCCTGCTTAATGGTTGCTTCTTTAACATAAACAGAAGCAGCGTCCACAGCAGTATTACCTGTTGTAAATACTGCATTGGGAGCAAGCAGTGTGCCACCTTCACTGCCGTCATATACTATTGTACCATCGTAAGGGATATACTGCGTGGAATCGCTGGGATCTTGCATAACATAATTCCAGATCACTCTGGAAAAATTCCCGGTCCGCGCGGCTTTATCAGCATCACTTCCGCTTTTTTGCCAGTCGCCCGGATTAACTTCTACTGTATCCGTACCTTCTTTAACCATCAGCAGCATATTGGAAGTTTTTATTTCCGTAAATCCTGTACAATCCACGTTAATAACGAAATATTCATTGTCTGCTATAGGCAATTTATTGTCCTGTGAAAAACCAGGGGTAAGGGCATCAACATCAACCATGCCATGATTATACGCACCAGGATCATTAATAATTGTTGTGGCCAAGACTGTGACCATTTTTCCATCTGAAGTGACAGGTCCGGAAACAGTACCGTTACCACCGTCTGCCACTGATTTGGGCGTACGCGAAGTACTATTATTGTCAATTGTTCCGCCCAGCAGTCCTCCATTGTCTGAATTTGCCAGAAGCTTGGAGAACGTCGTCAGATCACCCGCCAGAATGGTTGCGATTTTTCCATCATCGTCCGAAAAAGTCAGATTCAAATCCGTAATCTTACTGCCGCCAATATACTCGTAGCGGCCTGTGTCAGTTGTCGAATCATAGAGATACTGAACTCCTCCGAATTTTCTGTATTCCCCCTCAGGCCAGCTGTCATCGCGAATATAAATTTGTGTACTGTCTTGAGTTGTTGTCGTAAGATCATGCTTGCACGAACTTGTATTATCCAGCGGAATATAGTTACTGCCGTCTTTATAATATGTATGTATCTTCGGTCCAAACTCGATATCGTGAATAATGCCTTCCGGATCATAAGTTGACTCAAACTGCATCAGCTTAACCGGGTTAACATCAGTGTTATCAATTTTGATTGATCCAACATAGTTCATTGAGTGAAGACTGCTGGAACCGCTTAATTCCGGATCAAAACTATCCCCATATTGAACAATCAGTTCCTGCGGGTTAATGTCACCATTCTCAACATAATTATTTCCATCTACCTGCATGACATAAAAGGTCTTTCCGTTGGGGAAACTCGCGCCATCAATATCAAATTCGACCGAAAAAGATGATGATGCTGCCGCAACTGTAGTTTTGACAGTGTCGATCGAAGCTACTCTGGAATATGTTCCCGCCTCTGTTAATTCGAAAATGCCCAACTCAATGTCGGTTAAATCGCCATGTCCACCCAGTATTTCAACATCAGCCAGAAGAACAAAATCTCTTGCTGCATTAAAGCCTCGCTTACTGGTCATTAGTGGCTGTGACGCATTATTGCCGGTTTTGTCCAACAAATCAGCCGCGATACTTGATTCAGAATGGCTCCTTTGATGAATCGTTTCAGCCAACAACGAAAAATCAGCAACACTGCTTAACCCGTTAAGAAGATCCATATAGGTTAAGTCTGTACCTGTTGCCGCCTGTACCGGCACTGTCGAAAACAGTATGCTGAAAAGCAGCATCCAGCTCAGGACGCGCTTCAAGATGTTGCGGTTTTCGAACAACTGTGTTTTTTTCATGACAGTCTCCTCCGATACAAGATATTGATAAGCGGCATGTAACCGGTAAAAACGATGCAAAAACAAGCCCTTGATATTCAGGGACAATTTATCATACTTCATCTTGTATATGTAATCAATTTTATTTTGTATTATTAAAGATATATTAATCATTTCGTAATATTGCTCCTGCTTTTTGTAACCTATATCTTGTGGTATCCTCGAAATTCAAGTGGTTGCTCCACACAACCATATCTTGTGTCGCGGAAAAAAACCGGCTCTGGGATTTTTCTTTCCGAGCCCGGTTTATGCCTTGTCCAAAGACAGTTGATCTGAATCTGTTAAGAGATATTACAATTTATAAACCCACCGCCGCCAGCACGCCCATACAAAGGAACTTCATCTCCTCAGTCATTGAGCGTTATCCGACAGAACAAACATAAATGCACAATGTTGATCAGAATTCTTCCTGTACCGTTTTCAATACATATTCACCAAACCAGGGCAAAGCTATGTCAAGATATCCCGTACCCGTAGATATCGCAACACCGGATTTCAACAAGCGATCCCGGTACGGGTTAAACTGATTGCTCGTATAGTCAAGCAACTCCCGGACCCGTGAAATTTCCCCGCTCGGTACTCTTGCCAGAGCACTGACAACCTTCAAATCATTGTCTGAAAGTTCCGACGCGATCTTGTGATAAGCGAATTCTTCAAGATAGTCTTTAGCCCTGCTGAATGTCTTCTCCATATCACCATTTGATTCATAGAAAAAATACCCAATCGTTTGAAATGCAAATGAATATCCTTTCGTTTGTTTGGCCAGACGTGTCGCTGTTTCGGTAGTGATACCCAAGGTTTTTTCATAGCGTTCAACCATAGCCGAAAAATTCAATGCGGAAAGAACTGTTCTGGGGGCTCTTTCAAGAAATGTCATTCCATCAGCATTTCTCAAACGGTCAATATGATTATATAAGCCGGTCATCAGTAAAAAAATCGGTAGCCCTTCCCGAAGGAATATCTGATAGGAACTGGCAAAAGCTCTGATTTCTTTGGAATTGGTTGCCTCATCAATGGTTATCAGTACTCTTCGATGATGTTTCTGGATACTTCGCAGCATTTTGATCACAGCATCTTCAATGTCTTCTACCGGCGGAACACCTTTCACCCCTACTTCAAAGCCAAAGGCCTGCAAATTGATTTCCGCCTCCTGAAACCAGCGGCTCATCACCCGGTCACCATGCAGTTTTGCTGCTAATGCTTTCAGCAGGTCGCGCTGCGGATTTATATTCACAACGACCCACCCTTCTTTTTCTGTCAGTTGCTGGGCAATTCTTGTAATGAAAACTGTTTTGCCGCACCCACGAATGCCGGTCACCAGGTTCAGATAATTAGAAGGGCGCTCCTGGCAAAACTCACTGATAATACGCTCCGCCTGTGCTGATCTTTCAACGATTTCTATCGGCGGCTGTCCAAAAACCAACGTATACGGATTCGACATTACTGTATCCCTCTCTCCTCATCTGTTCTCATACGACGGAAAACACTTTTACTGCTCGTTTACTGTGTCAAATTCCTTTACTGTCCGTTTACTGTTCTGCTTTATTTTACTGTCCGTTTACTGTCTTGTCAAGTCAGCTGCAAGAGGACAAATCTGAAAAACAATTTGTATTTGCTGGATATAAGGTCGTGTTTTTCTTTTACAAAAAGCAGCCCGAAGGCTGCTTTTACATAAATCCCATCACAATCCTACTGCCGCCAGTACAGCAAACACGGCAAGGCACAGGAGCGTCATCACGGACAGGGTACTTGCGATATCCGATTTTTCCTCCTCCACATCGGCAAAGACAGGGATCAGGAAAGGTGCGGGCAGACTCATCATCAGGATCAGAGCGCCGGGCTGCACCGTTCCACCGAGGACCGTCCGGTCCAGCAGATACACGATCCCGCCCAGGACCGCCATGATCAGGATCCGCAGTCCGGTATAGGTCAGGACCTTGTTCCAGTGAATGCCTTTCAGTTCCAGGTCGTATCCGACCGTCAGCAGGATCAGGCATCCCGCGGGAGCCGCGATGAAATCCGCCACGGATTCAATCACAGCGGAGACTCCGCTCGGGCGGAGCGCTTCAAACGCGCCGCTGGCACCCAGGATCACACCGATAATGATCGCCCAGAGTACAGGAGAGGAAAAGGCTTCCTTCAGGATCTGATTTCCCTTCCCTTTTCCGGAGATGCTGAGCTTGAACACCGTGAACACAAACAGCACCTGTCCAAGGTCCAGGATCGCGAAATCCGCCATTCCGTCCGGATGCAGCAGCGCGTACAGACCGTATCCCATCATCCCCGCTTCAAACCCGGTCATGAGGTACGGCATCCGGGTACTTTCGATCCGGAGGCCCTTCCTCAGCAGTTTACCGAAAAACAATGCCGCCAGGCAGACCGCGAACACGATGAGTGGGATCCGCATCCCCGCGAGGGAATACTTCGTCCCGGCAAACGCCATCAGGATCTCCGCCGGCAAGGCGATATCCACCGCAACTTTTTTGAGCGCGTCGACCCCGCTCCGGGTCAGCATCTGCTTTTTACGGCAGAGGATCCCCAGGAACAGGGCTGTAAAAACAGGCAGCGCTGTTTCCAGTACCCGTGTCAGCATTTCTTCCTCATTTCCGCCGGCTTTTCCGGCAAAGGATTTACAGGATCTTCACGCCGGCAGCTTCCCCGGCTTTACGCACATTGGCAATCGCTTCCAGATACTGCTCATGCGTATCCAGATGCTCAGTAAACACCGTGGTATCCGGTCCGAGCGCCTCACAGCAGCGGACTACATCGGCGAGATCGATGGCGCCGTATCCGGTCAGCACTTCATGGATGTTCAACGGCAGGGTATAGTCATCCAGAGCGCAATCCTTCAGATGAACAGAACAGATCCGGTCCCCCAGCAGTTCAAAACAGGAGCGAATGAAGGCTTTGGAATTGTGGAACCGTTCAATGCTGTTGATCATATTGGTGTAATCCATATGGACGCCGAAACCTTCCCGGTCCATATCCCCGATCAGCTTCAGATACGCTTCGGGAGAATCCGGAACCATCCACGGCATAGGCTCCAGCGAATACTTCGTATTCACGGGGTTGACCGCGTCAATGATCCTCCGCGTCACGCGGATCATTTCATCATAGATCTCCCGCGAATAATTGGACGGATGATAGGAGTCCCACGCTTTCGCGCCACAGGTCCCGCTGATGTTCACACAGCAGTTGGCCCCGATCCGTTCCGCCAGTTCCAGCTGCCGGATCGCGTACTGTATATTGGCTTCTTTCTTCTCCGCGTCCGCGTCGAGGACATTCTTCCAGACGCCGACTTCGCCGATCACCAGTCCGTTTTCCCGGATACAGGCCAGGTATTCATCCTGCAAGGACCTGGGAGCACTGGAATCCACAGGAAAGATAACGCAGCTCGCAGTCAGTTCCCGAATCGTTTTCAGCCAATCTTCAGGACTGGAATAGGGTTTCATGACAGAACCGCCGATTCTCATAACATCGCCCGCTTTCTTAATTTTTCATGTTTGTGTGCTCATTCTACATCCTGTCAGGGTCTCCGTCAATAACCGTATCGCGACGACTGGCGGTCAAAATATCGTGAGCTGGCGCAAATACATTGCAGGAGTGGGCTCTTTGGGTGTATGATAGTATTATCTGATAAGTATGATCCCGCAGGAGGAAAACCAATGCGAAAATCCATCGCGCGAAAACTGACATTACGTGTTGCTTTGCTGCTTCTTGCTGCTCTGGTCATCCTTTGTGTCGGGTCCTATCACGTCGTGCGCGGGATCATTCTGGATGAAAATGATCGTTATGCCCGTACGATCCTGGGCATGTACAATGACATGATCGCATATGAAGCGGAAAAGGACGGAGCCGCCATTGACGTCCGACTCCATGATGAGATCCATGTGTTCAGCGAATACATCTGTGAATGGTACCGTGTTGAATATGTTTATCTGTATAAAATCGATCCGGAGCATGGAACACTCCACTACGTCGATTTCTGTTTCAAGGATCCGGAACTGAACAAAACATATGCCTGGGTAGCGAACGAGAATCTGGAGTATCAAATGACCCCGGGACTGCAGGCGGTCCTGGACGGAGAGACTCTGTTCGGTAAAGTGGATCAGTCACAGGTCTTCGGTACGGTCGACATCATCATGAAGCAGGAAGACAATTGCGGCAACACGCTGCTTGCCGGCATCGCGGTTTCTACGGAAGAAATGATGAAAGAAGCCTTCGACAAATTCCTTCTCCTCGCCGGTGTGATACTGATCGTCTTTGCCGCGTTGATCTTTACCATCTATTATACGATTATCAGAAAAGTCTCCCGTCCCGCGAAAAAGATCAGCATAGCCATGTCAGAATTCATCGCGAACGGACAGCGCACGGATGTCAGGCTCGAGGAAGGAAAAGACGATGAGTTCGGAATGATCGCCTCCGCCTTCAACAACATGACACGGGATATCGATCATTATCTGGAAGATATACAGAATCTGAATAAGGATAAGGAAACACAGAAATCCCAGCTGGAAACCGCGGCATATATCCAAAAAGGCTTCCTGCCGCCGGAAAGGTATAACTCAAAAGGCTTCGAGATTCGCGCCATGATGAATCCGGCCAGAGATATCGGAGGAGATCTCTACGATTATCTGCCGCTGGATAATGACCGGATCCTGTTCGTTGTGGCGGATGTATCCGGTAAAGGAATGCCGGCCGCGATCTTCATGTCCGTCACCCTGATGCTGATCCGTCAGTTTGCAAGGAGTGGCCTGTCACCGGCCCGGATTCTTGAAAATGTCAATGATACCCTGTCCGGACAGAATCCCCGGATGTTGTTCGCCACGGCTTTCGTGGGCATCTATAACAGGAAAACCAAGCAGCTCGCGTTTGCCAACGCCGGTCACAATCCGCCCTACATCCTGCATGACACACTCCGCAGACCCAGAAATACACAGAATACCCTGTTGGGACTGTTCGCCGGAGAAAAATACGAAGAAGAAAAAATCACGTTGCAGACAGGAGATGTGCTGTTCCTGTATACAGATGGTGTGGACGAAGCCACGGACCCGGAAGATCATTTCTACGGTACGGAACGTCTGGAACAGACGCTTCTTGACGCCAAGACCACCCACGAGGAAAACCTTGTCCGGTATGTCTATGATTCCCTGACCGCGTTCTCTGCCGGCGCCGACCAGCATGACGACATTACCCTGATGGCACTGACGGTCAAAGATACTCACGATCTGAGACTGGATGTGGATCAGCGTGAATTCTCCAAGATCCGGGAAAAGATCCTGGCATGTGATCTGCCCCGCCAGCTGAGACTGGATCTGTGTGTGGCTGCTGAAGAGATCTTCGTCAACATCTGTTCCTACGCGTTCCGGGACGGAGTCCCCGAGGGCGAAAAGATCCTGTTCACACTGGAGCAGTCAGACCGTATCACCATGCGATTCGCTGACCGCGGGATCCCATATGATCCACGTGAAAGCGTGATCTCGGCGGACGATTACGACCTGGATCTGCAGATCGGCGGACTCGGCAAACTGATTGCCTTCACCGTGGCGGACAACGTGGATTATGAATACACAGACGGGCAGAATATTCTGACTGTCACAAAATACATCAAGGAGGAAATGCAAAATGACGATTCAGCAAAACAATGAGAATGGAAAGATCACCCTGAGCCCCGAAGGATGGTTGGATACCGCCTCCTCCCCGGAGCTGTGCGACATGGTGGATTCTCTGACCGAAGCAACTGAACTGGTGCTGGATTTCAGCGGCGTGGAATACATGGCGTCCGCCGGACTCCGCGCGGTCGTCGCGGCCAGCAAAAAGGCCAGATCCATGAACGCTGAGTTTTCAGTGATCAACGTCGTCCCGGGTGTTTTCAGTATCTTCCGTATGACCGGAATCGATAAAAAGATCACCATCATCGAAAAGTGATCCGTCATACCACAAAAGGCACGCGGCATAACCGCGTGCCTTTTGTGCTCTACACCCTATCTCCTGGCGCGTAGCGCCCTCGAGTGCGTAGCACTCCCTTGCGAAGCTCCGTAGCACTCCCTTGCGAAGCTCCGCAAAGCGGTCACTCGTCCATATCGAAATAACCCAGCGACAGCAGGCTGTTGATTGCCCGTTCGAAATACTCCAGGTCCGGCAGTGGCCAGGCGAATCCAAGGCGGTAGAGGATATTGGTGGTGAATTTATTGTCATTGACCACGCCGTGAAGATCCGGACGGTCATTCGTCATGAGACCGCGCAGCCTCATATTGATCTTCGGATCACCAAGCATCCGGTGATAATCGGCATAATATTCCTCATCCGCGACAGGAGTGATACGGACACCGCAGTGATTGGCCGCCTCGATCAGCTGCCATTCGTCAAAGACAAACCGGGTATCGGCGTTGAAGGCCGTGAACATGTCATTGGTCCCGGCCAGCAGCACCACTGCTTTGGCCGTCATGTCAATGGGCGAGAAGCTCATTGGATCCGTAGCGTGGCTGATGGGCGATTTCCCGATAGCCGCGAAACCGCGCACCGCGTTCAGGAAGGCATTCGTTTCGAAATTGATCTGGAACTCGCCATCCTTCTGACGTCCCATCAGATTACCGACGCGGATGATCTTTCCGCGCATGCCGTTCCTGATCGCTTCCAGCATCTTCAGTTCGGCCTGATACTTGGAGCGGGAATACTTATTGCCCATGTCGTCGACTACAAAGAGGCGGTTCTCATACATCTGGAGGCGGCGTTTCCAGGTTTCCTCGGTATGCACACCGGGAATGGAGACCGTGGAGATCTGGATCATGCGCGCGTTCCGCTCCTGAGCGATCGCGATCATGTTCTCTACTCCGTGAACATTGATCCGTTCAAGGATATCATCCGCCGCGTAATGTTTGACGCAGGCGGCGCAGTTGATGATCGTGTCAAAACGGACTCCCGCGACCTTTTCCGCCACATTATCCGTGATGTCGGCATCCAGGACCGTGATCCGGTTCGCCAGCGCCTCGTCAAACGACTCGTCGAAGTAATAGATCAGCATGTTCTTCAGGCGTTCCTCAGGAGACGGGAAATCGGATTTTCTTACAAGGCAGATGATCTTTCCCTCGTTCGCTTTGATCAGTTCCACCAGGACATGGATCCCCAGGAAGCCCACAGCGCCTGTAAGCAGCACATCTCCCAGCGGTTCCCGTTTCACTTCACCAGCGTATTCAAGAGTGTTATATTTCAATTGTTCCGGATAGTCCGAAATGATATCGAAATCACTGTGATCCGATTGGGTCGTCTTCGCGGGTTTGGTCTGGGCTTCAATAAAGTCGGCGAGCATTTCGGGTGTGGGATTGTCAAATATATCCTGATATTCGACCTTGAGTCCCTTTGCCATCAGCTGCATAGTCACCTTGGAAGCGGAGAGAGACGTTCCGCCCATCTCAAAGAAATTATCATCCGCGTAGAACTCATCCAGCGAAAGGACTGACGCGAACAGCTCGCACAGTTCCTGTTCCGTGGACTTGCGCGCCGCTTTGCGTGAAGTTTTCTTCTTCTCGCGTCTGATTTCCGGAAGTGCTTTCTTGTCGATCTTTCCGCTCGCGGTCAGCGGCATGGTATCCAGCCGCATCATGACATCCGGGACCATGTAATAGGTCAGGTGCGCCTTCAGATACGCGTTCAGCTGATCCGGGTCCACATCCGTTTCCGCCGTGTAGAAACCGGCCAGGAAGTCTTCCGCGCCGTTATTGCGGACGACGACCTTGCTCTGGTTGATCCCTTCAAAGCCGCAGATGCATTTCTCGATCTCATCCAGTTCGACCCGGAATCCGCGGAGCTTGACCTGGTTGTCCTTTCTGCCGAAGAATTCGATCTCACCGTCGGCATTGAAGCGGACCATATCCCCGCTGTGATAAGCCGGCTGTCCATTCAGGGTGAAGAAGGACGCCTTCGTTTTTTCGGGGAGGTTCACATACCCTCTGCCGACGAGACCACCGCAGATGATCAGCTCGCCGCAGGCATAAGGCGGAAGGATGTTCCCGGAGCGGTCCATGACCCAGAGCTTCGTATTGGCGTTCGGTCCCCCGATGGTGATGTTCCGGTCATCCTGCAGCACTTTCGCGCAGCAGGAAATCGTGCATTCCGAAGGCCCGTAGCCGTTCATGATATTCAGTTCCGGAGCAATTTCCTTCAGATCATTGTACAGGGAAGCCGGGAACTTCTCCGCGCCGGAGAAGATCGTCTTCATATTCCGGACAGCCGCCCGGAATTCGGGGATGCCCATATTGTTGGTGAGGAACGACGGGGTGGCAAGGAGGATATCCACCCGGTTCTGCCGGATAAGCTGTGCCAACTGCAACGGGTTATGAATTTCCCTTTCTGTCGCGATGCAGACCGTTTTCCCGTTCATCAGCATGACGAGATTGTCCATGACCGACATATCAAAAGTCAATGAGCTGATCGAAAGGACAACATTCCCGCTCCCGTCTCCGTAAAGACAGGAATAAGCGAAGTCAAAAGGTGTCGCGAAGCAGACCAGGTTGCGGTGTTCGATCATGACCCCCTTGGGTTTTCCGGTGGACCCGGAAGTATAGATGCAGTAGACCAGACTGTCCGTCGGGACCGTGAGATCCGGGTTCCCGTCGTTTTCGTTCCGGAGCAGTTCCTCCACGGTGAAGGTCCGGTACGGTCTGTCCGCGGAGAACAGCTCCGGTCTCGCGTTCCGGATCTCTTCCGTCGTAATGACGGCCGGGCTTCCCGCGTCCTCGAGACAGTAGACGAGCCGGTCATCCGGATAAGCCGGCAGCAGGCCGAGGAACGCGCCGCCCGCCTTGATGATCCCCAGCTCCGCGATGTCGATCTCCACGGTGCGGTCGAGGATCATTCCGACGATATTGTCGCGGGCGATGCCGTATTCGATAAGCCCGTGCGCGATCCTGTTCGCCGCGCTGTTCAGTTCACGGTAGGTCAGTTCCCTGCCGTTTCCGATAACGGCTGTCTTGTCCGGATGAAGCGCGGCCTGACGTTCAAACAGCGCGTGGACCGGAATATCCCCGAGCTCTCTCTCCGTATCATTGATCTCAGCCAGTCTCCGCGCGGCCTTTTCCGTCAGCAGGGAGATCTCTTCCGGCCTGGTCTTTTCCGTAAAGCCGTTCAGCGTCAGGCAGAAGACATCCAGCAGGCTTACGATGAACGCTTCGCTGTACATGGAGCGCAGGTAATCCGCCTTCAGGATATATTTTCCGTCCTGCAGATCAACGGTCAGCGTGACGGGTGCTTTGGCCACGTCGGGCATGACGTTCACCAGCTCCGCCTTTTCCCCGCAGAAGGTGTCAAAGGTGAAGTTGTCTCCCTGGTAGACAAAGAGGATATCGGAACGGATGCCGTAGGCGGATGAGATCTCCGCGAAGGAGAAGAGATCGTTCGCCATGCTGTCCAGCAGCTGTTCCTGGGTCTCATGCAGCAGCTCCGCGATTGGTCGGTTTTCACCCGTACGGACCAGTACGGGAAGCGTCCGGACCAGCATGGTCAGGCAGGCGGCGAGGCGCGAATCGTTCCGGCCGTTGTACACGGTAGTGAACACCGCGTCGTCAAACTGTCCGAAGCGGCTCAGCGTCCAGCCGAACGCCGCGTTGAAGAACGCGTTGGGCGTGACCTTGTTCCGTTTGCAGCAGGCTTCCACGGCGGACGGCGCCGTCTCCGCGACGCGGGTCACGGACGCCGCGCCGGTCCCGCCGGGGGTCGGAGCCTTCGGCGGCAGGCAGCTCGTTTCGCAGCCCCTGAAGACGCTGTCGTAGTATGCCTTCGCGTGTTCATACCGGTCCGTGGCGCGGGCGGATTCCTCATCCAGCGCGGCTTCGAAGCCGGTGTACTTCTCCGGTGCGACCGTCTGACCGGCATAGGCTTTGGAGATATCCGCGAGCAGGATGTTTTCGCTGGTCCCGTCGGAGATGATATGGTGGAAGTCCATGAAGAGATAGTTTCCGTCCGTGGTCTCGTACAGCGCGATCCGGCAGAGCGGGCTGTCCAGGAGTCTGAAGGGCCGGACCATTTCGTCCGCGGCCGGGAGCCTGTCGCGTTTGATATGGTTGACGACCGGTTCCGCCGCGTCATTCCGGCGCGCGCGGATATTTCCCTCCGCGTCGGCGAAGAGGGTCGTTTTGACATAAGGATGCACGTTCAATGCCGTCCGGACGGCTTGCAGGAGTCTGTCCGGATCGAGCTTGTCGCTCAGACGGATCAGCACGGGGATGTTGTACGTGACAGAGCCCGGATCGGACACGCATTCGATATAGATCCCCATCTGCGTCCGCGTAATGGGATAGTCCGGCAGGATCTCCCGGTCCTCCTCCGCTTCGGCGGAAGCGGTCAGCGCTTCGAGCTGCCGGACGGTGCTGTGGGTACGGATGTCCGCGACCCGGAACGGGATCCCGAAGGCCTGCTCCAGATCGACGCTGAGCCGGATCACGCTGACGGAGGTCAGTCCGGCGGAATACAGATCCGTATCGATGCCGATCGCGGCATTTCCGAGGACGCCGGAGCAGACCTCCAGGATCTTCCGCTGGGTGTCGTTTTCCGGTGCGGTCAGTTCCTCCGCCCTGCGTTCCGGGACCGGAAGCGCGCGGCGGTTGACCTTCTGGTTCGCCGTCAGCGGGATCGCGTCGATCTGCATGATGACCGCGGGGAGCATGTATGCCGGTTTTTCGGAGAGGATGAATCCGCGCAGGGCGTCTGTATCCACAAGCGCGTCGGATACCACATAGGCCGCCAGATATTTCACTCCGGCGGGATCGTCAAAGGCGGCAACCGTCGCGTCCGTAATGCCGTCAAACCGCCGGATGATCTCTTCGACTTCGGTCAGTTCGATGCGGTATCCGCGGACCTTCACCTGTCCGTCATGCCGCCCGATGAAGTCGATCCGGCCGTCCGGCAGGAAGCGGACGATGTCGCCCGTGCGGTACACTTTACTGTATCGCGGATCGGAGGTGAACGGGTTGTCGATAAATACCGTGTCCGTCTTTTCGGGCAGGTTCAGATAGCCCTTGCCGGTCTGGGGCCCCGCGTACAGCAGTTCGCCCGGCGCGCCGGCGGGGAGCCGGTTCATATCCGTATCCACGACATACGCGATGCCGTTCGGGTTGACCCGCCCGATCGGCACCCGCAGCGCGTTGTTGCCGGCCTTTTCATAGGTGATATAGCAGGTGCATTCCGTCGGCCCGTACAGGTTATAGAAATCAAAGGTCAGTTCGTCCGCCTTCAGCGGGACCAGCGCCTCGCCGCCAACGATCAGGACCTTCAGATACGGCGAGCGGGTCATGAGCGCGTACTGTCGGCCCACCTGCGTGGTCATCACGACATGCGTGATCCTGTTTTCAATAAAGTACTGATCCAGCACGGGCAGGTCCAGACGGATCTCCTCCGGGATCACATGCACGCTTCCGCCGCACGCCGGGACGGTCGCCAGATCAAAGAAGCAGGCGTCGAAACCGAAGGACGCGTAACAGGCGCTGACCGACTCGGGGGAATAAGCGAATCTGTACTGATTCTGCCGCGCGATCACGGACGCGTTCCGGTGGGTCAGCATGACCCCCTTCGGATTGCCGGTAGTCCCGCTGGTATAAAGCAGCACGAAAAGATCATCCGGTTCATTCCGGACCGGGACCGGAAGCGCTTCCGGCAGGGCGGCGATCTCATCCGTATACAGCACCGGCCCGGTATATCCGGCGATCTTCCCTTCCAGTTCGCGGGTCGTGATCAGCAGGCGGGCTTCCGCATTCAGGATCATAAAGGAGAGCCGTTCGGACGGATAAGAGGCGTCCATCGGTTCATAGGCGCATCCGGCTTTCAGGACGCCCAGCGGCGCCAGGATGATCCATTCGTCACGGGGGATCAGGATCGATACCACATCATTGCGGCCCAGACCGAGGCTCCGGATATATCCGGCCAGGCTGTCGGTGATCCGGTCCGCCTCGCCGTAGGTGATATGCCTGCCGCCGGAAACGGCGAACTCATGACCGGGGTCTTTCCGGACCCATTCGGAAAAGAGTTCGGGCACGGTCTCTTCTGTCATCTCCAGCCGGTCGCCGCGGAAAGAATCCAGTTCCTTCAGACGGTCCTCAGAAAGGAGCTGCACTTCCCTCAGGCTTTCCGCGCGGATGAATTCATGGACCGCGCGGACACACGCGTCCGCGAAGGAGCGGATCACCGCCTCATCGTACAGATCGCTCCTGTAGCGGAAGCTCAGACGGTAAGAATCCCCGCGGCGGAAAGCCATCAGATAAAGCTTGCTCATGGCGTCCGGAACACCCAGTCCGGTCACGGGATACTTTTCGCCGTGAAGCTCCAGGACGCTGAAGCTGTCGTTCTGGTAGACGAACCCGAAGTCGTTCTGGATGCCGTATTTCGCGGCAAGGTCGCCGAAGGAGCAGATGTCATTCGCGACGCTCTCGCGGAAGGTCTCCTGCAGGTCCGCGACAAAAGTGGCAACATTGCCCGCGCCGGTAAGGTCCACCGGCAGGGGGATCGTCTTCACCAGCATACCCGCCGTGTTCCAGGTCATGGAAGTGTGCCGTCCGCTTTCGCCGACGCAGACCAGCGATCTGTCCGTGCCGTTGAACCTGGCGAGCACATAGGCATAGACCGCCAGCAGCAGGGAGTGTTCCGTCACGCTGTTTTCGCGCAGGAACTTCAGCAGCTTTTCACGGTCGGGCGTGACGGTTGCTTCCACGGTGCGCTGTGTCGCGGCCCCGGTATCGGGATAGTCCGCCGGGAAATCGTTTTCCGGTTCAATGCCTTCAAACCGGCTGTTATAATACGCGCATGCCTCCACGTATTTTTCGGATGCCCTCAGGGATCCTTCCCACACGGAAAGATCGAACGCGGACGTCTTTTCCTCATACAGTTCGTTCCCGTCATACGCCCGGGCGATCTCATTCAGCAGCACGGAAAGCGTGGTCCCGTCAAAGACGATATGATGCGCGTCCAGCGCGAGGATCTTTTCTTCCCCACCCTCATACAGACAGGCGCGGATCAGCTCCCCGCCCTGCAGGTCAAACGGACGGACAAAGTCCTTCAGCGCCGCTTCCGGATCCGTGACGGAGAGCCGGTCCGCCGTGAAGACACGGTCGTTCGGGATCATATTTGGCACACCGTCAACCAGACCGATCGCGCAGTGATATGCCCGGTGATTGTTGACAGCCTTTTCCACCGCGGAGATCAGACGCTCAGGAGCGACCGCCGCCGGCAGTCTGACAGTGATGGGATTGTTGTACATGAGGGTCTCCGGATTGCCCGCGACCGCGTAATAGATGCCCAGCTGTGAGGACGTGAGCGGATAGGCGTCCTTTTCCACTCTCTCAAAGGCGGGACCTTCGGCGCCGCCGTTCTCGATGAGCCGCGCGATGCCCGCCGGCGTCCGTCCCGCGAAGAAAGTCTCCGTATCCAGCGGCAGTCCGTCCAGCATGTTGATCGCTTCGATCACCTTGACCGAGTCCCCGCCCAGGAGGAAGAAATCATCGTTCCTGCCGACGCGTCCGCAGCCCAGCACGGCTTCGATCGCGTCGCAGACCGCGGCCTCCGTCCTGCCTTCCGGCGCGGCGTATTCCCGCTTGAAGGCGGAGATATCCGGCTCGGGCAGACCGTTGCGGTCCAGTTTCCCGTTCGGGTTCAGCGGCAGCGCGTCCATACGGATATAGAAGGACGGCACCATATAGGAAGTCAGGTGGGTCTTGCAGTGCTGCCGGATCTTTTCCTCCGTCAGGTCATCCCCGCAGACATAATACGCCGCGAGATACGTAATGCCATTCGGCGCCGTGAAATCACGGATCGCCGCCGCTTCCACCCCCGGCAGTCTCCGGATCGTCTTTTCCACTTCCAGCGGCTCCACCCGCTGGCCGTTGATCTTGATCATCCAGTCCTTGCGTTCGATAAAGACCAGATTCCCGTCGGGCAGGCGCTGGACCAGGTCCCCCGTTTTGAACATCCGGTCAAAGCCGTCCCGGTCCCTGAACGGATTCCGGATGAACGACTTCTTCGTCTCCTGCTCCCGGTTCAGGTATCCCTTGGCTACATGACCGGTGATACACAGCTCGCCAAAGTCGGCTTCATGACCGTTTTCGTCCAGGACATAGGCTTTTTCATCACCGATCGGCTTTCCGATCGGGGTATTCTCATATTTCTGATCGATCTTGAACGCGAGCGTGCCGCCGAAGATCTCGGTGCAGCCGTAGCCGTTCACGACCACCGGATGATCGTCGAAATACAGGTTGGTGATCCTCTCCGATCCGACAGAGATCATCTTCAGGGACTTGTTGTGCTTCAGCATAAAATCCACCAGCCGCGGCGGCACATAGGAGGATTCAATATTGTTTTCGTCATAGTACGCCGCCAGCCTGAACGGATCGCGCCGGATCTCGTCCGGAACGATCACCAGATGCTTGGCCAGCGCCAGGGTCGCCAGCAGATGACTCATACCCACGATAAAGGTAAACGGGGCGATCAGGCCGGCGACATTGTTTCTCTCGGTCTTTTCGCCTTTGTCATGCAGCACGTTCCGGAAAGCCACCGCGCTCATACCGCCAAAGTCATGCACGACCCCCTTCGGATTCCCCGTGGAACCGGAAGTATAGATCACGACCCCTTCATCCTCGAAATCAGGAATGACAGGGTCCGTCCGCAGGGAAAAGTCCATGGAACCGACAAAGGCTTCATCGATGCTCAGCTGATACTGCGAATCCTTCCTGATGTATGCCAGCCGGTCCTCCGGATAATCATCCGACAATGGAATCGTGACCGCACCGGCCAGCCAGCAGCCGATCAGGCAGGCCGCGTACTCCTTGCTCCTCGGGATCTCCACAATGACCCTGCTGCCATGTCCGACGCTGTTCTTTTTCAGGTTGGCGGCAACAGCGATACTGTAATCATACAGTTCCTTATAGGTAAAGGTACCGTTCGTATCCGAAACCGCGGGCTCCGCGCCCTGCTTAACGACTGTGTCAAGAAACACCTTGATGATATTCTCCATACGTCCTCCTTTGGCTCATTCCGGTTTTACCGAATGTATATACGGATAACTGTAAACGATGGCTGCGGTTTGGCAGTAACTATTCAGGTTTGTATGTATCATCGATATTCTATCATAAAGAAAAACCGGCGTAAAGCAAGAGACATCCCGGTCAGGGATCATTCCCCGCTCAATTTACGGTAAATATGCTGAAATCCATCCAAAAGACCGGCTTACATTTCGTAAACCGGTCAAAACGAACTATCCCCTATACCTCTCACTCTGCTTCGTCTGCGAAGCGGCCTTCGTTCTGGCTTAACATACTATAATTCATAATTCATCATTCATAATTCATCATTCATCATTCATACCTCCGCCGCAGGCAGTTCACCTATCACCCATCACCTATCACCCATCACCTATCACCCATCACCTATCACCCATCACCTATCACCCATCACCTATCACCCATCACCTATCACCCATCACCTATCACCCATCACCCATCACCTATCACCGCGCGGCCGCAGCTGCGCTCCGGCCGCAGCCGCGCTTACCAGCAGAAGGCACAGCAGCAGGACCGGCGTGCTGTCTCCCGTGGGCGGCATCGGCGGATACCGCGTGGAAATGATGAATCTTTCGGTCATCGGTTTGTTGTCCAGCGTATAGGTCTCACGGACCCACTGTGTTCCGGCGGAAACCGGATTGAGAGAGAACGTGATCTCATATTCGCCTTCCGGCCATTCATCCAGGGTCCCGTCAGGGTTCCGGTTCGGGAACACCATACAGAAGCCGTCAAGCCTGTATCCCGTCAGGTCCTCCGCGGTGACCGTCAGCATTCCGCCGGGCACAGATTTCCCGTTCCGTTTCAGTGTATAGCTCACAGGGATCTTTGTTCCGTCCGGAATATCCACCGGTCCGACCGACCCCACCTGCAGATACATCGTGATCTCTTCATCGGGATCATAGGGAATGGAACCCAGAACAGGATCATGATGTTCATCCGTTACATCATACAAAGCCAGATCCGGATCGGTATAAGGATCCATACTTCCTTTCTTTTCCAAAGCATCCGGAACGCAGGCAGCATCCCGGTCCGACAGTGCGGTCACCGCGCTGAGCACCGCGACAAGCCCCGGCGTACGCGCGTAGTTCACAAAGACCCACCGTTCCA
Organism: Clostridia bacterium; assembly: GCA_045600165.1. GTDB lineage: Bacteria > Bacillota > Clostridia > Christensenellales > Aristaeellaceae > Aristaeella. The sequence continues at coordinate 18,582 of JAZRXJ010000091.1, forward strand.
GTTCTTCATCATGGTCCAGCGCGTAGGCGGTATAGCTGTTCGGGCGTGCCGCGCGCAGCGCGTTTTTCACCGAATCGGGACCGTCGATCTCCGCCCGCGAGGGAACATAATCGGAATCGTTGTCGGAATCGGAAATCAGGATCGCCTTATAACGTTCCCTGTAGTCGCTTTCGTTTTCGTCAATGATATATCCCACCATGGTGATGGCATGAAATGACTCATCACCCATACGGCTGTCATCATATTCGTATTCCACCCCGAGCGCGACAGAAGTGTCCGGGATCTCAAAAGCAGTGATCATGTCATCAAAGGAATCGGGTCGTGTGATCAGCGCCGCCGGGCAGTATTCCGGCCAGTGCCGGTCCTCCGCGGCAGGAAAGTCCCCGCCCCGGATGTGCGCCGCGTACGGTTCGTTCTGAGCCGCGTATTCGCCGGTAAAGAACCAGCTCAGCCCGATCTCGCTGTCGCAGCCCTCGTTGGTCAGCCGTTCGGAATAATAGTCGAACACTCCGTCTTCATCCGCGTACCGTTCACCTTTCCAGCCCGACATGGTCAGAACATTGGAGCAGGAGGCCGCCCAGCACAGCAGGGAGTCATAATCCGGATATTCGGTACTGAACTTTTCGGCATCAATAAAGGAGGCGTCTTCAAAGCGAAGCGGCGCCATATCCGGCGCGTAACTGCTCTCCAGACTGTCCGCGATCTTCCGGAACTGATCTTCCGACACAGCCGTGCTGTTCATCACCAGAGTCAGTCCGTTGGACATTTTGATTTCCCTGCGCGCGTATGCCTGCGCGTTTCCGCATACCAGAATGAGGATCAGCAGGATCAGCAGGACCATAGGCACTCTTTTCCGCATGAATGATCAGCTCCCGTCGGCAAATCGGTCTTTTTCAGGAATCATTTGCCAGTATTATATGCTATTTTGCCTCTCCTGACTACTGCCCACTCCGAAATTCACAACCGTCAGCCCCGTTCCCCCAAATCCAATCAAAAAAGCCGGCTCGCGCAAACGCCAGCCGGCCAAAATACGCTATTCCATGATCCCTGCGCAGCCGCACTATCCACTATCCACTATCCCCTATCCCCTGCGAAGCCCGCAGGCTTCGCTCCACTATCCACTATTCCCTGATCCGAGATCATAGCTCCGCTATGATCTCCGGTCCGCGTTTCCGCACCCAGAGGTTCAGCAGCACGATGGTGATCAGCATCACCGCCATCACGCAGATCATGTACGCGGTGGGTGTCATCACATTCCGCAGCAGGTATGCCAGCACACCGCAAACCATAGCGAAGATCCAACTGCCGAACAGACCGAGCATCACGGACGCTCCGCTCTTCACGGCGGTCGTCTCATTCACCCAGTTCATGTTGGGCAGTTTCAGGTTCATGGTCAGACCCCATACGGAGTTCATCAGCGTGACGAGTATGGCAAAGATCACCAGCAGGATCATGCCTGTCAGATCCATGGGCAGCATGACGCATCCCGCGATCGTCAGGAACAGGATCGGCGGCAGCGTCAGCAGGATGCTCATCTTCTGCTTGGCGTTCAGGAAGCGATTAATGTCCACAGGCATGGATTTCACGATCCAGAGGTTCTTTGCTTCAAGGGAGATGGAAGGTGCGGTCATATCATTCAGTGAGGCCGCGAACAGTAGCACCGCCGCGCAGAACAGGGGCATCCACTGGACCAGAGGCGGCCATTCCGTTACGCCGACATTCAATATCTCTCTCAGGGTCCCGCCCTTGACCAGCAGCAGGACCGCGAGGACCGGCATGATCAGGCAGCCGAGACCGCAGTTCAGCATATACGCCGGGCTGGAGGTGAAACGTCTGAACTCTTTCCGGAGCAGGGCACTGTCCGCGGAGCGCTTGACTGCTTTTTCTTCCTTGTAGACGGTCTTCTTGCCGCCCCGCTTGGTAGTCACGATCTTAAAGAAGGTCTTGGACAATATAAACCATGTCAGAGCGCCCAGCACCAGGCTGAAGGCAAGGCACAGCAGGAAAGCGCCGATATCCCCCTGGGCTGCCAGGCCGATTTCATACAGCGGCCAGGCATTTTCCCTGATCGAGGCAGCCAGGATATCACCTTGCTGCAACAATCCTTCCAGCAGGGTCTGCAGATTGAAGCTCAGGTAGTAGTAACCGCCGACACCCAGGATGGTCAGCACAGTCACCACAACGTTCTTGTTCTTCACGCGGGAAGCGATCAGCGCCACCACCCAGCCGAGCAGGCAGCTCAGGGTCAGAATGACAAAGCTGAACACAAACAGCATCAGGGCCGAGAGCAGGACCGGCACAAAGCCGGGATGCACCTTGATCGCGTAAACCACCACCGCCGGGATCCAGACCAGCGCGGCAAACAGGAAACCCATTCCGTATACGCCGAGCATCCGGGTCAGCAGGATGCTGGAAGGTGTGAGGGGCATGGACAGCAGCAGTTCATTGTCCTTCGCCTGATACAGCATCGAATAGGTGGCAAAGATGCTGCCGAAGATCCCCAGCACCAGAGTAACGATTCCGGCCAGGGTGAAGTACAGCCAGTACAGTTGTGAATCCACAAGCAGATAGTCCGCCATCAGGAAGGACAGTCCCACAAAGGCGCTGGCTAAAGCGACAAAGCAGAAGGCAAACAGCAGACCAAACAGGATGGCACGGTCTTTCGATCTTTTTTGGTTCTTCTTCCGGTCGATCAGGACCGGGGAAAGCAGCTCTTCGAGCTGTTTCCGCATCAATGTTTTCAACACGGATCTTCGCTCCTGTCCTATTATTTCGCTTCGGTCTTTTCTTCTTCCAGTTCCAGGAAGACGGATTCGAGGGACTCATCGCCCTTGACCTCTTCCATGGTGCCGGAGCGGATCAGCTTGCCGCCGCGGATAATGGCGACTTTGTCGCAAAGCTTTTCCGCCACGTCCAGGACATGGGTGGAGAAGAAGATCGCGCCGCCCTTGTCGCAGATCGCCCGCATATGCTCCTTCAGGATGAAGGCAGCCTTGGGGTCCAGGCCGACAAAGGGCTCGTCCATGATGACCAGCTTGGGATCATGGATCAGGGCAGAGATCACAGCCAGCTTCTGCTTCATACCGTGGGAATAGGAGGAGATCACTTCCGCCAGATCCTTGGTCAGTTCGAAGCTGTCAGCATAGGTACGGATGCGTTCCTCGCGGTCCGCGGCGCTGACGCCGTAGATGTCCGCGACAAAGTTCAGGTAACGGATACCGGTCATGAAATCATACAGGTCGGGATTATCCGGGATATAAGCGGTCATCTTCTTGCAAGCAATCGGATCCGCCTTGGTGGAGATCCCCCCGATGGTGATCTCGCCGCTGTCATAGTTCAGCAGACCGGTCACGGATTTCAGGGTCGTGGTCTTTCCGGCGCCATTGTGACCGATGAATCCGTAGATCTCACCGGGCTGGATATGCAGGGACAGGTCGTCCACAGCCACCTTATCGCCGAAAGTCTTGGTCAGATGTTCGATCTTAAGCATGATTCTCACCCGGAAGGGATCCTCGTCCCTTCCTCTCTCCTCTTTATCAGATATCAATGTCCAGAGGCTTATCCAGCTCATCCGAGACATATTTCCCGTTCTTTTTGCGTTGCCGCACACATTCACTCAGCAGATACTCGATCTGTCCGTTCACGGAGCGGAAGTCGTCCTCCGCCCAGGCCGCGATGGCATCATACAGCTTGGGGGAAAGACGCAGCGGAACCTGTTTCTTCGCGCTGTCGTTCACCGGATCAGTACAGGCTGCCCGTGTTTACAATGGGCTGGGCGTCATGGTTGCCGCAGAGGACCACCAGCAGGTTAGATACCATCGCCGCTTTGCGTTCCTCATCGAGGGTAACCAGTTGATTTTCATTCAGGCGTTCCAGAGCCATTTCGACCATGCCGACTGCACCGTCCACGATCATCTTCCGCGCGTCGATGATGGCGGAAGCCTGCTGACGCTGCAGCATGACCGCGGCGATCTCGGTGGCATAGGCCAGATAGGTGATGCGGGCATCCACGATCTCGATACCGGCGTCTTCCACGCGGGTCTGGATCTCGTCACGGATCCGGGAAGCGACCACGTCGCTGGAACCGCGCAGACTTCCGTCATCCGCGATGCCGTCCCCGGTGGTGTCCACATTGGGAGCCACGTCATAGGGATACAGGCGCACGATGTTCCGCAGGGCGGTATCGCACATCAGGGAAAGATATTCCTTGTAGTTGTCCACATTGAAGACCGCCTTGGCGGTATCCTTCACGCGCCAGGTCACAGCGATACCGATCTCCACAGGATTGCCCAGGCAGTCGTTGATCTTCTGACGGTTGTTGTTCAGGGTCATGATCTTCAGGGAGATCTTCTTGCTGACCAGTTCGACGGATGTCGCGGAACCGTTGCCGGTATTCATGGGGATGCTGACAGTGCTCACATCGCCGCTCTGGTTCAGCTTGGTCTTGGCGGCGGGGTTCACCGCGGAGCAGAAGGGATTGACCCAGTAGAAACCTTCACCCTTCAGGGTGCCGATGTATTTACCGAAAAGTGTCAGGACCAGTGCTTCCTGGGGCTTCAGGATCTTCAGACCGCACAGCGGGATCCAGCCGAAGATCAGGAACAGGACACACACAGCGACAACCAGGACGATCCTGTCCTCGATCGCTTTGATCATCAGCAAAGTCGCTCCGATATACAGGATGATCTCCAGCAGCAGGACCAGCATGCCGATTTTTCTGCCCTTCAGGATCTTTTCAGTCATTTTACGTTTCCTCCGTTTCATAAGTGATATCTTTTTGATATCACAATGCCATCATAAACCATTCCTCTTCTCTTGTCAAGAAGAAATTGTGAATATTTTAACAAACTTGTCTTTTTGTTGCAACTCCTGTTATTATGTATTTGATGAATGCTTATAGAAATGCTGATTCCTGACTATCAGCAAGTTTCATATCCTTTAGTCATGAAACAACCAGAACGTCATCCGGCATTAACTAACTAAAATTCATCATTTATCATTTATAATTCATAACTGCGCCGCCGCAGCGGCGCACCGAAGGCCTTATGTCCGATATCATTGTGACCGATGTGGTCAAATCTTTTGAGCAGGACCGGAGAGTCCTGGACGAGATCTCCTTCCGTGTGGACCCCGGCGAACGGGTCGCCATTCTGGGCGACAACGGCGCCGGCAAGACCACCCTTTTCCGGATCCTCACCGGTGAACTGACTCCGGATCTGGGCAGCGTCAGCATCGCCCGGAAAAAACGGGTGGGCTATGTCGCCCAGCTGAATACGGCATCCTCTGACGATACGGTGGAGGATGTGCTTCGTCATGCCTATGATGAAGTCATTTCTCTGGGGAAAGAACTGGAGCGAGTCCACGACCACATGGAAACGGTCTCCGCGGCCGGTTATGACGATCTTCTCCGCCGTTTCGAGGCGCTCGGCGGCTACGAATGGGAAACCGAAATGGCCCGCGTCGCCAACGGACTGAACATAGACGCGGAGATGCGTTCTCAGCGGTTCAGCACACTTTCCGGCGGGGAGCAGACCCGTGTCAGTCTGGCCCGCATGATCATGGAGAAAACGGATATCCTCCTTCTGGACGAGCCGACCAACCATCTGGATATGGCTTCACTGGAATGGCTCGAGGATTATCTGCTGCATTTTAAAGGCACCGTCCTTCTGATCTCCCATGACCGCTATTTCCTCGATACCGTTGCCCAGCGGATCATCGAGATCCGTCATGGAAAAGCGGAATTCTACAGCGGTTCCTACAGCTACTATGTGGAAGAAAAAGAGCTGCGCTATCAGCAGCAGCTCATGCAGTACAACCGGGAACAGGCCAAGGTCAAGCAGCTGGAATTCCAGATCGCCCGGCTGAAAGCCTGGGGTTCTGTCTATGACAATCCCGCCCTTCATAAAAAGGCCGCCGCCATGGAAAAGCGGGTCGAACGGGTGCAGCAGACGGAAAAGCCCACCAAGGACGTCCGGATGCAGGCGGATTTCGCCTCCCAGTCCTTCCGGGCGGATCAGGTGCTGCAGCTTGATAACATTTCCAAAGGCTTTGACGGACAGGCCCTGTTCCGCGGAGTCACCGCGGCGGTCCGGGGCAATCAGGAACGCATCGCCATCCTGGGACCCAACGGTACCGGCAAAAGCACGCTCCTGAAGATCATCCTGGATCAGCTGGCTCCGGACACGGGGACCGTGACCTTCGGGCCTTCCGTGAAAGTAGCCTGGATGCCGCAGCAGATCGTATTCGAACATCCGGAACGGAACCTCATCGACACCCTGCTTTTTGAAACCTCCTGCTCCCCGCAGGAAGCCCGTGACCGGCTCGGTGTTTTCCGCTTTTCCGGAGAAGATCAGTTTAAGCAGGTCTCCCAGCTTTCCGGCGGCGAGCGTGCCCGGCTGAAGCTCTGCATCATCATGCTGAACCGGGCCAATCTGCTGATCCTGGACGAACCGACAAACCATCTGGACCTCAGCAGCCGCGAATGGATCGAAGAAGCCGTTTCCCATTTCCAGGGCAACCTGATCTTCGTCTCCCATGACCGCTACTTTGTCAAACGGTTCGCGAACCGCGTCTGGGATCTGGAAGGCGGATTCACAGACTATCCCGATTCGGACTACGACCGTTATCACCGGATCAAGACCCTGAAAGCCGCCTCCGCGCCTTCCGTTCCCGCGCCGAAGCCCGAGAAAAAGGAAAAGGACCCCGAGCCCGTGCCGAAAGCACCCGGCACCCGGGATCCGAAGACCGAAAGAAAGCGCAGCGCCCTGGAACGGGAGATCGCCGCGAAGGAAGAGGAACTGGCCGCCTTTGACAGCCGTATGGAAGCTGTCGCCAGCGACTATGTGGAGCTCGGGAAGCTCTCCCGCGAAAAGGCGGAACTGGAACAGCTGATCGAAGAAATGTATATCAAATGGGACGAGCTGTAAGCACAACGCTTACAGCTCGTTTTTGAAACACTATTCCCTATCCACTGCGCGACCGCAGCCGCCGCTCCACCAAAAGGCTCCTCTCATTTTATATAAGGGGGAGCTGCCGCAGCGACTGATGGGATCGTTCCTATACACTATTCCCTATCCACTGCGCGACCGCAGTCGCGCTAATCCCTAATCCCTAATCCCTAATCCCTATCCTCTCCAGCCTCACATCATCCTCATAATTCTCAATGCACATCGCGCACTTGTATCCCGGTATCATGTCATATTCCCGGAAGCAGCAGGTGTCCGGACCGTTCGCGCTGTCAATCAGCCGCGGACCGTCCTCCCCCATGCGGATCCCGAAAGTTTCAGGAGCCAGATGCAATCCCAGGCCCTTCATCTTCATGAAGCTTTCCTTCAGTGTCCAGAGGCGGTAGAACATATCCGTCTGCTCCTCCGGACTGCCGGCGTTCATGATCTTCTCATACTCTTCGCGGTAGAAAAAGCGCTCCATGAGATTCAGGTTGGTTCTGGCGACCTCCTCGATATCACAGCCTACTTTCCGGTCGGAAACCGCGCAGAGCACCATCTCTCCGGAATGGGACAGATTGAACCGGATCTCCGGATGATCCTTCAGAGTAGGTTTCCCGTAGGTTCCTTCCTCCGTCACCGGTTCGATCGGCCCGGCTCCCGCCCGGATCAGCGTCTCGCGCAGCAGCAGCTCCGCGCCGATGCACAGCCGTTTGTCTTTCGCGAAAATAAACCGGTCCGCCTTCTGCCTTCTTGCCTCCGTGACCTTCCAATACGCTTCACGGTACAGCTTCTCATCTTTCAAAAAATCCACAGACGCGGCACACAGCACCGTCCGGATCCCGTTTTCCGCCATTCTGATATTCCTCATTTCCAATAAAGTACCGGGTTTATTATCCCCGTCATAATTTCCCCTGTCAAGCTCCCCTGATGCCTCTGCTGCCTCTACAGCACCCGCAGGTGCTGTTCCACTAAGGCCTGCGCAACAAAAGTCGCGCCACCCTCTTGACAGAATCCCAGCTTGTCGCTATCATGTATTTATCGATTCGCTAATTTGCGAATTTGCTATTCGGAGGTGTTCCCATGAAAGATGAACTCTTTTTCGGCAACTTTATCCGCGAAAAGCGGCTGGACAGGCACATGACCATCCTGGAACTGGCCCGCGCGCTGGAGATCAGCAACCCCTACTGGTGCGATATCGAAAAGGGCAACCGGAACCCACCGGATATCGAAAAGCTGGAGAAACTGGCCGAACTGCTGGAACTGACCCCGGAAGAGCGCGGCACGATGATGGATCTGGCCGGCGAATACCGTGAGCAGGCCGCTCCGGATATCAGCGCGTGGATCCTGGCGACACCCGGCGTCTCCGCCGCCCTGCGGCAGGCAAAGGACATGGACTTCAGCGCGGATGACTGGGCAGCCGTGGTGGCAGAAATGAAACGCAGGAAAGGACTGTGAGCATATGATCTGGCCGTCCTTTCGCATGAACCGCCGCGGGATCCCGATCCTTTCCCGCGCCGCCATCGATGAGACCGCGCTCCGGTATATCCGGGAATTCTGTCCTGAAGTGTGTGACAGCCCCGCGCCCGTCCCGGTGGAAGCATTCCTCGAAAGTTATCTGGAGCTGAATCTGGAATACCGGTATCTGTCCAACGACGGACGGTATCTGGGGATGACCGTCTTCACGGACTGTCTGGTCCCGGTCTGGGATCCGGAAAAAGGGACCGCGGAGCCCTGCCCCGTCTCCGCGGGAACTGTCCTGGCGGATAATACCCTGCTGGAAGAGGAAGGCGCGGTCCCGCGCTACCGTTTCACGCTGGCTCATGAAGCCGGTCACTTCCTGTTTCACCGTACCGCATTCCGGATGCTGGACGGAAACAAGGAAGGATCCCTGATGATCTGTCCCGCGGATGCCGACCGTTCCGAAGGCGACCGCAACAACTGGACGGATTTCGACTGGTTGGAATGGCAGAGCGACACCTTTGCTTCCTGCTTTCTCCTGCCCGGTCCCGCGGTCCGGAAAGCCGCCGAAAACTGGCGTCTGGCCCGAGGGGGATGGGGAGAATCCCTGGGGCTGACCGTTTCCCGCGTATTCAATGTTTCCCTGCAGGCTGCCCGGATCCGGCTGAAGGATCTGGGGATCCCGGATGAGCAGACCCCGTTCCGGTCCAACCTGACAGACGATATGCTCATCCTGGAACCGGATGATATTCACGGCACATACTTCTGATCCTGAACACAGGAGGAAACGATGATGACCAACAGAGCATACACCTACACCAATGAAGAAAATACCCGGAAGGCCAGACTGTTCCTGACCCGTCCGGATGAACTGGAAAAAACCATCAACGACCGGCTGGATGGGATCGCTCGTCTGCGCGAACTGGTGACCCGGACTTCCGTCGTCATTTCCGATGTCCGCGTGGTCACCTCCCGCAACGTCACTTCTCTGGAGGATCGGCTGCTGGAGATCTGCCATCTGGAAAGAGAAGTGGACCGCCTGATCGACGAAATGACAGCCGCCAAAGCAGCTGTCCGCGAAGTACTGGATATGCTGCCCCTGAATCTGAACAGGGTCCTTTCTCTGATCTATGTCTCCGGTCTGAGCCGGGCGGAAGTCGGCCGCCGTATGAAAGCCAGCCGCACCACGGTCTACCGCTATCAGGAGCAGGGCATGATCATGGTGGAAGAGATCCTGGATTCACAGGAGGCGGCGTAAGATGGCTGAGACCGGAATCATCCGGGCGCCCGTGACCGACAGGTCCACCCGGGCCCTCACCTGCCCCGCGCTCACGAACCTGGTGAACCGGATCGCGGACCGGTACGAACTGCCGCTGGTTTCCGAGCGGATGCTGAGACAGTCCTGCTATACTGACACGGTCAGTATTCCCGTGATCCTGGAGAACCGAAACGGCATCCTCTGGGCGGACCGTTTCTACGCGGCATACCATCTGAGCACGGGTGAATTCAGATACTTCTATCTGACCTATACCCACATCACCGAGGAGACCTTCGGATACCGGGAGGCCGCCCGTCAGCGGGAGACCCCGGACCGGATGCCGCCGGAGATCCGGAAAACCTTCAATAAAGCCCTGTGCGCCATGAGGAAAAGCAGGTACTGGGTCTGGTTTGACAGCGATGAGATCCGGGGCGCCGCATAAATTTTTTAAAAAAATTTTTTCATTGAAACATAGTGAAACATGACCCTGTGGTAATATGATAGTGTCAAAAGAAAGGGATTAGGGATTAGGGATTAGGGATTAGTTTGTTCACCCTGTACCCTGCAAAGACCGCGGAAATATCCGCGGTCTTTTCCTATCCTCCTACACCCTACCCCCCTTGCGAAGCTCCCCTTCACCCTACCCCCTTGCGAAGCTCCGCTTCGCCCTATATCCTTGCGAAGCTCCGCTTCGCCCTGGCGCGGCCCCGCCGCGCCCCACCGGAGGTGTCCTATGACCGTCAAACCCGATTCCCCGCCCCTTAAAGGTTTCCGCCGCGAGCTCACCATTCCCCTCTTTGAGCAGCTCTGCATGCTGCAGTGCCGGAAGGAGGAGATCCTGGGATATGTCGGCACCGATCCTCCGGCGCTCGAAAAATGGTGCCGGAAAACATACCGCAGACCGCTTGCGGAAATCATGGAGATGATCCGTCAGGACGGGATCGTGGAGATCCGGAAAGCTGCTTTCGAGCTCCAGAAAAAGAACGCCACCATGGCCGGTCAGCAGATCACCCGTTTCATCGGCCCGCCCGGTCCGTCGCCGGAGGAAAAAGCCCGGCTGCTTACCGAGGAAAGCAACGCCGCCGTCCGGCAGTTCGTGAAGCTGGCGTTGCCGTCCCGTAAGGCTGTGGAAGACCTGTTCCGTGAACCGGAGGGAGAGGAGGAAGATGAATAATGGCTTTTACTTTTCAGCCCTTCTCTCCCCGTCAGCAGCAGGCCCTGTTCTGGTGGCAGGAAGGATCCGGGCATGAGCACGACCGCATCCTGCTGGCTGACGGAGCCATCCGAAGCGGCAAGACAGTTGCCATGATCGTTTCCTTTCTCCTGTGGAGCCTGTCCTCCTTTCACGGGCAGGATTTCATCATCGCGGGAGTCACCGGCGGCGCGCTCCGCAGAAATGTGCTGGCGCCCATGTTCCGGATGCTGGAGACCTTCGGGATCCCATATGACTGGAAGCGCGGCGATGCCCGCGTTGTCATCGGGGACAACACGTACCATCTCTTCGGTGCCGAAAAGGAAAACAGTCAGGATAAGCTTCAGGGCATGACCGCCGCGGGCGCCTATGCCGATGAAGTGGCTCTGTTTCCCCGCTCATTTGTGGATCAGATGATCGGCCGCTGCAGCGTATCCGGCAGCCGGATCTTTCTGAACTGCAACCCCAACGGCGCCTATCACTACATCAAGACAGACTTCATTGACCGGGCCGATGAGATCGGACTGTATCACCTGCATTTCACCATGGATGACAACCTGACCCTGAGCCCGGAAATCCGGGCCAGCTACGCGCGTTCCTTCCGGGGCGTGTTCTACCGTCAGTATATCCTGGGAGAATGGGTCAGCGCGGAAGGCTCTGTCTTCCCCATGTGGGACGATGATCTGAACACCTATACCGAGACCGGTGCCCCGGATGAATACGAAGGCTGCCGGCGCTATGTCGCTGTGGATTACGGCACCACGAACCCCATGGTTTTTCTGGATGTCATGGATGACGGAACGACTTTCCGGATCCGGAACGAATACTACTGGGATTCCGTGAAGCAGCAGCGTCAGAAGACCGATGCCGAATACGCGGATGACCTGGCAGCCTTTCTGGACGGGGACCGGAATGTGCAGATCATCATCGACCCGTCTGCCGCCAGTTTCCGGACGGAGCTTCGCAACCGGGGCTTTCTGGTACAGAAGGCCGTCAATGATATCCGGGAAGGCATCTCCGTCATGGCAGTGATGATCGCTGAACAGATCCTGCTGGTCGAAAAAGCTCACTGCCCGTCCTTCCTGCGGGAGATCCATTCCTATGTCTGGGATGAAAAAGCCCGCTTACGCGGTGAAGAGCGTCCCCTGAAGGAGCGTGATCATGCCATGGATGCCTGCCGCTATATGCTCTCTGTCAAGGCTGACCGTTTCCGCCGTCTGCGCAAATAAGCAACAGGAGGTCCTCATGTCCCGACATTACAAAAAGCAGCGTGCTTCCGTCCCGCCGCCCGTCACTTCTAATCCATCACCTGTCACCCCTCACCCATCACCCACCACCGGTCCGCCTCCGCGGCACACCTTCTCCCTCGATTCCTATACCAATCCTCTGGCTTCTCTCGGTTCCGCCTCGCCGCTGTTGGCTTCCGGAACATACATAAGAAGCTTTATTTCTACCAATTTTGATCTCCTGACCACGCTTTACCGGGAAAACTGGATCGCGAAGAAGATCATCGACATGCCCTCCGAGGATATGACCCGCGCCTGGTATTCCCTCGCCGCATCCGTCCCGGAGAACGCGCTGCATGCCCTGCACCGGGTGGAAGCCCGCCATTCCGTCAAAGCGGAGATCACGAACGCGATCCGCTGGGCGCGTCTGTACGGCGGTTCTCTCGCGGTCATGGTCATCCGGGACCAGGAGGATGAACTGGATACTCCGCTGGATCCGGAAGATATCCTGCCGGACGCCTTTCAGGGACTGCTGGTGCTTGACCGTACGCAGTCTGTCGAACCGTCGCTCACACTGGTGGAGGATCTGGACGATCCCGATTTCGGTCTGCCGGAGTTCTACTCCGTCGATCTGGAAGGAGCGACCGGACATGTCAGGATCCATCATTCGCGGGTCCTGCGTTTTGTCGGCCGGGAGCTCCCGCACATGGAAGAGATCCGTGAAAACTACTGGGGTGCTTCCGAACTGGAGCATATCTTTGAAGAGCTGCAGAAACGCAACGCGACCTCGGCCAATATCGCCCAGCTGGTCTTTCAGGCAAACATCACAACACTGAAGATGTCGGATTTCGGTGAGATCCTCGCCATGGGCACTGACAGCCAGCGGCAGAACGTCCTGGCGGCTATAGAGGAACAGAATCGTTTGCGCACTTCCTTCGGACTGCAGGTCATGTCCTCGGAAGATACACTGGAGAATCAGCCGTACTCCTTCGGCGGTCTCGCGGAAGTCTACGAAGAGTTCATGCTGGATATGGCGGGCGCTTCCGGTATTCCCGCGACACGGCTCTTCGGGCGCAGCCCGCAAGGGATGAACGCGACCGGTGAAAGTGATCTCAAAAACTACTACGAGATGATCGGTCAGATGCAGGAGCGTACCCTGCGGCCGGCGTTGGAAAAGCTCCTGCCGGTCATGGCCATGAGTGCCTGGGGTGAAGTACCGGAAGATCTCGAGATCTTCTTTGAGCCGCTCATGACCACTTCCCCCTTTGAACGCGCTTCCCTGATGAATCAGTTCACCGACGCGGTGATCAAAGCCTTTCAGGCCGGGATCATCAGCCGGGAAGAAGCTCTCCGGGAATTGAAGGACCGCGGTCGTGAGATCGGAGCGTACAACGATCTTCAGTTACATGAGATCCTGGAGAGAAACAAAAAAGAAAGGAATTCTGTATGACTTACTATGGTACCCCGAGTGTCTCCGCTAGCGGAGGCACGGGACGGGTGGCAAACACTTGTTGCGAAGCAAAAGTGTTGAGAGCCCGAAAGGAGACATTTATATGACTTACTATGGTACCCGTCTCTCTGATAATATCTCCCGCCGCGAACCGGAGGGGGCGGAGATGAACGTTAGTCCAGTGGACTATTCGGCGAAGCCGGAAGTGAATCGGAAGCCGGCTGAGTCAACGAGTATTGCAAACGAAAGTGCGGCAATACGACTATGACGAAGCTGACCGAACACAACTTGTTGTGTGAGACCCGAAGTGAGGTGAATAAATGCTTTATTACGGTACTAAACTTTCTCAGAACATATCAAGACGCGAACCGGAAGGTTACCTTGTATGTTTAAATGTCCCTGTCGCCCGGACCGGAAAGCAGGATTATCTGCCGGAGGAGCTTGGACTTCCTCCAAACTTTGGCTCCTCCTCTGGGGGAGCTCCGCGCAGCGGTGAGGGAGTTCCCGGCTTTGTCACGGTCCACCGCCCGGAGGATGAAGTCTTTTCTCCGGAGTGCATCGCCAGCTTTGAAGGCATGCCCGTCACGGATGACCATCCGGATGATCCGGAGGGTGTCACTGTGGAGACCTGCTCTGCCCTGCAAAAAGGTCACGCCCAAAACATCCGGCGCGGCACCGGCTCCGACTCTGATCTGCTCATCGCCGATCTGCTCATCACGGACCCAGCGCTGATCCGCCACATCCTGTCCGGGAAGCGTGAGATCTCCTGCGGTTATAACTACGAACTCTGTCAGGAAAACGGACAATATATTCAAAGAAAGATCCGCGGTAACCACATCGCCGTCGTTGACGCCGGCCGTGCCGGTCACCGCGTTTCTATTAAAGATCACAAATGTGAAAGGAGAAAACCTGCTATGCAGAAGAAACCCAGAAAGAACCTTATGTCCCGTCTGATCGCCAGCTATGCCAAGGACGAGGATACCACCATCGAGGAAGTTGCCGCTGTAGTCGAGGCTGTCCTGAATGAAGATCCCTCTGTCGCTCCGCTGATGGAAGTCGTCGCGGAGCCCGCTGCTCCCGTTGTGGAAGTCGTTCCCGCGGAAGCACCCGCCGAAGCGGCTGCCGTAGCCGTCGCGGTCCCCGAAGAAACAGAAGGCGAACACACTCTGATGGACGCGGAAGATCTTCCCGGCGTGATTGAGCGCCTGGACCGTGTCATTTCCCTGCTCGAGCAGCTGGTCACTCCCGCTGCCGCGGATGAAGATGAGCCTGCTCCGGCAGAAGAAATCGAAGAAGCGCTGGAAGCCGTCGCGACCGACCCTGTCGAGGAAGCCATCGAACAGGTGATCGAGGAGATCGTCGAAGAAACGGCTGAAGAACCTGTTACCCTGATCGATGAGGATACTGAGGAGGAAGAACAGGCAGACTGTGGCAGGTCTTCCACGACTTCTGACACACTCCGTTCTGTCCTGCAAGTCATGAAGCCTGTTATCGCCGCCATGCCGAAGACCCAGCGGAAACAGGTCACAGACCAGCTTGCCCGCCGCCTCCGCGAGGCTAACGGAAAGCCTGTGGCACCCGCGAAAAAGACCTACGCCGCGCTGAAGACCGCAAGACATTCTTCCATCGACGCCGAAGATCCCCGCGCTCTGGGCAGAAAGATCATGGCTGCCCGCAATGCGAACCTTCGCGGATGATCCGCGAAGGCCGGCAGGTACTTCTCGCTTGCGAAAGTACCGAGAGACCTGTGTTTGTACGCAGAAAGCGTCCACTAACCAAGGCCGCCCCTGGTCAGGGGGGGCTGGCAGCACGTAGTGCTGACTGAGGGGGTTGCTCACTATCCCCTATCCCCTATCCCCTATCCCCTATCCCCTATCCACTATCCACTAATCACTATCTACTATTTTCGACTGGAAGGAGAAAATTATATGGGAAAAGTCCTTTCCGAATTCACTAACGGTTATCCCGGTGCGATCTCCCGCGCCGTGGATGATATCGTTGCTTCTTTTGCCAATAAGGAATCCACCGCCAGCATTCCTTTCGGCGGTCCCGTCATGATGAAGACCGACGGCAAAGGCGTGCTGAATTTCACCTGCACGATCGCTCCGGCAGCGGAGACAGTGACGACCATTCTGGGCATCGCCGTCCGTAACGGAGACAAGACTCCGGACACTTACGGAAGCAATCTGGCTTCCTATGCTCCCGGAGAACTGACCGATGTCATTACACGCGGCAGTGTGGTCGTACCTGTCGCCTCCGGCAATCCCAAGCCCGGCGGAAAAGTATACTGGACCTCTTCCGGCTTTACGCCCACCTATACCCAGTATGCCGTCGCGGAGATCACCAATATGCGCTGGAAGTCCGAAAAGGACGCCAATAACTGCGCCGAAGTGGTCCTGACCGAACGGCAGATCTGACGACTTTGCCGTCAGATAGGGCTTAGGGATTAGTGGTTAGGGATTAGTTATAGTGTTGTACTGGTCGTGGTTACCCAAAGGCTCCTCCTGTTTACAGAGGGAGCTGGCAGCATGTAGTGCTGACTGAGGGCTTTCGTCCAGTAACACCCGTCCCCCTGTATCCTGGCGCAGCCCCCGCTGCGCCCTAGAGTGCGCAGCACTCCCTAGCGAAGCTCCGCTTCGCCCTGCGATGCATTCCGGCACGCCCGATAGTCCTACATCATACAACTACCTATTATTCTGAAGGAGTGATTTCTTTTATGAGCATCGCTACCCCCGCTCCCATCAACCGTCTTCATGCGAATGACAGCTATGTTTTCCTCATGAAGCAGCTGGAGAAGGTTGACGAAAAGATCCTCGAACCCCTGGCCGGTACCGACTGGCCCCGGGATATCCCCGTCATCACCGGCGGCGGTCTGATGGAATCCATCGCCACGATCGACGTCACCTACGCCTCCAGCGGCAGGGCCGAGGATTCCCTGATCTTTGATTCCGCGAACGACATCCCCGTCATGCAGGCGGACATGTCCAAGTCCGTCGCGCGGACCTTCAACTTCGCGGAATATATGTCCTTTTCCACCCTTGAAAAGGAAAAGATGCGCCAGGTCGGCATGGATCCCGAGACTTTCCTGAACAAGGGCATCCGGCTCCATTGCGACAAGACCATCGACCAGAATGTCTATAAAGGCTTCCCCAAGATCGGCTCGACCGGTCTGCTGAACAGCGCGGGGATCGCCCGTATCTCCGCCGGTTCAAGCGCCGCGTCTTCCACCAAATGGGAAGACAAGACCGCCGACGAGATCCTGGAGGATATCAACACGATCCTGTATCAGGTATGGCAGTCCTGCGACTGTTCTTCCGACGCGCTGCCCAATCATATCCTGATCCCTGTGGAACAGTTCGGTATGCTGGTCTCCCGTAAGGTCGGAGACGACGGCGACAAGTCCATCCTGAGCTATGTACTGGAAAACAATCTGACAGTTCAGCAGGGCGGACATCTGGTCATCTCTCCCTGTAAATGGTGCAGAGGGATCGGATCCAGCGCCGCGGACCGCATGGTCGCCTATATGAACCAGGAAGACCGGATCTGCTTCAACCTGACCCAGCCCCTCCGCCGTATGGAGACCGAGTACGCGAATATGCGCGTCAAGATCCCCTATATCTGCCAGTTCTCCGAAGTCCGGTTCCTGTATCCGACTACCGTTCGCTACATGGATGGTATCTGACGGCTGCGCCGTCAGATGAGGGTACAGGATACAGGGTCCAGGGTGAAGTTATAGTGTTTATCTGGTCTGCATCGTCCCGCTAAACTTTTCTTCATAGTTGCAGATGCCCTGGCTGCCAGACAGGGCTCTCCCTCCACCCTCCACCCTATCTCCTGTGTCCTTGCGCAGCTTTGCTGCGCTTACCTTCACCCTTTCACCCTGTATCCTGCCAATATCCCGATAGTCATTCAACTTTCAACTCAACATACTTACGAAGGAGTAAACAATATGCGTATCGTTTCCCGCGTCGCCGCGGCTTTCTGCCGCCGCGACCATACCCCGATCTTTGAAGTGAACGCCCGTGACCTTCTGGTCATTCTGGACGCCCCGGATGAGATCAAATCCGATCCTCTCTTCGGCATGCTGGTCAAAGAGGGTTCCCTGCAGGTCATCAACTCGGAGGAAACACAGAAGCTGATCGAGATGGACCCTAAGCAGGGCACCAATGCCGAAGGCAGAATGATCTCTGCTCCCACCATAGAACCCGATTCAGAGGAGCAGCAAGACAGCCTCCCCTTGAAGCAAGGGGAGGTGGCCGAAGGCCGGAGGGGATCTGCCCCCGCCAAGGCCAAAGCAACCAAATCCGCCTGACCGCCCGGTCCGGTGTCCCCCGCTCCCGAAGCCATCTGCGGTGAAGCAGCGTATCAGCGGGCAACCCGGGACACCGGACCTTTCCATACGGGTATGCGGCACCCGCCGCGAATCCGCGCGAAGCCGTTTGACATAGACGGTGCTTTCCGCTCCCGAAACCATCTGCGGTGAAGCAGCGTACAAGCGGGCAACCGAAAGCACCGTTATGTCATCTTTCAAGAGGTTTATATGACCGCGTCCGAATTTCTCTCTTTTTATCCTCAGTTCTCAGCCATGCCTGAATCAGTCCTGACCGATTTTGTCCGCGGTGCCAATGAGCGTTTTGAATATCTCGGTTCCGATGCCGAATTTGCAAGACGCCTGTTCACCGCGCACAGACTGACCCTTTACGCTCGCACTTCCACATCCTCCGGCGCCTCCGCCGAGGCGCTTTCCTCCGCCGGGGACAACACCATGATCACCGGAAAGCATGTAGGGGAGCTCTCCGTCTCTTATGGTTCCCGCGGTTATACCGGCGGAGATTCGGATCTGTCGCTCACGACCTATGGGATCCAGCTGCTGTCCCTTCTGAAACCGTGGGGATATAGCCGTTATATTCCCTGAACATGTGATCTTATGCCTTTCACACTATTTGAAGATCTTCATCATCTGGATCAGATATTTGACGCTCTGAACTATCTCGCTCATACCGAAGTCGGTGTTGGGATCCCCGCGGAGAACGATCATCATTCCGGTCCTTTCTCTGCTTCGGAGCTTCTGTACCTGCATGAGCGCGGCTGCCCGGTGAACCATGTCCCGCCGCGTCCGGTCATGGACCCGGCTCTGTCGGATCCGGAAGTGCAGGCGGATATGGCGGAAGCTTTGCTGGATGCTCTCGATGCTGCTCTGAAAGGTGATCCTGCCGGAGCGGAAGCCGGGCTGGAAAAGACCGGTCAGATCGGAACGGATGCCCTGAAGAACTATATTCTTGACGGCAGTCATCTTGCCCCGAACGCGCCCATCACGATCCATGGCGGCTGGATACGGAATCCTGTCTCCGGGAAACCGGTTCATATTCCCGGCAAAAGCGGCGATACCCCGCTCCTCAATACAGGCGAACTGGTCAATTCTTTCGACTGCACGATCAGGAGCAAATAGCTTCCTGTTTCCTGTCATTCCATATACTGCTGCACATTCATCATAAAGTCGTATGCACCTTCCGCGCTGTCGATCGTAAGGCACTTGTTTATATCTGACGAGAAGATCTCGTACGTCATCCGGTATCCGTCCCCGAGCATACCCTGCAAAAGGTCCCATTGTCCGCAGGACGCCGCCATAAACATAAGCGCGTCATCCCTGGGTGCCTTCACCCAGGTCGTGAATTCATACTCTCCGTATTCATTCACACCGATTACCGAGAGCTCACCGATATCCAGATCAAACGCCAGCATCACTTCGCCGGAAAACTCCATCTCAACAGGATAGCTGAACAGGTTGTCCGGTGTCCCGGCGAGTTCAACGGCACTGGTGAGTACCCTTTTGATGTTCTCATAGCAGGGCTCCGCAAAGCAGCCATCAGCCAGTGAGCAGACCAGACACAGGGTCAGGATGACGGCAAACAGTCGGTTCTTCAGTTTCATTGACTATTCCTCATTTCGTTTTTTTGTCCTGATGATCGTCCGGCTTCAGTGTTTCCTCCAGGATCCGCCGTGCTTCATTGATCCAGTGCCATTCCCAGAAACAATAAGCAATAAAGATCACTCCAAAGATCACTGTCAGCCCGATGACCCATTCCCGGTTGAATCCATGGGTCAATGTCGGAAACAATAGTCCGCAGCCGTATATGACAGCCATAATGATCGCGAAGATCTTCACTTCGCTCAGGAGTGACGGCGAACGGATCTCTCCGGTCTTGGGCGAGTAGGTAAAAAGATATCGGTCATAGTTGCCGTGGTAGCGGGATAACCTCCATACATCCACTGAATATACCCTGCCATGGCGACTGCGGGACGGCTGTTTCTCTACCTTCGGCGGATGCTGACGGCTGCTCAGGTGACCGACAACAGAAAAGAGCACCACAAAAAACAGGACGATCCCGATCAGCGGTCCAACAGCACTGAAAAAGCTCAATTTCATTCCTCCATCACCGTTAAGGCTACAGTACACCATCACTATTGTACTGCATACTGTATGACGAAGGAACTCCCAAAAAGTTCCGGACTGAAAATCTGTCTCGCGCAGCAAGTCGCATTCAATCCCTGTGCGACTGCCGTCGCGCCACCCTCCGCCCTGTATCCTCCATTCCTTTGTCGACTGAAAGGAGCCCTCCCCTTGCATCCGGACATCTCATTCCTGACTCTTGATCCTGACCTTGGTGCGATGCCCTTCACCGTCATCCGCTCCGCCGGTACCTTCGATCACGGCGAATTGATTCAATCCGCTCAGACTTATCAGACCTCCGGCATCATTCAGCCGGGAGGTTTTTCTGATACAGATCAGCAGACCGGAGAGGACAAACAAGGCAGCAGCATCACCGTCTACACCAGGTTTGCCCTGACCGCCGGTGAACAGACAGAGGATACCGTCACCCTCGCGGATGAGATCCTCTATGACAGCAAGTGTTGGCGGGTGATGGAAATCAAGGACAATATGTCCCGAGGCTTTTGTATTGCGAAAGCTGCTCAAGTAAAAAACTAAGCCATGAGCTTCCCGATGTTTTCGCTATGCGAGAAACATCTGCCGACCATCGAGTTTCGCTATGCGAGAACGTTTGCCAAAGCCCTGGCAACAAGATCCATGAGGTGCAATTATGCCATCATTCGATTCTGTTTACCCGATCCTCTATGAAGCACTCTGCATGTGCTTCGGTTATTCCCCTTCCTCCGCACAAGCCCGGAAGACCTTCCTGCGGGCATTTCAATCAGACGCGACGGTTCCTCAACCGCCGCGGAACAGCAATGTATGCTATTTCGATCTTGCTCCGGGAAAAGGGCTGGATCCTAAATATACCTCTGTCAGACGAAAAACAGACGGACATGATGAATACAGCCGGACAGCCCCGGTCTCACTGCGGCTTGCGATCTATGGCAACGAAGCGGAAGACTATGCATGGACCATCCGGACCATGCTCTTCTCGGATGCCGTGAAAGCGAAGCTCCGGCAGAATGGGATCGTCCCGATCCCCGAACCGGAAGAACCGATTTCCCTCCCGGAGATCGAAGGCACCCGGTGGCGCAAACGCTGTGACCTGACGATCTCCCTGCGGTTCCTTCAGACCTTCACGACCCCAGGCTCTTCCGTCCTCGTCCCGCCGCCGCTGGACATCCGTCACACCCTCGCTCCATAATCCACCTTCGGACCTCCCTCAAGGCTCCACCTGGTCAGGGGGAGCTCCGCGAAGCGGTGAGGGGGTTGCTCATTCATCACCTATCACTCATCACTTATCACTGCGCCTCTGGCGTCAAGGAGGTATATCAATGCTTACATTAGATCCTATTGTCTCTGTAAACGTCAACGTGTCAGAGGCACTCCAGTCTTCCTCCGTCTTTGACGTCGGTCTGATCCTCGGCACCTCCAGTGTCATTTCCGCTTCAGACCGTGTGAAATCCGTCTCTTCTCTGGCGGAGATGCTCGATCTCGGCTTTGAGGATGACGATGACGAGTATATCGCCGCGGAGGCTTACTTCGGCGTTTCTCCCGCTCCGGTCTCTCTGCTGGTCGGCAGGATCAGCACCGGCGAGACTCCTGTTCAGGCGCTCTCCGCGGTGCTGGACAAGACCCGCTCCTTCTATGGCGTCTATGTCTGCTCCATTACGGCCGAACAGGCACTGGCGTTCGCCGCGGCGCTGGACTCACTGAACCGCTACTGCCTGTTCTATGAAGTTTCCGGCACCGTCGCCTCCGTCATCGCCTCATCCGCGCTGCTGGCGTCCATGAAGGCGACCGGCACACACCGCGCGCTCGGGACCTATCTGACCTCCGGCGAATCCGCATCCGCCGTGATGGGTCTGGCCATGGGTCTGACCCGGGCGCACGCCGCGGACTCCTTCGCGCTGTGCTATAAGCCCGTCGCGTCCCTGACCCCGACCGCGATCACGCAGGCGGAAGTGAACAGCATCAAAGCGCTGAACGGAAATGTCTATGTGACCCGCGGCTATACCCGGACCCTGTTCGAATGCGGCTCCGTCGCTTCCGGTCTCCGGTATGACGAAGTCCTGTATCTGGATCAGATCGCTTCCGAACTGCAGGAGGCCTGTCTGGGCGTCATCACGGACCGGTCTGTCCGTCTCCCGCAGAATGATACCGCGACGACCGTCTTCTTCAATGCCATTTCCGGGGTCCTGACGGGCTACACCCGCCGGGGCATCCTCGGCACCGCCGAATGGCGCGGCGCGCCCATCCGGGACGTTCAGACCGGGGACATGATCGACAACGGCTTCCTCCTGTGGGCGGACAGCTATGACGACCAGTCCGAAGCCGACCGCGCTGCTCACAAAGCCGTCCCGATCCATATCATCCTGTGCCTGACCGGCAGCGTCGAGTCGATCGTTCTTACGGTCAATGTGCAGGAATGAGTGAATAGTGGATAGTGAATAGTGAATAGTGATAGTGTTGTTCTGGTCAAGGTTTCCACGGATTGTGCTATGCACTATGTTGCTTTGTCGCGGCTCCGCCGCCAGTAAATAAGGCTCCCCTTGTTCGACAAGGGGAGCTGTCACGTAGTGACTGAGGGGATTGAAAAACAAACTTCAATTCATCACTTATCACTCATCACTTATCACTGCGCCATCGGCGCGGTGAGAGGGATAATCCGCTTCACTAACTATCTCATGCCACGAAGTGGCATTATCACATACGACGAAGTCGTATTATCACATATGCCAAAGGCATATTATCACATGCGCTTCAGCGCATTATCTCGCGCGGCTCCGCCGCGGCAAAGGAAGTGAACACTATGCGTACCTCCTATACCGCCTATTCCCTTGCGGACCTCCAGACCGCCATCTGGCATCCGGATGTCGGTCAGTGCGTGATCTCTGACGAGGGCGCGGGCAAGATCACGATCGCCCGCGCCGGGGATCTGTCTTCCCATACCACGACCGCGGACGGCTATGTGGTCATCAACAAGATCCGCTCCGTGAACGGGACCGTCACACTGGAGATCCCGCAGAACAGCAACGCGGACAAATACATGCGCAGATGGATCCGCTATGTATCTTCCACCCGCACGACCAACTTCCACCGTACCGTCATGACGGTCTATGATCCCGCCGGAGGCATCCTGTACACCTTCAACGGAGTCACCCCGCAGAAATACCCGGATGTCTCCTACGACCAGACCGCGGGGAATATCACCTATACCCTGCTGGTGGCGGAGATCGTGGAACAGTCATAAAAAGCCCCCGCACCCAAGCGTTTTTACATTGCGAAAACGCGGGGCGCGGGGATCTCTGTTTCGGTTGCTATTTTGTATAGCAGGTGTAATCAATTCAGTACCAAAGTGTTAAGCCTGCCTTAGGAACGTAATTGGGATCATTAGGGAGAAGATTCACTAATGCAATCTTTGTAACTGTTGAACCATATACAGTTGCATATTGTTGGAGGTTATGAACACCGTCTGTAGATGTTTTTCCTAATTTAGTCTGCTCGCTGTTTGAAGATGAACCACCGCCCGGTACGGATGTCGCGTAATAGGGTTCCGACCCGTCGGTTTTCATGATGCCGGCTCCTCCGATCACCGTATCGAGCATACTGTCATCCAGTTCAATCGCCTTGCTGGTCTCTTTTTTCATCTGCTTCCTGCTCCTTTCAGTTAACGTTCATCTGATCTCATATATCTATACGTATCATATACCAATAAAGGCTACTTTACAATATCCCTCTGTATCCTCACACTGACAAGGAGATGATCTTACGAGAACCCTGACCAAACCCCTGACTCTTTCCATTGACGGAGCGGAGACCCGCTTCCGCCTTTCTCTCATGGATGCCTTTTCCGGCGCCTGCCTGCTGAAGCTGATCACGGAGAAATGCCTGCCGCATTTTGCTTCACTGGACTTTTCGGATCCGGAGACACTGGGACCGGAGATCATCCGGGTCCTGCCGTCATTCCTGTCCTCCCTGTCGGAGACCGAGCTCCGGGATGTCATGCAGAAGTGCCTGAACCATGTGGAGCAGGAGCTCCCGGCCGGCTTCCAGCCGGTCATGGTCCGCTCCTCCTTCGGCATCCGGGAACTGGAGCATGATACCGTTACCTGCCTGAAGCTCTGCTGGGAGGAGATCCTCTTCAATCTGGAAGGTTTTTTTCCCGGAAGCGTCTTGCCTTCTCAGCCGGGAACCCCGGCTTCATCCCGGCAAGATGCGTGAATGTCGATGAAGTCCTGTTCCTTCCGGTGGCCGCCGGCCTCTGGCGGCAGCATGAGCTCTGGGACGGGACCTATACCCTGAATGATCTGCTGGATATTCTGGAAGTGCTGCAAGTCAGGCAGGAAAACGAACGGCGCGCGGCGGAGTCCATGCGGCAGCCATAAAGAAAGCCGCTGTCGGAAGACAGCGGCTAACGAAACTTGGTCAGGTAATTGCGGAATATTGGTGAAATGCTGAACCCTGGGCAAGTTCCCTGATCAGTCGAGATGGCTTACATCAATACCGGTATACCTGTGAATCTCAGACTTAAGATAAGCAACGTCATACTCAATGTCATTACTCTTAACAATACTCAGTCCGAAATCCACCAGAATCTGATTGTCATCGGCGAGTTCGATCATCTTCTGATAGTTCCTGTTAACCCAGGCCTGAGCCTCATCAGTCAGATAACCGCCATTGACCCAGTCCAGCGCTTCGTCTTTCAGTTCAACTTTCTTGTTTTCGAGATCCTTCATTTTTGTTTCCTCCCTTTATTTTTTATTTTTTTCTGCTAACTTTGTTAGCTGGTTAACCTTCGCTTTCGCTTACGGTTGATCGCCGTTGCTTTGGCTTTCACCTGTATATACGCCTGTCAAACAGAAAAGGCTAATGGTTCAGAAAAAGAAATTTGATAAATATGTGAAACAACAACATGATCACCGATTTTTGATTTGTATCAATTCATTGTTACTTTTTCGCCATTGATCCCTGTTTTCCTTTTTTTACTCAACATATTTATAACGAAAGCGTTAATAATCTATTTTTCACAAACTTCAATTCATCATTTCCGCGGCTCTGCCGTGGTAAGGGAATTCGTAAAGAGGAGGTTGATAAGATGCCATCACTTCAGGAACTTTTGGTCTCCTATGCCGTTAAGATCGATGAATCCGGCGTCTCCCGCCTCCATACCTTGCTCGATCAGAACCGGAAGAAAGCCGCGGATACCGCCGCTGCTTTTGCCGCTTTGGAATCCGGTGTCGGGAAGCTCGGTAAAGTGCTGGAGCAATTCACCAAACGCTATCCGCATTTCGGCCTGTCCGGCCAGAGTTACCGCCTTGTCTCCCATGAAGCCTCCCTCCTTGAGGGAGGTGCCCGAAGGCCGGAAGGAGTTGCCTCCCTCCTTGAGGGAGGTGGCCGAAGGCCGGAAGGAGTCTCATCCGATACCGGCCAGCGCACGCGCGAACTGTCCCGCTTCGCTTCAGTCCTTTCGGAAAGCATCCGGTCCTCTGTTTCTGCCGTCACCAACCGGCCCAATACCTATACCGCCGGAGGTACAGGTACCGGCTCTTTTGCTCTGCATGCGGATACTTCTCCGGTACAGGAAGCCATTGATGACCTGACCCGCTTCATTGCGTCAAAAACACCTACCATGCGCATGAAAGGCGACGCTTCCGGTCTGATCACCGCGGCTTCCAACGCTGCCGGCCGGGTCAAGTCCATCCTGTCGGACGTAAAGATCGATTTGCATAACTCCGGCACCGGGAAAAGCAGTCCCTCTTCATCCGTCATGCAGTTTTCTTCTGTCGGCGGCCGCTTTGATACACCCACCACGACTCAGGTGGCAGAAGACGGAGATACCGAATACATCATCCCCGTCCGAAAAGAGAAAAAAGCAATCCCGCTCATCATGCAGATGATGGGCGAGTTGTCCTTCAGCGCGTATCAGTCAGTCCTGGCACAACTGGGAGTACAACATTCACCAGCCTCCCTCCATGAGGGAGGTGGCCGGAGGCCGGAAGGAGTTGCCTCCCTCTTTGAGGGATCTGGCCGAACTTCACCCCCTTCAGCCTCCCTCCTTGAGGGAGGTGGCCGAAGGGCGGAAGGAGTCCTTTCGCTGTCGCCATTGGCGCCTGAAGGGATCAACTCTGCTCCTTCTCTTTCTTCCTTCGCTGCGGGCCTCTCCATCCAAAACCACTACGACATCTCCGCTCCTTGTACGATCCAGGTGCATTCCACCGGGACCGACGCGAAACAGGTCGGTGAGGCAGCCTATAACGCTGCGGAACGTCAGCTTCTCAAGTCGATCCGGGGAGTACTTAAGTAAATAAAACTCGCCCCTCTTCGGGGGGAGGAACCCGAACTTCAAGCTCTTCAGCCTCCCTCCATGAGGGAGGTGGCCGAAGGCCGGAAGGAGTTCTTTCGCTGTCACGAAGTGACTGAGGGAGTTGTGTTCCTATGTCATTAGCTTACATCTACAATCCCGCCAAGCAGCAGACCATCACCTTCGACGGCATTACCGAGATCTCCCATGCGCTTTCTCTGAAGGTCGAAACTGACGCCGACAACGCTGCCGGCACCGACTATATCAACAACGCAAAGCACGAACCAGACAGGGTGACGCTCAACGTATTAATGTCCGGATGCCATGATCCGGCCGTCAATTCCAACCGCGTCGTGAATACGCTTTCCGATCTGGTTGCCCTGAAGGAATCCCGCACACTCTGTCAGGTCATCACAGACCTGCGAACCTACCTCAACATGCTTCTGACGGACATCACCGTCACCCGGGATGAAACCAATCCTTCCGGCTGGTCCGGTGTCCTCGCTTTTCAGGAAGTGACCGCAACGGCTTCCGCCGCTGCCCCGGTCAAGACGAACAATAATACCTCCACGACCAGCAACAAGGGCAACACCAGCACAAAAACAGCTCCGACACTCAACCTGTCGAAGCTGCATGTATTGTAAACCGAAAGGAACAGAATGAATACTTTTCTTCTTCCAACTTTTCCCGATTCCCTGAATCAGATCCAGACCCTTCAGGTCCCGCTGTCCGGCGGGACCCGTTCTTTACGAGTTCAGCTCCGCTTTCATGAAGCACCGGCATTGTGGTTTCTTTCCATCTGGGACAGTGTTTCCGGTGATCTGCTGGTGAACAGCATCCCAATCAGGACATCCGAAGGAGCTATCAACGACCTGCTGAAACCGTTCCGCCATCTGAAACTCGGCTCTCTTTGCTGCTTCCCTCACGCGGAGGATAAAGCCGGGAAGGATCCGGGCAAGGATGACCTGATGGATTATGACCTGATCTGGGCCGAACGTTTTTCGCTTTAGCGCAGCGCAACCCCGCTGCGCCCTAGTGCGAAGCACCCTGGAACGGCTTTGTCGTTCCCTCGCGAAGCGACCCCCTTCACCCTATATCCTGAGAGGACCAATCCACTATGAACACAACTACTTACCTCAACCTCATCCCACCCATGAACCGCGAGAAACCCCGCTTTATTCAATTCCTTTCCGCAGTCCTTTCTCAGGTCTCCGATCTGGATGATCTTCGTTCGGACCTGATCTCCGCCTTTGATCTGGAAACCGCTACCGGCGCCCAGCTGGATATCCTCGGCCGTCTTGCCGGTGTCTCCCGGCTCCTGCCTTTTGAATCCTCCACCGGAACGCGCTCTCTGACAGATACGGATTTCCGTTTTCTGATACGTGCCAGGATCCTTCAGGACCATTGGAACGGAACGCCTTCCGGGCTTGGTGTCATTCAGAGAGCTTTGTTTCCGGATTCCGGCATGACAGTTTTTGATAATCCCAATATGACCTATAAAATTACGGCGCCATCCACTCTTTCCGCCTTGCGGAAAGAAATGCTGGAAGCCGGGTTACTTCTTCCGTCTCCAACTGGAGTACAACTGATCGTTGCGTATACATAATCACCCTCCATCCTCGCACAGCTCTGCTGTGCCCTGGCGCGCAGCGCCCTTGAGCGCTTGCGCTCCCTGGCGACTGAAAGGAGCCCTTATGACTCGCGAACTTCATATATTCCTTGACGGTGTAAAGCTGGACACTTCCTGCCGGCTCCATCTCCGCGGCCGCAACGAGATGAAGCTCACTCCCACCATCTTCCAGCTGGACCTTTATCTTCCGTCCGAAAACACCGTTGGACAGCTTTCTTCCGGTCGGAAGATCGCTGTCCATTCCACTTCTGATTCCGTTCTCGCCACCGGCACTATTCTGGATGTCCTGTCGGACACCCGGGACGGGAAGCGGATCACTTCCGTGATCTTTTCCGACGGAGTCCCGTTCACAGGCAGTTTTGTCTCGGCTTCCTTCCCGGCAAATACATCCCTGAAGATGATCACGGAAAGCCTGCTGTATTCGTCTTCCGTTCCTCTGCCTCTTGCGGGTTTCACCGCCACGGACAGGACTTATCCTCTGGGGACTTCCTTCTTCGGCAGCACCGCGGACGCTCTGCAGTCACTTGCCGTGGATCTGAACGCGGATGTCTTCCTGTTCCGTTCCGCCGTTTATTTGCTCGGACGGGACAAAACACTGGACATCATCGACCTGAACGATGAGGACATACTGGACGCGGTCTCTGTCGGAAAGGATCACATGATCCTCACGACCTCCATGACCGGCTGGCCCGTCGGATCGGTCCTGCGGTACCGTCCAAAGCCTCCCTCCTTGAGGGAGGTGGACGCTTCAGCGGCCGGAAGGAGTAATCCCTCCCATGAATATTCCGGTCAATTGATTTGCCAGACTTTTGACGCGGACACAGGAGAAGGACCGTGGAGTACGCGGATTATTCTGCAAGCAAAAGAAGCGGTATCTCTACCGCTTCAGTGTTATTGATTTACTTGTTTGCTTCCGTTATTTGATCAAGTTGCTTAAGATACGACCCCAATTCATTGAAAATGACATATGCTATTGTATTCCAATTAGTATCATCATACTGGTGTACCAACCGATGACGCATACCGGCTATTTGACTCCATGGCACAGACGGCCATAATGCCTTAAGCTCTTTGGATAACTGATATGTATGTTCGCCAATGTTATATAGCGGTGTAGTGATCGTCCATTGAACGATATAGTCGTTCAACACTTGCTCTTTAGTTATCTGATGCTCATCTATGTATGTCAGCAATTGACTGATCGTTTTTTGATTTTGCCAATACGGACCTCATCCGGTTGATTCATTGCAGACATATCCCCTCAGACATGGCAGCAATATAAACAGGAGAATTTTCCTTCATTTCATTGATTTCATATACATCTACCTGTTTTCCGCTGCATTCGTGCAGGTCTTCTGCAATCGCGAAAATATCAAATGGTTTGAAGTCAGGATTCCCAACTACAATCAGATCGATGTCGGAATGTGCAGTTGCTTCATTTCGGGCATAAGAGCCAAACAGATAAGCATGATCTGCATTGTATTTGCGAAGAATCGGCATGATCATGGCTTGCAATTCTGTGTGTGTATAAATCTGCGTACTCATTTCGACACCTCCCATCTAAAAGTATTATATATCCTCCGGCAGTTAATCTCAAGCCATTCACTCTCCACTTCTGCTTTATCAGTTTTCAGGTGATGAAAATGAACCCTTTATCTACTTTTGCTTCCGGTCCTCGTGAACAGGCTGAAGCCTTCCGTTCTTTGTTGTCTTCCACGATGCATTTTGCCCTGCCGGGCATCGTGCAGTCCTTCGATCCTGCCACCCAGACCGCGGAGATCCTTCCCGCGATCCACGACCGGCTCCGGGACGGGACGCCCGTGGAGCTGCCGCTCCTCCGGGATGTCCCGGTCTTTTTCCCCGGCGGGCGGACATCCGCTATGACTTATCCGGTCTCGGCCGGCGATGAATGTCTGGTGATCTTTTCAGATGCCTGCATCGACGAATGGTACGCCGGGACCGATCCCGCGGCATCCAGTTCCCGCCGGCATGACCTGTCGGATGCCTTCGCCTTTGTGGGCTTCCGGAGCCGGGCCAACGCGCTTGAAAACTTCCCGGATGAACCGTCGTTCTTTGGAGAATAACAATATGAGCCTCCCTCTGTGAGGGAGGTGGCCGCTTGCGGCCGGAAGGAGTTGCTTCGCCGCACTTCAATTCATCACTCATCACTTATCACCGCGCCACCAGCGCTCCTCCGTCCTCGTTCCGCCGCCGCTGGACATCAATCACACCTTCATTCCATAATCCATCTTCGGATCTCCTTCAAGGCTCCCTCTTGAGGGCGGAGATGAACGTTAGTCCAGTGGACTATTCGACGAAGTCGAAAGTGAATCGGAAGCCTGCTAAGTCAACGAGTATTGCGAACGACAGAGAAGCAATACGACTATGACGAAGCTGACCGAGTACAGCTTGCTGTACGAGACGCTGTCGCCGAAGGCGACTGAAGGAGTTGCTTCAGTAACTTCAATTCATCACTTATCACTCATCACTTATCACCGCGCCACCAGCGCTCCTCCGTCACTTATCATTTCCGAAAGAAGTGAGGAACTTTGCGTTACCGTCCTCTTTCTCCCACCGGCGACATGACTGCCGCCTCTCCCTGTCTCACGGACCACGCCGCCTGTATCGCTTCCCTCCGTTCCCGCCTGAAGCTCTTTCAGGGCGACTGGTGGGAAAGCCCTGCCGTCGGTCTTGCCGTTCCGCCGATCCTTGAAACAGATGTCCGCTCCGAAGCGGCTCTGCAGGCCATGGCAAACACGATCTCCGCGTATATCGCCGCGACACCGGGCGTCCGTTCCGTAACGGATACGACCTACCGGAAAGATGGACACACATTCTTTTTTTCCTGTTCGGTGCTGACCGACTGGAGCAGGGACGAGAACATAGTTGTCGAAATAACACTATGAGCCTTTTCTTTTGATATACTATAAGGACGCAATAGTCAGACTAAGTGGACTAAACGACAAACAGGAATTTGCTGAGGAAAAGATTACAAATTTACGGAGGAAAAATAAATTCCGTTTACAACGCAGCATAATTATGCTACAATCGTGTCGAAAGAGAGGTGTTTACTATGCCGACAATAATGCCGATCAGGGATTTAAGAAATACCAGTGAAATCTCGGAATTAGCCCACAAACAACAGGAACCGATTTTCATAACAAAAAACGGTTATAGTGATTTGGTGGTGATGAGTGCCGAACTATACGACCGTTTTGCTCAGATTAACAGAATTGATCAGGCTATTTATGAGAGCGAGAAAGAAGTAGAAGAAGGCGCAGAACCAATTTTGCTGGATAGTGCAATGGAAAGGCTGAATCAGAAATACTATGGATAAATATGAAGTTTTGCTATATCCAAAAGCATTTCGCGACATAGAAGATATTTATGCCTATATTGCACTTGAAAAGCTTTCACCAGAAAATGCAAAAGGACAGACAGACAGGATTTGGGCGGCAATAAAGGCTTTGGAGAAAGCTCCTGCAGCACATCAGGAACGTTTGGTTGGAAAATATGCCGGTAAAGGTTATAAGCAACTTATCATTGACCATTATATTGCAATCTTTAGAATAGACAAGATTGCAAAAAAAGTCTTTGTTGTAACAATACAGTATCAAGGAAAAAACATTTGATGACGCGGACGTCAAAAGTCCCTTTTCTCGAATTAAGCCACAACATTTGGACCAAATTATGTGCTGAGCTCGGGGCGGATTATGATGTTATTTATGAAGAACAGCTGATAATATAAATCCCAGTTTGTCTGTGTCTTGACGCATCAATATCCTTATTAAGAATCCTTAGCATCGACTTCAGTCGGTGCTTTTCTTTTGCCTTCAATTACCACCCTCCACCCTGGACCGACTGAAAGGAGGTCCCTATGTCCTATTTTCCTCCTTATATAGACAATGCCGGCATCCATCTTCCGACCTATGAAGATCGTCTCGCCCAGCTGCTGGATGATTATCGCCGGATCTTCGGCTCTGATCTTGTCCTGACGGAAGACACGCAGGACTACCAGCTGTGTTCCGTATTTGCCAAAGCGCTGGATGATCTGTCCTCCCTGATGCTGGAAAGTTATGCTTCCCGGGATCCGGACCTGGCTTCCGGTCAGACGCTGGATCTGCTCCTGCCGCTGAACAACGTGACTCGTTTGCCCGGTGAATCGGATACTTCCGCCCGGCTCCGCCGCTCTTATGCGATCGCTTCTCCCGCCCAGTCGACAAAGAAAAGCCTGGAAGCCGCCCTGCGTGCGGTCCCGAATGTGACGGATGTCATGATCTGGGAAAATGATACCGGTTCCACAGACTCGCGGGGTCTGCCCGCCCATTCCATCCATGCGGTCGTTAAGGGTGGCTTGCTGGCTGACATTGCTCAGACGATCTACGCGCGTAAGCCGGTCGGGGTTTCCACGGCCGGTTCCAGCTCCGTCATGATAACGGATGAATATGGCGCGGATCATGTCATCAATTTCTCCCGTCCCGCCAATAAGACCGTGATGCTCAATATCTATCTGAAGACACTCACCGGTTTTGATGAAACCAATACACCAGCGAGGATCAAGTCTGCCGTTGCCGCTTATGCCTCCGGACTGAAGATCGGACAGGACCTGCTGGTCCCGACTCTCTATACCCCGGTCATGGCTCTGGATGATCCGGCTCATCCCACCTTCCTGATCACCGGGATCGTAGCCTCGACCACCTCCGCCTCTTCGCAGGAACGCGTCACCGCGGGTCCCGCGGAGCGGATCAGCATCGCGGCTGCGGCGATTACTGTTCACACGGAACCGATTGATGAATGAGGATACAGGATCCAGGGTGAAGGGTGAAGTCCATCACACTCCTTCCTATATCCTGGTGCGCAGCACTCTAGAGCGGCTTTGTCGCTCCCTTGCGAAGCTTCCGCTTCGCCCTAAGAGGGAGACAGGTCGATTTCTGTCTCCTTTATTGTTGTCTTCGGCTGGTAAATCTGATATCATCGAAGACGTACACATAGGACGGTTCTTTTGTGTTCAGTAGCTATTTTTTAAGCTGTATCGTATACTAAAATAAACAGGAAAGGGGGTTATCACCATGAAAACGCAAGAAGAACTGAACGCCCTGAAAGAAGAAATCGAAGCCCTGAACAAGAAGCTCGCGGAGCTGACGGATGAAGAGCTCGCGCGGGTCACCGGCGGCCTTTTCACCCCCGGCTCCCGGCCCGTCCTTGAGCCCGACACCCCCCATACCGAACGACAGGGAGTGAGTATAGGGGAGACAGGGGTCGGTTCTCTGTCTCCTTTATTGTTGTCTTTGGCTGGAAAATCTGTTATCATCGAAGACGTACACATAGGACGGTTCTTTTGTGTTCAGTAGCCATTTTTTAAGCTGTATCGTATACTAAAATAAACAGGAAAGGAGGTTATCACCATGAAAACGCAAGAAGAACTGAACGCCCTCAAAGAGGAAATCGAAGCCCTGAACAAGAAGCTCGCGGAGCTGAGTGAGGAAGAGCTGGAGCAGGTCGCAGGCGGTTTTCCCATTCTTATTGACATTCCTTAAGTGAGTGAGCCCCCCGCTTTATAAAAATCCGGCATCCGAAATCTTCGCATCTGCCAACCCGTTACTGCCTTGCCCGTCGGCAGCAATACAGGATAAGGAGTAACAACCTTTTTACATCAATATCCTTATTAAAAATCCTTAGCATCGACTTCAGTCGGTGCTTTTCTTTTGCCTTCAGTAACCAGCATCGCCCCTTCTTCCTTCGCTATCACTGACCAGAACAACCGGTTCATCCCACCTTCCTGATCACCGGGATCGTAGCCTCGACCACCTCGTCTTCTTCGCAGGAACGCATTACCGCCGGTCCCGCTGAACGGATCAACATCGTGGAAGGTACGATTACGGTGCATACGGAACCGATTGATGAATGAGGATACAGGATCCAGGGTGAAGGGTGAAGTCCATCACACTCCTTCCTATATCCTGGTGCGCAGCACTCTGGAGCGGCTTTGCCGCTCCCTTGCGAAGCTTCCGCTTCGCCCTCCCCCTTATCCCCTATCCACTATCCCCTTGCGCGACCGCAGTCGCAGTGCCCACAAACCCAGGCTCCCTCTCTGAGGGAGCTGTCACCGCAGGTGACTGAAGGAGTCCTCGCCCGAAGCATCCGCTTCGCCCTCCCCCCTCCACCCTTGCGCAGCCCTGCTGCGCCCTGTCTCCTTGCTGTGCTTCGCTTCGCCCGCTATAATACGTAAGTACAGTTATCCTTTCATGTGGCACGCGCGAAGGCTGTCAGTCGAAACCTTCATCGTGGAAGACCGTGGCTGTGAATATGTTCCAGCCGTCCTCGCGGCGGTATGCGGTGCGATCCATATATTTTCGTGTGATCATGATCCCGAGTCCGCCAATCTTTCGCTGCATGAGCGGGGCGGAAGTGTCGGGCGATTCAACCTCCAGCGGATCAAACACCGCGCCGTTATCACGGATGACCAGACTGGACTCCTGTTTTCCCGGTACAAACTCCAGCTCGATAGTGTCCGCTCCGCTGTACCGGATAATGTTGCTCAGGAGTTCGTCCACACTGATGGCGATCTTCTTCCGTTTCAGATCCGTCACGTGCATATCCTGCCCAATGGACGCCAGCCAGGCCTGCGCCCGCTCGATCTCCCGTGTCTCCGGTTTCAATACCAGTTTACGGTCCTTCTGCTCCAGCAGTTTGACAGCAAGCATGGTGGTGTCATCAAACTGCGGGGCTTCTCCGGCAAAGGCGTCAACATCCGCTTTGACGCCGTTGATCAGCTCATCCATACTGCCGCCGCAGTGCGCGTCCAGCGATCCCAGCATCCGCGTCAGTCCGAACTGTTCCCTGGAAGGATCATTTGCCTCCGGCACGCCGTCGGTATAGACAAAGAGGATATCGCCTTCCTCCAGCCGGAGGCGGGTCTCCGTGTATTTCATATTCCGACTGCCGCCCAGTACAAAACCGTGCTTATCCCGATACATTTCAAATCTTCCGTTCTTCCGCCTGATAGCCGGATACTCGTGACCCGCGTTTGCGGAAACAAGTTCTCCCGTGTTCAAGTCCAGTATGCCCAGCCATACCGTAACAAACATGCCTTTCAGGCTCTTTCCGAAGAGCTGCCGGTTGACCGCCTCCAGCACCGCTCCGGGGGATGGTGTTGTCAGGATCCGGCTGTCAAGCAGAGACTTGGACATCATCATGTACAGCGCCGCCGCGATACCCTTGTCAGCCACGTCGGCTATGATCAGCGCGAGATGTCCGGGATCCAGCTCGATGAAATCATAGAAATCACCGCCCACTTCTTTGGCGGGTATCATCCGTGCCGCCAGATCATACCTGCGGGCAGAAGGCTCCGGCAGATCCGTGACCGGTGGCAGCACCTGCGCCTGGATCCTGTTGGCAAGCTCCAGTTCCGTCTCCACCCGTGTATTGAATTTCGTGATGGATTCCTGCTTCAGGACCATGTTGCGACCGCAGCGCGCGATTTCGTAGCAGACGCCCGCGGCAACCAGAAAAAACATCCACTTGGGCAGGAAAGACTGCAGCATGACATTACGTACGTATTCCGAAGCAGTATCCGCGATAAAATTCATGTCCGGAGAACCGATCACATCCCTCGCGCCGACATACATGGAGAGGGTAAATGCCACCGTCGTAGCCGCGGCTGTCTGTACCGTGAAGGCACAGGAATAGTACCGGCAGCTGAAGATCACGGGGAGAATGATCAGGACCGGAACATTGAAGGTCATTACACGGTCAATGTAGGCTAAGGCAAAGATCACCGCCGCCATCATGGTATACTTGACCCAGCGCTTCGCGCCTTTCACCGCCATACACGCCGTGATGGGCACCAGCATCACCAGAAATGAGGACAGAAAGATCCTGCCCGCCAGTTCGTGATCAATGGCAAGGATCCCGAACATATTCATGATCAGACACAGTCCCAGAAGCACCACGCCGGCGATCAGGAAACGAAGCACCAGCAGGTTGGCCTGTACCTCATTCTCCCAGAAGACCTGATCGGTGACAAAATTCTGTTTCAGCGTGCTGATGGTCTTCTCCCATAAATTCTTCTGTTTCATATTAACCGCCAATTATTCGATCTTTATGAAATCCAGAAAACCGGTAACTTCAAAGGTGTCCATCACGATCTCCGGCACATTCGTCAGGACCATATCTCCCTGTTCTTCCATGATCTGCTGCATATAAAGCAGCAGACGGAGTCCAGCGGAAGAAACGTAATCGACTTTGGAAAGGTCCAGTTTCAACCGGGTGATCCCCTGAAGTTCAGGGATGAGAGCCGCCTCGCATTCCGGCGAGCTGACCGCGTCAAGTCGCCCGTCAAAATACACGGTCAGGCTGGTATCTTTACGTTCCTTTTTAAGATTCATTGTTGTTTGCTCCTTTCCCGACGCTGTTTGATCAGCTTTCGGATATCATTCACATATTTACCGATAAAGAACAGGCACATGATCACACACAGTACGGGGCTGATGTACCAGCTCCACCGGTGTTTGATCAGCAGATAAGAGATCAGCACGATGAACAACGTCACACTGTCGAAAATAGTGTCTTTCAGCAATCCGTTGTATTCAGCGCGGACAATAGCGGTCTCTCCCTGTTTCAGGATTTTTGACTGTCTGATAAACAAATAGACATCGATGACCACATTGACGATCTTGAGTCCCACTGCCGCCAGCAGGAATGACTGCGGTTCCTCCGGATTCAGGACCTGTACGAAGGAAGTCAGGAGCAGGATCACCAGGCCTGTCAGGACACTGATGTTGCAGAACATCGCCACCCGGAATTCCAGCTTCTCCGGGTCCTGGACCCGCTGTCCCTCGAGCTTGCCGGAACTCAGAAACACACTGGAGCTTCGCGCCACATTACTGAAGGAGTCCACCAGATCCAGCCACATAATGAGTGACCGGGACAGGATCGCTGATATCAGCACAGCCACAAAGTTCGGCAGCTCCGCGAAAAAGCTGACCAGTCCTACTTTCTTCTGTTCCTTGTAGATCTTCAGCATCTGTTCATCCTGCGTTTCAGCCTGCTGCTTCAGATTGGTCAGTTTGTTTCTTATTTTATCCACGTTATCAATATCTCCTTGTGACCCGCGCGTTTCTCGGCGTCTTTGATGACCTGTATAACAGGCGTTTCGGAATCGCTTTCCAGCAGCGCTTCAAAAACGCCCACGAAGATCCGGGCAAAGCGTTCCACGCTCTGCTGATCGTACAGGCTGGCCGCGTAATCCAGCGTCAGCCCCAGCCCATTGCTGTCGTCCAGCACCTGAACGTCAAATACATTCTCGGAGGCAGAAGCGTTCTGACGGATCTCCACGGTCTCGATGTCGGACCCGCCCGCGTCCCGGATGTTACGCTGATACAGGAAACAGATCCGGTCATCCTCTATGATCCGTATATTCTGAGTGGTGTATGGATAGAAGCTGTATGCCAGATCCTTCGCGATCTGCTCCTTAATGCTCTGATACAGTTCTTTCACTGTGTCTTTCCTGTGCAGCCGCAACATGATCGGAAGATCCTTCAGCAACAGACCGATCATACTGTTCCTGATCGTATCATCACGCCCGCTGTAGGTCCAGCTGCACTGTACATTGGGCCGGCGGTTATAGATCGCCAGCGTCAGAAGCACCACCGTATTGAAGAAGGCGTTGCGCCCGATCCCGTATTGTTCCTCAAGCGCGGTGAGCGCCGCGTCCCGGGCGTTCAGATCGATCGAATAACTGCCCACCTGGTTTTCGCGGACATTGTGATCCAGCTCCGGCTTCATGGTGAAGTCCTTTCCGCCGTAGACGGACTCATAGTACTCCAGCGCCTCCTTTCCGCGGGCGCTGTTCAGCATCTCCTCCTGCTGGTGGAGCATCACATAATAGTAGTCCGGCTCCAGCGGCATATCATAGATCGATTTCAGAATATCGCCCAGCAGCACCTGGAAGGAAGTGCCGTCGAATATGGTGTGATGGACATCGAAGAACACATAGCCCTGCCCTTCCACATCAAAGATCCGACAGCGATACAGCCTGGAGTTGATGATCTTGAAAGGTTTGACCAGATCATCCTTCAGCATGTTGAACTCAAACGCGTCAAAGCGCTCGATCTGAAGATCCGGAGCGAAAGACGGATCATAAACCTGCTCAACACTGCCGCCGCGGGCATAGCGAAAACGGCTGAGCAGTGCCGGATGGTTTGAGATCGCCTGATTCATCGCTTTCACAAGCTTCTCCCGGGGGATCTCCTCGAAATTCACCTTGAACATGGTGTTCAGATTCAGCATGGTGGAGCGGGGAGTATAGCACTGATAGTCAAACATATATGTCTGATAATTCATCAGCGGCTGGGGTTCATACAGGAACTTGCTGTTCAGCTCTTCATTGCTGACAAGCTTACCGTCCGGATGCGCGGATTTCCAAAGCGCCGCGATTTCCCGGGGTGTTCTGCCCGCGAATATGTCCGAAGCATTCAAGCCGCTGATATTGCATTCAGTCAGGACTTCCATGGCTGCCAGAGAATCTCCTCCCAGCTTATAGAAATCATCCGTCGCGCCGATCTTCTCCATGTTCAGCGCCTTCTCAAAACCGGCGCACAGCTTCGCTTCGATCTCATCGGCGGGTGCCTCATAGCTGCTCAGGAAGTCACTGCTTTCCGGCTTCGGCAGAGCCTTCCTGTCCATCTTCCCGGTAGCCTTCAGCGGGATCGTGTCCAGATGGACAAACGCGTTGGGGATCATATAGTACGGCAGGAATCTGGCCATGCGTTCTCTGGCTTCATCATCGCTGCAGGGCAGCGCCTTGGCTGTATAGTACAGACAGATCATGGTGGAACGAGCGTCCTGGAAGATCCGGCAGGCAGCAAAATCAAGGTTCAGTACCTTTTTCGCCACGGATTCGATCTCGCCGGGCTCGACGCGATTGCCATTCACCTTCACCATATCACTCAGACGGCCGCAGATCACATATTCACCATTTTCATTCCGGAAAGCCAGATCACCGGTGTAATAGTACCCGTCCCGGAAATGCAGCGCCGTTTCCTCCGGAAGGTTCAGATAACCGCGAACATAGCGGTTTTCAAAGGCGACCTCGCCTTCTTCCCCGGCAGGTACTTCATTTCCGTCTTCTCCGATAAGCTTCAGACCAACGTCACAGAAACAGTGACCGACAGGCGTCTGATCGTAAGGCCGGTCAATGACAAAATGTGTCACCATAAAGCCGCTTTCTGACATCAGATAGCAGTTGTGGATGGTCAGTCCTTCCATATATACATTGTTTGCCGGCTCGGACCCGATCACGCAGAAACGCAACCCGGGCAGCTTGACTTTCATATGTCGGATATGAGACGGCGTCAGGAAGGTGCCCGTTATGTGATTCTTCAGGAAGAACATACCGATCTTCATGGGATTTTTCACAACATCGTAAGACACCACATATATGAAGACACGGTAATACAACGCGTGATTCAGGATCAGCTGCGCCGCGATAAAGTTCATGGGCGCCACCATGGCAAATCTGTCCTTTTCCGCGGCGAACAGGCTTTCTCCGTCTTCGACAGTCGACTCGATCATCCGGTCAAAGTTTCCATACTCGTGAAGCACGCCTTTGGGGTTGCCCGTAGAACCGGAGGTATAGATCGCCATGGCCGCGTCATGGAGATCCGTCACCTCGTATCCTTCCTTCGGGTCCAGTTTCTGGATCTCTTCCCATGCGGCGCTGTCGATCACAAGCTTGCAGTCGCTGTCCTTCTTCATGAAGGCGACCCGTTCCGGCTCGTAAGTATCTTCCACCGTCAGGAAAGCGGAGCCGTTACGGATCACGCCGAGCTGCGCGATCACCGGCTGGATCCCTCTCGGCAGATACAGCATGACCATGTCCTCTTTACCGATCCCTTTGGACTGGAGATAGGCATAGACTTTCCCTGACAGATCTCCCAGCGCGTGATAAGTTATGCCTCTGGGCACCGTATCATCCGCCAGGATCAGCTGATCCGGGTAGTTTGTGATATTTTCCATGATTTTTTCAATGAATCTCATAAAAGCCTCTTCTTCAGGTTCGCAGGCAAGTCTTCCGTGCCCGAACCACATCTCTGCTATTTTGGGGTGGACTGCCACTTTATTAATTATACAACAGAATTGTTCACTTTTCATCTGTTATCATAGCAAAAATCCCTGCCCGCAGGCAGGGAAGAACTGAAAAATCTACTAACCACTGCGATGGACGTAGCCGCCCAGCTATCTCCCGGCACGCGCGCGTTCGTTTCGAGCAGCATCATGGTCAGTGTGGATTGAGGTTGTGGGAAGTCCATCATGCTCTGAAACCTGTCCGCGACATCAGGCCTTCCGTTTTCTGATGGTAAGCACAGTCAGGCAGATCGCACTGACCAGCATAAGGCTCAGCAGAACTACAGGCGTATTGTCGCCTGTATCGGGAACCTTCCGGATCGTGAACTTCGTGGTGGCGGATCCGTCGCTGGAAACGATCTTCAGGGTATGGACCCCCAGCGCCAGCTTTTTGATGAAGGAAGCCTTCAGCACGATGACCGTAGAGCCTGAACGGCTTTCATAGTCGTTTTTGCTCAACTTGTTTCCATCCACTTCGACATACAGGAACTTGTTGTAATCCGCGTCGGAACGGAAGGTCGCGCTGTCCGCGTTTTCGTAGATATCCAGATTCGCGCCCTGGATGATCTTATAGGGTGCCTGGGTAGGCGTGGGAGATGGTACAGGAGCAGGTGTCGCGGTAGGTGTGGCAGTTGGAGTCGTGGTAGGTGTGGCAGTAGGAGTGGCAGTAGGTGTGGCAGTAGGTGTAGTGGTAGGTGTGGCGGTAGGCGTGGCAGTCGGGGTCGCGGTCGGTGTAGGAGTCGGAATGCTCGCCCAACCGGCATACAGGGTAAGATTCTTCGTCACAGGAGTGCTGAAGTCATAAGCCGCGGTACACCCTGCATCGGAATACCAACCGGTGAAATTCATATTGGTCTTGGTGGGATCAGTGGAGGGCTTGACAGCTTTCTCTCCTTCCGTGACTTTCTGACCGGTAACAGAACTGCCGCCGTCAGTGTCAAAGGTGACATTGAAGATGTCCAGCACAGTGAGTTTGCCAACACCGTAGGAGGTGACATCAAAGTTGGATCCTACATATTTCTGACCAATGACAATATCGAATGTGCCGGCAGTTTCACCGGTGGCTTCTGTGGTGAAATAGAAGGTATATTTCTTCAGTTCCTCTGCATCGGCGCTGGTACCGGATGTGGTCCAGGTGAATGTCGGTAGCGGGTCGCCCAGGACAATGGTCTGATCGTCCGGTGTGATGGTAATGGGTTTGCGATTGATCAGACCATCTACGTACGCATCATCTTTGAAGTTTCCAATACCATTAATGATACAATTATGCTGCGCTGCCTCAGTACCGGAAAAAGTGTTGTCTGTCGTGTCCGTATTTCCCTTGAGCTTGAAATCTCTTCCAGGGACAAGATCCATATTACCGAATTTCGCGGTAACCGTGAATGTGTAGGCGGAACCGCTATAAGTGACAGAAGCCGGAGTCACGGTGAAGACCACAGGGTTCGTGCTATCCGTAAAAGATTTTTTTTCAATCGTGAAATTCTTTGTCTGGGAAGCAGCTTTGTTGGTCTCTGTTTCACTGACAGTAGCCCGGACCGTATACTCTCCAGGCTCTTTGGGAGCGGTCGTTGTATACGCGGAATTATCTTCAGATTGGAGCTTATATTCAATAGTTACAGTACCGTTGCTGTCACAGGACACAACAGGCGTCGAAACTTCCTTTCCATCGTAGGTCTTTCCGGGATCGCTGGTGATTGAGATAGACGGGTATCTCTTTATGGTGATTTTTGCGCTGCCGACTATGGATTTGTAATTATTCGCAGAAATCCTGTACCAGACTGTATATGTTCCCGGTTCTTTATATTTCAATGTATTCTGATTGATCGCGGTTTTTGATGTGCCATATTGGATCTTGTAGCCCGTAGCAGGATCTGTCACATTTGGAGTCAGTCCGTATTCGTCTCCGTTATAACTCTTCGAGACATCAGACACAGTTGCGGTAACGGAAGGCAAATCCCGGACAAGACGAGCATTGCAGTAATAGCCGGCAACATCATATCCCGAACTGAAAATATGCAAACTGGGACCATCCGAAGTAAAGTAATAACCGTTACCCTGATTACTATAGGAATCACTTACCCAATATCCTGGAGCAGGCAGGAAAATCGACTTGTCTGTATAGCCGGTTTCTTTGCCGGTAATAGTGTAACCGGGCATTCCTGATTTTGTTTCCCATGTTTTAGTAGTTTTGGATCCGTCCATCAACTGACGAAATTCATCTTCAGTCGGCAAACAGAGGCCAACCGGGAAAGTCATTGTGCCGGTGCTTTGATTTTTCGGTACTATACCGCTACCGTCTGAAACAAGTTCTCCATTAAAACCGGCATCAAATTCCTTTGCTCCACCGTAATTATATGTAAGCCATTGCGGACCATTTTCCCACAACTGCACATAAGTTTCTCCGCCCGCGAAGGCCTCCACGGACAAAAGGCAAAAGACCGTAATCAGCAGGATCAGTACCGGTACCACAAATCTTTTCTTCACAGCTATATCCTCCAAATATTGGCATGATTGCATACTAAATCAATTGTATTTTATCAGACATGAGCCATCTTTTCTTTATCCTTTTGTGTTAATTCTATTACAATTGTCTAACGTTTGGCCAAAACCCGCGGTTCAGGCAATATCCGGTCCAAACCCCACTAAAAAATCCCTGCCCGCAGGCAGGGAAGAATCGAAAATTAACTAACTTCAACTTATCACCTATCACCCATAACTCATCACCGCGCAGCTCCGCTGAGTCCCCCTTGCTTTCTTTCCCCCGGTATATTATGCTATCCCTGTAAGAAAACTTCAGGTCAGGTGATCATCATGAATGAACAGTCAGAATGGGAACAGCTCTCCGCGGAAGAGAAGCGTGTCCGTCTCTATTTCCGGCAGAAGGAAGTGCTGGATGACTTTCTCGAACGTGGCGCCATCTCCCAGGCCCAGTATGATAAAAGCTTCGGCGACCTGACCGAGAAAATGGGTATGGGAAGTTATCAGCCTTCAAAGGCAGAATAACAGCGTATATGTTTTGATGTTTCTGTATTATAATGGCTTTGGCAAAACAAACATCCACATGAAATAACATCCGCATCAGGAGACCCACCCGGACTCCTGCTGTCAGCTATGAGGTCTGTATGAAACGTACTATCCGATCTGTCCTGCTGATCCTGCTCCTTCTTCTCCCCGTCCTTGCCCTTTCGGAGGAACCGGAGACGATCTCCGGATACTTTACAAGCCGGAAACTTATCTGGCCCAATCTGATCCGTACCGGTGACACCGTCGGCAGCGTCGAAGCCTACGAACCGGTGGAGCTGACTTTTGAAGAAACGCACTGGGGCAGCATGATCCTGGAAAACGGCAAAAAAGGGTATGTCTATTATGACGGCATCCTTCCTTTGCCCGAATACGATCCTTTGCCTGAAAAGCAAATGTACAGCACGGTCAGACTGCAGGTCATCGGTCTGCCCGTCACGGAAGCACCTGCCATCGCGGTGCTGGATTCCTGGACGCTCTGTACCGTGGACGGAGTCAGCGGGCTCTGGAATCATGTCCGCCTTCCGGACGGCCGGAGCGGTTATATCCCGGACGGTGCTCTGAAAGATCCGGTATTCAGCCTCCCGGAGGATGCTGTTCCGCTGACGGTCATGGCGTCCGCCCCGGCGGATCTGACCGCGATGCCGCTGCATAACGCGGAAGTGACCGGCTGTTCGGAAACCGGGACCTTCTTTACCGCGTACGATGTGGGTTTTGACGATCATCTGGCGCTGATCGACGGCGATTCGGTCTCCTACATCCGGAAAGACGATGTCTGTATCTGTGAGATCGATCCGGAATCCGGCATTCCCTTTTTCCTGCTCACACGCGAAGAGGATATGGCCGATCTGGTCTTCTCCTATGCCTTTGCCGGACCGGACGGATCGGTCCTTCATATCCCCGGTCAGGAAGACACCGTCATCCCCGCCGGCGAACAGCTCTTTGTCTATATGCGCTATGGCGGTATGCTGTCTGTCTCCTGCGGCGGACAGTCCGGATATGTCATGGAGGACTCGACCGCGCCCGACACCGCCGCGCGGAAGGCTGAAAGGATCGGAAAAACAGATCTTTCCGGTGCTTCCATCGCGAAGACCGATTATTTGGATCAGGCGTTTGCCATGCTCGAGGAGCAGAACAGCTTCCTGCTGCGGTACAACGCGGTGACCGGTTCGGAGATCACGAGCCTTTTCCAGACCGGGATCCCCTATTTCTGGGGCGGAAGAAGCTATAATGTCATCATGCGTCAGTATCCGGAATATACTCCGTTCAAGGCATGGCAGAGTTCTCCCCTGTATTACCGGAAAGGCACCACCTATCTCTACGGCTTTGACTGTGTCGGCTTCGTGAAGGCTGTCTGTTCCCTGGCGAAGCATCCGGTCAATATCGCTTTCAAGGACATGTTCAACAACGGTTACTGCTATGACGGGAACCATGTCTTCTGCAAACTGGCGCACCCCGTGCCGGAGGACTGGACGGAAGTCGCCGCGGCCATGCAGCCCGGCGATATCATGGTCGTTTTCCATCCCGGTCAGCATGTCCTGATGTATATGGGTACGCTGCGCCAGTACGGCTATACGGAAGAGCAGCTTCCCCTGCTGGCGAAGTATCTGGACTATCCCCTGATGATCCAGTGCGGAGAAGACCCCTCCTGTTACCTGCGTTTCACGGACTACATCCTTTCCTCCGAAAACCCGGAGATCTC
Source organism: Clostridia bacterium (assembly GCA_045600165.1). GTDB lineage: Bacteria > Bacillota > Clostridia > Christensenellales > Aristaeellaceae > Aristaeella. Next base: position 63,329 of record JAZRXJ010000091.1, read on the forward strand.
CCGGGCGACCCCGCCGGACGGCGGAGTCTGCGTCACGATCCTCGGTGTCCCGGTGGAAGAAGCGGAGTATATCATCTCCGCCCCGCATATGGATTACCCCTGCTTCCTGGTGGAGGGGACCTGTCTGAATATCTTTGATTTCAACCGGGTCAAGGATTACGTGGTCTACCGTCAGGACCTCGAATAAGCCTCCGGAAAAGTAAAGAAGAAAAAAAAGAAAAAAGAGGAAGATCTCATTCGGGAGCTTCCTCTTTTAAATGCTTCTCGCACAGCTGCGCGAAGTTCGGATTATCTGTCAGCAGAGATACGATGCGGGCCGATTTCAGGAGCAGCTCACCCATCGGTGCTCCGGCGTCCAGGCCTTCCAGGATCTCCTTTTTCAGCTGTTCGGCAGTCTGTACGCTCTGCCGGTATTTCCGCACGATCTCCTCCGGTGTTTCCAGTTTTTTAGTCGGCAGTTCTTCCGGGGTCCGGATCTCCGTTTCTTCACTCATGGATATACACCTCTGTTTCTCTCTTCCTCTCTGCCATTGTACTCTGTCGCGGAGTGAAAAACAAGAGCGGCGGACCGTTTCAGTCCTCCCAGTAATGCTTTCCGGCGACGGCATGCGCGTCCGCGGATCCCCCTGATCCTGACCGGCCACGGATAACGCCGCGCCTCCAGGATCCATACCTCATCTCCGATCCCGAACATCCCTGACACTCCCTTCCCTTCCCCTTGTATCCTACACCCTTGCAATCCCCTTGCCCAGCAATCTTCTATAACTGACATCCATTCCGATTGCGCCCAACGGAGCTGTCACAAGGATCGAAAGGACAGCGATGGAAAGCACGATATTCCCGCAGGGCAGGCCCAGGGATAACGGCACCGAACCGATTGCCGCCTGTACCGTTGCCTTGGGCAGATAGGCAATGACGCAGTATGCTTTCTCTTTCCGGTCGAGCCTGGTTCCGTACAGACAGATCCATACCCCGGCCGAACGGAACACCAGCGCGATGAAGATCATCCCCAACGCCATCATACCAGCCTCAAGCGTATACCGGATATTGACTGCCGCGCCGACCAGCACAAACAGGATCACCTCGGCGGCAAGCCACAAACGGCCGAATTTCCCCGACAGGTCGGAAGACACTTCCCGTCTGGAACAGATCCGGATCACGCACGCCATACTCATCACGGCAAGAAGCCCGGAGACGGATACGATCCCTTCGAGCCATGCCTCGACAGCCATGAGCAGGAACGCCGTACCGAGCGAGATGATCACCTTGAAGCTCTGACGGATGGAATCTCCGCGCTGATGCGCGCCTTCAAATATCCGCGCGAGGATAAACCCGGCCGCCGCGCCCAGCAGGATCCCGAGCACGATCGAAACAGGAATGTTGACAAAGTCCATCACCTTCGCGGCACCGCCCTGCGCCATCCCGACAAATGTCGAAAAGAGGACGATCACAAACACATCATCCAGGGATGCACCTGCGAGGATCAGCTGGGGGATCTGCTTATCCGTCCCGTAACCTTCCTCCATCAGGTTCACCATTCGCGGCACGACGACCGCGGGAGAGACCGCGCCGAGCACCGCGCCCATAATAGCCGCTTCCAGGACCGTGACATGCAGCAGTAGCGGGGCAAACAGCATAAACGCGCCGATCTCAAACACCGCCGGAAGAAAAGACATCAGCACCGCCGGCCTCCCGATCTTCTTCAGATCGGAAACATTGAGCGAAAGCCCCGCCTTGATCAGGATGATGATCAGGGCCATCTGCCGCAGTTCGGAAGAGATGCCGAGGATCTGCGGATCGAGAAGATCCAGCACATAAGGCCCAAGCACGATGCCGGTCACCAGCATCCCGATGATACGCGGAAGTCGTATCTTGCGGCAGATAAACGCCATCGCCAGGCCGATCAGAAAGATCAAAGCAAGAGAAGAAAGCATAGTCCATCCTCCAAAGCACAAAAAAGCTGATGGTTCTGCGGTAAGCCTGCAGAAGTCATCAGCTTGATAAAGCGGTTCAGGTCACCCTCGGGAGAACTTCATTCCCGCGCTTTATTTTACCCTTTTTCCGAAAGAACTTCAACCGGAAGTTCGCGATCGATCCGTCAATGCGTATGCTTGACCTTCCATTTTTTCAGTTTGATCCCGACCCAAAATCCATAGATCCCCACGGTAATGATCGTCAGCAGGAACCATTTGATCCAGTTGCCGAACAGCTGCACGGCCGTGCCGTCAAAAGACAGCCTGTGTCCGTTGATCACGGTATGCTTCGCTTCCCAGCGATAAATCATGCAAAACGCCCACGGGAAGCAGATCCCGATGGTGCACACCGTCACCAGGAACCCCAGCAGATACCAGCCGATCAGCTGCAGAAGACCGCCGTCAAAATAGGATTCATATTGTCCGTTCATGAAACATATCCCCTTTCACAATATAGCCTGCACAAAACGATCAATCAGCGTCTGTTTCGGAATACTCCTCCAGTTCCTGTTCGAGCTCTTCCAGTGCTTCATCCGCCGCTTCCTCACTGTCCACTTTCATATTGGTCAAGGTATGTTTTTCTTATACTGTTTGAAATGGCTCATGAGATAAACTCAATTTCATGCCATTGAACAATACTCATATCTTCCGACTGTCCACATAACAAGTGTCAGGGGAGATATCCAATTTGTTGCTCCATACTGTCTCGCTGTCAACATTCGAATCAATATCCCAAGCCACAGCATGTGTATCATCCAAATAAACCCGCTCAAAAGTATCTGCTTGTCGCAGCGCTTCAAAAACCGACCCTTCATGCATAAGAGGTTTACAATCGTATACACGTTGCTCCCCATTATCAAACTCCAATAGCAGCTGGTAGTCTGTTATTGGAGCAACCCTGACAATGGTTTTCCTTCCCGCGGCAAAATACTCAGCCATCGCCGGATCAAAGCCTCTTGCATGGTAATATTCCACGTCGTGTTTCAATAAATCACCCTCTTATTTCAGCGGATCAATCTGAAACAGTTCTTGTTTCTTTTCAGCCAAAGCCCAGTTCTCCATCAGTTCCTCCTGATGCAGAGCAGCCCAGCCAAGTAACATTTTCAACTGTTTGTTTGGCATGGATCCATCAAACACTTGGAATACTTCACGGGAATCATCAGGATCATCCCAGAACAAAGTCAAAGATCGCTCCAAAGATCTTGAATACAAAATCAAAGATGACCGGAGCGAATTTGATAAAGAGCGCAAGGCCAACCCCAAATACAATCGTGCCCAGAACGATCGTCAGAATGCTTTTCGTAATGAAGCCGATACAGCCGCCAATACAACCGTTCGTCGAACGGACCGCCGCTCTGGTGCCTTTCTCGACCGCGATGCGTCTGGCTCTTTTAGTCTCAAGTTTTGCTTCCGCTTCAATGCGTTCCATTTCCTGTTCGTGCAGAAGCGTGTCCCGTTCCATCTGCTGCTGATGCTTCACGGTTTCCAGCAACAGATCATCAAAATCCGTGATGCGGGTCCCGCAATGCATACAGTATAGTGCGGAAGAGACTTTCTCCGGGTCAACAGGAAGTGAAGCTCCGCAATTCGGACAATTAACATTAGCCATTTTTGTCATTGCCTCTCTGTTCACATATCAAATTACTTATTCAAGCGAAGACAAAGTGATTTTTGAATACGCATTGGATTTGTCATTCGGATGCGGTTCCAGACCAATAACAGTAATATCAGCTTGTTCAGGTCCATAAACCCAAAAAATGCGGCCCGCTCCGGGTGTATTATTTTCCAGATAAGATTGCCAGACTCTCATCCCGTACCGTTTACTCAGTACTGTGATTTCATGCGTCTGAAGGCCCGGATGCCGCGGATTTTCCGAAAGGAGATGCAGCGCCTTGCCAAACTGACGATACAATTTCATATCTGCCTTGGAAGCAGTACCTTCTTTTGCTTTGTGGCAAAGATGGTCCCACAATTCTTTCATTTCCGGTAATCCTAAATGTATCTTATACATATCAGTCTCCAAACTCTGAAAGGTCGATTTCTTCAGAAACTTTTCCTGCTTTGAAGTTTTCGACAGCGGTGTCCATCATTTTCAGAGTATTGGCAGAAACAGAGAATGGCACGGTCAATTCTCTCGGTTCTAAAACGATCTTACCGTCGGCAAGTTCAGATACATGATAGTATTCAAAAAGAGCAGAGCGCAAGGTCAAGCGCTTCTTGGAATCAACATGGGCGTCATACTCCCGGAGTAAAGTTTCCATACTCGAACCTCCTTAGATGGGAAAATTTCATAGTGGGATTTCCCACCGCAATTGTGCATCAAAAGCAAAAAAATGTCAAGATATCATTCATACAGGATCACCGCGATGACTGCAGTCATTGATGCTCCTTCCGCAAGCCGGTCAAAACGTTTCCGGTATTCCGGAGCGGCATAAAGTCCATTCAGTTCCCGTTACACAATATCGTAAAAATACTTCCTGCCGACAATACGCAGTTCCAGAATGCCCAGGTCAGCCAATGTGTTCAGGTCATGCCGCGCGGTCTCAAAGGAGACCTTGTATTTCACCTTCCACTTCTCCGCCGTGATCACCGGAACTTTTCCGATGATCAGCCATTCGGCGCCGGCCAGAAGCCGTTCCCGGGTCTTTCCCTCCGGGATCTCCTCCCTGACGCGCTCCAGTTTCCGCAGTCCGGCCGTACGCCTGTGCATGGTTTCCACCGTCCGGGAAAGCATGCTGATATAGTACTGCAGAAAGTAAGTGAAATCATACCCGTTCCGGGGATCCTGCGACATACGGATGGCCTTATAATACTCGCTTCTCTCTTCAGCAAGCAGACCGGAAACCGGCACCTGGCGGAAGAAATCATAGCCCGCCCGCAAAAGGATCATCACGGACAAAGCTCTTGCGGTCCTGCCGTTTCCGTCAAAAAACGGATGGACTGTGACAAAATAGATATGGGCGATGCAGGCCTTAATGACGGGATGGATCTCCGGATCATTGATATAGGCGATCAGTTCATCCATCATGGGCAGAACATACTGCGCTTCCGGCGCCTCGTATACCACTTCCTGCCGGCCCGAAATCACCTGTACAGGTCCATCACGATAGCCGGCCTGTATTCCTTCATCCATTGTTCCTTCAGTCAGCAGCCGGCCGATCTCCAGGATGATTTCATGACTGACAGGTACATCCGGATGATCCAGCACAAAGCGAAGCGCCCGATAGTTGTTCAGAACCATTCGTTCATCCTTGTCCCTGGGTGATTCCCCGCTCCGGATCAGCTCATGAGCCCTTATCTTTGTACTGTTCGCCCCTTCGATGACACTGGAATAGAACGCTTCATCGATCAGAGCGTCTTCATGTGCATATACAGGTATCCTGTCCGGTTCATCCATCCGGGCGGCGGCAGCCAGCATATCTCCGCACGAAAGGATATCGTTGGAAGGATAATACCAGTAATCATGACCGTCCCTGGAATGCAGAGGCAGCCGGACAGCCTTCTCTTCCCGGTAAGCAAGCTCTTTCTGCCAGAAATCAGCAATATTGACAGATACAGGCAGCCGGTAAACAATTTCTTTCCGCGGCAGATATCTGTTCAGAAAGTAGTTCAATAAATCTTCCATTCCCGCACCGCCTTCATCAAGTTTATCTCAAGCTTATGTCAAGTATATATCAAGTTTATCTCAAATTCAATACCCGTGTCCCTCATACATTTATCACTCCGCGGCCGCAGCCGCGCTCACCCTTCCCCCTGTATCCTTGCGCGAAGCGCCCTAGTGCGAAGCACCCTAGTGCGAAGCACCCTGGCGAGTGACCCAGTACGGCAGTTCGTCTTTTCGTATTGTTAGAAGAATGGTATCGGCACGGATCATTTATAACCGGAGAGATATACGCATCAGCATTACAGGTTCAGCTCATACACATAGAAATCGATCCACCCGGCATTGCAGGTATCCGACAAGCAACGCAAAGAAAAGATATGTATAATGATATCACTTTTTCACCGTTTGTCTATCCGGGCAACTGACATGACAGTACAGACCGATTCCATGTCACTCAAAAGCAAAACGCAAGTCTTTGGTTTTCAAGACTCGCGTATGTTGTTCTGTTTTCAGTTCAGTCGTTGTCCTTCTTTTTGATCTTAAAGATCAGCCGCAGGAGAGGGGTCAGAAAGTTCGGTTTGTCCAGAAGGAAGATCTTCATGCCCCCGTTGACTTCCTTCAGTTCTTCGTCCTTCAGTTCCCTGTTGTTCTGATTGACAGTCTTCCTGGTTTTCATACCGGTGGCCTCCTTTATTCATATGATCATGGGATCTTCTTTCATCTGTATATACGTATCATATCCCCGGGCGGGCTATTGCCGCGGCACAACTCCTTTCGCAGTTGACGGATATCCGCCGGTCATTATTCAGCCTCGGTTTCAGAAGCGAAGCTGTAATGTTCCACGATGAAGGTTTCGTCTTCCTGGCTGACACCCATCAGGATGATCTGATGGATCGTGTTTTCCGGATCATCCGGATTCCAGGTCATCAGAGACACGTTATGGTCCCCTGCGTAATCGTAATCATACCCGATCCATGTCAGCCCGTTGATCTCGGTGACTTCTCTCGCCGAAATGTCTTCTTCCGGGATCCCGAGAGTCTCCGCGAGTGTCGAGATCATCTCGTTGTCAAAAGCATCCTTGATCAGCAGGATGATTTTCATCGTAAAACCATCCGCGGGAACCGTGTCGACAGAGACAGCGTCGAAATCCGCGTTATATGCCATTTCGCCCTCGGCATCATACCCGTCCGGGAGGGTCAGTATTCCGCCTGCGTCATCCAACAGTACTTTCGGAGCGACCGGGTCCGGTTCGGGATCGGGTTCGGGATCCGGTTCCTGCATCGCGGCAATATACGCTTCCAGCCGCTGCTCCGCTGTCAGTTCCCCGGCAGGATCGACGGGAGCCACGACCGCTCCGGTGCCTTCCCGTCCTTCGGGGGCATCGGTCACGGGTCTTTCCAGCTCCGCGATCTTCGTTTCCAGTTCCGTTACGGTCGTCTTCAGTGCTTTGATTTCACCGGCCTGCTGTTCAGTTTTCTTCTGCAGTTTCCCGTTTTCCTGTTCCAGATAAAGGTTCCGGGCATCGATCTCCACCCGTTCGCTCATCAGGGTACCGATCTTCTGTTCCTTTGTCTCCAGATCGGCGGTCAGCGCGGTGATCTGCTCGTCTCTGGCGGCGACATCCGCGGTCAGGCTTTCGATCTGTCCCGCTTTGACTTCCGTGTCGGCCGACAGTTCAGCGATCTGTCCGTCACGCGCGGTGATATCCGCGGTCAGGGTGGTGATCTGTTCGTCCCTGGCGGCGACATCCGCGGTCAGGCTTTCGATCTGTCCCGCCTTGACTTCCGTGTCGGCGGAGAGTTCGGCGATCTGTTCGTCACGCGCGGCAATGTCCGCGGTCAGACTTACGATCTGTCCCGCCTTTTCTTCCGTATCGGCGGACAATTCGGAGATCTGTCCGTCACGGGCGGTGATATCCGCGGTCAGCGCGGTGATCTGTTCGTCCCGGCTGCCGACATCCGCGGTCAGCCGTTCGATCTCCGCGGTCTTGTCGGCGTTGTTTTTGAAATACAGGCCTCCCAGCGCGATTGCCGCGATGGTCAGAATAGCGATGACCGCCACAAGCGTTTTCTTCATAATGATCCCTCCCGTTTATATACAATTCATATACTGTCCATTCTGATATTATTGTATCAGATATTGTTCCGCTTTGCAAAAACAGCGGGAAACAGGCTATATCTGTTTTTAACGATCCTCAGATACCGGGTCTGCCCCCGGTCCCCACTCACTACTAACCAGTGAGCAGCCGTAGCCGCGCCATGCAGGAAAACAGTTCATATATGACGAATGAAGGGATATAAATGATCGACATATTATTCATTTGCACCGGGATCTCTATAGAATCCATCCGGGGGTAACGGATTGAGAACCACATTTATAAGGAGCAATAGACAATGAGCAAGCGAAGGATAAACACAGGCGCCATGAGTGCATGTCTTCTGTGCGATGAGGCGAAGTGCCGGTCTGCCTGCCCGCGTTTTGATCCGTCCAAAGTACTGCGCAGCCTCTGGTTTGACAATGAAAACGGCGCGCGCGCGGCTATTCCGGATGATATGCCCTGTGCCGGATGCGATGCCCCTTGCGCGCGAGCCTGTCCTCAAAGCGGAAAGATCGACATCCGGGACCTGATGCTTCAGATGGGCGAAAAGATCCCTGCCCGCAGAGGGCTGGATCCCGCGAAGCTTCGGACCGATTTTCTCGGCTTTACGCTGGAAAATCCGTTCCTTCTTTCCTCTTCCGTGGTCGGATCCAGCTATGAGATGTGCCGCCGGGCCTTCCAGATGGGATGGGCCGGCGTAGCCTACAAGACGATCTGTTTGTTTGACATCCATGAGACCTCTCCGCGGTATGACGCGATCAAGGACTCCGCCGGTACGGTGATCGGATTCAAGAATGTGGAGCAGCTCTCCGACAGCCCTCTTGAAGAGAATCTTTCAGCGTTCCGCCGGCTGAAGGCGGAATTCCCGGAGAAATATCTCCTGGTCTCCATCATGGGACGGGATGAGGAAGAATGGGAAAAACTGGCGCGTCTGGCGGATGAGAACGGCGCGGACGCGATCGAGCTGAATTTTTCCTGCCCGAACATGAAGGATGAAGGACTCGGGAGCGATGTCGGACAGGATAATCTGCTCATTCAGCAGTTTACGGCTGCCGCGCGGCGCGGTACGAAAAAGCCCATCATCGCGAAGCTGACGCCCAATGTACAGGAAATGTCATCCGCCGCGCTGGCGGCAAAGAACGGCGGCGCGGATGGTCTCGCGGCCATCAACACCCTGAAGAGCTATATCACGCTGGGCAGAGAAGCGTACGCGAAGGATGCCGCCCCGCGTCAGACCGCGGTCGGCGGTTATTCCGGCTCTTCCGTGAAACCGATTGCCCTCCGCTTTATCGCCGAACTGAAGCAGAATCCACAGCTTTCCGGCATGCCGATCTCCGGCATGGGCGGTGTTGAGACCTGGCGTGACGCAGCGCAGTTTATGATCATGGGCGCTGCCTCCGTACAGGTGACGACCGCGGTCATGCTCTACGGATACCGGATCATAGAGGATCTGTGTGACGGGCTTTTGCGCCTGCTGGACGAATATGGGCTTGAACGTGTTGATCAGCTTGTCGGCATCGGTCTCCGGAATGTCGTTCCTCTGAAGAATGTTGAGCGGGACATGGTGATTTTACCGCGGTTCAACCTTGCCAACTGTGCCGGTTGCCGGCGCTGCCTCCGCTCATGCATGGACGGCGGACATCAGGCCATCTCATTCCAGGACGGACATCCGCGACTCGATCCCGCGCGCTGTGTAGGCTGTCATCTCTGTGTGATCGTCTGCCCAAAGGACGCCATCTCGTCGTCCGGTATCTCCGTGCCGCGCAAACGACACCCGTAAAGAACGGTGTTCAATTTGTCCTCTCCATCTGACAAAACGGGGCTGTCTCGATACTTTTCACCACGGTCGCGATACTGGCAGGACTTTCCGTTGCCGGAAAAAAAGGAAAAACATTCTGATCCATACGGATCGGCCAATATCCCATACACATTGACTATGCCGGACAGTTCCAGGAGGCGGACAAATGAGGAACAGTCCAGTTGTTTGAGTCGCGCTGTCCCAGCCACGAGATCAGCGATTCATTCTACTGTGGGGTACTTTCTTTTGCAAACTGACCTGCTTCTCAGCGGTCTTTTACAACATACAGGAAGCACCTGATGATTATAATATGTTCTGCATTCTCAACATTCGTTGACATTCACATACAGCAGCATTACAGGTTCAGCTCATATACATAGAAATCGATCCACCCGGCATTGCAGGTATACCAGTTACGGACCGCACGCTTCGTAAAGCCGTATTTCTCATACAGCCGGTGCGCCGGTTCATTACAGCACAGCGCGTCCAGCCGGAGAGCCTTCTTCCCGCTGTCCCTGGCAATACGCGCCGCTTCGTCCATGACTTTTTTTGCCACGCCGGTCTTCTGCAATGAAGGATCGACACACAGTATATGAACAACACAAACTTCGTCATCATTCAGCTGAAGGTTCCATTCCACACTGTGGTAGTCCTCCTCCTGAAACGGAGTCAGTGCTACCGCCGCCGCGATTTTTCCTTCGCTTTCAGCGTAATACATATATCCGCCATCGACATAGGACCGGATCAGTTCATCCGTGGGATGCAGCCCGTAGATCCAGCGACCGTATCGCGCCATATCTTCTGTATGGCTGACCACATATTGATAAAACTCCGTGATCCTGTCAAAATCCCGCGGATCAGCCTTGATCAATTCCATAGGGCAACCTCCTGCCAGGCAGAAATAGAAAGCAGCGGAACAACTCCATAAATCGTCCATGGGGTTTATTGCTGTACATTATGATACTATGAGATCGATTATATATCAAATCTGTAGTATACCACCAGAAATATGGAATAGGTGAAATCGAACCATTAATAGGCACAGTCTACAAATGTATCAAAGTTTATAAACGTTACGCTGAACAATCACCATAAAGCATCATACAGATATAATAAATTTAGTTAAAGAGCATGATCACCAAAGCTCCACATCAAGCACCGCATTTTCCCTACCTTCCAAATATTTACCGGCAATCAACTTTTCACTGAAGTAATCTTTTGAACAGCGGCAAGCCCAGCCGCCCCAGTCGACCATAATACGATCATACAAGCCATCATATCCATATAAATTTCGGAATATTCTCATTTCGTCCTTGACATGCCCTATATTTTAGGGCAAACTATGAACGGAGGTGTAATGACTCATGACACGGGAATTTGTTACATTGCCATCATTTGATGTGAAATGGAAAGAACTTGGCTTGACTGAAAACGACAAAGTGCTTCTTGAACAGCAGTTGATAGAGAATCCAAAAATCGGACCAGTTATGCAAGGAACTGGTGGAGTACGTAAAATGCGCTTTGCTTTCCCAAACAGAGGGAAAAGTGGCTCTGCGCGTGTGATCTATGTTGACTTTGAAGTATATGAGAAGATCTTCTTTGTTGATGTGTATCAGAAGGCTGATAAGGATAATCTCACAAAAGCAGAACGCAATACAATAAAAGGTGTTGTTGAATTAATTGAATTAGGATTGGAAACAGAGCATAAAAGGAGGGCGGACCATGAGTCGATATAACGAGATTATGCAAGGCCTCCAGGAAGCACTCGCTTTTGTAAGCGGTGATCACTCAGTAGATGTAACTGTACATAAGATGTCTGTCGCGTCTGTTCCAGACAGTTTCACGCCAGATGAGATAAAAGAAATTCGAGTAAATGCTAAAATGACGCAGAGTGTTTTCGCTTCCTGTATCGGTGTGACAAAGAAAGCTGTTGAAGCGTGGGAGGGCGGAAGAAGCAAACCTGACGGCGCTGCAAGGAGAACTTTGGGCTTATTTAAGCAGAACCCCCGCTATGCTGATGAAGTAGGAATAATTGTTCGATGAATATGAAAATGTCTGGATTTACTTGTGTGAAAATAATCCTTGACAAATGTGCTTCCAGTATCACACAGCCTGCCTTCACCGAATTCCTCATGCCATTCAACTACATCAAACACATCATGAGCGCAGCCATCATGCCAGTTGTTCAGGAATTCTTCTTTGATCGGTCCATAGTAGTGAGCGAACATATCCTTACCTCCTTTCCATTCCTGCCGGTCTCACCCCACACGATCAGTATAGGCGGAGCAGTACCGAAAGAACAGAAAGCCAGGATTGAAGTTATGGGAAAGGATTCAAGCACAGATTGAAAAAACTCCGGAAAAAGCATTCCGAAGCATAACAATACGCTAAGAAACCTATCCAAGACACCTGAACCGTCCCTGCGTCTTTTAACATGATCATACAGGAAAAGTAAACGTTTTTCAAGCGTATTGCTGAATAACTCCCGCTCTGTACTTTTAGCTCTTGCGGGTGTATACTGCGTATATATGGATGAACCGTTTTAGCCAATTCAATAATGTTACAGAAAGGGGGATCGGAAAATGAATAATGAACAGATCGACGTTAATGTCAAGGAAGAGGAACTGTCTCTGGTGAATGGCGGTGCGAAGGAGAATTATCTGTTTTTCTGCACCAACTCGCGTTGTAAGAATTATAAAGTGAAGTTGTATACTCCGGGCTACTGTAATGCTTGCGGCAAGGAATTAGTTCCTGTACATGATATAAGACCTACTGTGATAGTGTGAGCAGTTGCCAAACAGTTACCAATGGTTGCCCGATAGTAGTCATCTTCATATCTGCATCGTATACTTGGATGAACCGGGAAAAGGAGATAAACACCATGAAAACGAAGGAAGAACTGAACGCTCTCAAAAAAGATGTTGAATGTCTGAACAAAAAGCTCATGGAACTGAGTCAGGAAGAACTCGAGCAGGTCGCCGGTGGAGACATTTTCGATGATTTCCTCCAGTGGGTCTCCAGCAATTTCGGTTATAAGAGCGGTACCACTCCCAAGTTCAGCAACGGCCAGGAAGTCAGGTTCTACGATGGATATATTTGGCGGGACGGTGAAATCGTGGACGTCGACAGCAGAAACGCCGGGATCATCAATACCGAGTTCTCATACACTGTCCGATGTATTGTCACTGCAAATACATACACCGGTATTTACGAGAGCAATATTCAGGAACGTTGATGATCCGAAAATGTACTCGGACAACCGGTACAGCTGTTCACATTGTTACGCGAGTCCCTGCCGTGCTCAAATCAGCCTTTTATATATCTCCAGATAGCTCACGATCTGATACTGCAGCTGCCATGCCACGTTATTGTATTCCGGGCAGGCCTTCAGCTTTCTGAGTACAGGAAGCACGTATTTTTCGGTTTCCCTGATATATGTCTTCATCTTGTCCGCGGTGAAGCCCATAGCCATCGTGGACAGATTGTTGCACCGGTCCATGCATTTCACCAGACAGGCCAGCGGGTCTGTCTGGATATTTTCATAATAGGTCCCTTTGATCTTGCTCTTGGGGCCCGGATAGGTATTGTACGAAACCAGACTGACCGCTCTCCTGACGGTCTCTCCGACAGGCAGTTCCTCCACGGGGATATTGCAGTCTTCGACGACATCATCAGGAGGCGGACAAATGAGGAACAGACCAGTTGTTTGAGTCGCGCTGTCCCAGTCACGAGATCAGCGATTCATTCTACTGTGGGGTACTTTCTTTTGCAAACTGACCTGCTTCTCAGCGATCTTTTACATCATACAGGAAGCACCTGATGATTATAATATGTTCTGCATTCTCAACATTCGTTGATATTCACATACAGCAGCATTACAGGTTCAGCTCATATACATAGAAATCGATCCACCCGGCGTTATTGGTATACCAGTTACGGACCGCACGCTTCGTAAAGCCGTATTTCTCATACAGCCGGTGCGCCGGTTCATTACAGCACAGCGCGTCCAGCCGAAGAGCCTTCTTCCCGCTGTCCCTGGCAATACGCGCCGCTTCGTCCATGACTTTTTTCGCGACGCCGGTCTTCTGCAATGAAGGATCGACGCACAGTATATGAACAACACAAACTTCGTCATCATTCAACTGAAGGCTCCATTCCACACTGTGGTAGTCCTCCTCCTGAAACGGAGTCAGTGCTACCGCCGCCGCGATTTTTCCTTCGCTTTCAGCGTAATACATATATCCGCCCTCGACATAGGACCGGATCAGTTCATCTGTAGGATGCAGCCCGTAGATCCAGCGACCGTATCGCGCCATATCTTCTGTATGATCGACCACATATCTGTAAAACTTCGCGATCCTGTCAAAATCCCGCGGATCAGCCTTGATCAATTCCATAGGTCAACCTCCCGCCAAACAGGAATAGCAAACACCGAAGCATTCCCATTAATCGTCCACAGGGTCCTTCGCTATACATTATGATATAGTAATAAAGCCACCTTGACTTTTCTATTCAACATAGTATTTTTTCAATGCCTTCTGGCAGATTTCTCGAATCTCTTTTTTATCATTATCTGTCAGCCTTCGGACGATATTCTTATCCAGTTGAAGCACCCCAAGATGTTTTGCATGTCGCATGAAGTTCATATCTTCATAGCGTTTGAAAGGCATAGACAGGATCAGTTTTTCAACATCCTTGTCAGAATAATCACCTTTTATAAAAATACACTTCTTCTTTTCTGCAGGAAGACCATTCTTTGTCCTGGTTTCATAGTAATCTGCGAATTGTTGGACTATATCTTCAAGGCGCACATTTCCTTCTTCATCCATGTGGTCCATAAAGGCTTGTATAAATACTGGTTTATAGGAATAACTCATGGTCATGTCACGGTTCATATTCATGAACATTTCTTTTATGTTTGCAGATGTGATTTCTGTCCAGCCAAATTCCTTACAATATTGGTTTACTTTTTCTGGTTCGAAATATCTGAATGATTTCTTTTCACCGACAGGAACTTCCAAGTCAGGCACAATCTTACCATCCCGGATATACTTGTCGATAGTCTCGCTTTGAATATTCACCCTGCGTACCAGTTCTATCTGCGAGATCATGTTCTGTGCTTTTTCTTGCCAATTGAACAGATCCACATGTTCCAGATCCGTAATATGTACCGGATAATCGACAATTGCTTCCGGCTTTTCTCCCTGACGGAACATATCTTCATCCCAGTGAATCATACTCTTCTGGTGCATTACCAAACCGCCAGGTCGATATGTATCCAGTCCAAGCAGACGATGCAGAGAATACGGACAATTGAACAGATTTGCATTGTCCACAAAATCAAAGACCATCAGATGATCCTTGCCCTCGCACAATCTCATTCCCCGGCCCAACTGCTGCAGATAGATGGTTTTCGACATAGTGGGACGCGCCATAAACAACACCTTTGTATGCGGACTATCCCAACCTTCATTCAACAGGTCACATGCACACAGTACCGTAATCCTACCATCTTCGTAATCCTGTAAGATTTGTTTTCGTTCTTTGGGATTAGTACTGCCGGAAACAGCTGCTGCTGATATACCCGCCTCATAGAAAATATCCCGCAAAATCGCAGCATGTCTGACAGAAGTGCAAAAAATCACTGTGGATTTGTCTTTCACATATTCCAGCCAGGTATCTACAATCAGCTGGTTCCTTTCAGGTACAAAAACTTTACTTTCAAGATCCAGAGAGTTGTATTTGAAGCCATTGATCCTGACATCATGCAGATCAATATTCGTTTTTACGCGAATGCAACGTACCGGCACCAGAGTTCCCAGTTCCACAGCCGTCTGCAAATCGAGTCGGTGCGCCACATTTTTGAAGATCTTCAACAGGTCTTCCCCATCGGTTCTTTCTGGTGTGGCAGTCAGACCCAAAGTAAACTCAGGTCTCAGATGCCCCAGTATTTTCTGATATGATTCTGCAGTTCCATGGTGGCATTCATCAATAATCAAATACCCGAAATCATCTGGTTTGAATAAGCCAATATATCGGGATACACTTTGAATACTGCCACAAATCACGAAGGAATCCGTATCCCGTTCATCCTCGACGAATTTACCCACTGACACTTCCAGCCATAACCGTCGGAATGTTTCCGCTGCTTGATTCACAAGCTCTCGGGTATGTGCGAGAAATAGCACACGCTTTCCAAGCGCCTTTGCATCCATGACAGCAGTAGTTGTTTTTCCTGTTCCTGTCGCATGATATAGCAGGGCAATAGTTTCATTATTGTCACGCATATGTTGCAGATTTTCCAGTGCTTCTTCCTGATGATCCATCAGAGAAAATGTTTTGCCGTTCTGTAATGGCATGTTGTCTTCGATATAAGTCAGATTCGGTGAGAGACCCAGGAATGTAATCAGTTCGTCCTTCACTCGATCAGATTGCTGTGCTATCTGGGAATCTGTCCAGCGGAACACTTTCCAGCCTTCATGAACCATCGAATTTTGTTTTAGCAAATCATCATGATACTTTTCCTGTGACACTTTTCCTGGATGATGCCACTGCTCCCCATCCACTTCGATCGCTACGCGGCCCTGTTCGGTATTCATGGCATAATCAATGCTTCTGTGACCGCCATAAATATCTGTGAAGGGATATTGGGTATAGACAAACTGGCCCTTCTCAGGACCAAAAGTTTCGCAGAACAATTTCACAAAAGCCTCTTCAGCTCCACTGTTTCCAAGGCGATTCGATAAAGTAGCCATAAATATACCTCAATAGAATACCGACAAGATTCTTAACAAGGTTCTATCAAATAACCTGCTGTACTTTATGCAGATACTTTGCCGGTATCGCATTCTTCAAGCGCCACTGAATATTCATAGGTTTTGAACCCTGGTGGCTTACATATGTGGCTTCTCCCAAGAAAGTATAGAAACACGTACCCCAGGTATCTTTCTTGAATTCTCTCACGAAGAGCAGAATATGATTCCCCTGCTTTACGTGATTGATATACCTTTGTCCTGTCTTCGATTTTTCTGTCGTTGTACTTTGACTCTGCCAATGGAACAATGTATTATTCACAGCATAATCATTATACATTGTCGTTGGTGAATAATCCTTATCACTTTTGTTCAGTGTAATGAAGAAAACATCTGTCTTTTTATTGTCCAGATATTTGACACCTTCACGAACTGTGCTGAAAGCATTGAAACCCAATGCGCACAATAGTTGATCACGCGAATATGTACAATGTACATCTAGTGGACAAACATAGGGTAATTCATTCGGTGTATCAATGAAATCAATATTGTCATATCTCCACTGTAATAGTTTCTGCAACTCATCCAACATTATCGGACTGTCAGACAAGTCATACAAATTCGATAATACGTCATCGTCATCGAAATTCTCAATCGCTTTGCCCCAAACAGTAGCGTAAAACATATTCAACATTAATTTCTGTTCTTGTGACAGTGTTGTGAAATCCGTATTATCCAGTTTTGTAAGTATATCCATCAGGAAACTTATCCATCTGCGTGAATCAATACCCGCTAGTCTGAGTAACGCTTTACTGACAATCTCTTTTGCGGGTTCATCAAACTTTGGACGAACTTCCGCTTCGGCACATAATTGTGCAAAGCTATCCCATTTGTAAATATTCCGGATATCCATGTTCGACCATGAGAGAAAGTTAACTATAGTCAATGGCAACCCGGATTCTTCCTCAAAGGACGCTATCTTGGCGACCAATCCTCTTCGAGCACCATAGCTATTTCTGATATTTTCCAGAATGATATCCCGTGCTTTCTTTTCCAACTGGATATAACATCCTTTGGGAATACCAATGAAACCACGCTTGATTTCCTTCTCAACATTCGTGTGGTCATCCGATAGCAAGGCAGCAAATTTCTGCTCAAAATTGTATTTTCTGTTTGCTGCACCAATAAAGTCTAGCACGGTCAAGCAATCTTTCCCTTCAGCCAAACGCAAACCACGGCCTAACTGCTGTAGGAAAATTGTTAATGATTCCGTTGGTCTCAAGAATAACACGGTATTGACTTCCGGTATGTCGACACCTTCATTATACAGGTCAACTACAAATATGACCTTTATTTCTCCATTTACTAACCGCTTCTTCGCAGTATTACGTTCATCATCTGACGAATGGCTATCCAGAGCAATAGCAGGCACTTTCGCGTTGTTGAATTGCTCTGCCATAAAATGTGCATGTTCAATGGAAACACAAAAACCAAGTGCTTTCAATTGACTCATATCCGCTGTATATTTGTCTATCTGACGTAAGATATGGTCTGCACGACGCTCTGCTATCGCACCATTCATACTATACAAATTTGATAGTTCGTTTCGGTCGTACCCTCCTCGTACCCAGCGCAGTTCGTTCAAATCCACAGTATCAGAAACACCAAAGTATTGGAACGGGCAGAGCAGTTTACGATCAATCGCTTCCGGCAACCTAATTTCCGCTGCTATACGATGATCGAAATAATCAAGTATACTCTTCCCATCCAAGCGTTCCGGTGTTGCTGTCAAGCCCAATAGAATTTTCGGCAGGAAGTAGGTCAATGCCTTATCATAGCTATCCGCAGCAGCATGATGTGTTTCATCCACAACAATATAGTCATAGAAATCAGCATCCAGCTGATCCCACAATTTCTGAGAATTTAATGTCTGAACAGATATAAACAGATGATCGACCTGTTCAGGATGATAATTGCCAACATAAAGCTCGCCAAAATTTACATCTTTCAAGACGCCACGAAAGGTATCAATGCTTTGTTTCAAGATTTCTTCCCGATGTGCAATAAACAATAAACGATTAGCTTTACCAGGATTGTTATGGACAAATCCCCGATAATCCAATGCAGAGATCACTGTTTTGCCAGTGCCCGTAGCAGCTACTACCAAATTCCTAAAATGCCCACGAACCTCACGTTCTGCACGGAGTCGATCGAGGATCTCCTGCTGATAAGGATATGGACGTATATCAAAGAAAAAAGTAGGATGATCTCCATGATGCTTTTCAGCATTCAAAGCTTCACTTAACCGATCACGACACTCTTTCGTGTATTCCTCAAATTCATCTGAATTCCAATAGGCGTCAAATGTGGCCGTTACTTTTTGTATGATCTCCGGTTGGTCCTTTGCTGTCACTTTCACATTCCATTCCATACCGCTGGAAATCGCAGCATTGGAAAGATTGGATGAACCAATGTATGCGGTTGTATATCCTGTATCACGATAGAAGATATACGTTTTTGCATGAAGGCGTGTACGTTTGGTATCATAGCTAACTCGGATTTCAGTATTCTCAAGTTTGGCTAATTCTTCAATGGCTTTTACTTCAGTAGCACCCATATAGCTTGTCGTTATGATCCGTAATTTTCCACCACGTTGAGTATATTCTGTTAGTTCATCCAATATCAGACGTAATCCACTGAAACGGATAAATGATACAAGCATATCAATCTGATCTGCTGAAACAATCTCCTTTTTTAGTTCAGCAAACATAGCCGGTTCATGCACTGCACCGGTAAAGAGGCTACTCATCGCAATTGATGTCTCAGGGCGAGGTATTTCTTTTGCTGATCCATTAACGAGACGAGCATCTTTCTCTGCCAATAATGTCGTTAGTAGAGATGCCGGTTCCTCAACAACAGCTTCATTCTTACCCAGCAATTGAATAATATCATTTACCAGTGCCACTTGCTTTTCCGGATTGCTTTCACCTATGTCCTGTAGCCTGTCGCGTACAACATCTGCCACATATTTGGATAAAACGACTGGAGCCTCAGCCGAATCGACCGGAGCTGTCGCTTTTCGTTCTTCTGGTATGATTGATAGTGCATTGGCAGTTTCACTGTCAATCACCTTTTCATATAAGCCAGGTTTCAGCATATGACTCCCCCATGCAACAATATTCTGTCGACTCATAAATGATAATTCAACTTAAGTCCTTCAACATAGCCATTGGCATAATGAAAGCATTTATCCTTTTTCCATTGCGGATGTACATCATGAATTATACCATGATGATTTGGACAAAGAATCATAATATTTTCCGGATTATTGTTCAAGCTCTCTGAAAAAGGAACAATATGATGTGCATGAATCAGGTTAGAACCATATATTTCTCCTATCTTTGCTCCACAAATTTGGCAACGACAATCATAGAGAGTTTTCAGATTGTTGCCTACATCTTTTGCCAGTTTCCGAATTTTGACGATCTTATGCGTTTCAATTATTCCAGCTGTATCATCCCTCTGATCCAAAATACTTTCGACTGTCGTTTCATTGAAAACGTGAAGTACATTTGCTTCCTGCCGATATTCATCCAGCGATATGCAATCAACAAAAAAAGTAAACTGTTCCGGAGTAGCATAAAGAGACAGATATTCTGTTTCCGCCGACAGTAATTTCAGATGTTTACCTTTATTAGCAATATCGGCAGAAAATGTTTTTATACGCTCAAACGTAGATGGAAACACCGCACATAAGGCAGATGATAATTCGCCTTTCGCTTTATATCGAATCTGTAGTACATCCACATGATTCGGATTCTTATCTTTGCTAAAGCCTTGATTGACCAGACAGGCATCATACAGTTTTCCATTTAGTAATAACTTAATCGGTTGTTTCTGTCCATGAGACAAATGAATCCCCATTTTTTCATATACAGTTTGATGCATATAAGCAGGGATAGAAAAGCCTTCACGTAGTACAGATAAGTCAATTGATTTGGATAATACAAAACTGTTGTCCATTTCATTACATCCTTACACATATAGTTCATTTGTGCAAAAATCCAACATTTTCTCTTTTGCGATAGTATAATATGACAAACTTCTCAATGAACTTCTTTGAATAATAGTACAAAAAAACAGAAAAGATATTTGTACTGTAAATGGATCTATATCTATCGGCAAGCCATCCGAATCCAGCCGAGGCATATCAATACCAGTCTCATCAAAAATGGTTTTGATAAGACTGATCAGCTCCTGCCGGTTATTCCGATAAGCAAGCAGTTTACCGGATAATTCAGTAAAAAACGGTATCCAATCGTTTATCATATATTAACCACCAGTCATGAGGTAATATGGTTTTACAAGGTCTATATTTGATTCTATTAGCAACGATTACATAAGTGTAACGCATTGATCATTTTACTTATTTTTGTTGCTATCTTTCTTATTCAATTCATTTTGATAGAGTTTGATCCTTCTGGGCGTCAATTCTTTGATCTCGATATCGAAATCCTTCATATCGACCGAAGGATCTTCATAGACCGCATGAGTAAAATACCGATCGCAGCAAGGACAATATAAGAACTTCAATTTCTGCCATTGTCCATCTTTCCTTTTAACAGGAACTTTGAGAGTACACATCTCGGTCAGATCAATCCGACAATAACGTGCATAGTCTTCGACGATCCACGCTTTGACAGTATCACTGACCGGAGCCTCTTCCCGAACGGTGACTGTCGGAGCGCCAGGTGTCTTGGTCTTTATCACATTAGTTGATTTTTTCTTGGTTTTCTTACGAGTCTTTCTCGAAGCACCGTTTATACCCACCCGTTGCGGCAAAACGAAAGCAAGATCACTGGCGACTGCAGGTTTCTTGACCGAGATGATTTGATAAGAATCCGATCTGAAACTGACATGTTCGTGCAAATGTTTTCCAACAAGGACTGGAACGATAGCAGCCAGCTTATCTTTTTTCTCGGACCGCTCGATCGTAACTGATAATGTATCATTCGTCAAAAGATCCCGCAGCCATACATCATCCCCATAATCAACCATGATAGATCTGTCTTTTGGGGAGATCGTCATCATCTGCGCATCCTTAACGAGTTTCCGTCTTTCCCGCTGTTTGGCTTTAAGTACTTCCGGGTCTTCTTTATAATGCTTACAATGGGTCGAGCCCATACAAACAGAATGCGAAAAGGAACAATGATTATATGTTTCTTCATCCGACTGGAAATAGATACATCTCCTCTTGTTCCGTCTCGCATCCTTTTCATCCATACGGATGTAGTCAACGTGCCACGGAGTATCCGTGATACCGTGAATAGGCGATTTGGGCATTGAAAGACTCCCTTATATCAATAATTTCTAGTCAAATATACTTATTTGATATTACAGTGAAACTTTCTATTGGTCAAGATTATCAGCCATTGTCAGGGCAACCCCTTCGAAAATTCAAGGAACTGCCTAGTTGTCATTAATTTGTTCTCTTGTATACCGGTTCTGTTACGGTTTCATAAATAGGTTCATTCTGTAAATATATCTATAAGTATTATACACATGCTATAAGACCTGTGAAAGGCGTTTATATGTGCCGTCAGAGTGCCGCTTTCTTTGAAACGCTTGCGAATGCTATCAACGATGTTCTGGCTACTCTGCGTACCAATATGATGAATTCCCTGCGCTTTGTTATAGAAGCACTTGACACAATTCCCGAAGAACTGAAGCCGGATGTTTATCGGATTAAGCATGTTGCTATATGGATTATTCGCTACGGGGACTCAAAGCATCAAAAAATAAGTAACGTTATAAACAGTTCAAAGAAAAGAATGACAAAAAATTATATTTGTTCTCGATTTCTCAGCCGCAGGTGTATCCGATATCGATCGCAACATCATACGCAGATGTTCCATTATCATATTCATTTCTGATATACTGTCGCTCAGCCTGTACCAGTTCCAGATTTCTGCCGTCATGGTAGTCGTTGCCATACATGCCAAGCAGTTCTTCCGCCACCTGCTGTTCAAAAGCGCGGTATTCATTTTCTTTTGTTTTTTCAATAAAGTCATCCATGGAAAAAACGCTGTCAGGATACAGCGAAGCCAGATACCGGACCGTCAGGCAATCCGGATAATCCTCCAGCCAACGGGATACATCGATTGATTTCCTGTCGGGCATTGCATATGAACCGTAGCTGAGCAAAGCTTCAATATCCGAATCTGCGGCCATATAGTACAGAGTGATCACCGTACCAACACGGAGATCAGGACGTTCTGATGCAAGTTCATTCAATTTCTGCAGTTCCTGTACATTATTGCATTTAGCCGGTTCGTTGGTCCATTTCTGTTCCGTGATGTAGGCATGCAGATATTTTTCGATATGTGTACGATATTCCGGGTTCTCTTTTCCTACAGTCGTATTCTCCCAATCACGCATGAAACTTCCAAGAATCCAGAGCGGCATCAGCTCACAGATCGTTTCTTCCATCCACGGAATGATACCGGAAGCGGAGCGCCGGTCCAAAAGGCAATGGGTAAACAGATAACTCAGCTGATAAATGACCTGACACCAATGACACAATGATTCCGCACACATGTCAATATAAAAGTGTGTGGGTTCGTCCGGATCCATTCTCCACCCCAGTTCACCATCCGGATCATTTCGGATCAGGACCTGCATATTATCCACATCAACATTATGTGAATGAAAATATACGACCAGCCGCTGAACGATTTCGCGGAAATAATCGTACTCCTTATGACTCATATCTTTCAGGCTGTCCGGACTGACAGCCATCCTGAAGACTGCGACCTTATCCCTGCCTTCTACGTCATCAGGAATCAGCGGCACAAAATCCGGTCCGTCACTGAAAGTAACATATCTTTTAACCATGGTCCTGAAATCCATGGACGGACGGTAATGGTAAAAACCTCGTTTCATCCACTTCTTTTCTTTCGGATCATCATTCATCTTTTCAGTCAGCGGGCTGTCTGGTTGCGGATCATTTTCCGGTTGTTGCGAATCTTCGTTTTCCGTGTTCAGTTCGTTCAGAAGTTTGAACGAATAAATCGTACCACCTTCAATATAGGTCTCGTCCTCAACTCCGACAGTGATATTCAGGGAATAGAATTCATTATTATTACTGTCGGTGAATGTCCGGAGCGCAACATGGCGTTCTGTACCGATCACTTTGTAATAACCGATCGACTCAAAAATCCCGGAAAGTTCCCCGGCAGTTTTGTTTTCCAGACCTATGACCGAAAAAAAGATCGTCAGCATGGTGATTCCTTCGGTCGCCCAGCATTCGACAAAGAACGGACGGTTATCCTGTATGACGCCCGCGTACCAGCCAATGTTCTTGTCTTCGAATTCATTTACGGGAGGAAACACCTGATCCGCATGGTCAATCAAAGGAAGCCAGGCATCTCTGTTCATACGGATCTCCCTTATGAGTTCAATGGATTCATTCATGCTGTCACTCCCCTTTCTGTGCTGTCAGGTCCTCCTGACATGGATAGTATAAAGGATGGGAAAAGAGAAAAACATACATCTGAAATTGAACTTCATCTCCCGGGTTCAAGCAGAGCTTGAATCGTCTGCAGAGGGCAATTACATGACCGGCTGTAAATACAAGACGTTTTACGTTTGCTCAAAGCAAGGAAAATCAACGGTTCGCTAAACAACCCGTTCAGGATTCCAGTAGCAAATGTAAAGCCAGTGCCCGCTCATTATTTCAGTCCCATATAAACCACTCTGTGTTATCCATGATCTCCCGGCAGCGAGGGCACGGTACTGATCCGTCCATGGAGATATGGTTCATGATCTGGTTGCATTCCGGGCATCGGTGGTCATACTTCCTAAACAAAACGGAATAATATGGTACACCCATGGGGAGCTTTGTTTCTGACAGTTCGGCCAGCGCATCAGACAGCGGATCGGGATCCTTTGCTGATTCATCCGCTATGTACATATCCAGTGAGTGGTATATGATTGAAGAAAGAAGACTTATATGGTATCATGGGCTTAAAAGAGACCATCTTTACAGAAACTGAATATTTCGGAGGGAAAGCCATGCTCTCTGAACAGCCCAAGAAACTCATTATTATGAATATACTGGATATCCTCAGAAAGTATACGGACGCGGATCACCGTCTGAGTCAGCAGGATATCCTGAAGATCCTCCGCGATGATTACCATATGGAGATCGGGCGGAAAGCCGTCAAAAGGAATCTGGATGACCTGATCGACTGCGGGTATGAGATCGAATACACAGAAGAGATCCGGAAGAAGAAGAATCCCCGGACCGGTGAGACCGAGGAAGTGGCGCTGACCACGGATTATTATCTGGAGCGGGAACTGACAGACAGCGAACTGCATCTCCTGATCGACTCCGTCATGTGTTCCCGGTATATCCCCCACACGCAGGGAAAAGAACTGGTGAACAAGAGAGGCAGGAAGAAAGGGCCAATGGCCAAGTGATGAATCTGTGAAGGAAGGGGGAAACGTTTGTGTTTCTTTCAAAGTCGAAGTATTGCAGCGCCGTGCAGTGTCCGAAGATGCTTTGGCTCCTGAAGAACAGGAAAGAGGAGTTTGACGACTCCGTCATGAACGAGAGCATCCTTGAGCAGGGCAACGAGGTCGGTGATCTGGCCATGGGGCTGCTCGGACACTTTACGGAGGTCCCCTACGGCGCGCCTTCCGAGATGCTGGCCTCGACTGAAAAGCTGCTTCTGACGGATGAAAAGGTGATCGCGGAAGCGTCCTTTGCTTATGAAGGACTGTTCTGCAGCGTGGATATCCTGGAACGCAATGATGACGGGTCCGTCAATGTCTACGAGGTCAAGAGCTCGACCCAGGTGAACGATATCTATTATTACGATGTCGCCTATCAGGTATATGTGCTGCGGAAACTGGGGGTTCAGGTCCGCAAAGCCAGTCTCGTACACATCAACAACCAGTATGTCCGGCACGGTAAAATCGATATACACGAGCTGTTCACGGTCTGCGACATCACGGAAAAGATCATGGATCTGCAGGACGATACCGAGACCCGGCTCCGTTTTCTGGAAACATACATGAGCAATACGGAAGAACCCGTCATGGATATCGATATCCAGTGCTTCGGCAAATACAAGTGCGGATACTGGAAATACTGTTCGAGGGATCTCCCCAGGCCGAATGTATTCGACCTGGCCGGAACGATCGCCAAAACAAAGCTCAAACTGTACAAATCCGGAAGCGTATCCTTCACGGATCTGGAAAAGGAGTCAAAGCTCAACGCGAAAGTACTGCAGCAGATCCGTCATGAGCTTCACGAACCCGGAGACGAGATCAACAGAGACGCCATCCAGGAAGCACTGGGCAAATTCCGGTACCCGCTCTACTTTCTGGATTTCGAGACATTCCAGACGGCTGTTCCGCTGTATGATGACATGAGACCGTATGAACAGATCCCGTTCCAGTACTCGCTGCACTATATCGAAAACGAAGGCGGCGAACTCCGGCATACGGAACACCTGGCATGGCCCGGACACGATCCGCGGAGAGATCTGGCGGAGCAGCTGTGCCGGGACATCCCGGCAGACGCGTGCGTCCTGGCATACAATATGTCCTTTGAAAAAGGCGTGATCCAGCGCCTGGCCGGACAGTATCCCGATCTCAGCGACCACCTGCTGGCGATCCATGACCATATCCAGGATCTGATGATCCCGTTTGAACACCGGGATTACTACAACAAGCGGATGCAAGGCTCATACTCCATCAAATACGTACTGCCGGCACTCTTCCCCGATGATCCGGAACTGGATTACCATAATCTGGAAGGCATCCACAACGGTCAGGAAGCGACTCAGACCTATCTGAGGATGGCAAAGATGGAACCGGATGAACTGAACGAGTGGCGCGGGCATCTGCTGAAATACTGCGGACTGGATACCTATGCCATGGTCAAAGTCTGGCAGAAGTTATGTGAATGTATATAAAATGCATATAAACACGAAAGGATGATCCCCATGGCTTTTCTGAATATCGAAATAAAATCCGAGTGCCTGCAGAGGCATACTTCCTTCAAGGCAGTGATCCCGACAATGGCATTTTCATTGCCTGCCAATCGGTCTTGTCAAAAAACGATCAGCGATCTCCTTTTGCCTCAAAGTTCCAGACTGTTTTCATTGAGCAGAAAGTCATAAACACTCATGGTCAATACTCCATCATCATCGTGCCAGGGTTTGATAACATCCTTAACGATGATGATTTTTTTGAAAGAGTCTCTTGCGGTCGTCAGGGCGGCTTTCTCCTGCGCGCGTTTCGCGTCATCGGGAAGGCTGAACGCGGATTGAATATAATATCGCTGGCTCCCTCTGTTGGCAATAAAATCGATCTCGAGCTGTTTCTTTGCCTGACGGCCATCCGCGGTTTGTGTCCTTTGGGTGACTACGCCGACATCCACGCTGAGTCCGCGGACCCTCAACTCGTTATAGATGACGTTTTCCATCAGATGCGTTTCTTCGGTCTGCCTGAATCCAAGGCGGGCGTTCCTCAGACCAACATCTTCAAAGTAGTATTTCATGGGTGTCCCGATATATTTTCTGCCTTTCACATCATATCGATTGGCTTCACTGATAATATAGGCATCCTTCAGATGATCGATATAGGTTTTGATCGTGTTCAGGCTGATATCCGAATGAATGACACTTCTGAAGGTCGCCTCGATCTTCGAGGTGTTTGTCAGAGACCCGACGCCGGAAGCAAGCACATTGATCAGGTCATTCATCTCCTGGACCTTCTCTATGCGGTTCCTTTCGATGATGTCTCTGAGATAAGTTTCTTCAAATAAGCGGGTAAGATATTCCATCCTCTGTTCATCCGAATTCATCATGATCGTCAGTGGCAGACCGCCGAAGGTCACATAGGAACTCCAACCTTCGTATTTATCTCCGTCAAACACCTGCATGTATTCTCTGAAACTTACGGGGTAAACATGAATCTCATCCCCACGGCCCCTGAACTCTGTAATAATATCTTTCGACAGAAATCTGGAATTGCTGCCGGTAACATACAGATCAGCATTGGGTATATGAAGCAAAGAATTCAGAACACTCTCAAACCGGTCCAGCAATTGGACCTCATCCAGGAAAATATAATATTGATTCAGGTCTGTAATACGACTTTTGATATATTCAAGGATCACATGCGGATCTCTGTATTGCTCATTCTCCAGCATATCCAGTTCAACAGCGATGATATGGTCCTCCGGAACGCCTGTGGACAGGAGATAATTCCTGAAAATGGTAAACAAAAGGTAGGACTTGCCGGATCGCCTTATTCCGGTGATCACCTTGACCAGTCCATTATGCATCCGATCGATCATTTTCTGCAGATACAGGTCTCTTTTGATTTCCATAGTGTCCTCCGGGTTATTGAAAATTCAGGGACATTTTGCCCTTATTTTTCAATATCATATCATATATTCCGGAAGCAAGCAACTTTCTTATTGAAAATTCAGGGCATTTCTGCCCCGAATTTTCAATGCTCAGGTATGCTCAATGATCTTCATTTTCATTGCCTGCCAATTGGTTTTTTCAAAGCCATTTTGCGATCTGAAATGATTTCTCTTTACTGCTTGTTTATTTTTCTTATGTTATAATATTCCCGGAGCCGGGGTTTCCCGACAGAGGAGGTACCTATGTTCAATATCCTTGTAGTCGATGATGATAAGAATACCCGCCGCCTGATGCGCGCGGTGCTGGAACCGGAAGGCTATACTGTTTCGGAAGCCTCCAACGGTGAGGAAGCGCTCCGCCTCATGGACACCGGGCACGTGGATCTGGTGGTGCTGGATATCATGATGCCGGTCATGGACGGGTATGAATTCACCCGCACCCTGCGGGAGAACCGGAATGACCTGCCCATCCTCATGGTCACGGCGCGTCAGCTGCCGGATGACCGGTATACCGGCTTCCTGGCGGGGACGGATGATTACCTCACCAAGCCTTTCGATAAAAAGGAACTGCTGCTGCGTATCAAGGCGCTGCTGCGCCGCAGCCGCATCGTCAGCGAGCGCAGGATCGATATCGGGGACGTGACCCTCCACTATGATGACTTCACCGTGACCCGGAACGGGGAGACCCAGGAACTGCCCCAGAAGGAGTTCCTGCTCCTGTACAAGCTCCTGTCCTGGCCGGGAAAGACCTTTACCCGCATCCAGCTCATGGATGAGATCTGGGGCGCGGACAGCGACACGGGCTGGGAGACGATCACGGTGCATATCTCCAGACTGCGCAAGCGCTTTGAAGGCTGGCCGGAATTTGAGATCGTGTCCGTGCACGGTCTCGGCTATAAGGCGGTAAAGAAAGTATGAAACGATCCTATGATCTCCGCGCGCACCGGTTCGGACTGAGTTTCCTCTTCGCCGCGGTCATCTTTGTGTTCCTCCTGCTGACGATCCTCATCACGGGCGGCATTATGCTGCTCCGGGTGCGTCACGGACTGTTCACTCCGGCGGGAAGCAGTCCCGGCATGGAAGAGATGATCTTCACCATGGCGGTCTGGAGCATAGCCCTGGGCGCGATCCTGAGCCTCCTGCTCGCCAAGTTTTCCCTGAAGCCGGTGAAACAGGTCATCAACAGCATGGACTCGCTGGCGCACGGAGATTTCAGGACCCGGCTGAACTTTTCGGAAAAGCTGAACCATTTTCCCACCGCCACGGAAGTCTCCGAAAGCTTCAATCACATGGCGGAAGAACTGGAACAGACGGAAATGCTCCGGTCAGACTTTGTGAACAATTTCTCCCATGAGTTCAAGACGCCCATCGTATCCATCGCCGGTTTCGCGGATCTGCTGCTGGAAGGGAATCTGAGTCCGGAAGAACAGAAAGAGTATCTGAAAGTCATTTCGGAAGAATCGCACCGGCTGTCGGCGATGGCCACCAACGTACTGAACCTGACCCGGGTGGAGAACCAGTCCATCCTCACGGATGTGACCCGCTTCAATCTTTCCGAGCAGATCCGGAACTGCCTGCTCCTGCTGGAAAGCAAATGGTCGGAGAAGGACCTGGCTCCGGACGCGGACATCGGAGAAGTCATGTATGACGGGAACCGGGAGCTCCTGCAGCAGGTATGGATCAACCTGCTGGATAACGCGATCAAGTTCGCGGACCCCGGGACCGATCTGCGGATCGCGATCACGGAGACCACGGCTGACATCATGGTGGCGGTCACCAATACCGGTCCCGAGATCCCCGCGGAAGATCTGGAACGGGTATTTCAGAAATTCTGGCAGGGAGACGCTTCCCATGCCTCGCCCGGTAACGGCATCGGGCTTTCCGTCGTCAAAGCCGTCGCTGAACTGCACGGGGGAAAAGCGTTCGCGTCGTCGGGAGGAAGGAAGACGGTGTTCACGATCGTTCTTCCCCGCGGAAGAACGATCGTGTAGGGTACAGGATACAGGGGGAAGGGTGAGAAGGGCGCAGCGGGGCTGCGCTAGGGCGTTGCTGGACAACGCTAGGGCACAGCAGGGCTGTGCTAGGGGCGGAGATGAACGTCAGCACAGTATGACCGAGCGTTTCTCGTTTACGAAAACGCGGGGGCCTGGAGCAACTTCTCGCTTGCGAAAGTCGTGGAAGGCTGTCCGGCAAAGCCGGAAGTGAATCGGAAGCCGGCTGAGTCAACGAGTATTGCAAACGTTAGTGCAGCAATACGACTATGACAAAGCTGACCGAACATAACTTGTTGTGTGAGACAGCGAGGCACTCTAGGGCACGACGGAGTCGTGTCAGTAAATAAGATACGAGGGTGAAGGGTGAGCAGATAATCCTCTCTTCGCGTTAGAAATCGTTTATAAATCCACTTTATACTATAGTCAACCTATTATCGGAGGCATCGCAATGAAAGAGTTTTTGTGGAGAGTCAGACAAAAGATCCAGATCTTTATGCAGGGGCGTTACGGCAACGATGAACTGAACCGCTTTCTCTGCATCGCGGCACTGGTCTGCTTTATCCTGTCCGGTTTCGGCGGGATCCTGAGCTTCCTGTATTTTATCGGTCTGGGGATGCTGATCTGGTCCCTGATCCGCAGCCTTTCCCGGAATATCTATAAGCGTCAGGAAGAGCGGAGCAGGTATATCGAACTTTCCACAAAGGTGAAGCAGAAATACCGTCTGCTCATCAACCGCTGGAAGAACCGGAAGACGCATCTCTACTGCAAGTGTCCCCAGTGCAAGGTCACGGTGCGTGTACGCCGTCCCGAAAACCACGGCATGCTTTCCATCACCTGCCCCATGTGCAAGAACAGCTTCAACCAGAAAGCGTAAGGTGACACTATATGGTAACAGATCCATGGAAAGTGCTGGGAGTTTCTCCCAGTGCGAGCGCGGATGAGATCAAAAAAGCATACAGGACCAAGGCGAAGCTGTATCATCCCGACCTCCATCCGAATGATCCCGAAGCGGCGCGGAAGATGAACGAGCTGAACGAAGCCTACGATATGGCGCAGAACCCGGATAAGTTCCGCGCGCGTCAGGCGCAGGAACAGGCGCAGCAGCAGGCCCGCCAGCAGCGTCAGGATCCTTTCGGTTTCGGTCAGAACGGATATTACAGCCAGAGCGGTTCCTACGGTCAGAACAGCTCCTACGGTCAGAATTATTACGGTCAGCAGACCGGCTATTCCCAGAACACGAACTACCGGAACTACGGCGGCTGGACCGGAGACTTCGGCACCTTCGGGTTCGGGGATATCTTCGGTTTCAACCGCGCCTCCTATGATACAACACCCCAGCCGCAGCCCGGCGATCCGGAGATGCTGAGAAATGCCATCAACGCGATCCGCGGCGGACAGTACGCGACCGCCACAGATATCCTTTCCCGCATGACCAGCACCCAGAGAAACGACCGCTGGTACTATGTCAGCGCTGCGGCATACAGAGGAAGCGGCGACTATACCGCCGCGCAGGATATGATCGAGCGCGCCATCCGGATGGATCCGCAGAACATGATCTACCAGCAGCTGCGTTCCGAAATCCTCACCCAGAACCGGAGCGAGACCGGGGCCTATTATTCCGGCCGTTCCGCTTCTCCCTTCGGTCTCTTCGGACTCTTCGGCAAGATCTTCCTCGGATTTATCGCATTCCGGCTGATCACGAGCATATTGAGGCTGCTGATGTTTGGATTCCTTTGATCCGCAAAGCGGGCCACATCTGTACAAGTAACTTTGGCTCCACCTGGTCAGGGGGAGCTGTCACGAAGTGACTGAGGGGGTTGCTCAGCATTGAATATCAAATACAATGAATCATTAGTTCAAAATGCCAGAACCCTCCGCAAAAACAT
The DNA here is from genome assembly GCA_045600165.1 of Clostridia bacterium. GTDB lineage: Bacteria > Bacillota > Clostridia > Christensenellales > Aristaeellaceae > Aristaeella. Next base: position 94,877 of record JAZRXJ010000091.1, read on the forward strand.
GACCCCCGAAGAACGTCATCTTTGGTATGATTTCTTAAAATCTCTCCCTCAGAAAGTAGTCCGTCAGAAAGTACTTGGCAAATATATCGCTGATTTCTATTGTGCTGAAGCGCAACTGGTCATAGAGCTGGATGGATCACAACACTATGATGCCGAAGGCATGGAATATGACCGTGCAAGGACAGAATACCTGAATACATTGGGAATACAGGTCATCCGGTTTCCGAATAACGAAATCAGGGACAATTTTGATGGAGTTTGTAAGTATATAGGTAATATGATTATCCAAGGTTAATAAAGACCGCGAGAAAACAACCCCCTCACCGCTTCGCGGAGCTCCCCCTGTCCAGGTGGAGCCTTATATAGTGGGCGCTCGGCTCCGGCCCCTGTCCAGGTGGAGCCTTATCTACTGACACTATAACTTGGCCCTTAGCGCTTGGCCCTGAATTCCGGAGGAAATCCCATGTCCAAAGTAATCGGTATCGATCTCGGAACAACCAACAGCTGCGTTTCCGTCACGGAAGGCGGCAAACCGGTCATGATCCCCAATGAGACCGGGCGGCTCACCACCCCCAGCGTCGTCGCGTTCACGAAGGAAGGCGAGCGTCTGGTCGGTGACCCCGCGGTCCGTCAGGCAGTCACCAACAGCGCGCGGACGATCAGCTCCGTCAAACGCCGTATGGGCACCGACTGGCGTTTCACCGTGGATGACAAGTCCTTTTCTCCTCAGGAGATCAGCGCCATCATCCTGCGGAAGCTGAAGAAGGACGCGGAGAACTATCTGGGTGAAAGCGTCTCTGACGCGGTCATTACCGTTCCCGCCTACTTCAACGATATCCAGCGGCAGGCTACCAAGGATGCCGGCCGGATTGCGGGACTCAATGTCCTGCGGATCATCAACGAACCCACCGCGGCCGCGCTGGCTTACGGACTGGGCAACGGCACCCCGCAGAAGATCATGGTCTATGATCTCGGCGGCGGCACGTTTGACGTTTCCATCATCGAGATGGGAGACAATGTGATCGAAGTACTCGCCACCAACGGCGATAACCATCTGGGCGGAGACGATTTCGACGCCGTCATTACGGAAAAGCTGACGGAAGCGATCTACCGCCAGCATCACACGGATATCCATCGGGATGCCGCCGCGATGCAGCGCGTGCGGGAAGCCGCGGAGCAGGCGAAGAAAGAACTTTCGACCTCCGAATGCGCCCTGATCACCCTGCCCTATCTCACCGTGGAGCACGGAACACCGATCAACTTTGAATATACCCTCACGCGGGCCGCGTTCAACGAAATGACCCGGGATCTGGTGGACCGCACCGCCATTCCCGTACGCAACGCCCTGAACGACGCCGGGATCGCCGCGTCCGAACTGGGCAGAGTCATCCTGGTCGGCGGATCCACCCGCATCCCCGCGGTGCAGGAAAAGGTCCGCGAGCTGACCGGAAAGATCCCGTCCCGGAACATCAACCCGGACGAATGCGTGGCGCAGGGCGCCGCGGCCCAGGGAGACACGCTCTCCGGCGGGACCATTACCCTCTACGGCGGCGGCAGCAATATCCTGCTGCTGGATGTCACGCCCCTGAGCCTGTCCATCGAGACCGTCGGCGGAGTCGCCACCCGGCTGGTGGAACGGAATGCCACGCTGCCGGTGCATTACTCCCAGGTCTTCACCACCGCCGCGCCGTTCCAGCGCAGCGTTGAGATCAACGTCCTGCAGGGCGAGCGTCCCATGGCGCGGGATAACCGCACCATCGGCAAGTTCCGGCTGAACGGCATCAAGAAAGCGCCCGCCGGCGTGCCGCAGATCGAGGTCACCTTTGACATCGACACCAACGGCATCCTGAAGGTTGCCGCCCGCGATCTGGATACCGGCATGAGCCAGTCCATCACCATCACGGATAACGAGCGCATGTCCGACGAGGAGATCCGCCGCGCCATGGCGGACGCGGAACAGTATGCCGCCCGCGACGGCATCCGCCGCGAACTGCTGGAACTCAATCAGGAAGCGAACCGCACCATTACCGAAGCCCAGCGGAGACTGGAGCAGGAAAAGAAAGACCTCCCGAAGGAGGAAAAGAAACAGATCCAGGCGGATATCTCCGCGCTGCAGAAGCTGATCTCCCACGAGAAACCCGATACCATGACCGAAGGGGATCTGCAGGAGATCCGGAACGCGATAGAGAAACTGAACAGCAAAAAGACCGATTGACTGAACAGTAAAAGGACCGATTTCACAATGAAATCGGCCCTTTTTGCTGTTCAGAATTATGGTTTATTGTTCCGGCTGCAGGCGGTTCAAAGCCCCCGTATGATATTCAGATAATCCTGCCGTTGATCAACAACAGCATGGATGATCACTCTTTTTTGTGCTTCATCAATCTTGTAGAAAACCAGATCTTTTGCGACGATTAGCACCTTATAGCCACGACGTTTCAGCATAATATAACGCGGTTCGGTCCCCAAATATGGATCTTCTCCTAAATCAAGGATCTTTTTTTCCAGTTCATCCAGTTTTTCCAAAGCAACCGCGTTCCCAAAGTTCCGTGCGACATACAGGATGATCCTACGTATTCCCTCGTCAGCTGTGTCAGTCCTGACTATCTCATACTTCATTCCTGGCCCTCCCGGAGCATTGCACGCAGATCGTCAAATGTTTCAGAAACAGGTGCTATCCTGCCGCATCTTACGTCATCTTCCGCTTCAGCCAGAATCTCAAGCAATTCGATACGGGCCTTCAGATTCTGATATCCCTCATAGGAAAGAGACACCGTATCGCCCCGACCGTTGACAGTAATGATGACTGCTTCATCGTTTTCCTTACATTGCTGAGATATATCGTTATAATGATTTCGTAAATCCGCAGACGGACGGATCGATTCCTTGAATGTCAGCATAAAAATACCTCCACGATTTTCATATGAAAATTATATCACAATTTGTGTATCATAGCAAGAGACCGCATCGCTCAGCGATGCGGTCTACTGCCTCTGTATGACCTGGTCACGCTTTGCTGCCACTGACCAGAACAACACTATAACTAAGGTCTGCGCAGCTTCGCTGCGCTCAATTCTCCACGTCCAGTCTCTGCCGTTCGACGAGTTCGGCGAAGAATCCGTTCTTCGCGATCAGCTGCTCGTAGGTGCCTTCTTCGGTGATCTTACCACCGTCGAGCACGATGATCCGGTCCGCGTTACGGATCGTACTCAGGCGGTGGGCGATCACGATCCTCGTGCACTTCAGACTGTCGATGGCTTCGGAGACCTTCTTCTGGGTCACGTTATCCAGCGCGCTGGTGGCTTCATCAAACATCAGGATCTTCGGTTTCGGCGCGACGGCACGCGCGATCATCAGGCGCTGGCGCTGACCGCCGGAAATACCGCCCTGACCTTCACTGATCAGAGTATTCATGCCCATAGGCATCGCGCGGATATCGTCCGCGACGGACGCGATCTCCGCCGCTTCCCAGGCATCCTTCTGACCAAGCTGCGGCGCCGCGATAATGATATTGGAGAAGATATCGCCCTGGAACAGTTTACTGTCCTGCATGACCACGCCGATCTTCCGGCGCAGGGACTGCAGATCGACCCGGGTGATATTGTGCCGGTCATAGAAGATGGAGCCCTTCTGCGGCGTCTCAAAGCCCAGAAGCAGACGCATCAGGGTGCTCTTTCCGCAGCCCGTGGTGCCGACGATCGCCAGATATTCACCCGCCCGGATCTTCAGGTTCAGACCGTCGATCACGTTCGGCATGCTCTCATCATAGCGGAAAGTGACATTGGACAGTTCGATCCCGCCGTTCAGGGTACGGATGATTTCCTTGCCGTCCGCCATTTCCGGCTCCGCTTCCATGATGGTCTTCGCCATATCCAGCGTCGGACGGATATTGGCCAGCGTCGTGGCGATGGCGGCAAAGGATTCAAACGCCGCGGCCACCTGACCGTAAGCCGTATTGAAGGCATAATAGTCCGCGACGGAAACATTGCTCCGGATCGCCAGCCAGTAAAGGATCAGACTGCCCAGCAACGATACCGCCAGCGTGATCGTTGAACTGAGCTTCAGGAAAGCCGGCGGATTGAACTCCAGCGCCGCTTCCCGGCTGTATTCCTTTGACCAGCGGGAGAACATCCGTTTTTCGGCGCCGGCCAGCTTGATCTTCTGGATCCCGGAGATCATGGCATAGGTCATACCGCTGGTGGCGGCGGACAGCTCCATGCGTTCCTTTGTGATCCGCATCTGGGCAAAAGTCGTGATCATGGACACGATCACAGTGGTCAGCGTAATGATCAGGGAGGGGACCACCAGCGCGGGAGCAAACCGGAACACCTGACCGATATAGATCAGGGAGAACAAGGATGTCAGGCCCGTCGTCCCGATCGTGGAGAACAGCGTGCTGCACAGCGACTGCACGTAGGAAGCGCGCTGGGTCAGTTCACCGGAGGAATACTGCTTGAAGAACGACGCCGGGAGCATCATGATGCGATTCATGACCGCGGCCTGGACCGCCATGCTCTGCTTGGTCCCGATACGGCTGTTGATCAGGGCCTGGAAAGAGTGGAACAGGATCCGGCACACCGAATAGCAGACCATATAGACCGCCAGCGCCAGCAACACTTTCACGCTGCCGGATTCCAGCACAGTCCCGAACAGCCATTTCGTAAACAGGGGAGAAAGCAGACCCAGCAGCGCCGCGCCGGCAATAAGGCCCACAAACAGAACCATATCCGAAACGCTCAGCTGTTCCATCATGAACACCAGCAGATCCCTGACCTTCAGGGCTCTGCGCGGCAGCGGCTGATAGAAGCAGACCGCTTCACGGTCGAGCTTCTGTTCCGTCTTTCTGTTCAGCTTCACTTTCTTACCGGTCTTCAGATCCTGATAATAGTACCCGGCAAGCTTTCCGGGGATCAGGGCCACGGCGGTCCCGTCCTCCTTCAGGGTGCCCAGCATGGCGCCCACGGCATGATGATACCAGCCAGAATCCAGTTCGACCGTCCGGAACATGATCCCGAAAGGCCGCATCCGGAAGTCCATCTGTTCTTCCAGCGTCTTCAGCTCCGCGGGCATTTCTTCCCGTTTCGGTTTGCAGTGATAGTACCTCAGGATCGTGTCCGCGGCGGTGTTTGCCGTCTCACGGCTGTCAAGGGCATCCGTGAGCCGCCGTCCCATGACGGCACTCGCCATGGAATCGAGGGCATCCGCGAAATTCGCGTCATCGGTCTCTTCCCGAAAACGCAGCTGTTCTTCAAACCAGCGCATCCGTCGATCCCTCCTTACTCCGCGCTCACAAGCTCATTGTAGAGCGCGCTGTGTTCCATCAGTTCCTTATGCGTGCCGCGGTCCATGATCTCGCCGTCCTTCATGACGATGATCTCGTCACAGGAGCGGATGGTGGACAGCCGGTGCGCGACCACAATACAGGTGATGCCTCGATCCCGGATCGCTTTGACGACTTCATATTCGGTTTTCGCGTCCAGAGCGCTGGTGGCTTCGTCCAGGATGATGATCGTGGGATCCTGCGCCAGGACCCGGGCGATCTCCAGACGCTGCCGCTGACCGCCGGAGAAGTCGCGGCCGCCTTCGATCACCTTATGCTGATATCCTTTGGGGCGGGCCATGATGTCTTCGTGGATCTGTGCGTCCTTGGCGGCGAGGATCATTTCGAAGTCCTCGATGCTCTCGTCCCACATCTTGATATTGTTGGCGATGGTGTCCTCGAACAGGATGATATCCTGATCCACGACCGCCAGCGAACCGCGGAACACGGATTTCCGGATCTGACTCATCGGCTTTCCGTCAAACAGGATCTCGCCCTCCCAGGGCTTATACAGACCGGAGATCAGCTTGGACATCGTGGATTTTCCACAGCCGGAAGAGCCCACGATCGCCACGCTCTTCCCGGGTGTCAGGGTCAGGCAGAAGTCTTTGATCAGCGGATCGGCCAGAGGAGAATATCCGAAGACCACATGCTTCAGCTCCACGCTGCCGGAAAGCTTCGCGTACTCATCATTTTCCTGGTTTTCATCAAAGATCTGATCATCCGGATATTCCATGACATCATCCACGCGCTCCATCTGGGTGCGCATTTCCTGCAGGGTCTGTCCGGCGGAAACAAGGGTCATGGCGGGGGACATGAAATTGCCCAGGAAGCCCTGGAAAGCCATGATCATACCGGTCGTGAACTCGCCCCGCATCGTCAGCCAGACGCCAACGATCAGGACCGCGTTGTCCGCGAGCGTACTCATGAAAGTCGGGATCATGCCCAGGTACTGATTCAGTTTCTGATATTTGACATTCTGTGTATTCACGCTGGCTTGGTATCCGGCCCATTTCTTGAAATATCCGTTTTCGGCGCCGCTGGATTTGATCGTCTCGATCATGCTGATGCCCGCCACGGTGGCGGAAGACAGCTTCGCGTTATCCCGCATGGACACACGGGTGATATTGATACGCTTGGCGGAGATATACCGGCTGACCACCGTATTGACCGCCAGGGTCAGCAGACCGACCAGCGTCAGCAGCACACTGTAGCGGAGCATGATCACCAGATAGAAGATCATCATGATGATGTTCAGGACCAGCGGGGCGAATGTCCGGATCAGGGTCTCCGCTATTCCGGCATTGGCACCCTGACGGTTCTGAATGTCTCCGGCCATGCGCTGACTGAAGAACTTCATGGGCATCTTCAGGACCTTCCACATATAGGTGGCGTTCCCCACCACAGCCATCTTGCCGCTGATGCGCAGGCTGTAGACCGCCTGCAGGGCGGACATGATGATCTCGACCCCGTTGAACACCGCCAGCAGAATCAGGAAAGGCGTGACCCACTCGGGATTGCGTCCGGTCAGCAGCCGGTCCAGCAGGACACGGGAGAACGCCGGACGGATCAGCTGCATGAGCGCGGCGATGATACAGGTCAGCGCGGTAAAGATGATGGCGGGCTTCGTCCCTTTCAGACGTTTGGCCGCGAAATCCCACATGCTCCGCTGTTTTCCGGAGGGCTCGAACATTTCCGTCGGCTCAAACTGCAGGCAGATCCCCGTGAAGGACTCGTCAAAGGTCTCCATGGTTACGGTATAGCTGCCCCGGGCGGGATCGTTCAGATAAGCCTTCCCGTTCCTGAACCCGTTCAGCACCACAAAGTGATTGAAATTCCAGTGAATGATACACGGAAACAAGCCCTGTTCCTTCAGGGCTTCCGGCTCATACCGGAATCCATGGGCCGCCATACCGTAGGACCGGGCCGCCTTCAGCACGTTCCGGGCATTGGATCCGTCCCGGGATACGCCGCAGTCCTCGCGGACCTGCTCCAGCGGGATCCACTTTCCGTAATACGCCAGGATCATGCAAAGACTGGCCGCGCCGCATTCCAGCGCTTCCAGCTGCATCACCACCGGCACTTTCGCCACGCCCTTCCGGACGGGCTGCGTGATCTTCTTCGCCATATCGCTATCCTCAGTTCAGCACGAATGAAAGGGGACGTTCACTTTCCAGCGTGATCTCACCCACATAATGACCGTCATCCAGCGGTTCATCCAGATGCACGATCGCACGAAGTCCTTCCGTCGCGTCATTCAGGACCTCGAGCACAGTCCCTTCCCGTCCCTCGACAGTCACTTTCTGCCCTTCCGCCAGACGCTCCTGATACTCATCGTCCACGTAGCAGGTGATGACACCGTCCTGCACGTCCGCTACCGTCGTCGCGACGGTGGTCACATGACCGAAAATGCCCCATACGCAGGCGCCGATCAGCAGCGCGATGATCGCCGCCAGCAGCATCCACATGCCCGGATTGGATACACGCAGATAATCATTCAGGCTTTCCGGCGACTGAATCTTTTCAAGGCTCTTTTTTCTGAAGATCTCATTACCCATATCTTTTCACTCCTGTCATTTTCATGACCGGTTATTCACAGTTGGTTTATTATAGCATGAAGCCGGCACTTTTGTCCTTATGTATTTCACTGTTCCCATATTCTTTTGTATATCTCAAACTGCCTTTGAAGCTCGGCCTCTTCATCGAACACAAGACCTTTCGCTTCAAGGATCCTCTCTATTGCCTGCGCCGGGTCCATTGTATGGTATGGCAAAAATAAACCTCTGAGTTCCTTAGGTTTATATTCCATGATCACCCACCTCAACTTGTTTATAACATATTACTTAAACAAGTTCTAGTGAAACTTGACAATATCTTATTTTACATAGATAAGCGGATACCTGCATTCATTATTTGTCATTCAGTCACTGCCTCGCGGTCTGCTGCGATGCAGCCCCGTCCAGCAGCGCTTTCCGCTTTCTCTTCCAGAACACATAGCGGAGCACACAGAACAGCGCGCTGAGGAACCAGGCGAGTCCGGCAGTCCACCAGATGCTCCATACGCCCAGCGTGGTCACCGCCACGATGATCATCGGCAGGAAGATCCGGCTGAGCATCTCGATAAACCCGTTGATAAAGGAGAAGAGGATATCCCCGACACCGTTCAGGATACCGCGGGCGGCATAGATCGTACCGAGGAAGATATAGAACCAGCTGGTGATCCGCAGGGCCTGACCACCGAGCTCGATCACGTCCGCTTCATTCACGAACCAGCGGATGATGCTGCTCGAGAAGATCTGGACCGCGATGAGGGCGGCCAGAGAGATCCCGACGGTGATCAGCATGCTGTCGCGGAAGCCCTCCTTCAGACGGTTATATTTCCCCGCGCCGTAATTCTGGGCGGAATAAGTGGAAAGGCCGGCGCTCAGGGAACCGAAGGGCTGCTGGATCAGCTGTTCCACACGGTTGGTGGCAGTAAACGCCGCCATGGCCACGGTTCCGAATCCGTTCACGAAACGCTGCAGCGCGGAAGTGGAGATCGCGATCAGGGACCACTGCATAGCCAGAGGCAGACCCAGACGGACCGCCTGCCAGATGATATGACGGTCAGGCTTCAGATCGGAACGGTTCAGGCGGAAATAAGCATTCGTCTTCAGCGCGAACATGAGACAGCCAAAGCCGGAAATAAACTGAGCGATAATGGTCGCGAAGGCAGCGCCGAAAACACCCATACCGAAGACCCGCACAAAGAGCAGGTCCATCAGGATATTCAGGAAACAGGAAACGATCAGGAAATACAGCGGAGTCCGGGAATCTCCCAGCGCGCGCAGCATGGAGGACGCGTAGTTATAGACTCCGATGAACGGGACACCGATACAGCTCATGCGCATGTAGGTAATGGAATCCGGCAGGATCGTTTCAGGCGTACCCATGAAGGTCAGGACCGCCGGAGTCAGCAGGAACGCGATCAGCCCGGTGAGGATGGAAACAGAGAACATGATATAGGCGGAGTTGGCGATCGCCTTTTTCACGTTCAGATCTTCCCCGGCTCCGAAATACCGGGCGGTAATGATCCCGCCGCCGCTGCTGATGCCGTTACAGACAGAAAAGAACAGAAAGGTGACCGCACCGGTGGCACCGACTGCCGCCAGAGCGTCCGCGCCCAGGAATTTACCAACGATCATGGAATCTGCCAGGTTATACGCCTGCTGGAACAGATTACCGATCAGCATGGGGATGGAAAAGACTGTCAGCAGCTTCAGGGTATTGCCTTCAGTCATGTTCATCGTGCGGGAAATGCTCATATCTCAAGCCTTCTTCATATCAAATCAGCGCGAAAAGTCGGCGCCCCGCCGGCAATTGTATGTACAACCGCAGATAATATATCACTTTTTCAACAATATACAAGATAAAAAAGTGCGGCAAGCCGCACTTTTTTATCAGGGTATAGGGTATAGGGAATAGGGGATAGAGCGCGACTGCGGTCGCGCAAGGATACGGGATACAGGATACAGGATACAGGGGGAAGGGGGAAGGGGGTGCGTTGAGGTTCTCATATTCTTTTGATTCGGGATTAACCATTTTTTCCGGTGGTTCGTATTTACAGATGACCGGCGAGAAAAGCCGGAAACAAACGACTGAAAGAAAAGGAGCGATCAAGATGAAGAATACACGAAAATTTTTATTAGGACTGCTGCTGGTCCTGGTACTGGCCATCTTCACCTGTACTGCCATGGCAGACTCCGTCGGAGCGCAGGTGATCGGTGCTGAAATCAGTGAAGAAGGCGATGGCTACAAGTACAGTTACGGCGTCGGTGCCGGCGATCTGGAAGCCGAGTACCACGCCAATGCCGGCGAATACGTGATCCGCAAGCCGAACGGCGAAGTCATCGGCGGCTACGGTGTAAACGCGGGCGTCAGCGCGACCGGTAAAGTGGCTGAAATCGAAGGCAGCTGCACCGCCGGCGACAAGGAATACAATATGCACGCTTCCGGCAATGCCGGCGTCGGTGTCGCACGTGGAACCGCGGAAATGAACGTGGGCATGGTCAACGGTGATTTCAACGCGGTCATCCGCGCAAGCGGCGAACTCAACGCGGCTGAGATCAGCGGCACTGCAGGCGCGACCATCGGCGGTGTGGATGTCAATGTCAGCGGCGGCCTCAAAGTGGGCATCGGCGGAAACGCCAGTGTAGGATATCAGAACGGCAAGCTCGATGTCAGCTTCGGCGCATCGCTGGGTGTCGGCTTCAATGTTGGTGTCTCCGTGGACGTCAAGGCGCTTGCGGAAAAGACCGCGATGCCCGTGGCCACCAGCGTTGTCAAGACCTTCCTTCCCATCGTTGGCTGGTTCTTCTGATTTAACCCTTCATTCTTCATCTGCATGTAATATACAAGCCGGCGTCCTTCGGGACGCCGGCCCATTATTTTATTGCGGACTTTGGGGAACACTGTTCGTAGGGATATGGAAAGGGATGATCACCGCACGCGGGTGATCTCCTTCAGTTCACCATTCTCACCGAGCGTGAAGCTGAATTCCAGCACAGTACCGACAGGCTCGCCCTCAGGGGCTTTATCCAGCGTGAACATCATGCTTCCTTCGGTCCCCACGGGATTTTCCGCCGGCAGGAAGAAGAAGCCCATCGCGGTCACCAGCGGATCTTCCTCGTTCGCCCGCACGTCGATCTCATAACTGTCCACCAGTTCCAGGATGCCGCTGTTATCCGGGATCAACGTCCATTCGTATCCCGTCGCGGGGCTTCCGGGAAGACGGATAAACAGCGTCTTCCCATCGCTGTATTCATATCCTTCGCTGTAATCGAGCATATATTCCGGTGTTTCCTGCGACTTGCCCAATACGAACAATTCACCGTTTTCATCCGAAGTGAGAAACATTCCGCTGAGATCCGTACCAGCTCCACCGGACAAATCCACGCTCGCCGTGAACAGCTGAGCCTCCGCCCGGGCTTCTTCGGGCAGGACATAGCTGACCGTCGTGATCCCGTCCGCCGTTTCGCCTTCGGCCAGCGGTTCCATGGTATAGCTGCCGGTTAAAAAGCCAAAGACCGGCTCCATCCCTTCGGGGAAGCGGACCGTCAGGACCGCCCCGGAAACTTCAAACACATCATCCGCCGCGGCGGACAGGCAGAATCCCAGGCAGAGCATCATCACCAGGCACAGGATAACGATTGGAAATCTTTTCTTCATATGATTGTTTCTCCTATCTTTATTTTGACCAGTCTTCCAGCTGCAAAGCCCTGACCCGTTCAAATTCTCCCGTGTTGTTTGTGACCAGCACCAGGTCCTTTGCTCTGGCATGACCGGCGATCAACATATCCATTGGTCCGATCGGTGTACCGTTTCGTTCAAGATCGGCTCTCAATTCACCATACATCCGGGCGGCATCGTTATCAAAGTCCAGAACCGTGATTGCTGACAGAAACATGGATACAGCCAGCCGGTTCCGGTCCGGGAAGCGGCTTTTTTCCACCCCGTGAAGAAGCTCCGCCAAAGTAATGGCGGATATACAGATATCCTCCGGCTGATGAGCGAGGAAATTGCGTATGGCAGTCTCGGGTTTGTTCTTGATAACATGAATACATATGTTCGTATCAAGCATATATTTCATAATTCATCCCGCACCTGTACGGCCTGTTCCCTTCCGCCTTCCATATAATCATCGGTAAACAGCTCCAGGCTCTCCATAAAACCGACCCATTTGTTTCCCGGTGGGACTAGCAGCAGGATATCCCCAATCTTGTTGACGATCACTTCGTCGCTGTCGAACCGGCATTCCTTCGGAAGCCGTACAGCCTGACTCCTGCCATTCTCAAATACCTTTGCTGTCATCATATCTCTCACCCCGATCACAGTATATATCGTGATATATATCGTGTCAAGCGGACGACTGTCATCAGAACAATGAGGACAGTTGAAAGATTGATTCAGAAAGTATCCATCCCAAGTGATGGTAAAGCAAATCATCAGATGGGCCTGAATGTGTTCTGAGGTATTGACCCAGATCGGCCTTGTTTCCAGCGTCCCCTTCATTTCACGGAATTGGTCCTCAATTCGGGTTAATTCATGGTATTTGTCAATGATTTCGAGATCATCCATATCCAGTTCTGACGAGACAATCTGGTAATAACCCATCAGTTCATTGAATTCTGTCAGCTTGTCGTCATCAATCATGGAAAGGAGCTTCTTCGAATCAACAATCTCCCCGGTCTCCTTGTGAATCGTTTCCTTCTTCATGTATTTTCGCAGGCTGCGACTTTGGGCAGCAGAAACTCTGAAACCGGCAGGATTCGCTTTGAGTTTCTCAATGAAATCAAGGAATGACTGGTTCTCATGTTTTTCTCTGGCATAAAAGGCGCGGCTCCAGTAAATTACAACCGAAAAAATCAATGATTTCCTTGCTTTCAGCTACATTTTGTTTCTGCTTTTTACATCAACTATCTGACAAAGTCGGGGTATATCACACTCGTCGTCATATTATATACTTTTTATGATCAAGACGAATGATTACCTCAATCGGTTGCTCTTTCGACTTTTGTGACTATTCTTCCAAAAAATGTTCACAGCCGATCCTTCCAACTTCTTTTCAGCAAAGCTCTCCCGCGTCTTTCCTTCCTCTATACCCTTCGTTTTTCCACACATATAGAGGTCTTTTCGTTTATCATTTCTCGTTATCTATGCTTTAAAAGCACTTATAGATGTTTAATAAGTTGTTTTTCCTCTATATCTGTGCTAAGATATGTTTGCTGAAGTATGCAGATGAACGGGAGGGGGAGTACAATGAGTACAGCTAAGCTGATTGGAAGAAAAGCCGAATGTGCAAGGTTGGAAAGATGTCTATCAGCAAATGAAGCCCAACTGGTTGTCGTATATGGCAGACGCCGCGTTGGAAAGACATATCTCATCAACCAGTTTTTTGACAATCATTTTGACTTTAAAATCACAGGTGCTTTTGAGCAGCCGCGTATTTCTCAACTGCGGCACTTTAGTGCTGAGCTTGAACGGCAAACAGGTGTAACACAGGAGGTCCCGGAAGATTGGACAAAAGCGTTCCAGCTGTTAAGAAACTATCTTGAGCAACTCCCACAAAATCAAAAACACATTGTATTCATTGATGAATTGCCGTGGCTGGATACTCACCGTTCCGGTTTTCTACCTGCCTTTGAATGGTTCTGGAATGACTGGGGTTGCACACAGGACAATCTGGTACTGATCGTCTGCGGTTCCGCAACGGCTTGGATGACAGACAAGATTGCCAACAACAAAGGCGGTCTGTTCAGCCGCCAAACATGCAAGCTTTTCCTGGAGCCCTTCACACTTGCAGAAACTGAAGTCTATCTGCAAAGCCGTGGGATTGACTGGGCCAGATATGATATTACAGAATGCTATATGATCATGGGCGGAATCCCGTACTATCTTGCTCTTCTTTCTCCCGAACTGTCCTGCAGTCAGAACATCGATGAGCTCTTTTTCAGGAAACGTGCTGAACTTGGAGATGAATTTTTCCATCTGTACCGTACTCTGTTTTCCAACAGTGAACGGTATATCCAGATCGTTGAAGCCTTAAACAAACGCAAGGGCGGACTTCCACTAAAAGAAATAGCCAGCGAAACAGGTCTCCCGGCTAACGGTGATCTGTCCGGGATGGTGAGCAATCTCCTGAATTCCGGCTTCATTCGCAAAACTGTGCCCTTTGGGCATAAAAACCGTGAGTCCATCTACCAGTTGTCGGATTACTATACCATGTTCTATTTACGATTTCTGCACGGACGTACCGGTCAGGATGAACATTTCTGGACAAACATGCTTGATCATCCGTCACGTCGAATCTGGGCGGGACTGACATTTGAACAAGTGTGCCGGGATCACATTGCTCAAATCAAATACAGACTGGGTATTTCCGGAATTCTGACCAGTGAATCCTCCTGGTCCTGCGCTCCAGTTACCGGCGATGAGAAGAGCAAAGGCGCACAGATCGACCTGTTGATCGAAAGACGGGACCGCGTTATCAATATATGTGAAATCAAACATTCCATCAACGAATACGAAATAGATAAGGAATATGAGCAAACTCTCCGTGACAAAATTGAAGTCTTCCGTCGCGAAACCGGAACGAAAAACACTTTGCAACTAACTATGATCACAACTTACGGAGTCCGTAAGAATAAATACAGCGGGCTCATCAGTAATCAAATCACTTTGGATGACCTTTTCACCGAAAAAGTATAAGCCACACAATGAAAGCAAACGGTTGCTGCATTCGCTTTGCAGCAACCGCCTTTTTATTTCTTACTTTTCCTGAACCGGTTTTTTCCTCGGACGGCCGGGTTTACGTTTCATCCCATCCTGATTTTGGGTGCCGGCAGCTTCCATCATAAAAACCGTCATATTTTCCGGAGGAGAAGATTTCTTCCGCCATTTTCTGTTCACAGGTCATATTCAGCACAAATTGGATTCTATCCCGATCCAGAAGCCGATCCAGATATCTTTCAGTTTTGATCGCCTTTATACGTTTTTTCGATGAAAGGAGAGCATTATAATCCTGGCAGATAATGAAACTTAACAGGATTTACTGAATGTATTCCACACCTAAAAGCGTATTGAAAAACCTTTGGTCAAGCGGACGACTGTCATCAGAACAATGAGGACAGTTGAAAGATTGATTCAGAAAGTATCCATCCCAAGTAATGGCATAGTTACAACCAGGGGTTTGGCAAACCATACGGGTTTGATCTCCGCTAGTAATCCGTCCTCCGACTGCTGCCTCTACGGCGCTCTCTGACAACAACTCTTTTTTAGCCTTTTCCTGATCCATTTCAGATGAACCTCCTTTTTTTTGCAGAAATATGTATATGGTACACCATAGACAAACACACTGACCGGTCCTTTTTGTGTTCACCGGAGTAAATCATGACTTGCTTTGTTTTCCACCATTATATTGTAAAGAAATCCTGGTAGATATAAGCATCCTGACCGTTAAAAATGATATGGCCCCAACCTTTTGTCTTGCCAAGGTAAGGTACCTCTTTACCGCATTTGATCTGACCGAGGATGTTCCCTCCACCGGGCGCGTCGTGAACTCTGACATAGTCACAGTTGATAACTTTGCACATTCCCCTGGTAACACCCGCACCGCCAACGACCTGTTCCAACTGTTCCTCTTCCAGATTGGCGGCCTTCTTCTCGTTTCCCATAGTGATTCTCCCTCCTATTGATTGTTCTATGTAACCTATCACATCTTGTCAATTTATTATGTTGTTTATGTAAGTCTCAGTCGCCTTGAAATAGGTTATACCCTGGATTCCCGAACACCACACTATGCCTCCGAGGTCTTTGCTGACGCCAGTAACGGCTTTACCTCAAGCGCAGTATAGAGATCTTCCTGCTTTTTGAACACCTCACCTTGTATCGGAGCGTTACCCGGATTCACAAAGCATTCGATCACATCCAAATCATCGAGCAATTCGTGCAGGGTGTACTTGCCGAACAGACCTTTACCTTAATTACATACCGGGGTAAGGATATACCCCTGACATTCAATTCCGGCGTGACGGATATTTGATTTGATTTAATATTATAATAGCATAATTGTTGCTGTATGTAAATGGACGCGAAAATGGCGACAGTCAGTAAACGACTTATTGAGATATCATCCCCTGTCCCGTATCAAAGCAACGCCCTTTGGTCCATAGCAAGTCAAAAAGCGCTGTTTTCAATTGATCCGAAAGCTATACCCTCTTTCTCCCGCTCAGCAGGATGACTGCCGCCGCGGAAGTGAGCGGTATCTGCGAATGCCGCAGGGTGGAGAAAGCGGAGGAGCCGCAAAAAAGTTTTGTTCACGGATTAGCCATCTTTTTTTGTGGTTCGTATCTACAGATGTAAGGCGACGGAACAGAAGGCCGCCAAAGAGAGAAAGAACGATCGAGGAGGAAACGAAAATGACAAACCCGAATGAAAATATGAACGCTTTTGAACTGAACGAGGAAGAACTGATGAATGTGAACGGCGGCGGCTGGCTCAGCGATGCCTGGAACACTGTTACGGGCGCGGTTGAAACCGCGTGGGATGCCACCTGTGACTTCTGTGAAGAACACAAGGGTGTGGTGATCCGCGGCGCCTGCGTCGTGGGCGGGATCGCCCTCTGCGCGACCGGGATCGGCGCGGGCGCCGGGCTCGGGCTGATCGTGGTCGAGAGTGTCGGAGCCGCCGCAATCGTCTCCACCGGAGTCGGCGGCACTGTCGGTACCGTAGTCGGCGTGCTCGTCACCGAAGATATGGATTAATAAACTCACAGTCGTCGGACCCGGCATAAAAGGCAGGCGTATCTGGCAGTGTCCGCGATGACAGGGCGGACCCGAAAGACCGGCTTCCCGGTCAGGGAATACCCCAAATAACCGACATCCAGAGATTTCCTCTTCTCTCATAAAGGGACCCGCGATCCGCGGGTCCTGATTTTTGTTACAAACTAAACAATTGTTTACATTCCATTAATCATGAGTCAACATTTCTCCTTTACACTGTGCATGAAGATCCGGAAGGATCCTCATACATCAAAGCAGTAAAGGAGATTTTTGATATATGCTGACATCCTCACAAAAACTCAGTGCCATCGCATGGAAATGCGATCAGGTGAACCTTTCCTACGGAAAGCTGATCAACAGCTACACCCCCGCGCAGATCCGCGAGATCTACAACGAATATGAAAAGAAACTGATCCTGGAAGCTCCAGCGCCCGAACCTCCCCGTCCGAAGCGCGGCCGCAAGCCCAAGATCAGGCTCGCCGTTGCAACAGAATAAGTTAAAAAGAACGGACTGACGGAATATCTCCGCCAGTTCGTTTTGCTTACCCGCGCTTATCTCTCCGCAGGCAGATGAATACTGTTCAGGAATGCCATACCCGCTTCCGACGCGGATCCATAGAAGGTATCATATGGACTGAACCGCGACAGCGCCGCCATCTCTGCGGGAAGAAAAGGCCGGCGTTGTTCGTTTAATGGAAGCAGGTCCGGAAACAGAGAAAAAACAACGGTTGATTCCTGTATCCGGTCTGTTATAATAAAGACAGAAACGAAAAACGTTTCCGGACACTAATATTTTATGGAGGAAATCACGATGAAGAAATTTCTGGTAAAGCTGCTTTGTCTTGCGGCCGTGATTGCGCTGCTTCTGCCTATGGCCGGCGCGCTGGCGAACGACGGAGAATTCCTTACCCGCTACGTCAAGACCGATAATGGCAAGGGACTGAATCTCCGTGCCGCCGCCAACAAGAATGCCGGGATCGTCGAAGTGCTTCCTTATGGTATGGAAGTGATCATCATCGAAGTCAACGATAACGCGACCTGGGGCCATGTCAGCATGGAAAGACCCAATGGTAAGGGCTTCGGTGACGTCATCGACGGATGGGTCATGATGAGCTTCCTCAGCAAGACCAAACCCGGCAAGTATACCCCGCCCAAGAAAGAAGAGCCCAAAGGCACCGAAGAAGAAGGACCTTCCTTCAGCGACGTCAACACCGCCGCGAAAGCGATCAAGTACCTGGAAGAACCCTATCAGGCCATCATCAAGACCAAGAATCCCGCCAACTACGTGCATCTCCGCTGGTTCCCCAGCACCAGTGCCAACTATATCCAGAAATACCTCTGCGACACTCCCATCACGGTCATTGCCGAAAGCAGGACCTGGGCGCAGGTCATCATCGAGGAAGAAGGCTTCCCCGCATATGTCGGCTTCATTCTCCGCAATAATGTGGATCCTCTGGAAGAATGATCCATCTCATCAACAACTGACAGGAGGATATCAATCATGAAAAAAATCACCGCGCTCGTACTGGCCGCCATGCTGCTGATCAGCTGCGCCGCTCTGGCCGAAACCGCTGAAAAGACCACCGTGGTCTTTGACGAAAGCCTTTCCCTGGCCGTTCCCTCTGTGGAAGGCCATACCATGGAAGTCATCAACGCTGACGGTCTGGTCTGCTTCCGGTTCGTACCCGACGATCAGGAAGCCGGACTCCTCTTCTCCACCGTGATCGTCCCCACAGATGATCCGGAATATACGAAGATCACCCGTCTGAACGACCTGACCGAAGAACAGATGCAGCTGTATATCGATTCCTTTATCGAAGAAGAAATGCACGATCCCACGACCACGATCCTTGAAAGCGGTCATGGCACCAAAGTGCTGCTGATCAACGAACAGGGGTCCGCTCATGATTATGTTTATCTGTGTTCCGTTTATCACGGATTCCAGATCAACACCTACGCGGACCATATGGACGGTTCCGAGGTCACCGAAGATGAAATCAGGATCCTGATGGATTACTTCACTGATCTGGATTTCATCGATGACTTTGAAAAGTGAAAAACAGGGCAATAGCTGAAACGCGGGTCATCCGAAAGGATGCCCCGCGTTTCTGAATTATAAATGATAAATTATGAATGATGAATTGTAGTTTGTTTTAGACAATTTTGCGGTATAATCTCACTATAGTTCATAACAAGCAATGGAAGAAGTGAGAATATGGAGCCCTTCGATGTTTCATCTTTGAAATTTACCGCGAGAAATCTCAATGGTACGGATTATCTTCCGCTCGAAGAAACGGGACTTGTGACCGAATGTCATGTGGAGACAGGAGACGGCACGCCGCGGGATCCTTTCCGGCTCGAAGTGACCATTTCCAACCCCGGAGAAAGCATGCAATATCAGGTGATCCGGATCGAGACCACCGCCGGCGCGGATGATCCGTCTTTCTTTCTGCCCGGATACTTCTACGGACATAACTCGGGAGAACTCCCCGATTCCGGCAGGAAACCCTTCCCGCGGATCCGAAAAGGCAAGAATGGTAAACCCTTTTCCGATTTCTGGATGACGCGGAGCGACCGGCTGGCGCTGCCCGTCGCCCTCATGAAAGAGGGCAGCCGGGTCCGGGGGATCTCCGGTCCCGCTTGGTTCGCGCTGAAGGACGGAAAAGCCGTCGCCGCCGTCCCGGGAGAAGACCCGAAAGATTTTTTTCGCTTTGCCGGCTTTTCCTTCAGAACTTACGGCGGTCCGGAGAAACCGGATGATACCGCCGCGGTAGGATACACCCTGGGATACGAAAACGCGCCGTGGCTGTTTATCCAGACCGCCAATGTACGGGATCGCGCCCCGCTGACCGAAGACAGCTGTTTTCGGCTGGACGCGGGAGAGAACATCTCATTCACCCTGTATATCTATGACTGGGAGATCAGCGAAACCACCGGGATCCTTGCCGCCTTCGAGGATGTCTACACGCGGGTGCATGAACCGCCAAGGAACATCCCCGGTATGACGGTCGAAAAAGCGCTCGCTGACATCGCGGGCGCGGTGGACCGGGAAGCCTGGCTCGAAGAAGAAAAAATGTACGCCGGATTCGTCTATGACCGCCCCGGCGGAAAATATGAAAACAAGCTCGGATCCCTGTCCTGGACCAACGGACTAACCGTAGCGGTACCGCAGTTATTGGCCGGTCTGCGCCTGCGGGACGATGGGATGACGGAGCGCGCCCTCACCTGTATTGACAATATCGTGGAAAACTGCCTGAACCCGCGTTCCGGTCTGCCCTATGACGCCGTCGAAAACGGACACTGGAGCGTCCGCGGCTGGTGGTATGACGGGATGCATATGCCCGGTCATTCCGGATATCTCGCCGGACAGGCGATGTATTACCTGCTGAAGGCCGCCCGCGCCGAAAAGGAACAGGCGGGAAGAGAACACCCGGACTGGATCGCTTTCGCCGCGAACGTGCAGGCACGGATGGACCGGGAGATGAACGGAGATCATGAATATCCCTTTGTCTTCTCCGAGGAGACCGGTACCGGACTGGAATATGATTCCCTCGGCGGCTGCTGGTGTCTCGCGTCCGCGCTGATGCTGAAGCTGATCACGGGAGAGAAGTCTGTTCCGGAGCGCTATATCACTTCCGAACAGCATTATTACGACCGTTATGTCGCCCGGCTGGAATGCTACGGCGGACCGCTGGACACCGACAAGGCGATCGACGACGAAGGCATCCTCGCCTATATCCGGTGCGCGCGGCTGCTGCACGAACTCACCGGCAGCGAGATCTGTCTGAAACATCTGAAGGATGCCATCGGATACGAATGCAGCTTCAAGCTGGGATACAATACCCCTGTTCAGGTTCCGCCCCTGAGCACGATCGGATGGAGCAGCTGCGGCGGAAGCATCACCTCCGTCGCCAACCCGCATATCCATCCGATGTCTTCCACCGTCATTGAAGAAATGATATACTGTGCGGAAAAGACCGGAGACCCGTACATCCGTTCCCGGCTGGAAGACACGATCGGCTGGGGTCTGCAGACCTTCAATACCTTTGACGGCGAATACGGATACGGAAAAACAGGCTGGATGAGCGAACGCTTCTGTTTCTGTGAAGGACTGCTGACAGAAAGATACCCGGACGGCTCTCCCGCCTCCACCTGGTTCGCGCTTATGCCCTGGGCGGCAGATAGCATCATTGAGGGTTTGACTGCGTCATGCCCTCTATGATAAGTTAGGTGTTCATGACCGGAATTGATTCCCTTACCAGATTCTGTCAGGTACACTACTGGTCATTCGGAAAATAAGGGAGCATTTATAATGAATAAGAAATTGAAAACGGCACTCATCATCCTGATCACCGCGGTATTAACGTGCGCGTTGTGTCTGGGCATCATCAAAAAAGAGCCTTCAGGCAGCGGAACGGCAGAATTCAAAGGGACCGCCACCAAAACTCATAACATAACCATTCTGAATTTATCGGGAACATGGTTTGAAATGGGCAGGCAATACGGAGCACTGGCAAAGGGACAGCTTCAGGATGTTTTTGCCTTTTGTAACGATATGATCGAGAAAAAAGAAGGAAACTCCGAAAAGGCGATATCCATCGTCGGTACGCAGGTCGAGCAGATGCCCTATACGATCAGGGAATTTTTCCGCGGAGCAGCCGAAACTTCAGGCCTGAGCGTTGATCAGCTTTATGTCACCAACGCGGTCGAGCGGATCGCGGGACTGCCGCAGTGCAGCATGGTCGCCGTATGGGGCGACTATGCGGAGGACAAGATGGTAATAGGCCGCAACTATGATTACGGCGATACCTTTTCCAAGTTAAAAAACGATGTGCTTGTAACGGTCTTTAATCCGTCAGATGGAGCTCTTTCGACTGCCATTGTCGGATATGCCGGTGAAATATACGCTGTAAACGGCATGAATGAAGCCGGGATATTCCTTGAATTGAATAACGGAAAGCCTTCCGCGCCGATGAGCTCACCGGACGAAAGGATCACCGGAACGACTTTGCTGCTTGATCTTCTTTTCGAGGCGGATTCGCTGGAGCTTGTCGACAGATACTTCAACACAATGCTGTGCAGTTCATCCTACATAATCAATGTGCTGGACGGAACGCGGGCCCGTTCCTATGAGTGGTGCCCGATCGGAGTGAAGCACGGCGAGGACGACAATCCGGAGGGAATGCTGGTATCAACGAACCATTACGTCGATCCCGACTGGGAAATGGAACCTCCGACAGATGAAAACAGCTGGGAATCCTTTACCCGCAGGAATAATCTCATTGATCTTTGTGAAAGTATGAAGGGTGGCATCGATGCCGAAGACATGAAGAAAATCATCACCACATCCATTGAAGACGGCGGTTCTGAAAATGAACTGACGGTATACCAGATTGTTGCCGAGCCGGCAGACAGGGTTCTGTGGGTCAAAACGGTGGAGTCGGATCAGTGGGCAGAAGTCGATCTGAAGGATTACTGGAAACACTGAACAGGGTATATCACTGAATGGTGAAAAAAGCGGCTGTTCGCCGCTTTTTTCATAAGATTGTTTTTACATAAATAACGCGCGCAGGTAATCCTGCCTCTGATGCAATATACGAATAACGACAACCTCATCTTTTCCTGTCAGATAGAATATACAGTAGTTTTCACAAACTATGTAACGATACTCCGTATGTATTGATATCAATGTATCCAATGGTTTCCCACGTTCCGCAAAGCGGTCAAGAGACGTAATCTCCTTTTTCAGCTTCCCGATGATCCGTGTCGCAGCCATGGGATTACACAATTCTTCACTGATATATTGCTTAATGGCAACAAGGTCCTGACGTGCCGCTTTGGAAACACTTACCTTTGCCATACTTAATCCTCCAGTCCGGCGAAAGTTTCATCAACAGAAAGTACTCCTTCCTCGCGGATGGATTCCATACCTTTACCAAGCTCAGTCAGTAATTTAACAGCAGCCTGCAATTTTTCATAGTCAGCCAGGCTTTGTACAACATATTTCCCACGCCCGTTTTTTGTCAGATAAACGACTGAACCATCATCGCAATGACTCAGAACTTCACTGTAATTCTTAAGATCCGAAATCGGAACAATATTCGTCATATAAATCAACTCCTTCATCACAATTATACATAAAAAGCAGATAAATTCAACCCAGTATTATGGGTGATATTTATCTGCTGAATAATTTGTGCCCCGGAATCACTTCTAAACACATAACGGACAGTTCTTTTGTGCTCTTATGCCTATGTGTCTGGATCACTCAAGCAAAGCCAGAAGATCTTCCTTATTGATCACCGCCGAACTGATACTCTCGCCCGAGAGAACATCGCCAGCCAGCGCGCTTTTACTCTCCTTGATCTTCATGATCCGCTCCTCAATGGTCCCCGCCGCGATCAGTTCATATACATTCACTGTCTGGGTCTGACCGATCCGGTGAGTACGGTCCGTTGCCTGATCCTGCGCCGCCTGATTCCACCACGGATCAAAGTGGATCACGATATCCGCCGCGGTCAGGTTCAGACCGGTACCGCCGGCTTTCAACGAAATACAGAATACAGGAACATCATCATTGGCAAAGGAATCCACCATCTGCATCCGGTTTTCCTTGGAAGTGGACCCGTCCAGCCGGTGATAGGCGATCCCTTCAGTTTCAAGGCGTTTCCCGATGATATCCAGCATGGAGGTAAACTGGGAGAAAAGCAGAAGCTTGTGCCCGCTGTCCACTGCCTGCCGGATCAGCTGAATACAGGCTTCCAGCTTCGCACTGCCGCCGCTGTAGTTCCCGTACAGCAGCGACGGATCACAACACAGCTGACGAAGACGGGTCAGGCGGGACAGAAACTCCAGCTTGGATTTCCGGAAGTCCTGCGACCCGGTCCGTCCGAGTATCTGACGGATCTCTTCCGCCGAGGCGTCATACAGTTTCTTCTGTTCTTCCTCCAATTGAACCGTGACCGTCTCTTCCAGCTTTGCCGGCAGATCCTTCAGGACCTGCCGTTTCATACGCCGCAGGATAAACGGATGCACCATACGGCGCAGTCTGTTCAGTACCTCCTCCGACTGTTTTGCAACGATCGGAATCTCAAACTCCTTCTGGAAAGCGGTATAGCTGTAGAGAAACCCGGGCATCAGATAATCCAGAATACTCCAGAGTTCCCCCAGATGATTCTCGATCGGAGTACCGGTCAGCGCCAGGCGGAAGTCACTGCCGACCACACGCACGCTGCGGCTGGCCTGCGCGTTCTGATTCTTGATATACTGCGCCTCATCGATCACTTCATTCGCGAAACGGATCCCATCATATAAGGCAATATCCCGCTTCAGCAGATCGTAAGAGGTGATCCATATATCCGCGTCCGATTCCTTACAGATCAGCTCCCTGCGGACAGCCGCGGCACCGGATATGATCCGGCAGGTGAGCGCGGGCGTAAAGGTCCCGATCTCCTTTTTCCAGTTGTATACCAGACTGGCCGGGCAGACAATGAGGGTACGAAGCGCGTCCCCTGTTTTTCCGGCTTCCTTTTCGGACAAAAGGAAAGCAAGTACCTGAAGCGTTTTACCAAGACCCATATCATCCGCGAGGATTCCGCCGAAGCCATTGTCCTTCAGCATCCGGATCCAACGGTATCCATCCGTCTGATACGGCCGGAGGACTTCCTTCAGGCTCGCCGGCACATCCGCTCCCTCGTCCGCGGTCCCGATCCGGCTGACCAGCTGACGGTAAGCCGCGCTCATCTCCACGCTGCCTTCCTCACGGCCGGCAATAGCTTCCTGCAGATACAAAGCCCGATATAGCGGCAGATGCAGCATTGAAGGATCTTTTTTATCACTGTAGTGGCTGTACAATTCCGCCAGCGTTTCCCATTCGCCGGCGGTCTCCTCGTCCATCTGCACAAACGCGCCGCTCCGGAGACAGTGATAACGCTTCTTCCGGTCATACGCGTTCAGGATCTCCGCGATCTCATCCGGGGTAAACCCGGTTGCCTTCAGACTGCAAAGGATCCCACCCCCGTCCACCGAAACGCGCGTCTGCGCCGGCGGAAACTGACGCACCCTGCGGCGCAGGACGGCATCCGTTGCCCTGACCGTTCCCATCTGCTCCATCGCGGGCAGCCAGGTCTGCATAAAATCAAAGAGGCGGTCATTATCCATCCGCGCGATCAGATGCCCGCGGACCGGGTCCATTTCATCAAAGATCTCCGTCAGCAAATTGCCGGCCTTTCTTTCTTCTTCCGGATTTCTGCGGATCGCGTCCTTCGCGTCATAGAGCGCGTATTCCAGTCCCTGCACCGGATACAGCGCGTAAGCGGAACAGAGAAGACTGTCCCCCTCGAGATCCAGATCAAAACGGAATCCGGGGACTTCCTTCACATAATTCTCTTCAGCAAGGCCTTTTTGCTCAACAGTCCCGTTTTCGGTGAAATAACGGACGATACTTCTGTACACCAACGGGAGATCGCTCTCCCGGATATATACCGGTTCTTTCCAGCCGAGCATTCCGGACAGGATATCGGTTCCTTCACGATTGCATTTCGGGACCCGGAAAAGACACCCGTCTGATAAGCAGTAGTGCCAAAGCGGTGTGGAAGCAATCATCTGAACCTTTGCCGGCAATAATGTCGCGCCGTAGGCTTTCCTTTTCAGCACCAGCTTCAGTGCTTTCCGACCCAGCTCCACTACTGTTCCGCTTGTACTGTTGATACAGACCGTCTGACCGTCCAGCGCTTCCAGGAACCGGTCAAGATAGTTGCCGCGCAGGGCCATGAAACGGGGCGCCGCGGTCGCGGTTGTGCCAGCAAACAATTTTGCTGCCTTTTTTTCCGAGGTTTCAGCGACCATGGCGGTCAGGGCATCCATTACCTTACGCGTTTCCGGCAGGCAGGTTTCCGGAGCGACCCGCAGAGTATTCTTCCCGAAGGTCATCTCACCGCCTTCCGCGTATGTTTCCAGCAAAAGGCGGAGATCCTTGACCACATAAAGCCGGTCCGCGCCGAACCGACCCTCCAGATAAAGCACGTTTGACGCATAATCAGACAGGGTCCACTCCGCGGACAACGGCTTTGAAGTACCCGTGGACGCTTTTTTCACAAAGACCGGCAGTGCCATTTCTGTTTCGCTCTTCGGCAGCAGGGCAGTCAGCCGTTCGTCCGTCCTCTTCAGGATACCCGGCTGAAACGGATCCTCCAGCCCGGTGATCTCTTTCAGCTTTTCTCCGAGCCGGGTCTCCGCGAAAATATCCTGACCCTGTTCATCGACCAGGTACGCGACCGCGAGAGCTGCAGCATGACGACAGAGACCATCCTCCGATTTTCCACAGTCGCAAGATGCCCAGGCCGGCAGCATGTCTCCGTCATGCAGGAAAAGCTTGCAGGCGTAATGATGTCCGTTCAGGGTATTCAGCCATCTGCCCTTCAGCTCATGACACATCTGCTCCGGAAAGGTCAGAAGCGGTCCTTTTTTTTCACCGTAGCCGCCATTGCACGGGTTCCGGAACAGCATGGCAGGATCTTCATTCTTATCCGGTCCGGTGAATGACAGATCCGAAAGCTCGCCGGCAAAATAACTTTCCACACCCAGCAATGCCGTTGCTTCGCCGAACATATTTTCAAACTGATCATAAGTCACGGAACTTTCAGTCCTTTCTTACAATTGCTTCTCTCCGTTCCGACTAGCCGTTCACTATTTAACAGATTTATTCGACAGATTCGCTGCCTTCACCGACTGGGCCCAAAGAAGCACTTCCCGAGGAACATTCCTGCGCGTGAAGCCACCCAGTGCCGCAACCGGAAGATCGCCCAGTCTGTCTTTCAACACAGACTGTATATCATCAAAAACCGAACGCAGATATACCCTGTAACCGAAATCCTTTTTCAATCCTTCCGCGACTTTTTCCGGAGCGAGACCGGTTCTCAGCTTTCCAATCAAGTATGCAAGCGACCACTGATCATAGAAGACCGATGCTGCTTTTTCCCGGACCGCCCTGATCAGTTCTGTTTCCATAGGTGTCACATCATGGCTCGCGGCATACAGGATTTCCTCCCGGGTCGGCAAATATGTCGATGCCTCGTTATGAAGATTCATCGAGCTGATCCTTTTCGCATCAGCCGCTTTCACCATTTTCGAATTGAAGATGAATCCCCCGGATGACTGATTCTGTCTAAGGTCATACCAGATATCATCTTTCATGGCGGAATTCAGTTCGATTTCCAGGATTTTCCGTGCCACATCACGTGAAATTTCCGGCAGAAGAACATGAAGGACCCGCAGGTACATCTCTGCGCAAAAAACCGTATAATACACGGCACACGCCCTCAGTGCCGTCCGGCAGGCGGATCTCACCATCAGCTTCGTTTTCTCTTCCGTGCCATTGAGTTTGTTCAGCACATTCAGCAATTCGGACGCGTAATACATGCCCCCATCGCGCGTTCTGACCAGCAGCCCCAGACGCTGCAGC
Organism: Clostridia bacterium; assembly: GCA_045600165.1. Lineage (GTDB taxonomy): Bacteria > Bacillota > Clostridia > Christensenellales > Aristaeellaceae > Aristaeella. The sequence goes on from JAZRXJ010000091.1 coordinate 121,977, forward strand.
ATCAGTTGTTTGGAAAGCGTGTCCTGGATCTCGGTTTTCCCGAGCACGCAGGACCATAGCGTCTCCTGTTCTTCAAGCGGCAGATATTCCAGCAGATTACGAAGCCACATCCCTTCCATATGTTCCCGCAAAGCCCAGACATAAGAGGCTTTGTTCATGCTTCCGTAAAGATAAACATCTGCCTCCTCGCAGATCATTTTCAGCTCAGCCACCTTCAGAGATTCAAGCAGGATCTGAAGAGGTCGCCCCAATTCCATCCTCACCTCTGGCAAAGCTGTTTCAGGCGCGAAGAGCTGCCGGAGCCTGTTTTCAGTTCTGCGATAATCAAACTGTATCTCATCTTCAATTCCCGCTTCAGAGCCGTACCCCGTTCGGATCCGACGAGCGGACGTACGGAATCTGTAACAGATCTCATCCGTCCTGAATACATTCCGTGGCAGATTCAGACCCACCGCCATCGTCACAATCGGTATTTCATCAGTCATGATCTGCTGATCACTTTGAATATCCGCGATCTCCACGCGCAGGGTCAAAAAGTCTGACATGCCCGGTGCGCTCAACCGCAAGCGAAATATATCCCCAACATGAAAGAGAGAGGAAATCATGGTATTTTCCGGATCCATTCCATTCACGCTTTGCAGGAAAGCAGGCGGATTATACCGTTCATCAGGCCTGACTGTGACCCGTTTCGAATCCAAGCCGTACACGACCGCGCATGTATCAAAAAAACCCGCTGCCGAAAGCGTTTCAGGCACGGTAAAATAGCGTACTGACGCGGGATTCAGATCCATCACGGAAACGATCACACACAGCATTTCCGGATCATCGCCTTTCCATTATTTCTTTGACTTTTTCTTCTTTTTGTTTCCGGAAGCTTCGCTGAAGCCGGCCGGAATCTCCGCGGGTTCGGTCAGGACCGTATCGGCAGTATCCGCCATGGGTTCCGGCTGCTTGATCCTGACTTCAAAAGGAAGGCCGCCGACCTGAAGGGACTCCCGAAGGAACACATTGATCGCAGTGGAGAGATTCATACCCAGACTGGCATAAAGCAGCTCGCTTTTTTTCTTGATTACGGGATCGATCCGGCAGGTATAATTCACGGTTTCACGCATAAAACAGCCCCCTCCGAAGTGCTTTGTACACTAATCTGCCATCTATTATACATGTTTTGCACATATATTGCAATCATGTACCTTTTACAGCCAGATCCGAACAAACACATAGAACACATAGGGACGCCGAAGCCCGTCTGTTTTACTGTCCGTTTCCCGCAGAAAGGAACATGATCATATATATCGGGATGGATTCCACATTCCCATTAACGCTGAGATTTCTGGACGAAAGCTTGATTCCCCTGGGTACATGCCAGTTTTCCATGACAGAGTTCAGCGACTTGGCCTTGGTATTGTCCGCAGATTTCACTTCTACAGCTGTCGCCTGTTTTTGATATCGGATAAAAAAGTCAATTTCCAGACGTGAACGATATTCAAAGTAATATAGTTTCCTTCCCGCTTTGGCCAGAAGGTCCGCAATGACATTCTCGTAGATCGCTCCCTTATAGATCCCGAGATTTCCGTTGATGATCTCTTGCTGATAATCATCCTCCAGCATTGCCATCAGGAGACCTGTATCCCGCATATAGACTTTGAAGCAATCTTCCATAGCGTTCCCTTCCAAAGGAAGTTCCGGAAGAGAAAGATTATAGCAAAAGTTAATGATCCCGGCATCATACAGCCACATCAGACTACCGGCAAACTTAGCGGATGTGCCACGTGCCTCCACCAAACTGTATTGAAATTTCTTATAGTCTTTCGCCAGATGCCGGGGGATGGAAAGGAAGCAGGCCCGCGCCTTGGCTTTCTCGTTTCCTTCGGCATATTTCGCGATATCATCTTCATAATCGTTCAGGATATCTTTTTGTCTTCTGCGAACGCGCTGATAATCCAGATGTGTGACAAAATCATCCACGACCTTCGGCATACCGCCAATCACAATATATTCCCGGAATAACTGAAGCATTTTCTGATGGATCACTTCCGGAATCTGCTCGCGTCGGTCATAGTATCCTTTCAGATCCAGAACAGATTCTTTACTGATACCCCTTGCCCAGAGAAACTCCTCAAAATCAAGGGAAAACATTTCCATATGTTCTACATAGCCAACCGGAAAAGAAGGGACCTTTTTATAATTGATACCGAGCAATGATCCCGACGCAATAACATCAAAGCGCGGATCGCCACTCAGGAATTTCAACGCAGTTCTCGCGTTCGGACATTCCTGAATCTCGTCCAGGAAAATCAAGGTCTTTCCGGGTATCAGCCTGCTTCCGTTTATCATCAGGGAGATCCTGCTCAGAATCTGGTCAGCGGATAATTCACCGTCAAAGATCGCACAGAGAGAAGGATTTTCAATAAAATTCAGCCGGATTACCTGTTCGTAATTTTCTCTCCCGAACTGATCAATGATATAGGTCTTTCCAACCTGACGAGCGCCCTTGATAATCAGGCACTGTCTGTCAGATCGCCCCTTCCATTCCATCAAATCATGCATGATCTTTCTCTGAAGCATCTTTGATCTCCTTTCCGGCAACGCTCTGAAGCTTCCTTGAACAATAAGCGACAACTATACTTCATTTCATAGTATATCTGCATTCGTATACATGGTCAAGTTTTATTCCTAGGAAAAAAACGCGTTTGCTTGTTTTTTTCCTAGGAATAAATACATATTCTTCACTTTTCATTCCAGAATCTCTTCATGCGCTCTTCGGCGTTCCCGTAGAAAATCCGCCAGTGGGGCGGGCACAACCGGGCATACTCCGGCTGACCGTAACGGTCATCCAGGAGCAGGACCACGCCACGGTCCGTTTCGGTCCGGATCACACGGCCGGCGGCCTGCGCCACCTTTTGCATGCCGGGGATCCTGTACGCGTAATGGAAACCGTTTCCCAGCGTTTCATCATAGTTCTGTTTCAATGTCTCCTGAAACAGGTTGACCTGCGGCAGACCGACGCCGACGATCATGACCCCGTCCAGCGCCGCGCCGGGCAGGTCAATTCCTTCGGAAAAGATGCCGCCCATGACGCACAGGGAGGTCAGCGGTGACGGATCATCCCGATAAGCCGCCAGGAATGCCTCACGTTCCTCCTGCGTCAACCCGCGGCGCTGCACCCGGACCTCCGTATCCGGTCCAAGCGCTTCCGCGGCGGCATTCATATAGGCAAAACTGGGGAAAAACACGATATAGTGCCCGGGCCGGGTCTCCTGCAACTGCCGGATCCGTTCCGTGATCACCGGGAGAGAAGCTTCCCGCGAGGCATAGCGTGTATTCACATTCTCCCGGATCACCAGCAGGTTCTCCGGCGGGAACGGTGACGGCATCGCGAAACAGGCATCCTCCTCTTCACCGCCAAGCAGCGTCTTCATATCATTCAGGGGTTCCAGCGTCGCCGAAAAGCAGACCATACCGGTCATGGGTGCGGTCGTTTCCTTCAGATAGTTGTCCACACGCAGGGGGAACGCCGTCAGACGGCACTGTTTATTTCCCTGACGCAGGAAGGCATATTCCTCCGGATCGCGTCTGCCGGCGCGGACGAAGCCCAGCAGTTCCGTCAGGGTATCCAGGATCTTTTCCCCGGCTTCCTCCCAGGGGAAACTGCCCATACGCTCCTCGAGCAAGCCTTCCGCCAGTTCCTCCGCGGCGAAATACATTTCCGGCGGGATCTCCGTCAGCCGTTCCTCCGCAGGAAGCGCCTCCGCCTGCCGGATCACTTCGGTCATGGCTTTGTACAGGCGATGGTTCCGGCCTTCGGCCTTACCCACAACCGTGCGCAGACGCCTGATCCGCCCGCTGTCCACCGCGCCGCCAAGCATCTCGCGGACCCGGTCATCCAGATGATGCGCCTCATCCACCAGCAGGGTCACTTCTCCCGGCCGGTCAAAGATCCGCCGGATATGCACCGCAGGATCCAGCGCATAGTTGTAATCGCAGATCACCACATCCGCCACTTCCACCAGGGACAGGGAAAACTCAAACGGACACAGCTGATACTTCTCCGCCATGGCGCGAATCGCTTCCGGCGTCCAGTCGTCCGTCTTCAGCATTTCCTCTATGGCTTCCGCGTCCCGGAGATAATGCCCCTTTGCCCGGGGGCAGAAATCCGGATGACAGACTGTCCGCTCCGGGCACTGGCGGTCCTTCGCGTCCAGCGTCAGCGTCCAGAGATGCACCGGCTGCCGGCGCAGCAGTGCCAGGGCTTCCGAAGGGCCCTGCCGCTGGGTGGTACGCGCGGTGAGATAATACACCTGCCCGGTCATCCCGTTCCCAAGCGCTTTCAGAGCCGGGAACAGCGCCGCCGCGGACTTTCCGCAGCCCGTGGGCATGCAGGCAAAAAGCCGCCGCCGTCTCTGAATGGCGGTATACACCTGCGCCGCCATTTCCCGCTGTCCGGGACGCCACTCAGGGAAAGGGAACTCCAGATTCCGCAGGGATGCGTTCCTTTCCCGCAGATGCCTGCGCAGGATCCGCTGCCGGCGGACCCAGTTTGTCAGCAATTCCGCAAACATGAGTCCGCATTCTCCGGAGGTCATCTCCTGCTCAAACTTGGCCCGGACCTTACCATCCCGGGTCACATAGGTCACGCGGATCATGACCTTTTTAGCCTCATCCTCCGGGGAAAGCATATATCCGTAACAGACCGCCTGTGCCCAGTGCGCTTCCCGGACCTCCTCCGGGACCCATTTCGCGCTGCAGAGCTTGATCTCTTCCACGACCGGGATCTCTTCCTCCAGGTACGCATCCATGCGTCCGGAGATCCGGACCTCCCAGTCATCTTCCCCGGGACAGGTCACCTCCAGCGGCACTTCCGCCTGCCAGCCTTCACCCAGCAGTTTCTGGCGCGCCTTATGACCCAGCTGTCCCTCCAGGCAGTCCTTCATACTGCCGCCGGGACAGATATCTTCTCCGTGCAGGGTGAATTCCACCAGTGCCCGGACCGAAAGCCGCAGCGTATCCGTGAAACTCACCCCCTTTTCCAATCAATATCTCTGATAAAAATTATACACTACTTTCCGGCTCCGGAAAAGACGAACAGCGTGAAGAACACCGGTATGGCTTTTTTCTCCCGGAAAGCGTATAATTTCATATACAGGGAAAGATCCTTTGTATAAACCAAATCATCCTCTGACTAAAGGAGACTGAACATGCGCAATATGACCTCTTTCATCTGCCGGCGGATCCTGCCGGTCCTTCTGAGCGTCCTGCTGCTGGCAGGCTGCCTGTCCGCCGTTGCGGAAGGAACGGAACTCTCCGCAACCTATGACGCACTGGAAGACACCGAGTTCGGAGCCATTTCCATCGGCTGTTCCCTTGACGACTTCACAGGAGCCGGATTCATGCCCGGCGACAGTGTTGACGTACAGCTGTCAAACGGATTCGGACAGGAAGACGTACCCGTCTATGACGGATACTACGCCACGACCGGCGGCCCGCTGATCTGCCTGTATCCCGGCTATGAGCATCCGGCTTTCACCTTCGCCACCACGGGTGAAATGTGGAAACTTTCCGGAGCGAAGGAAGGGGACACCGTGACCGTGACCCTCCGGGAGCGCGGAAAATACACCACCGTCCAGGAGAGTCTGTCCGCCGTATACAGCAATGACCGGAACACTTTTACCTCCGATGAGATCTTCTCCAATTTCCGTGAAATGAGCGGCGGGAAGCTCCGTTCCGGTATGTTCTTCCGCGGCGCGAGCCCGGTGGATGACCGCAATCTCCGTGCCGTATGCACGGATAAGCTGATCCGGGAAGCCGGGATCGGATTCATCCTGGACCTTGCGGACAAGGAAGAAAAAGCACAGAACTACCCGTTGTTCCCCGGTTCCCGGTTTGAGGAACTGATGAAAGACGGTCATACCGCCTGCCTCGGCCTGAGCGCCAACTTCCGCAGTCCGGAATTTTCCGCGAGTCTGGCCGAAGGGCTCCGGTCCATGATGGCTCAGGATCAGCCGGTCTATATCCACTGCACGGAAGGCAAGGACCGCACCGGTTTCATCTGCCTGCTGCTGGAAGCCCTGGCGGGAGCAAACTATGAAGAGCTCCTCCGGGACTATATGATCACCTACGATAATTATTACGGCATCACCGAAGCTTCCAACCCGGACAAATATGATGCCTTTGTGAAGATCCGTTTCCGGGACATGATGGACTGGCTGGTCGGTGTGCCGGAAGGGACCGATCTCGCCGGACTGACCTTTGAACAGCCCGCCAGGGATTACCTGACCGCCGCCGGAATGACAGAAGCGGAACTCGACTCCCTGACCCGCTTCCTCACAGGTGAGCACCGTACCGGATTTGACTGGGATATCCTGTACGGGATCCAGGACCTGCATGGGGACTTCATGAACAACTTCTTCCTGATCCTCACAAAGATCGCCGGGGATTACGGTCATCTGTGGCTGATCCTGGGCGCGCTGTTCTGCATCTTCCCGAAGACCCGGAAGTGCGGCTTCGCGGTTCTGCTCGGATATGCCCTTGTCTATGTCCTCGGTCAGTTCGTACTGAAGGACCTGATCGCACGCCCACGTCCCTGCCATATCGATCAGAGTGTGGTACTGCTGTTGAAACGGCCTTCGAGCTATTCCTGCCCGTCCACGCATTCCGCCTGGGCATTCGCGGCCGCGACGGCTGTGCTGCTGAACCATAAGAAAACAGGGCTGGCCGTGCTGGCAGTCGCCCTGCTGATCGCGTTCAGCCGCCTGTGGCTCTTTGTACACTTCCCCACGGATGTACTGGCGGGAATCGCGCTGGGAATCATATGCGGCGCGGGAGCAAACTGGATCGTGCACGCGATCGCTAAGAAAGTCGGAGGAAAAAAGCGCGCCGCAGACCGCAGCGGAGCTGCGGAATGATAAATGATAAATTATGAATGATGAATTTTAGTTAGTTTTTCCGTTTATCCCTCTCAGTCTGCGCAAGCGCAGCCAGCTCCCCCTCTGGTGGAGCTCCGCGAAGCGGTGAGAGGGATAACCGGTAACAGTTTCTTACTTAAAGGAAGCGGTATTTAGCCTTATACTTTTTAGTAGTCAGAACGGTCAAATCTGTAGAAAGCAAAATACACAGCCAGCTGCCTTCGAGGCCGAAATAAGGATCATAGAAGAAGGTCGCGGTCTTTGTCACGTTCGCGGCGCCCAGCAGGGAACAGCTGAAGACCCAGCCGCTGTTGGGCAGACCGAAAATGATATTCTGGAGCCAGTTCCACGCCGTATGCAGGAGGATCACCTGCCACAGGCTTTCATTCTTCCACATCAGGACCGCCAGCAGCGCGCCCATGGCTGCCGTTCCCAGTACCCCCGCGGGAGTCACATTTTCATTCGCCAGATGCAGCGCGCCGAACAGGACCGCGTTCAGCAGAATAGCCATCCATGGCTTTTTCAGATCCCGGAGACAGCGTCCCAGAAGGAAACCCCGGAAAGCCAGTTCCTCCGCTCCGGCCTGGACCAGCACGGCGAAAAGCATGAGCGCCAGTTCCCCCGCGGAAGCCCCGACAAAAACGGGCATCAGATCTCCGACCGCCCAGGCAGCGCCATAGCAGACCGCGATCAGCGCGAAGCCCAGCGCGGCTCCGGCTGCGGCGCGCTTTCCATGCCCCCGTGAAACCAACTGTCGGACCGTTTCACGGTCGTCCGGATGCGCCAGCATCACCGGGATGAACATCAGCCAGAGCCAGCCGTCCGCCATGTATGTCCGGAACGCCGCCCACAAGCCGCTCTTCTCCTCTGCGGGAAACAGGGTATCCGCCACCAGCGCGAGCGCCTGTCCCAGCAGGATCAGCCCCAGCGTCAGGATCGCGGCTCCAAACCATTTTTCGGAAAATCTTCGTCCGGTTTCCGGCTCCATTTCCGCTCCTGCCTCCTCAAATACTCCGTCATGTTTCTATCTTGCCATCATTTACCGGAAAAAGCAATCTTTTTGCCGTTGTCCGGGCGTGTGATTGCCTTTATAATAGAAAGGTATTGTATTTATTTGATCAGGAGTCATTATGAGCGAAAAAAAGAACCCCGGAAACAACTGGAAAGAGTACCTCGGAGACAAAGATTTCTACAAGACCCTGTTTGCCATTGCTATCCCGGTGGCGCTGCAGCAGCTGATCACCGTCGGCATCAACCTCATGGACAACGTCATGCTGAGCGGCATGGGTGACGCGCAGCTGTCCGCCGCCTCCCTCGCGGGACAGTTTGTCAACATGTTCCAGATCTTCTGCATGGGCATCAGCATGGGCGCTTCCGTCCTGACCGCCCGCTACTGGGGCATGAAGGACCTGCACGCGCTGCGGAAAACCGTAACGATCATGCTGCGGTTCGCCGCGGTGTTCATCCTCGCCTTCGGCGGGTTCACGGCCATCGCGCCGCAGCTCGTCATGCGCCTGTATACGGATGATCCGGAGATCATCAGATACGGCTGCGACTATCTGGTCTACATGGTCCCCTGCTTCCTGTGCATCGGGTTCAGCCTGACCTGTACCGGCGTCCTGCGGACCGTGAATCAGGTCCGGATCCCGCTGATCTGCAGCATCATCGCGTTCTTTATCAACGTATTCCTGAACTGGGTCTTTATCTTCGGCAAGCTGGGCATGCCCCGGATGGAGATCGCCGGTGCCGCGCTGGGCACTCTGGTTGCCCGCGTGTTTGAACTCTGTTTCATCTGCGGCTATTTCTTCCTGAAGGATCAGCGGATCGGCTACCGCTTCAAACATCTGACCATGAAATGCCGGGATCTTGTCAGAGAGTATTTCCGCACCTGCATCCCGGTTCTCATCAGCGACGGTCTGCTTGCCATCGGTAACAACACCGTGGCCATGGTCATCGGCCGTCTGGGCGCGGTCTTTGCCGCCGCCAATTCCGTCACGGTGACCGTACAGCAGTTGACCTCCGTGTTCGTGCAGGGCATCTGCCACGCCAGCGCGATCATTACCGGTCATACCATGGGCGAAGGCAAGATCGCGAAAGCAAAGCGTCAGGCCTGGACCTTCCTGGGACTGGGCGTCGTGCTGGGTATCTTCTCCGCCCTGCTCATCCTGATCCTGAAATATCCGATCATCAACTTCTATCAGGTGTCGCCTGAGGCCAAGCTCATCGCCGCCGACCTCATGGACGCCATCTGCCTGATCGTGATCTTCCAGTCCATGAACAGCATCCTCACCAAGGGCGTGCTCCGCGCCGGCGGGGATACCCGTTTCCTCATGGTCGGGGACATCCTGTTCCTGTGGGTCGCGTCCATTCCGCTGGGCTATCTGGCGGGACTTGTCTTCCACTGGCCGTCCTTCTGGATCTATGTCATGCTGAAGCTGGACCAGATCATCAAATGCATCTGGTGTACCTTCCGTCTGAAGAGCGGCAAATGGATGAAGAAGATCAAAGGGAGCGCGGAACTGACCGCCTGAGGCGGCGGAGCCGACACAGGCGGAATTATAAATTAGAAATTATGAATTATGAATTATAGTATGTTATTCTGGTTACGGTCTGCGTTGGAGTTGCAGTATTCTCATGGTCAGACTGACCAGTCAGACATTCTGAAATTTATACCTTATACCTTATCATTCATCATTCCGCAGCTCTGCTGCGGTCTATAGGGGGGTGACCGTACGTGAAGATCCTGCTGACAGCGGTGAACGCGAAGTTCATCCATACCAATCCGGCAATCCGCAGTCTGCGCGCGTACGCGGCAGCCGACGGTCTGTCCTCCGGATTTGTTGAATATACCATCAACCAGTCCCGTGACTGGATCCTGTCCGATATTTACCGGCAGCAGCCGGACGTCATCGCCTTTTCCTGCTATATCTGGAACCGGAAGATGATTTTCTCCCTGCTGGAAGACCTGCCCAAAGTCCTGCCCGATACGGAGATCTGGCTCGGAGGCCCCGAGGTCAGCTATGACGCGCCGGAGATCCTGCGCGATTATCCCCAGGTCCGGGGCATCATGACCGGAGAAGGCGAGGAGACCTTCCGGGAACTTTGCCAACACTGGCATACCGGCAGTCCGGAGCTTCCGGATATCCCGGGGTGCTGCATCCGCGGGGAGGACGGTCCGGTCTTCACCGGGATCCGGGAACCTGTCCCCATGGACGATATCCCTTTCTTTTACAACGACATGACCGAATTCCGGGACCGCATCCCCTATTATGAATCCAGCCGGGGATGCCCGTTCCGCTGTACATATTGCCTGTCCTCCATCGACAAGCATGTCCGGTTCCGCAGTCTCTCCCTGGTGCTGCCGGAACTGCAGTTCTTCCTGGACCGGAAAGTCCCCCAGGTCAAGTTCATCGACCGGACCTTCAACTGCGATCACGCGCGCTGCCTCGCGATCTGGCGGTATCTCGCGGAGCATGACAACGGCGTCACCAACTTCCACTTTGAGATCGCCGCGGACCTGCTGAACGAGGAAGAACTGGACCTGCTGTGTTCTCTGCGTCCCGGACTGGTACAGCTGGAGATCGGCGTCCAGACAACGAATCCGGAGACCGTCACCGCCATCCGGCGGAGCATGGATCTGAACCGGCTGGAAAGGATCGTCAGCCGCCTGCGCGCCGCCGGAAACATCCATCTGCATCTGGACCTCATCGCCGGTCTTCCCGAAGAAGATCTGGCCTCCTTCCGCAGCAGCTTTGACCGCGTCTTTTCCATGCAGGCCCACGATCTCCAGCTGGGGTTCCTGAAAGTGCTGAAAGGCTCTCCCATGGAGGAGCTGGCCGGGGAATACGATCTGAAATATCAGGCCGGACCGCCTTATGAAGTCCTGTCCACCCGCTGGCTCGGCTACGGGGATCTGCTGGAACTGAAGGGCGTCGAGGAAATGCTGGAGCTGTATCATAACAGCGGACAGTATACCCGTACGCTGCCCCTGCTGATCCGTGAGACCGGCAGCGCGTATGAATTCTTCCTGCAGTTATCCCGCTGGTACCGGGATCACGGATATGAAGTCTGCCAGCCGTCCCGAATGCAACGGTATCTCATCCTGCTGGAGTTCGCCGCCGCGCGGCATCCGGAAAAGCGGGATCTGTACACCGAATGCCTGACCTTTGACTGCTATCTGCGGGAAAGATGCAAGAAGCGGCCGGAGTTTTCCCCGGACCTGAAGCCGTACAAAGCCCTGATCGCCTCCGTCGGCGCCCGGCCGGAAGATCATACGGATGTCTTTCGTTATGCCGTCTGGGAGGATGATCCGATCGCGGTTGAACCCACCCCCGTCGTTTTCCGCTATGACACGCGGGAACCGATATATGGAAACGCATCTCCGTCAGTATGACAGAGACGCGTTTCATTTTTTTATTCGTTTGCCAACCGGCTGAACCGGCTTACTTTGTCAGCAATGCCGCTTCCTCGGCAGTCATCATAACAAACATACCGAATGCTTCTGTGCTCAGGATCAGCATGCCATCCACGATCTCATATTCGACCGCGATCAGTTCTCCGGTTTCACTCAGGACAAAGAGCTTGTAGTTCTCAACATCTTTCTCGATCTCACTCATGTCGCTCAGATTGCTCAGCGGAAGAGAAATCACAACTTTCTGATCCACTTTGCTCAGCGCCTCGCCATTCACTTCAAGATTGATATTGAACATCTTCACTACAGAGCAGTTTTCCGGAAGCGCTTCACTGGATTCCGTAATGGTCAGATGGGTTTCCACCGGTGTCTGTTCCGGGTCTTCCGGATCCAGGTCAGGCGACATAAACGCGCTCAGATCCATATCGACCTTCACATTTTCGGTCCTGATCTCCTTCGCGACGGTCGTATTCGTCTTACCCAGTTTATTCAGGTCTTCCAGTCCGGTGATCGTTGTCTTCACGAAGCGGCAGATATTGCAGGTAGAGATGGTAATGTTGCCGATCTCCACCGTCGTCCACTGACAGTTTTCAACGTCAACATGAGCGCAGACGGAACAGGTGCGGGAGTGCGTACCGTTGTATCCGGTCGTGTAAGTGCCGTAACTGTGTCCCAGAGCGGGCAGGACATCGTGACGGGTCGTTCCGCAAGCCGCGCATTCGTAATCCGCATAGCCGTCTTCTGTACAGCTGGCATCCAGCCGGTCTGTTTCAACCCAGTCATGTTCAGCCAGAGCAAGCTGCACTGTGCGGGAAGCATTACATACGCCGCAGACATACTCTCTGTGTCCGGCTTCCGTACAGGTGGAGGGTACTTCTTCCTTCAGCACCCAGTTATGATCGGCATATTCCGTCAGATCCTCACTGCGGATACTGCCGCAAGTCGTGCAGGTGAACACTTTGTGTCCGAGCATCGTACAGGTGGAAGGCACTTCTTCCTTCAGTACCCAGTTATGTTCGGCATACTCCGTCAGATCCTCATTGCGGACACTGCTGCAGATCGTACAGGAGAACACCTTGTGTCCGAGCTTCTCACAGGTGGAAGGCACTTCTTCCTTCAGTACCCAGTTATGTTCAGCCACAGCGGGTATAGCCTCGTCCTTTGTCGCAGAGCATACCGCGCACTGATAATGAGTCGCTCCGGCCGCCAGACAGGTGGGATCCGTTTTCCCGGAAATGACCCATGTGTGCTCCTTCAGTCCGGAAATCGCTTCCGAATAGGATGCCGTACACCGGGTGCAGGTATAAGTATTCGCGCCCTGCGCCACACAGGTGGCTTCGGATGTCGCTGACAGCTGATAATCATGACCCAGTTTATCGATGCTGTCCTCACGGGTCATTCCGCATCCGCAGACATAGACATATTTTCCGTCTGCTGTACAGGTGGCCTTTACCGTTTCGCTCAGGGTCCAGGTATGATCATGACCGATGATATTGCCGCACTGATCGCAGACACCGTCATAGTTGCCATCCCAGTGGGTCGTTTTGTTCTGCGGTTCTCCGCAGCGAGAGCAGACATTCCAGTGGTAATAGGCATCCGATTCGAGTTTCTCATAATCCTCAACCATATGATATGTTTCAAGATAAACATCGCTGGCTTTCTTAATGCCGCAGGCCAGACAGGTGTCTCCGCCGGAGCAGTTGTAGTGAGTCTCATACTCGACCGTTCCGCAAATCGCGCAGGTCCGCATATGGTTCCATGTCCCTTCCACTGTCCAGTCACCGAAGTCATGACCGGGACACGGCTCGATCTCCGCTCCGCAGCTTGTATCATCGCAGTAGCCGTCATTATTGTAATCCCAATGAGCGTACTTGTAGACCTGCTCACCGCAGTACAGACAGACCTGCCAGTGATAGAAGCCATCCGACTCATATTTATTGTTGGTCATGTGCCAGATATCCATCAAACTGTCATCCATCACATGTCCACAGGAGGAGCAGACTCCCTTCGGATCCGTGCAGCTGCGTCCGTGAGGGTTCTCCTGCTTATCACCGCAGTAACGGCAGACAAACAGATGTGTTTCATCAGACCCGTTATCCACGACATCATACCAGTGGTCCATATAGCTGGTACAATCCGACTTGGGCTGACCGCAGACCTTGCACTTGCTTCCGCCGCAGAGGCTGTGGTTCTCCCACTGCTGATATTTACAGGCCTTGCAGGATCTCATATGTCCTTCCGGCGAAGCGACCCAGTCACTCCAGATATGCTCTGTCACAGTACCCTTTGTACGGCACTTTTCGCAATACACATAATGGGTTTCATCATCATACCAGTAACTGTATTTTCCGTTTTCATCCTTCGCCCAGGTATGGCTGGTACAGATTGCGATATCAGACTGCCCGCAAAGATCGCAGACATGATCACCATTGGCATCGACATGCGGCTCCTCGCCATACCATTCATGACAGTACTTGCATTCCACATAATGCGCGTAACTCTTGTTATCCGAAGACCAGAACGGACTGTATCCGTTTTCATGATGGCAGATCGTGGCTTTCAGCTCACAGACATCGCAGATGCCGTCACCGTCATCATCCACATGGGTCTCATAATCCCACATGTTATGGCAGAGTTCACATTCGCGGTAATGATACAGACCGTTCGCGCTGCTCTGCCATCCGTCAAACTGACAGGCATGCAGTTCCAGATCCGTGGCGCCGCAGGCTTCGCAGTAATAGGACTGAGTCGCGTCATCCCAGTACATCCAGTGACTTTCCAGAATAACCGGTTCTCCGCAATAACTGCAGATCCGGGCGTGAGAATAGGCATCCACATTCACAGGTTTCACATCATAATCGCACATATGCTCAACCGAGAACTGGCTGCATTCTTCCTTTGCCCTTCCGCAAATCGCGCAGGCATCCGCTTCCGGATCACAATTGTAGTGACCTTCCCATTCGACAGAATCACCGCAGATCATGCAGACATAATAATGGCCCCATTCGTCCGAATGCAGATCGGTGTCATCAATATCATGTTCCTCACAAACCTTGACTTCAGACATTTCAATGTCGCAGTTACTGCAATAGAACCCGTTTTCACTCCAATGCGAGTACTTATCCACCGTCTGTCCGCAGTCACGGCAGACATACCAGTGACTGTACTCATCAAACTGAACATCAGACGGGCTGTAATTATGCGCCAAGATCGTGAATACCGCGCCCTCCTCCGCGGTCGCGCCGCATATTTCATCACCACAAACACCCGGTTTAGTGCAGCTTTCAAAATGCTCCGAGCGTTCTGTTTTGCCGCAGAAAACGCATTCCAGATAATGATACTGGTTATCATGGACGGAAGACGTAATATAGCAGTGATCATCAATGAAAAACGCACATTCATCCCTGCTCATGCCGCACAGATCACACTGATCTCCACCCGTGCAGCTTCCGTGAGAGGACCAGTCAAAATATTGCCCGCATGTCGTACAGACATACCAATGATTGCTTTGGTCATATTCCATTTTATCGGCTGTATGGAGGACGCACATCAGTATCGTGTCCCCGTCCTGCTCACCGTAGCCGCAGGATTCGCAGATGCCGTCCCCGTCCTCATCCCAGTGCGGTTCAAGGATCTCAACGTCGCAATACTGGCATTTTCCCGTGTGCGCGTACGCGTCTTTGGCGGTAAATTCGAATTCGTGCATGAGGCACATAGTGCTGTCATCGATCGGACCGGTATACGTGCAATCCGGATCCCCACAAACACCGGGGGTTCCGTTGCAGTTTCTGACATGAGCATTGTTATTCCATGTATTCCAGTCGCAATTCTCAACAGGGCAGATCTGATGATGTCCTTCCGCATCATAAGTCCATGGAAGGTTCTCATGCAGTTCCCCCTCGATGCTTATCATCTTTCTGCAAACATCACACTGAGAGTAATGAATCGACTTTCCATTTTCATAATCATCTTCCCACCACGAAGAACCCTGATGTGCTTCCGGCTTTTCTTTTCCGCATTCACAGGCCAGTGTATGCTGTTCATCGTCAACAGCAATTACTATATTGAATTCATGTTCCACTTCACCGGAAACATAGCCGCAGACAGAACAGGACTTCTGATGGGTCTCCTCACCCATCTGCCACTGAGCGTCATGCTCTTCCCAGGTGGAAGTGACGATTTCACCGCATACTTCACAGGCTTTCCAATGAGAAATACCATCCGGATCCATCGACCAGTCATTTGCTGCTTTATGCTCTTCCTCATTGGTCCTGTAGCCGCAAAGTTCACACTCCTGCCAGTGCTTCTGCTCATCAGACTTCTGTACGAAGGAATGATCTTCACGAACACTGCCTTCCGCCAATTCTCCGCAGTATTTACAAGCCATCCAGTGTTGTGTGTCATCCGGGACCAGCTGATAATCGTGGTCTTCTTTCCAGAGGAACTCAGAAGTCAGTTCACAGTCACAAATATCACATTTTCCATTCTTGTCGCAATCATGGTGCTCTCCCCAGTCACCTTTTGTCTGACTGCAAAGTTCGCAGACCAGATGATGGTTGTTTATATCCGATACCCATATCCAGCTGTGATCTTCGTCATTTTCACAGAATTTCACTTCAGCTTTACAGTCCGTGCACTTTCCGGTCGACATATCAACATTATGGTATTGACCGTCATACAGCGTATCACAGTATTTGCATTTCAGATAATGCCTTGCCGGATCGGTATCGGAAGGATAATAGTCATATCCGTAACCGTCCCATTCCGGTACATAATGCATATCTGACTGATGATTCGTATCAAGGTTGATTGGATCTTCGCACCCACAGATCAGGCAGGCACTGCCGCCCGTACAGTTGAGATGCATCTGCGAATCACATCTGTAATCACACACGGTACATGAATGGAAATGATTGCACTCATCATAGTCCCAGCCTTCGGAAATATTATGGTCCTGCCGTGTTTCCTCAAAGTCCTTACCGCAAGCCCAACAATGCTCCCAGTGTCCGGTCTCATCAAAGGAATACTCTATTGATTCATGCCTGACTTCAGTTTCCCCTGTCAATTCAGCGGCGCAGGCACGGCAGCAATCCGCATCGGGATCACCGCAGCTGAGATAATGGGCTTCGGGTTCTTCTTCATAGCCGCAACCTTCGACAACGCATTTCCGTGTATGTGTCCCGTTTTTATTGTCTATGATCGTCAGTTCATGCCGTACTTCAAATCCGGTCAAGCCAGTTGCACCGCAGTGAATGCAAACAGTCGGATCCTTGCAGGATACTTCATGATCATATTTATAGGTGTCCTCTTTCCCGCAGACATCACAGACCATTACATGATGGAGGCCGTCATCACACTCTTTGAATTTTCCTGAATACTGATGATCGGCATACGGGTCCGTCATTTGATCCGGTGCCGCTCCACACTCCAGACAGGCGCCCGGTTCTGTGCAGCTCACACTATGCGGGTTGATATTGAACTGCATATCACAGAATTCGCAAACTTCCACATGATGTTCGGCATCCACGTACTCATAATGGCGATGATGGTCCCCGGAAATCCGGATCCCGTCTCCGCTCTCTCCGCAAACCAGACAGGTATTTTCGCCCTTACAGTTGATATGCGGTTCATAATCCACAGAATACCCGCATTTCGAGCAAGCATGATAATGGCCATCTTCATTTGTTACCCATACGGTATAGTCAATATCGTGTTCTTCATCGGTTCCTTCAATAACTTCACCACAATTACCGCACTGCTGATAATGCGTATCATCATCGCTGGTCCAGCCCAGACTCATATGTGTCACCGGCAATTCAGCATCAAAAGTCTTGCCGCAGGCAGAACACTGTTTTCTGTCGTTTGACCAGCATGCTGAATAGTGAGCTTCTTTCTCTTCATATGAACAATACTGGCAATACTTGGTATGTGTGCCGTCTTCATTAATGCGGTGGTCCAGCACATGTTCCGGTGAATATCCACTTAGTCCGGTCGCGCCGCATTCGCTGCAGACCGTCGGATCTTCACAGGTCACCCGGTGAGAGGCGGTGCCGGTCACTTCATTGCATTGCAGACAAACGTACTGATGCGTTTCCTGATCCACGTACTCAGTCCTGGTATTATGCCAATGCTCCAACCGGATCCCGTCTGTTTCGCTGCTTTTTCCGCAGGCGAAGCAAACAGTCGCTGATTCATCACAATTATTATGAGATCCATAATTCATCTGATATTCGCAGTACGCGCATTTCTGATAGTGCCAATTTTCATCCGTGTACCACACCGATTCGTCCGCTGCATGCGCTTCTTTTGTTTCCGGGAATTCCGTACCGCAGGCAAAGCAATAGTCATAATGTCCCTCAGAATCCCAGTCCACGCCCATACTCATATGTCTGACCGGCAGATCATTTTCAGAGACAAACTCACATTCATCACATTTAGTTTTGTTCCCTGATCTGCAGTCTGCAAAATGATCTTCGGTAACAAAGTAAGAACAGTTCTGGCAAGTAAGTGTGTGTGTGCCATCTCCATTGTCCTTGCGATTCAGCACATGCTCGACCGGGTAACCATCCGGCAGCACAGCTCCGCAATCCGCGCACACACCCGGGGTCGTATTGCAATAAACAATATGCGAATTGCACCAATCGGCTTCAAATCCACAGTCCCGGCATTTTATAGAATGCATTCCGTTACCCAGGTCCTGATCAGCGACCCAGAAATGACTGTAATTCCCCATATCCGTATCACATTCCGTACAATGGACAGCATGGAATTCCTGATCAAGAGGCGTATATGTCCAGCTGGCTTCCGGATGGGAACATTCTTCCGGCATGGCAGACATCAGCATCATAGGAGCCGCGCTGAAAGCAGGTACATTCTCCTCTTCCGGCTGTTCGGAAACAGGGGGTTCTTCCTGCGCTTCGGTTTCCTCCGTAATCACAGGAGCTTCCTCATTCTGTTCTTCCGCAGGCTGTTCTGTCACCTGTTCCGGTTCTTCTTCCGGTTGTTCGGAAACAGGGGATTCTTCCTGCGTTTCGGTTTCTTCCGTAATCACAGGAGCTTCCTCATTCTGTTCTTCCGCAGGCTGTTCCGTGATCTGCTCCGGTTCTTCTTCCGGTTGTTCGGAAACAGGGGATTCTTCCTGCGTTTCGGTTTCTTCGGTAACCACCGGAGTTTCCTCATTCTGTTCTTCTGTGAGCAGTTCTTCCGCCTGTTCCGGAAGCTCTTCCTGAACATCCGTTAAAGCAGATCCTTCCTCACCGGTCTTCACGACACAGTCAGCGCATTCGCAGAGATCGCAGATACAATCCCCGCCGTCGCTGCAGGCGCATGCCGATCCCTGCTCACAGGTGCAGAGCTCATGTTCCTCACATGTGCAATGCTCATGCTCTTCACACGTACAATGCTCATGCTCCTCACATGTGCAGACCTCGCCGTCCTCATGTACATGGACCGCTTCACCCATATACAGGTCAGTGTCTTCAGCAGACACCGGCATCATGCTGACCAGCATCATGATGATCATCACGATAGACAGAATACGCTTTTTCATTCAGGACACCTCCGGTGTATTAAGTTACATGCTTTTTTCGCGCTTCGGCAGACAGGTAAGTTATGGAGTTTTTTTTCAGTTTATCAATCAGTCTGATATTTGTCAACTCTTTTATTTTCAATATCTGCATCAATGTTTGCATCTGTCATCATTTTAACTTCCATGCTTATATATTGCTTCACAATGTAACCAAACATGTAATTTTTGAGCATCTTTTTTACATCTGTTTGCATATGCGTGACTTTACAAATTTTCGCTTTCTTTTGCCTGCATTGTTAGCCATTATTGTCATGCTCCGACCGGTGTTTCCTGTTCCGGAAAAAAACACCGCGGTCCCTTTCCGGAGAAAGGTCCGCGGTGTCGTATATGCGATCAGATTAGTTCAGGATGCTGCTGGTCGCTTCATCTTCGTACTGACGGGTATAGAGCCGGTAGTAATGACCTTTCGCCTTCAGCAGTTCCTTATGAGTGCCCTGTTCCACGATCTTACCGTCATTCACGACCAGGATCAGATCGGCGTTCTTCACCGTACTCAGACGGTGCGCGATGACCAGGGAGGTACGTCCTTTGATGATGGTATCGATCGCGTTCTGGATCTTCTGCTCGGTCAGGGTATCCACGTTGGCGGTCGCTTCATCGAGCACCAGGATCCGGGGATCCGCCAGGATCGCGCGGGCAAAGGAGATCAGCTGTTTCTCGCCGGTCGACAGCATATCGCCGCCTTCACCGACGTCCGTATCAATCCCCTTTTCCATTTTCGCGACGATTTCCTCCGCAGACACCAGTTTCAGCGCGTGTGCGATCTGTTCCTCTGTCGCGTCCGGATT
>JAZRXJ010000092.1:0-9003 GCA_045600165.1 Clostridia bacterium
GGAGCCGCAAATGACTGCATGTCAGCTTGCGGTTCCGCTTTTTCTACAAAACGACCGCCGTAGTCATAGCGATTACGGCGGTCTTATGGTATACTTTGGTTATGCAACTAAACAAAAATACCATTGCTTATTCTACTCCAAAACAGCTGAAATTGCCACTGGATTTTGAAAAAATCATTGACATTTCTGATCCTGTTTACGGCTTCTGCGAAGTAATGGACCGCATCGACCTTTCTATCCTTTTTGCGGATAAGGAGCGCAAAACCGGTCGTCCCAGATGTGATCTTGTGAAAATGCTGAAGATCGTTCTTTTCTCTTTCATGGAAAACGGCTACCTGTCTCTTCGAGGCATGGAAAAGGCCTGCAGAAATGACATCCGTTACATGTGGATCCTGGATGGCATGAGAGCGCCCTCTTTCATGACCTTTGATAACTTCATCAACAAAGTGCTCTGCGATTCCATCGAGGAAATCTTCAAGGCTGTTAATCAGGTGATCTTTGAACATGATGGCGTCGATCTTTCTCATGCTTACATTGACGGTACGAAGATAGAAGCCAATGCAAACAAGTACAGCTGGGTATGGAAGAGATCCTGCATTACAAACCGACAGCGTGTCTTTGAGAAGCTCACAGAACTTATTGGCATCATCAATTCAGAAGATCTCGCTTTTCTGGGGATTCGGATGGAGACCCGCGAAGAGTATGCTATCGAGTATGTGGAGCTGCTGCTGGAGACTTATAAGAAAGCCATGAGTATCGATGAGGGGACATTCGTAAGCGGCAGCGGTCATCGCAAGACTCCTCAGCAAAGACGATATCAGCTTCTTGAGAATTATCGTGACAGACTGAAAGGATATGCCGAACGCATCGAGACTTGCGGGGAAGGTCGAAACAGCTATTCCAAGACAGATACCGGAGCCACCTTCATGCGGGTTAAACGTGACTACATGGGCAATGACCAGTTGCTCCCGGCTTACAACATGCAGGAAGTCATCTGCGATGGTTATATAGCGGCCATCGACGCAAAGCAGTATGCATCTGATCAGGAGTGCTTTATTCCATTAATGGAAAAGTTCAAACGTTTTTACGGACGATACCCGAAATATCCGGTTGCGGATGCCGGATACGGTTCTTACAATAATTATATTTATTGCGAGAATAACGGGATGGAAAAGTTTATGAAGTTCACGATGTTCGACAAGGAAGCTAAGAATCCTAAATATCGTGACGATCCCTTTAGAGCAGTAAACTTTTGCAGGGATGAAACAGGTAATCTGATTTGTCCGCAAGGCAAGAAGTTCATATACAAATATGCTCAGAAGATAAAGGGCAATCATTATGGCAGAACTGAGGAAGTATTCGAATGTGAGGATTGCAGCAGTTGTCCATGCAAAGAAAGATGCACGAAGGCAACAGGAAACAGAACTATTCGAATCAACCGTGAACTCAGCGGTTATCATCAGGAAGTGATAAATAACCTCCAAAGCATTCAGGGAGCACTTCTATGCATGAACAGAAGTATTCAGGCAGAAGGAACTTATGGCAGCATGAAGTGGAACCGTTCTTATAAGCGGGCCTTTCGGAGGGGGTTAAACAGCGTCCTTTTGGAATTTACTCTGATTGCGATAGGTTTTAACCTGTATAAGTTTGATAATAAGAAAAAACAGGCTCAGAGGTCTGCATAGGAAACAGACAACTGAGTTTTTCAGAAAGGCCTGAATATCTGCAGGCCTGTTCGTGTACCACAGAAGCGGAAAATCTCTGAGCTATCCGCAGCTAAAAAGAAGCAGTTCCCGGAATTCATTGTTGAAATCCGGGAACTGCTCATTTCGAGGATGTTTTTTTACAGCCTCTTTTTTTCGCAAGTGATTCTCGATATATGACGCCGATCTGCTGTGAAAAGGTCCTTACGCGCCGGAAGTTCACCGAATTGCGCTTCAGGAAACAGTTCACATCCGCAGCAGCTGAATGTTGTCTGATTGCAAAAGCCGGGAAAACTATGCTATAATAAGACGGTCTGAATATCGTACTGCAGGTTGAATTCAGAATGATAGAAAATATTCAGGCGCAGAACAGAACGGAGCGATTCATAAAGTGAGAAAAGAAGCGGTCGGGCAAATACAGACCCTGACAATCAATACGTATCAGAATAAGAAACTGACGGCAGAAGAGAAGGAATCGGCAGAATCCTGTCCGTCTGCGGATTGCCTGAAACCGATGAAATGCAGCAGGACAACGCTTAAAAGATGTGTACTGCATGTTTTGCTTATGATGATCCTATGTGTTTCCGGTGTTTCTGTCCGCGCGGACAACGAGGAGTACGGCAAGGATGCGTATCAGTATCTTCAGTATATCGATGCGAATCTTCCTTACCGGATCACAAATCAGGAAATGACCGGAGACACAACAGGTAAGACAGCGGCAGGCGAATGGATCAAAAATACGATGATCTCTCTGGGGTATACGCCGCAGATCTACAGCTGGACGCTTGTCAATGATCCGATCTGCTCTTATGTTTTTGAAAAACCGGGACTTTCCGGAAAGAAGCTTGTGATCGGAGCCCATTATGACTGTGTGGATACAAAAGGTGTAGATGATAACGGGACCGGCGTGAGTCTTCTTCTGGAACTCGCGGCGCGTTTTGCGGATACACCCACGAATCTGACACTGGAGTTTGCATTCTGGGACGGAGAAGAGACCTGCGGTTTTGCGGGATCGTACGATTATCTTGCAAACCGGGTGGATCCGTCCTCTATTCTCTGTTATATCAATCTGGATACGCTGGGCGCCGGAGACCGGATGTATGTTTACGGAGGCGATTATGAAAACGGGATGCTCGTCCGCGACTGGGCACTCAACATGGCGATGGATGATGCTTATCTGGAGCATGTCACACTGAACCGGATGCCGCAGGGAATCGCAAAATATCCGACGCCTACCAGAATCGGCAACAGTGATCAGTACTATTTCAGCGCATACGGGATCCCGTATGTGTATTTTGAAGCGAATGCATGGATCACGGACAGCGGTGAAGTCGGGAAGCCGGATGTACCGCAGCTTTATAATTCCTCGCTCCCCGCGTTTCATGAGACCGGCGGACAGATCATTCATACCGCACGGTTTGAAGATCTTGCGACACTGGAATCATTGGTGCCGGGCAGAATCCACGAGCATCTGACAGCTTTTTCAAGGGTTGTGAGCCACATGATCCGGGATATGGCGGAGTATTCTCCCGCTGTTTATCAGTATCCGATCGAACATCCGGAGGCAGATGCTTCGGGAGAGACACCCGGCGGACATGAAGACAGCAAAAACGGCGACCATCAGCAGGAGGAAGAAAGCAATTCCGGACAGGATGAAGCCGGAGGAACAGAACCTGCAGAGAGCAGGGAAGAAGCGGGACCCGCGGCACCGGAGAAAGACACTGAAACCGCCCCGGAGCGGACAGAAAGACAGGAAGACAGTCCGGGAATAGCGTCAGAAGAAGCAGGCGGAACTTCGGAAAGCAACAACAAAACAACCGTAAGTCCGGCAGGATCTTACGACGATATGGCGCCCGGCAGTACGGAAACGAACAGAGGCAGGTCACGCACTGCATTGTATCTCTATCTTGCAGCTGCAGCAGTTGTGACGGGTCTTCTGATCACGGTTTCCATGGCTGCATGGAACAGGAATAAGCGAGGCTGATATAATGGATCAAATCTCACTTCGCGCTTTTGCGAAAATCAATCTGGGACTGGATGTTCTGGGGAAACGTGATAACGGGTATCATGATGTACGGATGGTCATGCAGAATGTACGCATTTTTGACCGGATTATGATCAGAAAAACGGAGGAACCCGGTTTCCGGCTGGAAACGGATGTGCCGTTCATTCCGACGGACTCCCATAACCTGATGGTCAAGGCGGCGGCACTGATGTTTGAGACCTTTTCCCTTCCCGGCGGTCTTTCCATGAAACTGGAGAAAACGATCCCGGTGGCGGCCGGAATGGGCGGCGGTTCATCGGATGCGGCTGCAGTCTTTCACGGGATCAATCTTCTGTATGACCTGAAGCTGTCGAGGGAGGAACTCATGCGGCTCGGCCTGTCGGTCGGCGCGGATGTTCCTTTCTGTATCCTGCAGAAAACAGCGCTTGCAGAAGGGATCGGCGAGGAACTGTCGGTCATTTCGCCCTGTCCGCCCTGTCACATTCTGATCGCCAGGCCTCCGGTTGCCGTCTCCACGAGAACAGTCTATCAGGAGATCGATAACACGGAAGTCCTGACACACCCGGACATCGATGCGCTTGTCTGTGCGATGAAAGAGAAAGATCTTCCTCGGATGTGCACTCTGATGGGAAACGTGCTGGAGCGTGTTACGGAAAAAATGCATCCGACGATTACGCAGATCGAAAAGATCATGGAGGAAAACGGAGCATTAAAAGCGATGATGAGCGGTTCCGGACCGACTGTTTTCGGGATCTTTGATTCTCAGGAAAAGGGAAAAGCCGCCATGCGCGCCGTGAAGAAAAGCCGTCTGGTAACGCTGGTCCGTCTGACGTCTCCCATGAACTGAAAAGAAATGCTTTTCCCCTTGTATTTCGTATACGGTTGAATTACAATGATACAGAACCCGGCGGCATACGCTGATTCCGGGAGCTTTCAAAATATGATTGTGCCCGACACGGGCGGGGAGCTATTTATGAACAGACAGAATCTACTGATCCTCTTCGGCGGACAGTCCTCAGAACATGAGGTCTCCTGCATGTCTGCCATCAATGTGATCGAGAATACAGATACAGACAGATATAACATTATTCTGACCGGTATTACCAAAGAAGGCCGCTGGGTCTTCGTACCTGACGAAGAGAGTATTACAGACGGCAGCTGGAAAGACGGAGAAACGAAAGCGATCCTCTCACCGGATGCTACAGAAAAGGCTCTTTATCTGATAGACGGTGACAGTGTCCGCAAAATCCGGATCGATGTGATCTTCCCTGTACTGCACGGCCTTTACGGAGAGGACGGAACCGTTCAGGGCATCTTTGAACTTGCAAAGATCCCGTATGTAGGCAGCGGTGTACTGGCGTCGGCTGTTTCCATGGATAAGGTCTATACCAAGATTATTGTGGACCGTCTGGGGATCCGTCAGGCTTCCTATGTTGTGATCCATCGAAGAGACCTTTCCGATATGGCTTCCTGTGTGAAGAAAGTGGAAGAGAAGCTTCCTTATCCGGTCTTTGTCAAACCCTCCTGTGCAGGTTCTTCTGTCGGTGTCGGAAAGGCGGAAAACCGGGAGATGCTTGAAAAGGCGCTGACGGAAGCTGCGAAGCATGACGCGAAGGTCCTTGTCGAAGAGACGATCACCGGACGTGAGATCGAGTGTGCTGTTTTCGGAAACGCGGACAGAACGGAAGCATCCGGTGTCGGCGAGATCCTTGCAGCAGCCGAATTCTATGATTATGATGCAAAATATAACAACGAGGAGTCCAAAACCGAGACTGCACCGGTTCTTCCGGAAGGTGTGGAAGAGGAGATACGTCGTGATGCTGCTGCCATTTTCCAGGCAGTCGGAGGCACTTCTCTTTCCAGAGTCGATTTCTTCCTGGACAAAAACGGTGTTGTGTTCAATGAGATCAATACACTGCCCGGATTTACAAAGATCAGCATGTATCCGATGCTCTGGCAGGCAAAGGGCGTTTCCTATCGGGAACTCGTACAGGCACTGATTGATTCCGCATTCACCCGGGAGGATCACTGAGTATGGCTTTGAATGATCCTGTCGGCATCTTTGATTCCGGTCTCGGCGGTCTGACTGTGGTGCGGGAAGTCATCCGGCAGATCCCGGATGAACGGATCGTGTATTTCGGTGATACGGCCCGCGTTCCGTACGGCAGTAAATCCAGAAATACCGTTATTCATTATGCGGAACAGATATTGAATTTTCTGAAGACCAGACAGGTGAAGGCGATTGTCGTCGCCTGCAATACCGCTTCCGCGTACGCGCTGGATGCAGTGCAGAATCTGGTGGATGTGCCCATCATCGGCGTGGTGAAGCCGGGTGCGCGCATTGCAGTGAATGCGACGAAAAATAAGCGGATCGGTGTCATCGCAACGGAGGGAACCATCAATTCCGGTATGTACGACCGCTTTATCAGTGAGATCGATCCGGGCGTCCGTGTATTCGGGAAAGCATGTCCGCTTCTCTGCCCGCTGGTAGAGGAAGGCTGGTGGCATGATCCGGTGACGACAGAGGTCGTGAGACGCTACACGGAAGAACTGAAAACAGAGGATGTGGATACGCTGATCATGGGCTGCACCCATTATCCGCTTCTACGTTCCACATTCCGGGAAGTGCTCGGTGATCATGTGAATCTGGTCAATCCGGCGTACGAAACCGCAGTGGAACTCAGAAGAACGCTGGAATGGAACGATCTGCTCCGGGAGAGCTCGGAGACAGACGAAGCAGAAAAATACCGTTTTTATGTTTCGGATGACCCGGAAAGATTCCGGAAATTTGCGACATCGGTCCTGCGCTTCGAGATCGGAGAGGCAGAGGCCATCAATATTGAGGCATACTGATCTGCCGGTCTGAACAGAACGGTCGGAGAGAGCCTGAGCCGGATACAGTCCGGAACGGAATATGGAGAATACGGAAAACAGAGAAAAAAGAAAGACTGTCAGGCTTCTGATCTGTGCCGGCGAAGAGGGAGAAACAGTCCGCGACGCATTTCTTCTGAAAAGGGACAGCGTTTTTTATCTGTTCTACCGGGAAGGAAGCGAACAGGTGAGGCTTCAGCTGGAGACAGGGAAAGCGGTCGTGCGGCGCGAGAACGGTCAGGTCTCTCTGATGACGATAGAAGAGGGCAGAACGCATCCGTTTACGGTAAATGCCGGAGCGGGACAGCTGGAGCTTTCGGTCCGCGGAAGGCAGGTCTATCGGGATCCGTTGGCACGGGAGCTGACATGGATCCTTTCTTATACGCTTTTTCAGGGTGAAGAACCGGTGGATGAAAGGGCTCTTACACTGGTTGTGAAAAATATGTGAATTTGCGTAAGCGGCTGATTTTCAAGTTGCGAATCGCGGTAAAACATTGTATAATAGTGCTTGTTTTTGATGATACCATCTTTTGGTAAAGCAGAAAACAAGGGTCCGAGAGGGGGATATACAGAGCAAATGAAATGGTGGGCAATTTTACTGATCGTCATCGCAGCGCTTCTTGTGATCGCACTGGTTCTTCTTGTTGTTGTCGGCAGAAGAATGCAGAAGAAGCAGGCGGAAGCACAGAAGCAGATGGAGATCACAAAACAGCAGGTCTCCATACTGGTGATCGATAAGCAGATGAAAAAAATGACAGAATCCGGACTTCCGGATATGGTGATTCAAAGCACGCCCAAATATGCCAGAAAAATGAAACTTCCGGTCGTCAAGGCAAAGATCGGCAACAGGATCATGACGCTGATCGCCGATCAGAATGTCTATGAGATCCTTCCGGTCAAGAAGACCTGTATGGTGACTGTCAGCGGTATCTATATTACCGAACTGAAGTCCGTGCGGGGCGGTTCCATACCGAAGATTCCTGAGAAGAAGAAGACTTTTATGCAGAAGCTCCGTACAAAAGCGGCGGCGTATGTTGCAAAGAATAAGTAATGGTATGGCGGGCAGATTCTACTGCCCGCTATTGGCGATTTATAATAAGGGTACAAAAACGTTGTAAAGCGGAGTGAGGGGCACTATGAAAAACTACTACATGACACTGACTGATGACGAACTGAAAAGAGAGATCGGGCTTCTCAGGGGAAAATATGAAGAATACCGGGCATCCGGCCTTTCGTTGAATATTTCCAGAGGCAATCCTTCCAATGAACAGCTGGAATTGTCGATGCCCATTCTGGATACATTTCATTCCAAAGCGGACTATATGAGCGAGAACGGGATCGACACCCGTAATTACGGCTGTCTGGACGGTCTGCCGGAGGCAAAGCGCCTGATGGCAGATGTTATGGAGACACAGCCGGAGAATGTAATCATTTTCTGTGATTCCTCTCTGAATATCATGTTTGATCTGGTGTCGCACAGCTTTACACATGGTGTGATGGGCGGGACTCCCTGGTATAAGCTGGACAAGGTAAAATTCCTTTGTCCGGTGCCCGGTTATGACCGTCATTTCAAGATCACGGAATATTTCAACATCGAAATGATCAATATTCCGATGCTGAAAGACGGTCCGGATATGGATCTTATTGAGCAGTATGTGGAGAACGATCCTTCCGTCAAGGGTATCTGGTGCGTGCCGAAGTATTCGAACCCCACCGGAACTGTCTACTCGGATGAATGCGTGCGCCGTTTTGCGGCTCTGAAGCCGGCAGCGGAGGATTTCCGTATCTACTGGGATAACGCATACAATGTGCATCATCTGGATCTGGATCATCCCTGTATCATTCCGGAGATTCTGGAGGAATGTCAGAAGGCCGGTCATCCGGATATGGCCTATAAGTTCGGTTCCTTCTCCAAGATCACCTTTTCCGGTTCCAGTATCTCTGCACTTGCAACGAGTACGGACAACATTGCGGATGTGCTTTCACAGATGAGGATCCAGACGATCGGACATAATAAGATCAACCAGCTGCGTCATGCCATGTTCTTTAAGGATCACGAGGGTGTTCTGCAGCATATGAGAAAGCATGCCGGGATCCTGAAGCCGAAGTTCGATCTGGTTCAGGAGATCCTGAATACAGAACTGAAGTCTTTGGATATTGCGGAATGGACTGATCCGAAGGGCGGTTATTTTGTTTCCTTCAACACCCTTCCCGGTCTTGCAAAGAAGACCGTCGGCATGATGAAAGATGCAGGTGTAATCATGACTCCGGCAGGAGCAACTTATCCTTACGGCCGCGATCCGGAGGATTCCAATATCCGTATTGCACCGTCTTCCGCATCCCTGGATGACCTGAAGATGGCTGTCACCATTCTCACCGTTGCAGTGAAACTCTGCAGCATTGACCTCGCTTTAGAGGCCTGAC
>JAZRXJ010000093.1:0-17525 GCA_045600165.1 Clostridia bacterium
ATGAACAAGGGTCTGCATCGAATAAATACCTGTTTACATCCTCATTTGAAAATTCCCGATAGAAGAAATATGCATCATCATGCCTTATGCATTTCAGGAGCAATCTTGGCGTGTTTAAGTCCATGAACATCATAGCATTTCCTTTTCTGATCCTATACACATGTCCCATTTACATGCTTGTTGTCATATGATACCTCTGTAAAGGTATGATCCCTTACCCAATACAGTATACTGAAAAAATGATTCGTATCAATCGTCAAACCAGTATGTTGTAATAAACAGCACCTAAGCTGCAATGTTGCTGCAGCCCGAATGACCACTTGCGCCTAAATTTCTACCACATACAGGGAAAAGTATTGACGCGGAGCGAATACCTCATACACTATCCTTGCATGCCTGTATGGGCCTGAAACATCAAAGTGAACCTTTGTACTCAGAAACGGAGGGAGACACCCAGTTGTGAAGATCACCATCGAACAGATCCCGCCAGAGCAATCGGAAGAAGTGCTGATCCGCTGCCACGATCCCAATGCTCCCTGGGCAGCACGGATCATGTCGGCGGTATCGCCGGAGGTCACTGTGACCGGCTATCAGGAGGATGCCGCCTTCTGCCTGCCGGTTCGTGAACTGTACTACTTCGAGGTCGTGGATGGCAGGAGTTTCCTCTACGCAGAGAAGGCCGTGTATGAATGTCGGCTGCGGCTGTATGAGTTTGAAAAGCTGGTGGAAGGACAGCGCTTCTTCCGCTGCGGCAAATCCATGGTGCTCAACGCATCGAAGATCGACCATATCAGCTCATCCTTTTCCGGGCGCTTCACAGCAACGCTTCGCAACGGGGAAAAAGTGGACATTTCCCGGCAATATGTTGGTGACATGAAGAAACTGATGGGACTGTAAGGAGGAAGGGACATGGACGGTAAGGAAGTTTTTGCTGGCTGGCTGCGCCGATTCGCGATGATCCATGGTTTTGTGATGATGCTGGCATGGCTTGGCTGCTCACTGTTTGCGCCGGATATGGCCATCGACGTATCGTTCCTGGGCAGGATGCTGCTGTTCAGCTTATGCGGCTCGCTGCCGGGTATGGTGTATATCTCCAGGCATGATCTGACGGAGAAGGAATGGTGGTTCCGCACCCTCCTGCATTATCTGCTGCTGAATGTGATCCTGCTGCCATTGACACAGTTGCTGGGCTTGTGGCGCGGTATGACCGGCATCATTGTTTTTGCGGTCATCATCCTGGTGGTGGATACGCTGGTGCACGGGCTGTCCTTCGGGCAGGACTGGATTCTGGCAAGAGACGTGAACCTGATCCTCAGTCAGGAGCAAAGGATGGAGCAAGGAAAATAAAGTATGAAGAAAGCACTGTATATTCTTTTGCAATGCACCTGGGGCAGCATCGCAACCTTGATTGGACTGGGCTTTTTTCTGGCGCATCGGAACTGTGAACATCAGTGGTACAGATGCTGCATCGACACCAAGTGGAACGGTGTTGGCGGCTTGAGCCTGGGTCTCTTTACATTCACGCCTAAAGATGATGTCCCGAACGCACAGTTGATCCGTGTTCATGAGTATGGCCATACGATCCAGAATCTTGTGCTGGGGCCGCTTATGCTGTTTGTGGGGATCATCTCGGTTGCCTGGGGAAATCATCCATATTTTGACCGGCTCCGTAAACAAGATGGAGTGCCATATACTGCCTGTTTTGTTGAGGCGTGGGCCAGCAAATGGGGCGAGCTTACATCAAAGGAACAAGCAATTTGGCAATGACCGTACCCAGCGCATAAAAAAGTCATACAAATGAACGGAGGAACACAGAATGAATACTTTCGGTGATCCGGCCACGCTGCGCAGGGAAATGTATGACTACTTTTTGATCAATCACGAACTGAACGGGCAACGATACTGTTTGAATCCTGATCGTCCCAGTGCGGACGAGTTGATAGTAAAATACTGTGGAGGAAACAAACAATGAGTACAATTTCATTCCGACGATTTACTTTTCAAGATATTCCCCAGGCTACAGCCATCATGAAGGCTGCCTTTGACGAAGATTCTGATCTCTTCCGCACCATTCATGACGCGCCGCCTGGCTATGACGACGGCAGCTTCCTGCGCATCAATGCCATCGAATCAGGTGCAGACAGCTATTGCATCCTGGTGGACGAACAGCTTGCAGGCGTTGTCATTGTGTTCTGCAATCCGCAGTTCCGAGAGAACTTCCTGGGCTGCATCTTTCTGGCCCCCGCGCTGCGTGGGCAAGGTATTGGCAAGCAAGTGTGGGACAAGGTGGAAGCCATGTACCCGGATGTGAAAACTTGGCGAACTGAAACGCCTCTGTGTTCCCGGCGAAATCTGCACTTTTACATCAACAAGCTGGGCTTCATGGCATATCGTATCGATGATCCGATGGATTATGAAACAGCGAGCGTACAGTTTGTCAAGTACAAAGAATCTATCATGAAAGACAAAAAGGCCTTAGACGAAGAGGAGAAAGAAAAATGAACGCAGCTTATGAACACAAGAAAGAACTGGCTTTTATCGGCTATCACACACAGATTGCTCCTGATGAGGGGTACAAAAAATGCCCGGAATTCTGGGACAAGGAATTTGTGGCAAAATACGCTCGTCTCTGGCAGACTATGAAGCACGAAACACCGGTGGAAGCAGCGATTCTTGAAAATGGCATCGGCATGTATGCCATCTGCGCTGATGGTGAGAACGGCTTTGCTTATTGGATCGCAGGTCTTTACAATGGCGGCGATGTACCAGAGGGACTGGAGCTTTTCTCTTTTCCCGAAAGCGACTGGGCAATCTTCACGGCAAAAGGGCCGATCCCCGAATCTTTACAGACACTCAACACACAGGTGTGGAACGAGTGGGCGCCGAAGGTGAAAACGATGTATGACATCGGCGCGTCCTCGCTTGAGATCTATTCCGCCGGGAATCCGAGGTCGGCGGATTATGAATGCGGAATTTGGGTTCCAATCAAGAAAAAAGCTGATCTGAAAATCTGCCAGAGCTGTGGTATGCCGATGGAATCGGAGGATGTTTTCGGCACCGACGCAGATGGCAGTCTGAATCCTGATTACTGCAAATACTGCTATGCAAACGGCGAATTTATCGACAAGGTTTCGATGGAGGAGTATATCGAAATGTGCAGTCAGTATGGCGCACAGGCGGGTATGTCCAATGAGGAAATGAAAGCATACTGCGAAAAACTGTTCCCGACGCTGAAACGCTGGAAATAACCTTCTTGACAACCCTGCTGCAACCTCCGATAATCACAATAGGAGCATTCGATCCGTAGCAGAATAATATAAACAGAAAGTCAGTTGTCACGCATATCTTTTCGATATACAAGGCAGCTGACTTTTTGTGAATGAAAATGTGTATTTTCCCCTTGACAAAAGAACTTCCCACCGCCAATATATACGCGCACATGGATCCGCGTGCAAAGATCAGTTCCGCAGAAGCCATGGTCCGGGGACTCGGACTGGAGGATTCTGACAAAAAGGATTAAAAAAATGCTGCGCGGATGCGAGCCGCATAGCCAAAGTGGCGGAGTGGGTGGGATTCGCCGCGCTGCGGCGCGGTCCGTTCGCGGTTCTGACAGCCCACTGGGCTGTCATTCATTCCCGCTCTGTTCGAATCCTTGAATTTAGCCGCAAAAAAACAGGACCCATAAAGGATCCTGTTTTTTGCGGAGAGTTAGGGATTCGAACCCTAGGTACATTGCTGTACACAGCATTTCGAGTGCTGCACCTTCGACCACTCGGACAACTCTCCATGGGGCAAATTATATCACAGGAAGGACATGTTGCGCAAGTTGCGGATGTTGTCAATAAAGCTCATTTTTGGTAAAATGAAACGAAGCGAAGCTTCGCAGTTTTTAGCATTTAGTTAGTAATTAGTAATCAGTTGACGCACGATTGCGGTCATGCAGGATGAATGTGCAGTGACGGAGAACGAACAATGATACACAGAATATGTACGGTTTTTTTGATATTATGCCTGGTTACGGGAATGTTCGCGACAGGGATTGCTGAAAATGCGACAGGGGAGATGGATGATATGGAGAACTGGTACGCTGAAATGCTGGATAATGCTGTGCTGAACCGCGGCAATAATGTGCGGCTGAAAAACGTGATCGAACGCGCGAAAAACGGGGAAAACATCACTGTTGCCACGATTGGCGGTTCCATTACCGAAGGCGCCGGCGCGAGCGATTATATGGAATGCTGGGCATGCCGGTTTGTATTCGGAATGCGGGAAAGATACGGTGCGGGCGACGGTAAGAATATCAAAATCGTGAATGCCGGCGTGGGCGGAACGGCATCCACTTTTGGCTGGATGCGCTGGGACCGTGATATTTTGCAGCGTGTCAAGGACGATGACGGACTGCCGGATATCGTGATCGTTGAATATGCTGTCAACGACGGACAGGAACCCACCGGACACAAGTGCTATGAATCCATGGTGCGTTCCATTCTGGACCAGCCCAATAAGCCTGCCGTGATCCTGCTGTTTTCAGTGTTCCCGACGGGATATACTCTGGAGAATGAGCTGCTGCCTGTCGGAAAAGCATATGATCTGATGATGATCAGCATGAAGCGCAGCGCGTTCCAATATCTGGATGATAAATGGACACGCCAGGAATATTATTTTGATCAGTATCACCCGACATCTCTCGGACATAATGTCATGGCTGACTGCATCCTTCATGGGGTTGAACTGGCTGAATCCGCTCCGGCGGATGAGGCGGATCTCGTGTATCCGGCAAAACCGGCTTTCGGACTGAACTTCATGGGACTGAAGAGTATCTTCCGTGATCAGATCGATCCGGCACTGGGACTGGAGACCGGAAGCTTCAGCGGGAATGATACCGGAGCATACAGAAACGGTCCGGTGGGACGCGTTTGCGGTGATAATTTCTATCATAACGGAAAAAATGGAAATGAACCGCTGAAGTTCACCGCGACATTTCGTGAGCTGCTGATTGCAGCCAAGACGACCATGGACGCGACCTACGGGAAGATTGAGATACGGATCGATGGAGAATGTGTGAGGACCTTTAACCCGCATACAAACGGTTCCTGGGGTCAGTCCGATGTATTCTGGGCGTATCACGGATCCGAATGCGCGGAACACACCGTGGAGATCCTGATGGCTGAAGGCGAAGAAGAGAAGCAGTGCACGATCACAAGCATCGCGTACGCGCCATGACTGCTTTGCAAAGCAAAGCAGAATGAAAAATGATAAGTGATAAATGATAGTTAGTTGGAACTATCCCCTCACCGCTTCGCGGAGCTCCCCTTGTAGAACAAGGGGCGCCTTTGGGAGGGTGGATCTTCGCCAAAAAGGGAGGCTCAAAGATGAGTTTTACGCATTTACATCTTCATACGGAATACAGCCTTCTTGACGGCGCGTGCAGGATCACTTCGCTGGTCGAACGCCTGAAAACGCTGGGTATGGACAGTTGCGCAATCACGGATCATGGCGTGATGTACGGCGTGATCGACTTCTACAACGCGATGACGGAAGCCGGAATCAAGCCTGTTATCGGTTGTGAAGCCTATGTCTGCAGAGATCGGAAAGACAAGACCAATACCGGAAGAGAAAACAGCCATCTGATCCTGCTTTGTGAAAACAATACAGGATATCAGAACCTGATGTATCTGATTTCAGAAGGATTCATCACAGGTTATTACTATCGGCCGAGGATCGACTATGATCTGATCCGGGAACACCATGAAGGTCTGATCTGCCTGAGCGCGTGCCTTTCAGGTGACCTTCCGAAAATGCTGCTGAACGGGCAGGACGAGAGCGCACGGGCGTATGTCCGTGAAATGCAGGAGATCTTCGGTGAAAACAACTTCTATATCGAAATCATGGATCACAATATCCGGGATGAAAAAACTGTTCTGCCCCGGCTGATTTCACTTGCCCGCGAGATGCAGGTCCCGCTTGTAGCCACCAACGACTGTCACTATCTGGAACGCAAGGATGCCGAGGCACAGGAAGTACTGATGTGCATCCAGACCGGCAAGACACTTGACGACGAAAGCCGCATGAGAATGGAAACCAGCGAGCTTTATGTCAAGAGCGAAGATGAAATGCGGGAACTGTTCAAAAATGTGCCGGACGCGGTTGACCGTACTCGTGAGATCGCCGACCGCTGTAACGTGACCTTTGAATTTGGAGTGACCCGTCTGCCGCATTATCCGGTCGAGACCGGAGAGACCTCGGAAGAAATGCTGATCCGTCTTTGCCGGGAAGGAATGGCACGGCTGTATCCGGACGCGAAGGAAGAGGACGAACCTTATCAGCGTCTGGAATATGAACTGGGCGTTATTTCCCATATGGGGTATGTCGACTATTTCCTGATCGTATGGGATTATATCCATTACGCGAAGTCTCATGGCATCATGGTCGGACCGGGCCGCGGAAGCGGAGCCGGGTCCATTGTAGCCTATTCGCTGGGGATCACGATGCTGGATCCTCTGAAATACCAACTGCTGTTTGAACGGTTCCTGAACCCGGAACGTGTGTCCATGCCTGATATCGACGTAGACTTCTGTTATGAACGCCGGCAGGAAGTCATCGACTATGTCGGACGGAAATACGGAGCGGACCATGTCAGCCAGATCATCACCTTCGGTACCATGGCCGCAAAGGGTGTGATCCGGGATGTCGGACGTGTGCTTGGTATGAGCTACCAGGACACGGACGCCGTAGCCAAGGCGATCCCGTTTGATCTGGGAATGACACTGAGCAAAGCGCTGACGCTTTCGCCCATGCTTCGCCAGATGTATGACGAGGACCCGAAGGTCAGGAACCTCGTGGATACCGCGATGACACTGGAAGGTATGCCACGGCACGCTTCCACGCACGCCGCCGGTGTGCTCATCACCGGACAGCCTGTGATCGACTTTGTGCCGCTGCAGCGGAATGATGAAGTTATTACCACACAGTATCCGATGGGGACTATTGAACGTCTCGGACTGCTGAAAATGGACTTCCTGGGACTGCGTACCCTGACGGTGATCCGCGATACGCTTGATATGATGCGGGAAGCCGGAGTTGACATGAAGGCTGAAGATATCCCCATGGATGATCCGGCCGTATATGAGATGATCAGCAAGGGCGACACAGACGGTGTGTTTCAGCTGGAAGGCGCGGGAATGCGCGGTTTCCTGGTCAATATGAAGCCGGCTTCCTTTGAGGATATCATCGCAGCCATTTCTCTGTACCGTCCGGGTCCGATGGATTCGATCCCGAGATACATCGCGGGTAAGCAGGATCCGACAAGCGTTTCCTACAAGACGGAACTGCTGCGCCCGATCCTGGATGTGACCTACGGATGCATGGTCTATCAGGAACAGGTCATGCAGATCGTACGCGATCTGGCAGGATACAGTTATGGCCGGAGTGACCTTGTCCGCCGTGCTATGGCGAAGAAAAAGAAAAAGGTCATGGACCAGGAACGGGAATACTTTGTTCACGGTATGACCGATGAAAACGGAAATGTGACCGTTCCCGGCTGTATCCGGAATGGTGTTCCGGAAGACGTGGCCAATGAGATCTATGATGAAATGATCTCTTTTGCCAGCTACGCGTTCAATAAATCCCACGCGGCAGCTTACGGTGTGGTGACCATGCAGACCGCGTGGCTGAAGAAGTATTATCCGGTTCAGTTCATGGCGGCTATCCTGAACAGCGTTTATGGCAACTCCGGCAAGATCGCGAATTATATCCAATACTGCCGGAACCGCAATATCCAGGTCCTCCCTCCGGATGTGAACCGGAGCCGCTGGAAGTTTACCGTAAGTACGGACGCGGAGGGAAATTCCGGGATCCTTTTCGGTCTCGGCGTTGTGAAATCCGTAGGAGAGGGCGCGGTAAACGCCATTATTGCCGAACGTGAAAAAGGCGGATCCTATAAGGACATTTTTGATTTCTGTACCCGTGTCGATCCCGGAGAGTGTGGGAAACGGGTCGCGGAAAGTCTGATCCGCGCGGGCTGTTTTGACTATACCGGCGCCTGCCGTCCGCAGATGCTGGCTGTATATGAAACAGCGATGGATGCCAATATCCAGAAGAGAAAAAAGAATGTGGACGGTCAGCTGTCCCTGTTTGACATGATGGGAGCGGACAGCACGCCGATTATCGAAATCAACCACAGTTATCCGCCACTGCCCGATTATCCTGTCAAGGTCAAACTTGCCATGGAAAAGGAATCAGCCGGTGTGTATCTGACCGGACATCCGCTGGACGGATACCGGGAGATCCTTTCAGCCTTGTCCTTTAATACCGCGGAACTGGAAAATCTGGACGAACGGGAAGACCGCGGAATGAGTCTGGACGGTGTTGAGGTTGAATTAGGCGGCATCATGACCGAAGTCAAGGGAAAGGCGACCAAGAAGGGCGCCTATATGGCATTTGTGACGCTTGAAGACCTGACAGGGTCTATTGAGTGTCTGGTCTTCCCGAAGGTCTTTGAACGCTATCAGAGCGCGCTTAAGGAGGACGAAACAGTCATCCTGAAGGGCAAGCTGAGCATTCGCGAGGAAGAAAGCCCGAAACTGCTGGTGGACCGGGTCACCGGAATCGATCAGTGGATCAATGATCAGAATGACCGTTCACGCCCGGCCGAAGTAAAAAAGGACCTGAGAACGGACGCGCAGCGCGCGAAGGACGCTCCCGCGAAGCTTTTCCTGCAGCTGAAACGGCCCATGATGGAAAAGGCGGATCTGCTCCTGTCACTGCACAGCGGTAATATCCCGGTTTATATGCATTTGCCGGAAGA
The DNA here is from genome assembly GCA_045600165.1 of Clostridia bacterium. GTDB lineage: Bacteria > Bacillota > Clostridia > Christensenellales > Aristaeellaceae > Aristaeella. Next base: position 8,807 of record JAZRXJ010000093.1, read on the forward strand.
AAAACTGACCCTGCTCGCACCGGGAGAGATGTGGTGCGACGGATCGGAAGCCTGCCTTGAACGGCTGAAGGATCTGCTGGGGCAGGAAAATGTGAAGCTGGTAGCTTCAACGGGAAAGGAAAAATGAAATGAAAAAAGGTCGGGTATCCGAGGTGATCCGCTTTCTGATCACCGGAGGGGTCTGCTTTCTGATTGAATTTGCCTGTCTGGTTTTCCTCAAGGAAGTTATCGGACTGGATACTCTGATTGCCACCCCAATCGCTTTTCTGATCTCGGTTGCAGTCAATTATCTGCTGTGCGTCATATGGGTCTTCAAGGGAACAGGAGACGGCGGGAATGCTGCCAGAATCGGCTTTCTGATCACCAGTCTGATCGGTCTGGCACTGAACGAGCTGCTGATGTGGTTGTTCCGACTGATCCTGGGTGAGGATACGGTAATGATGACTGTTGCCGGACATGAACTGACGATGTATATGCTGAACAAGTGCCTGGCGACACTGATCGTGATGGTATGGAACTATTTTACCAAGAAGGCGGTACTTCGCGGAGTACAACCCCCTCAGTCACCTTCGGTGACAGCTCCCCCTGACCAGGTGGAGCCTTAGTTAGTGGATGCTTCGCGGAGCGAAGCGGACCGGAGGGCTTAGTGATCAGGGCTTAGTTATAGTGTTGAACTGGTCGGGATAAGGCGAAGATGCAGGGTGAAGGATACGGGGTGTAGTGATGAGTGATAAACTGAAGTTGTTGATCATTCATTGTAAGTTTACATATCCCGGAGGAAAGACGTGGTATAATGGCAGGGAAAGCGGAAGCTTTCCCTGCTTTCAAACAGAGGATCGGAGTGTTGACGGATGATTGAACTGACACATGTCACCAAGAAATACGGTCAGCTGACAGCACTGAATGATGTTTCTTTCTCCGCTCCGGATGGGAAGATCATTGGATTGCTTGGAAAAAACGGCGCGGGAAAATCCACCGCGCTGAATATCATGACCGGTTATTTTCCACCCAACAGCGGAAAAGTGACTGTCAATGGAACCGATATGCTGACGAAGCCGCGTGAGTGCAAACGGATGATCGGTTATCTGCCGGAAAAACCTCCGTTGTATGATGAGATGACGGTCCGGGAATATCTTGGATTTGTCTGCGGCTTACGGGAAGTCAGAAAAAACAGCGTTCGTGCGCATACAGATGAGATCCTTGAACTGTGCGGTCTGACAGAAATGCAGGACAGGCTGATCGGTCAGCTGAGCAAAGGCTTCAGACAACGTACCGGTGTCGCGCAGGCGCTGTGCGGCAGTCCGAAGATCATTATTCTGGATGAACCGACCGTGGGTCTGGACCCGCAGCAGGTGACCGAGATCCGTGAATTGATACGCCGGCTGGGAGAATCACATACCGTTATTTTTTCCAGCCATATACTGAGTGAAGTTCAGCTGCTTTGCCAGCAGGTGATCATCCTGCATCAGGGACGGGTGATCCGCAGTCTGGATATGGAAAACCTGACGGATCATCAGGGACAGATCCGCCTGAACCTGGCTGTACGGGGGAACGAGAAGGAAATCATGACCGCCCTGCGCAGTCTGAACGGAATCCGGCAGATCAGTCCCGCACAGACAGCTGACGGAATCACCCGGACAGAACTACAATGCGATACTCATAATGAACGCGGGGATATCCGGGAACAGATTTTCCGCCTGATGGCTGCCATGGATACACCGATCCTTGAAATGAGCAGGGAGAAGGACAGCCTGGAAGAGTATTTTATAAAGGCAACGGAATAGCGCGGCAGAGCCGCGAAGGGGAATAGGGCGCAGCGGAGCTGCGCAAGGGAGTGACAGGCACTCCAGGGCGCTACGCGATAGGGCACAGCGAAGCTTCGCAAGGGGACAGGGTGTAGGCGGCTTTGCTTAGCGAAGCGGAGTTAAAAGTTATGAATGATAAATGATGAATTATAGTTTGTGCAGTTCTTTCAGAAGTAGTATTCCGGAAAGAACAGGCGGGAGGAACAGGAATGAGGACGATCTGGAAGAGGGAAGTGCAGAGCTACTTCTATACTCCGACAGGATATATTTTCGCCGGAGTGTTTTTGCTGATCTCATCTGTGATGTTTCTTCTGACGATCCTGCAGCAGCGGTCCGGTGACCTGCCGACATTTATCGGGGAAATGAGCTATCTGTGGATGCTGCTTTCTCCGGTACTAACGATGAAGCTACTCGCGGATGAAAAACAGAAAAAGACAGATCAGCTGCTGCTGACCAGTCCCGTTTCTCTGCCGGGCATCGTGATCGGCAAGTACCTGGCGGCCCTGACTGTTATGTTTGCCACTGTGGCATTGACCTTTTTCTTTGTACTGATTGTCGCTGTCTACGGTCAGGTTTGGTTCGCTGAACTTGCCGTATGCTACCTTGGATTCATCCTGCAGGGATGCGCGTTTATCGCGATGGATCTGTTTATTTCCGGATGTGTATCCGGTCCGGTTCCAGCGGCTATTCTTTCCTTCGGAGCCAATTTTTTGGTATGGATGGCGGATATCCTGGCGGATACGATCCAGACCGAATGGATCGCAAACGCACTGGAATTTCTTTCCCTGTACAGCCGGAATGAGCCATTCCTGATGGGACAATTATCTTTTGCCAGCGTAATCTATGACATATCCTTCAGCGCGGCTTTTCTCGCACTCGCGGTCTGGATGCTGGACCGGCACCGCTATAAAGGAGGTGCGAACGCATGAGGACAGAAGGAAAAAACAAGGCGTTTCGCAGGCTGAAGTATGGTGGGGTATCCGTGCTGCTGCTCTGCCTGTTTCTGTGTGTACTTGTTGCTGTGAATATTGCCGCGACAGTGCTTGAAAGAAAGAACGGATGGCGTGTCGATTATTCCTTCAATGAGGCGATGTCGACCACCGAAACCACTGAAAAGATACTGAATGAATTGCCTTATCCCGTTCACATTTACGTGCTGTTTGACAAAAGTGAGGAGGATGCTCCCCTGACTGAACTACTGAACCGTTATTCAGCAGTCAGCGATCTTGTGACCTGGGAAATGGTCGATCCGAGCCTGAATCCGGCATTGCTGACCCGTTTTCAAAGCGAAACAGAACCGATCACCACGAACAGTCTGATCGTCTGGTGCGAAACGACCGGCCGGTGGAAGATCCTCGATTATGAAGATTTCCTGTCCTTAAGTCTGAACTATGATGAAGGCATCTATGAGATTGGCGGACTGACCTACGAAAGCAGCATTACAGGAGCTGTTTCCTTTGTTACACAGGACAGTATACCGAGGGTCATCATGGTACAGGGACACGGAGAACTGGACATGACGACTGCCGCGGCTCTCGGAGATCTGCTGACCACGAATCACTATGACGTGGTCTGGATGGAACTGAGTGATCCGGGCCTTACACTCGATCCGGAAAATGACCTGCTGATCTTCCTGAGCCCGCTGCGGGACATTGCTGAAACTGAACTCAATGTTATCAGTGATTTCGCGGGGCACGGCGGGAGTCTGCTGTTTACCTGTGATTATTCAGATCCCATCGGAAAGATGCCGAATTATGCCGCATTGCTGCGCAGCTACGGATTTGTCCCTAAAACCGGTATCGTGGTCGCGTCAAAGGATGAACCGGGCACATTCTATAACAATAACCGGATCAATCTGATCCCTGAGATGTGCTCAACGGATATTACACTGGACCTGCTCGCGTCCAATGCCGATACACTGCTTCTGACGGGGTCAGGAGCCTTTGAGACACCCGATGACAGCGATCGTAACCTGATCGTGACTGAAGTGCTTAAAAGCGGCGAAAAAGCCTATCTGAAGATAATGGACGCAAACACTACTTCCATGGACCAAACAGAGACAGATGAAACGGGTCCGTTCGCACTGGCATTGCAGGCACGACGGATCACAACCGAAGGATACGTGTCAAGGGCGTTTGCGACCGGCTGTTCCACCTTGCTGACAGATTCTCAGATCCAGTCCATGACAGACAGTCAGTCCTTTACGATCCGCGTGGCAGAATTCCTGCTGGGACAGAAGCAGGTCAATCTGGATATTATGCCGAGACTGGCGATCCGTCCGCAGCTTTCCGCGGAAAGTACACAGCCGGGATCCCTGGTACTGGTAGCCCTTCCGGTGGCAATCCTTGTGCTGGCTCTCATGATCCTGATTCCGAGAAAGAGGAACTGAAGATGCAGGAACCCGCGAAGAAGAGTACAAAACCGAATATACCGCGCTGGATCTGGATCCCTGTACTCATGATCCTGATCATTGGCATCGGAATCTGGGTATTTCATGAGGAAGATACGGATGTTAATGATATATCCCTGCCTATCGAAAAAACTGACGGCAATATTATTGTCAGGGATCTGTCCGAGGTTGCCGGGATCACGATTACTCCTGCTGAAGGTGAAGCCTGGAGCGTGACACGGACAACAGACGGGATGCTGAAGCTCGATGGGGTCAGCGACTGGAATGTGGACCCGGCTATTTCGGAAATGCTGCTGGAAACTGCTGCGGTAGTGTGTTATGAAGAAGTCCTTTCGGAGAATCCCGCGGAATACGCGGATCATCCGGAAGAATTCGGACTGGACAACCCTTTGGTCACCGCTGCTTTCCGTTATACGGACGGGACTGAATGTACCATACGGATCGGTATGGAAAGTGTCATTGATGAAGAAACGTATTTCTATATGACGGTGGACGGCGATGAACGGCTGTTTGCCGTCGACTACGGTACCGTACAGGTCCTGACGACTGAAAAACAACTGCTCCATCCGGTGGAACAGGTCGGGATCAATCCGAACAGGATCGACCGGATCGAAGTGGAAGATTCCGATGGTCATATCCGGTCCGGATGGAGACTGGAAGGAAATGTCACGGACGAACATTCCGTGGAGGAATGGATCGTGACCGTTCCGATCGAATATCCCGCTGATCAGGATCGTATGAACGAGCTGCTGCAGAATACCGGGAATCTCTATCTTGGTGCCTATGTCGGCGAAGCGCTTCCGGAGAACCTGAAAGCCTGCGGACTGGAGGATCCGGAAGCTGCCATTGTGCTGCATATGGCTTCCGGATCAACCGGAAGTATTACTGATGACGGTCAATATGTCGTCACGGAGCAGCCTGAACAGACAGTCCGGTTTGACGTCGGCGCCCCCAAAAACGAATTGGTCCGGTATGTATGCTATCAGGGATCGATCTACACGATGAACAGCTTCCAGCTGGATGTTTTTCTGAACGCGGACGGAGCCGCGACTGCCAACAGATACCCTGTATCGGTTCCTTTTGATCATCTGGCATCGGTCACCGTGGAGAAAGACGGAGAAACGCACGAATACGCGCTTACACACGACTGGACGACCGACGACGATGGGAATACCATCCATAACGGAGAATGCCTGAAAAACGGCACAGAGATCGAATATGGCGCATTTGAGGCAGCCTATGAACGCCTGAGAGTCGTTACCGTCAGCGGAAGGATCACAGAGCAGGAAAACGATGCCGGCGAAGATGAATACATGAAATATACGTTCCGCACGTTGAACGGCGGAACGCATACAGTAGCCTTTATTCAGATGGACCTTTATCATGATATCGTGGTCTGTGACGAATATGCATTATTCTACATTTACCGCGGAAATATGACCAACCTCCCGTGACCAGCCGAAGATAAACCGGTCATAGTAACGAATCGTGACAGTTTCACCTTCGCTGAAATCGGGAATCTCCTTCAGCGCGTCCCAGTAGAACATATGTGCCGTGACGCCGTGCCTGTCCGGTTCACCATCAAAAACGACCGAACGGAAGTTGACATGATCGATCAGAGACTCTTCCGGTTCGATACATTTGAATGTATAGGTCATGTCATGGCTTCTGCCATGCAGACTGTTCCGGATGTGTTTCCGATACGCTTTCAGAGGGCTGACAAAGAAAGAGAACCCGAATATCAGAACAAATGCAAACAGAATACCGCTGGCAATCGCCAGAATCTTCAGCGTATCATCCGGGACCGGGCCCGGATCCTTAATAGTGACCTGAAGATGCATGACGAAGAAATATATAAATGCTGCCAGAAAGGGAGCGGCCAGGATGCATGTCAGGATGCCGCGGCGCCTGATCCTTGCGGACAGGTCGCTGATTTCAGCTTCGGAATAAATAATATTCATAGTATGACCTCCGGAATTATTACATGTACTATCATATCGGGAATAATTGTGTTGGTCAAGGGGGAGCGCGATCAGAGATCGCGCAAGGGCGAAGCAGCGCTTCGCGAGGATACAGGATTCAGGGTGGAGGGTGGGCGTTGCGAAGCAACGCTAGGGAGTGCAAGCACTCCAGGGCGCTACACGCAAGGGCGAAGCAGAGCTTCGCTAGGGAATAGATGATGGGGTATAAGAAAACCCCGGACCTTGTGCGGAGGTCCGGGGTTTTGATTGCTTGATGTATCCGATGAAGTAATCAGATCAGTTCGATGATGACCATCTCGGCAGCATCGCCGCGACGGGGACCGAGCTTATAGATACGGGTGTAGCCGCCGGCGCAATTCTTTTCGGCATTGCGGGCTTTGTACTTGGGTCCGATTTCACGGAAGAGCTTTTCGACCACGGGATGCTTGACATCCTTGGTGCGCTCTTTGTAATCGGCCTTGTTTTCGTCGGCATTCTTCTGTTCCTTGAGGTCATACAGATATGCCATCATCAGACGACGGGCATGCAGCTTGGAAGGAGCGTCGTTGACGACTTCCAGAGTAACCAGCTGGCCCTTGTCGTTGTGGGTTTCCTTGGTGGTGGAAACCGTGTTTTCGCATTCACGGACAGCCAGAGTGATCAGGCGTTCAGCGATGCTGCGAACTTCTTTGGCCTTGGACTCGGTCGTTTCAATGCGGCCATACCAGATCAGATTGGTAACCTGGTTACGAAGCAGCGCTTTGCGCTGATCAGCCGTACGACCCAGCTTGCGTTGGTTTGCCATGGGGTTTTCCTCCTTATACGGTTACCGGACAGGGAAGGAGCTGTGCGGGCTCAAACCTGTACCGTTGTTCCGCTGCGTCTTAGTCTTCGTTGGGCCGCAGGCCGAGTCCGAGAGCTTCAAGCTTCTGCTCGACTTCTTCCAGGCTCTTACGGCCCAGATTGCGAACCTTCATCATGTCTTCCTGATTCTTCTGAACCAGTTCAGCAACGCTGTTGATACCGGCGCGCTTCAGGCAGTTATAAGCACGGACGGAAAGATCCAGTTCCTCGATTGTCATCTCCAGAACCTTTTCCTTCTTGTCGTCTTCGGGCTGGACCATATTCACGGGCATGACCTGATCGGTCAGACCGATGAACAGATTCAGGTGCTCATTCAGGATCTTTGCGGCTCCGCTGACGGCCTCTTCAGGCTTCAGGGTCCCGTTGGTCCAAATTTCAAGAGTCAGCTTGTCATAGTCAGTAATCTGACCGACACGGGTATCCTCGACGGTGTAGTTCACTTTCTTGATGGGAGTGAAAATACTGTCGATCGGGATCACACCGATGGGCATGCTGGGGGTCTTGTTCTTATCGGCACTCACATATCCGCGGCCGCGGTCGAGAGTCAGCTGCATCTGCAGGTGAGCATCTTCGTTCAGGGTAGCGATATGCAGTTCCGGGTTAACGATTTCCACTTCGTCATCGGTCTTGATGTCGCCGGCAGTGAAATCGCAGGGACCCTTCACGTCGATTACGAGCTGCTTGGGGTTCTCGCTGAACATTTTCACGGCAAGACACTTCAGATTCAGGATGATTTCGGTGACATCCTCTTTCACACCGGGGATCGTGGAGAACTCATGCTGCACACCTTCGATGTGCACGGAAGAGACGGCCACGCCGGGGAGAGAGGAGAGCAGCACACGACGCAGGGAATTGCCCAGAGTATGACCGAAGCCACGCTCCAGAGGTTCGATGACAAACTTGCCGTAGGAACCGTTCTGTCCAACTTCCGTACATTCGATGCGAGCTTTTTCGATTTCGACGATCATTTCGTTTTACCCTCCTCAAACAGGTCCTGGGAAACAGTGTCCCCTCACGATTAACGGGAGTAATACTCGACGATCATGTTCTCCTGCAGGGTCAGATCAATATCTTCACGAGCCGGCAGAACGGTCACGGTGGCGGTCAGGTTTTCATTGTCCACAGTCAGCCACTTCGGAACCACACGGCTGGTGCCTTCACGGAGAGCCTTGAAGAAATCGCTTTCCTTGCTCTTGGTGGAGATCGCGATCACATCGCCAACTTCGATGTTGGCAGAGGGGATGTTGACCCGCTTTCCGTTCACGGTGATATGACCATGACGGACAAGCTGACGGGCCTGGGGACGGGAAGCACCGAAACCGGCGCGGTAAACCACGTTATCAAGACGAACTTCGAGCAGCTGCAGGAGGTTGTCTCCGGTGATGCCCTTCATGTTGGTGGCGCGTTCAAACGTCCGTTTGAACTGACCTTCCATCAGACCATAGGCACGGCGTGCCTTCTGCTTTTCACGAAGCTGTTGGCCGTATTCGCTCATCTTCCTCTGACGGGACTGACCATGCTGTCCGGGAGGAGTGGGACGATGTTCAAGTGCACACTTGGCGGAGAAGCAACGTTCGCCCTTGAGGAAGAGCTTGGTGCCCTCGCGGCGGCACATACGGCATACGGAACCAGTATATCTAGCCATTTGTTTGTACCTCCTCGATTACACTCTTCTACGC
>JAZRXJ010000094.1:0-3847 GCA_045600165.1 Clostridia bacterium
GGAACCGTTATCCGTTGTAAAGTCAGCCTGACCCAGCACCCCGTCACCGTCAGCGGTCACGTGATCATACGCGATATCCCTGAAACGGCAGATCCCGCCGTAATCCTTCACCTTGACCCATACCGGTCTGTGATTGAAATACAGAACATCCCCGTTCTTGCAGACTTCCAGTCCACCATTCTCAAAGTTAACAATATATTCCCCTGTCTTCAGTTTCATACCCTGTCCCCCGTTATCTTTATTCAGTTCGCGATTGCTTTACGGGGATAATTCGACAATCTCTCGCCCATTCCCTGTATTATGCTCATACTCTTTTTACTCTTTGAGCATGAATTAATGTCCAGGCAAAAAAACTAAGGCCTAATCCCTAAGCCCTGAGCCGTCATGCTCACCCCCATTCCCTGTAAATAACGCAACTCTTTTTACTCATTATTAGCTGGCGAAATTATTGCCAAGCGAAAAAAAGCGAAGGTCTATGACCTTCTCAATGTCCGATGAAATCGTGTAACAACTCACTTCTTCGCTGCCTGAATATCCTGATTAATCAGAATAAACAAACTAACTAATCCCTAATACCTAATACCTAATCCCTGCTGACAGGGAGGCTGCCATCAGGCAGCCTTCCTGTCAGTAATACATATCAAACCCATTTTCCAGTCTTTCCGCGTATGTTTCCCCCGCTTTTTCCAGTGCCGGCAGGATATAGTCCTTATTGTAACGAACCACGGAAATCCGGTCATATGCCCGCATTCCCATATGGGTCAGCGCCATTTCCATATCTCCCAGGCATTCCAGAGTTCCTCTTCCGGTACCGCCGGCACATGCAATCAGAACGCACCGTTTGTCCTTCAGTGCGTGCGCCACAGTCGCTTCACAGCGGCGCAGCCGGTCCACGAAGGACTTGAGACATTCCGTCATCCCCGACCAGTATACAGCGGAGATAAACACGATCCCATCCGCCGTTTTCAGTCGTTCATAGATTGCCATGTAATCATCCTTCAGGACGCAGGAACCCAGCTTGTTACAGGTTCCCCATCCGTTCCCGCAGGCACGGCAATGTTCAATGTGCATGCTGTTGAGATGGATCTCGTCCACCTCGGTCCCCGCATTTTTCAGCCCCGCGATCATCTGTTCCTTTGCGGCGGCCGTCAGCCCGTCCTTGTTCGGGCTTGACCAGATTACTGCGACCTTCATACTCGTTCCTCCTCATTATTGTTAGTCCGGGATTGATTCCGTCCATAGCTGCACTTCCACATATTTCCTTCCGTGTTCCGCCAGCAGCCTTTGAAGATCGTTTCCGAAATTCCGGAAAAGCTTCTTCATGTCATTCCATGTCAGCAGTTCAACTGTTCCAGTATGCTGATAAACAGACCCGCTGTCACCGATCGTGAAGCTCACTGTTTCGGGATCAATATCTTTCAGAGCTACTCTGGTCTCCAGGCCGTTCCCGAACCATTCTTTCAGATAGTCACTGCTTTCGATCACAAACGAGAGCGGATGTTCCGTGCGGGGCTTTCCTCCCTTTTCTGTAAACCGCCGGTAAAGGAAAGCATCCTGTGCTTCCCGGAGCGCGTAGTAGTTCTGAAAATCCGCGAACCGGTAAAACGCCGTAGTTTCCGGATGTTCCTCCGCCATCTTTGCCGCCAGTTCAAAAGCCTCATCCCTGCCGAGACGCATGATGTTCAGCATGGGAATACAGCCCGGGTAGCAGTAATTCACCAGCTGCAGTTCTTCAAATTCCATTTTGCTTACTCCATATCGTACAGTTTCGCGGTCTCTCTGTTCCGGTATTCGTGTTTCTCATAGTAGCCGATCAGTTCACCGTTTTCATCCCGCAGAGCCACCATGTAGACATCCTTGTTTTCCTCATCATTCCGGAACTCATAGATGGAATTGTGTTCCTTGCTTTCCCGGAACCAGTTCAATACCTTTTCGATCATTTCCCGGGCTTTCGGCGGATGACATCTCATGAGACTCTGTCCTGTCAGTCCCGCCCCGCCCTGAGCGGCATACCTTTCGGCAGCCGCCGGATTCATGTATACGATCGTATGCTCCGTGTCGCATAAAACCACCGGCGCTTTGTCCTGTTCCAGCACACTTCTGAAAAACGCGGTCAGCTCCATACACTTACTTCCTTTCCGTTCGATTTCTGATTCCTTTTACCGCTACCGCCGCCATGAAGACCAGCCCTGAATAACCGATCATGGGATACACCACGGACATCAGGCTTCCAAACGGAACAAAACCCAGCGCGGTGCAGGCGATGATCGTCCCCACCGAAAAGATCCTGTTTTTCTTTGGATCTTTGGCAAAGCATTCACTGCAGAAAGACCACACGGTGGTCGCGCAGGAAGAGAACATTCCCATCAGCAGGATCACGGAGAAGATGATTCCAAAGGCGCCGGAGATCCGCTGCGCCAGATACAGGGTCGGCACCGGAAATTCCAGGATATCCTTCGCGTTGCACAGGATGGCGAAGTTCATGGCTGCCATGGCAATCAGCAGCGCCGCTGTGCCGATCAGGACTCCGAGAATGGCGTTCCCTTTGGTATCAGCACTCTTTCCGACCGCGTTGTAATAGGTGCTGCCGCACAGGAAGTTCAGGGAAAGATACAGCATCGCGCTCACCAGCCAGTGCGGAGCTGTCCGGAATGCCGAGAGTTGTTCGGTATATTCGCCGATGGTTCCGTAATTGCCGCCGTCCTTCAGCAGCGAATACACGCCAACGAAAACGGCGAAGCAGATCACAAAGGGACTGATACCGGATACGATCTTCACCATCTTTTCAAATCCGGCGAGGTAAACCGCGATCAGGACCGCGGCCATGATCACCGACCCGAGGATCGGATCGATCCCGTAATACTGTTTCACGGTCGCGCCGGCTGCCGAGATCAGCACGGCAATCAGCAATACCAGTGTGATCGGCATGATGACCCGGTAGACCCTTCCGATGACTTTCCCGCAGTAATACTCGTAGTGGTTGAATCCCGGTTCGTTCCGGTGATCAAAACCCACGGACAGCATGATGATCCCGAAGCCCGCAAACCCGATCAGATTGACTGCCAGCACTGCGATGCTTCCGTATCCGTAGCTTCCGAAAAACTGCAGGATCTCCTGTCCCGTGGCAAATCCGGATCCGATGACCCAGGCGATGAATGCCCCGGCATATTTGAGTGCCGATCTCCAGCGTATATCTTTCAAAACCATGTACACCTTTTCAGTCAGTAATGAATTTGCTTTCAGTCTCTTTTTCCCAGCTCCGCCAGGCGATCGCCTGTGACCCTGTAGACGGTCCAGTCGCTCATGGGCACGGCGCCCATGGAAAGATAGAAATCAATACTGGGTTTGTTCCAGTCCAGACAGGACCATTCCAGTCTTCCGCATCCGCGTTCCACGGCGATCCGCGCCAGCTCGGTCAGCAAGCCTTTCCCATATCCTTTTCCGCGGTATTCCGGCTTGACAAACAAGTCTTCCAGATAGATCCCGGCTCTGCCGAGGAACGTGGAAAAGTTATGGAAGAACAGGGCAAAGCCCACTCTGGTTCCATTTTCGACGGCAAAGATGACTTCCGCCTTCTTTTCGTCAAAGAGCCAGTGTTCCAGGATTCCCGGTGTTGCCACCACCTGGTCGGACATATGCTCATATTCCGCCAGATCCCGGATGAATTCCAGGATCGTTTCGGTATCTTTCCGTTCAGCCTTCATGAATTCCATGATCGTTCATCCCTTCTGCTTCAATCTTTCAGTTTCGAAAACGGAACGAATGCCTCCGGCATTTCCGGTCTTTCGGCAATCACCTTTCCCATCCAGATCACGCTGTACCATCTTCCGAACTTGAAGGCGCAGCG
>JAZRXJ010000095.1:0-1167 GCA_045600165.1 Clostridia bacterium
CAACGATGAGCGATGTGAAGCAATCGACGCTTGATAATATCGTTCGCGGGCTGACAAAGAATCCTCGTGTCAAAACGCTCCACAAGATCGCAATCGCTTTCAACATGACCTTGGCAGAGTTCTTGAACTTTGATGAGCTGAACGCCTATTCTTTTGATGAAGATGCAGATGCAGATGCCGCGGAGTAAATGAGCAGAACAGGAAGAAAGAAACGGAGCAGATCACACGACCTGCTCCGCGCTTTTTATTCAGTTGCCTGAGCGAATCCTTTCAGGTATTCCTCCACGTTCTGGTATTGGATTTCCCCGACCGTTTGGCTTTCGCCGCGGTAGATCACGGTCTTTCCCGTGATGGGGCCGAAGCGGAATTCGGTGTCCGTGCACTTCTTATCATCGGTCAGATGTCTGTACTGCTCCGGTGCAATTTTATCGCTGTGCTTTACCTCGTAAATCGCGCAGGATGCCGCCTTCGGGTCGAAAATGACCATATCAAATTCACCGGCGGCAAATTGCAGCTTGAACACCTGACAATCGGGACGGGCTTTTTTCGTTTCAAGCAGAACAATGTCCTCCATCATGCACCCCATCACGTCGCTCAGAAGACGATCTCTCACCGTGTTTCTGTCACGGAGCGAGAGCGTGGAGAACACTTCATCATCCATCAGCGATTGGATCAGCGCCTCCGCCTGTGCATATCGCATTCCAGGCTGAGAAATCGCAGTATGCGTTTCCTTTTTCGACAGGTCAGGCAGATAGACCACATCAATGTCCTCAGTCAGGTCAAGCAGATCCAGATATTCCTTGATTTCCGTCCTGTGGGCGTCGGTGATCGTTACCGTCTGCTCCGGCAGATTCCGAATCTCCAGCATTTGTCGAAGCCGCTCCGTGATTGCCGCTTTGTCCAGCTGCTGCATGATGGTGTTCGGCGCTTCGCGGTCACGAAGAAGGTTTTTAGCGGTGCGTCCGTAATCGTGGGATTCAAAATCCCGTGTCAGGATTTCCAACGTAAATCTGTGGTTGATGTCCTCAACGATTCGGTTGATGGCGCTGGTCAGCTCTTTGGCTTCATACAGCTCGGACAGATGGCGGAAATGGGTACCGTCCTGATAGTTTTTCAGGGAGTGCTGAATGTTGCCGGCAATCGCGCTGTCCACATATTCGTCCGTGC
>JAZRXJ010000096.1:0-7358 GCA_045600165.1 Clostridia bacterium
AGAATTGAGCACGCCGCATTCGCGGATCAGATTGCCGAACATCAAAAAGCCCACCAGCGCCACGGATTCGGGCGCCACCAGACCGGCGATCACGGTGATCACGATGGGGAACAGGATCCGGGTCGTCTTGCTGACCTCGCGCTGCACATAGGGCATGCGGATGAGGCGTTCCTTTTTGGTGGTCAGCAGTCGGATGACCGGCGGCTGGATGATCGGCACCAGCGCCATATAGGAATAGGCGGCGACCATGATCGCACCGAGATAGTTGGAATGGAGCTTCTGCGCCACGATGATGGAGGTGGGGCCGTCCGCCGCGCCGATAATGGCGATGGACGCCGCGTCGTTCAGATCGAAAAACATCGCCGCGACGCACAGGGTCAGAAAAATGCCGAACTGAGCCGCAGCACCGAAGATCATCAGCTTGGGGTTGGAAAGCAGGGGACCGAAATCGATCATCGCGCCGATGCCGATAAACAGCAGCAGCGGGAACAGCTCGTTGGAAATACCGGCGGAAAAAAGCGTGTCGAGCACTTCGACCGCGCCCGATGAGGGCAGGTTGACCAGAATCGCGCCGAAGCCCATGGGCAGCAGCAGCGTCGGCTCCATATCCTTTTTGATCGCCAGGTAGATCAGCACGCCGCCGATTCCCCACATCACCAGCATCTGCCACGTAATTCCGGACAGATTCCGCAAAATGACCTCCATAAACAACCTCCGAAACCGTTTTGCCGCGGGCAATAAAAAACAGTGCACGGAACAAACCATGCACTGTAAAAGTCTTGCAATGGAAGATGAACGCGGATCGTAAAATCGTATTGACGCGTGCATCACGCCCTTCGGCGTCTGCTACTCCCCCTTACGGCCTGTTCATTATATCGGAGCGGGGAAATGGTTGTCAATGCGAAAAAGGGTACGTTTTTAACGTCTGACCATCTTTAGCAGCATGTTAACGGGAACTTGGCTTTTTCTTAGCGATGGCCTTCTGCGTCTGCTCTTCGCGGAACTGGTTGGTGTAGAGGTTGTAATAATATCCGCCCTTGGCGATCAGCTGGCTGTGGTCGCCGTCCTCGATGATTTTGCCGTCCTGAATGACCAGGATCCGGTCCGCGCTGCGGATGGTGGACAGACGGTGTGCCACGATGAAGCTGGTGCGTCCGGTCAGTACCTTGCCGATCGCGTTCTGGATCATCTGCTCGGTCTCGGTGTCGATGGAAGAGGTCGCCTCGTCCAGCACAAAGATCGCCGGATCGGCCAGAATGGCGCGCGCAAAGGAGATCAGCTGTTTTTCACCGGTGGACAGCATATCGCCGCCTTCACCGACATCGCTGTCGATACCCTTTTCCATGCGGTCCACGACTTCCTTCGCGGAGACCAGTTCCAGCGCGCGATCAATCTCTTCCGGTGTCGCGTTCGGATTTCCGTAGAGCAAGTTTTCCTTCACGGTGCCGCTGAAGAGGTGCGGGGTCTGGAGCACATAGCCCAGAGCGCTGTGGAGCCAGAGCTGGCTGCGTTCCCGGGCATCCCGGCCGTCGATCAGGACCTGTCCTTCCGTCGGTTCAAAGAAGCGGCAGACCAGGTTCACCAGCGTGCTCTTGCCGGCGCCGGTCTCGCCCACGATGGCGTTATTGCTGCCGAAGGGGATCTTCAGATTGAAATGTTCCAGCACATACTCGTCGCCGTCCGGATACTTGAAGGAAACATCCCTGAACTCGATATCGCCGCGGATGGGTTCCCAGTTCTCCTTTTTCGGATCAAAGCTGTCGCCGTACTTTTCAATGACTTCCGGCGTGTCGGTCACGTCGCTCTTCGTGTTCAGCAGGCGGGTCAGGCGCTCGATGTTCACCTGCGTGGTGATGACATCGCTGATGGCGTCCACGATCCAGCGGACCGGTTCCATCATGCCCTGGGCATAGCTCATGAACATGGAGAAGGTACCGACTTCGCTCTCGGCAATGGCTCCGCCCTTCCACAGGACGATCGCCAGCGCCAGACTGCTGGCGAGGTTCATGGTCACGGCAAAGAGGCCGCGGAGGCGGGAAGCCCGGACGCCCTTGCGCTTCATTTCGGCTGTATCGCCCACAAAGTCGCCGGCCATCTTCTTTTCAATGACCAGGGTCTTGATGGTCTTGGCGCCGGTGATGCCTTCGTTGAAGTCTCCGGTGATCTTGCTGTTCATTTCCCGGATCTGCCGGTTCACCCGGATCAGATGCTTCTGGAAGATGCTGAACAGGATCACGATCAGAGGCAGGATGGCGATGACCATGAGCGCCAGTTTCGTGTTGATGACAAGCATGACCGCCACAGTCCCGATGAGATAGCTGGTATGCCATACGCTGTCCATCAGGGTCCAGGAGACCAGGGAACCGATCCTGGAGGTGTCGCTCATGACGCGGGAATGAATGTAGCCCACGCTGTTCTGGTTATAGTAGCTGAAGGACAGCGTCTGCAGATGGCTGAAAGCAGCGTCGCGCAGGTCCCGGTTGACGCCCACTTCCACGCTCATGGCGTTGGAACAGGCAATATAGTTGAGCAGGGACTGGAAGACGATCAGGAACACATACAGGGCAACGTACCAGGCAATGGTGTCCAGGGTCCGGTAAGCGATGAAGTGATCCAGGGCATAGCGCTGCATCAGGGGCATGATGATATCCACCGCGGTCCCCGCCAGACCGCAGAGGACCATGAGGATGATCGTGTTTCTGAACCTGCCCATGTACGGGATGACCCGCGGGATCCCGAAGAACGGCAGGGACACATTGTAATCGTTTTTCGTGTTTTCCATTACGCGTCCACCTCCTCGGCGGAAAGACTCTGGATCCGGTCGATCTGCTGATACAGTCCGGGCTGGTTCCGGAGTTCCTCCGGTGTGCCCAACTGACTCACGCAACCGTGATCCAGCACCAGCACCTGATCCGCCTTGTTCAGGGTCGTGATCCGGTGGCTGATCAGAATGATCGTGGCGGAACCGAAGCGCTTTTCCAGCGCCGCGCGGATCTTCGCGTCGGTCCCGGTATCCAGTGCGCTCTGAGAATCGTCAAAAATCATGATGGGAGCTTTCTGGGTCAGCATCCGGGCAATGGCCGCCCGCTGCTTCTGACCGCCGGAAAGCGTCACGCCGCGTTCACCCACAAAGGTCTCATAGCCCTTGGTAAAGCCCTCGATGGTTTCTTCCAGACAGGCAGCGGAGGCTGCTTCATGCAGGTCTTCCTCGGTCATGTCGCTCCGGGTGATGCCCAGGTTTTCCCTCAGGGTACGGCTGAACAGGAAGGGCTCCTGCAGCACGATCCCGATATTCTTTCTCAGGTGTTCCAGTTTGATATCCGCGATATCGGTCCCGCCCACCGTGATGCGTCCGCCTTCCGGAGCCAGCGGATAGAGCCGGTCCAGCAGATACATGAGCGTGCTCTTGCCGCTGCCGGTGCCGCCGAGGATACCCAGCGTGGTGCCTGCTTTCACGGTCAGATCGATATCATGCAGCATTTCGGGACAGCCGTCATAGGCAAAGGTGACATGCTCGAAGCGGATGTCGCCCGTCATATCGGGTTCGCACGCGCCTTCCCGGTCCTTTTCCTCTTCGGCGTCCATGATATAGCCGATACGGTCCATGGACACACCGGCCTTGCTCATTTCGCTGATCATCCGGCCGAGCTGACGGACCGGCCAGACCAGCATACCGTTATAGCTCAGGAACGCGATATATTCGCCCGCGGTCATCCGGTCCTGCAGGCAGAAAACCACGCCGAAGACCACGATCAGCATGATCTGCAGTCCGGACAGGATATCGCTGGTGGACCAGAACCGGGCCAGGATCTTCGCCATGCGCCGCCACAGTCCCGTGTAGTGCTCATTATGCGCCTGGAAGCGATCCCTTTCATACCGTTCACGGCCGAAAGCCCGGACGACCCGGACACCGGTCAGGTTTTCCTGCGCCATGGCGCTGAGCTTGCCCTCGTTCTCGTCGCACTCCTGGAAAGCTTCATAGACCGTATGATGGAAGTGCACGCTGTACAGTACGACCACGGGGATCGGGATCAGGGCGATCAGCGTCAGGGATACATTCATGGAAAACATGAAGATCAGACTCATGATCAGCAGGATCGCGATCCGGATCAGACCGGTAAGCTGTTCGGACACGAAGTTCCGGGTCGTTTCAATATCGCTGGTGCAGCGCTGAATGATATCGCCGGTGTGATTCTGCATGTGCCACTGGAAGGGCAGACGCTCGATATGGTTGTACAGGGTGTCCCGCATGGTCTTCACGAGGGTCTCGCTGCCCTTGCTGTTATAGACACGGAATCCGTACTGCGCCAGCACCTTCACGACCGCCACGACCATGACCGCGGCCGCCAGGATCAGCATATTCCTCCGCAGGTTTTCGATCCCGCCGAAAAGGTCGACCGCCTTCCGGACCAGTTCCCCCGCGTTATCCAGCGGTTGTTTTTCCACGACATTATCCACGGCCACACGGATGATCTGCGGTGTGACCATATCCGCCAGCGCGCTGAGCGCCGCGCAGATCATGCAAAGGATAAAAAACAACCGGCTGCCCTTCAGGAAATTCCAGATCAGACCGATCCGGTTCGGACGGCGTGCCTGTTTAGTTTCCGTATTCTTCTCCATTCATTTCATCCTCTCTCAAAAACCACAAAAAAAGCCGCCTGTGAACAGATCGCAGGCGGACGCAAAAGCCTAAAACCTTACAGACAGGTGAAGGCCATGCCGGTGCTCCGCCGCACGACTGCTTTCTTTTCAGCTCGATTCATCAACATATGCCTTCTCCTTTCTTCTGTCTTTCAGACTCATTATTTCGGGACTGCCCGGATAACATATCATACTTTTCGGGGTTTGTCACTACCTGAACGAAAAAAAATGGAATCCGGCCATCATTGACCGGACTCCATATATGAATTTGTCGGAAGCATTCCACTTAATACACCGTCAGAAGCACCGGGGCCGTCACATAAGCGCTGCCAGACGCGTCCCGGATCACACAGCGGTAGCGGTAACCATTCATGTTCGCCTGCGCGTTGACCGTCAGATAGGAAGCCCGGGCTCCGTTCACACTGGTCCAGTAGCTGTTCGGGCCAAGGACCTGCCACTGATAGATCAGCCCGTTTCCGGTCGCGCCCACGGTGAAATATGCCTGTGTGCCGCGATTGACCGCCGCGTTCACCGGCTGGGTCGTAATGGCTGTCACGGCTGTCACCGGCGCCGCGCTGCCGGTCACGGTCAGGACCGCGGTGGAGGAGATAATTGCCGCGCCGGTCTTGTCCGAAACGATGCAGCGGAACTCGTAACCATTCACTGCCGTATCCGCGTACAATGTCCAGGAGCCGTACTGCGAACCCGAACCGATCGTGGTCCAGTTGGTCCCCGGAGCCCTCATCTGCCACAGGTAGTTCACTCCGTCGCCTTCCGCCGCCACGGTAAAGGTCGCGTTGGTTTTCGGACGGACAGTCTGGTTCGCAGGCTGTGTCACGATCCGGAGGGCAGGGGCATAGTACGTCGGAGCGGGAGTCGCCGTCGGGGCGACATAGGGAGTGTACGAAGCGGACCAGTAGAGCGTCGCGTTATTGGTATACACTTTATTTCTGTACGCGTCCTGGACCACGCAGCGGTACTGATACCCGTTCATCGCCGGAGTGGCTGAAACGCAGATCGTGGAAGTCTGACCGTCATAGGAGGTCACATTCCTCCAGGCGCCCGTGGCCGGTCTGTACATCCACTGATAGGTCAGTCCGTCGCCGGTCGCGTTCACAGTGAACCACACGTTTGAATTATAGCCGACTGTGACATCCGCGGGCTGCGACAGGATCGTCAGCCGGTTGCGGGAGCCGTAAACATCGGCGTCCGCCAGCGCGCATACTGTCATGCACAGAACGCACAGTACCGTCACGATCAGGAACAACCCTTTGAATGATTTCTTCATGTGTTCGTCCTCCTCCGGTCTGATCAGCCTTTGTCTCAGGATCAAGTTCAGTCACTATGGGATCATTATACCCCGGGATGCCGTTTCCCGCAATGATCCGCGTTTCAATTGAACGGCTGCCGTTTCAATCGCTTTCAACCATTCAACGAACCCGCCCGGCAAAAGCCTGCATCGTCGCGGGAAAATTTCTATATCTGTCCGGCTCCGGTTCCGGCATCCTCCGGATATACACCCGCGCCGCACTTGAAAACAGCCGCCGCTTGTGTTATATTCGGACGCGGAAACTATCAAAATCACCGGTTCCGTTCCGGAACCGATCAATACGGAGGTCCCGAATGAGCAGACTGGGAGATCTGATCCGCACCGAGCGGATAAGACAGAAACTGACCCCGAAACAGGTCGCGAAAAAGTGCGGCGTAAGCGAAAGTTATCTGATGGCGGTGGAAGCCGGCACCCGGATCATCGCGGATGACCAGGCCCGGAGGATCCTGAAGACCATCGGCCTGAAGCAGCAAACAGAAGCCGAATTCACGCTGGATGATATCGCCACGACGGTGGACCTGGCGCAGGTCCAGCCGCAAATGGCCGCCAAAGCAGCCGCTCCGAAGCCCAAACGGGTCGATGCGGAAAAGGTCGCCTCTACGGAAGAAGAACAGGAAGGCATCGCCGGCAGTGTCTGGCTCGACGCGCTGCAGAGCGTACTGAAACGCGTCCCCGTCATGAACGCCGTCATGAAGCCCATCGCCTATAAGCTGGTTCCCGTGGAAAACGGACGGATCGAAGGCGCCAACCCGGATAAAGTGTTCTACTACCTCGCGCCGGATGACAGCATGCGCGGCTTCCGGATCCATAAGGGCGACACCGTGCTGACCGTACCGGCCCAGAGCCCCGTGGACGGCGCCATCATGCTGGTCAACTGGAACGAACACCGCTATCTGCGGAAGATCAAGATCCTCGATGACAGCAAACTGATGCTGCAGGCCTATGACCGCCAGTACGAAGCGGAAACCGTCTCCATCTCCGATGTCGGTTTCATCAGCAGATGCGTGCAGGTGACATTTGAGCTGACCTGATGGTCAGCTCAAATGTTTTAGGGATCAGGGATTAGGGATTAGGGATTAGTTATAGTGTTGTTCTGGTCAAGAATGGCCGGAATGTGTGATGATATCCATCGGGTTTGTCGTGCCAGCGTCTGACAACCCCCTCAGTCACTGCGTATCTGTCCGTTTCTCGGGGACGTCTCCTCTTTCCCTTAAGTAGTGGTGTCCATTTTTATGGGTACAGTTTACCTCTTCCCTAATCCCTAATCCCTAATCCCTAATCCCTAATCCCTAATCCCTAATCCCTAATCCCTAATCCCTAATCCCTAATCCCTAATCCCTAATCCCTAATCCCTAATCCCTAATCCCTAATCCCTAATCCCTAATCC
>JAZRXJ010000097.1:0-1666 GCA_045600165.1 Clostridia bacterium
GGAATGCCGAAGCAGCGGGATAAGCGTAAGGGCATGGTGTCAGGGTCAAGGGATCGTGCCGAAAACGTATTATAACTGGGAGCGCCAGGTCGTAAAAGCGGCCACCAGCCAGTATTTGATTCCGACTCCGGAAGAAAGAGACAGGTTTGTGCAGATCAAGCCGGAGAGCTTACCGGGCAATGATGAAATGAGCATCAAATCGGCCATTACGATCCGGCATGGAGAAACCGTCATAATATTGCCTGCGGGAAGCAGCGCAGAAACAATAGCCGAGCTTGTGGGGGCATTGAACCGCCATGCTTGACTTTAGCCGTGTGAAAAACTACTACATCGCCTGCGGATATACCGATATGCGCCGGCAGATAGACGGGCTGGTTTCCATGGTGGAGATACAGTTTGGCAGGAAACTGGACGAGACATCCATCTTCCTGTTTTGCGGACGACGGGCGGATCGGATCAAAGCGCTGTACTGGGACGGAACAGGATATGTTCTGCTGTACAAACGCCTTCAGGAGAAGCGGTTTCAGTGGCCGCGGAATGAGCAGGAAATGAAACAGCTGACGAAGCAGGAATTCCGCTGGCTCATGGAAGGACTGTCGATAGTTCAGAAGAAGGCGTTTGAAGCACAGAAACCGGGAAGTATCTGCTGAGAAAGAGCGTAAATTTTTTGCGAACAAAAGGATTTTGAGATATCTCTGTCGAATAATACAGATAAACAAGACAGAGGATGGTGAGCAGCGTGGAAGAAATAACCATGTCAAAGGCGGCGTATGAAGAGATGGCGCAGCAGATATCCACGCTGCAAAGCACCGTAGAGAGGCTCACAGCGCTTCTGGAGGAGAAGAACCAGATCATTCTGAACCTGAACCGGGCGCGGTTCGGGCAGAGAAGCGAAAAGCGTGCGTATCTCATCAGCGACGGACAGATCAGCATATTCGAACAGGCAGGGGACGGGATCACGGAGAAATCCCCGGAAGCAGTTCCCGAAGCAGAGAAGAAAGAGGTTTCAGTAGCGGCACATACGCGCAAAGCGAAGCGGAGTATGGAAGAGTTTGCGGCGAATCTTCCGGAGGAAACTGTAATACTCGACCTGTCCGACAATGAGAAGTATACAGAGGACGGACGTCAGCTGAAATACATCGGGATGGATCTGATACGAACAGAACTGATCCGGGAACCGGAACGGATTTATGTGAAGAAGTACTACAGCAGGAGCTACGCGGATCCGGCAGCGGAAGCAGAGAGCGGGAAAGCGGATATCCGGCGACCGGCAGCACCCGCGCCGCTCCTGCCGCACAGCTATGCCTCGGCTTCTGTAGTCACGGACATCATCGTGAAGAAATACGCCGACGCACTTCCGTTGTACCGACAGGAACAGATGTGGAAACGGCAGAAGGTGGAACTGAAGCGCAACACGATGGCAAACTGGGTAGTGCAAACGGCGGAGACCTACCTGAAACCATTCAGTGAAGCATTCAAGAAAGAACTGCTGCGGCAGCCGGTGATCCATGCGGATGAAACGGTACTGCAGGTGAATAAGGAACCAGGCAGAGAGGCCACGGCAGAATCCCGGATTTGGGCGTACGCAACATCCAAACGAGCGAAACGACAAATACGGTATTTCTGCTACGAAGAAAGCCGAAAAGGCGCATGTGCCGAGAAGGTG
>JAZRXJ010000098.1:0-1299 GCA_045600165.1 Clostridia bacterium
CACGCCTTCCTCGGTTTCCCATTCGATGACCGGGTGGCTTTCACGGAATGACGGATCTGCATAGTATCGGATATCCGCATACATCGTGCCGTTTTTCATGTTATGACCGTAGGTGATCAGATTCGTACTGTCTGCCGTGCATCGGAAGTCCAGAAACGGAACCCCGGATTGGCTGTAATCTCCGTAAAAATCCATCCGCAGGTATTTCTGCGGCTGCTTCGGGGTATGCATGACAGGATAATCCACCGCCGTGTTGGGAATGCAGATCCATGCGACGCACTCGCTGTTCTGCTCCTGCAGTCCCGTAAAATCATGCTTATGCACGGCAGGCGGTACCGTTTCTTCCGCAGGATCGGTATCTTGAATTTCGGGTTCCGTCTGCGGTTCCGGCAGCTCGGCAAGCTCGGCAAGCTGCGAGAAGGTATCCTTTTCTTTTTTCTGCTGTGACAGTTCCGACCTTATCATATAGCAGGACACGGCAAGAGATGCCGACAGCAGAACAATAAGAATTCCTGCGATGACCTTAGTCCTCGTCTTCATCTTCCGGCACCTCGTAATACTGCTCGCCGTCCGCATCCGGCATCTGTTCGCCCTGCATGCTTGCTTCAAAGTAGATGGCAAGGAAGCGCTTGATATCCGCTTTCCTCATGCGGCTGACCTCAAAGCCCTGCTCGGAGATGATCTTTTCGATGCGGTTGGCGGTATCGAAGACCTGCTTGTCTTTCGACCCTTTAATTCGCGCAGTGAACAGGAACTGTCTTGCCGTTGCCATTTCCACCTGCACATTGTCAAGAAATTCGATGTCCTTCTTGATGAGCTTCCGCACCTTCGGATTCTGCTCTGCGTTCAGTCTGCCATGCAGATAGGCTTTGTTGTCATCGAAGCACTCGGAGGAGTCGGTGCAGGTGATCTCAATATCCGGGATGGCGGAGAGCACCATCATCAGGTGCCGGATCTTGATCTCTATATTCACGTGGGACAGCACCGAGATATTTGTCGGGGAAACCGTATAGAAGAGCAGTTCACCCTTATTGGTCTGCAGTCCGTATTTGGTGAAGGTCTTGACGCCAATCAAGTCCTGTACGGACTGACCTTTTCTCTTTTTCTGCCGTTTTTCTTTCTTAGCCATAGCTTGTCACCTCCATTCGTAATACTGCTGTGTGGTCAGAAAATACCGACCCGCATATCGGATATAATCCAGAATCGTGGTATCATCCATGCGGATCGTCAAAAAACCATAGCAGAGCGTTGCGGCTGCAGGCAGAAAAAACTGCAGCTCCACAAGGATCACTATGGACA
>JAZRXJ010000099.1:0-2617 GCA_045600165.1 Clostridia bacterium
CTGGAAGCCATCTACGTTGTGACCGAAGCGGATCTGCTGGATGGCGGCGTGTATAACACGGCCGGTGCCGAAGCATCTTCTCAGGGCGGCACACCCGATGTCGATGGCGGCGAGAATACCGCAGGTGTGGAAACTCCGAAACCGAGCATGAAGGTGACGAAAGTCATTAAGAGCGGGACGGAGAAGGACAGCTATGCCTTGGGCGATACCATCACATATGATATTACCGTCTATAACACCGGTAATATAACACTGACTGGAATCGAAGTATCCGATACACTGGTCACCAGCACAGGCGCTTCGAGAACCGACGGTGCTGAAGTCAGCTTCGTGAACGGCAACGAGATCTCCGTACTGGCTCCCGGCGCAAGCAAGACTCTGGAAGCCATCTATGTTGTGACCGAAGCGGATCTGCTGGATGGCGGCGTATATAACACGGCCGGTGCCGAAGCCTCTTCTTTGGGCGGAATACCGGATGTCGACGGCGGCGAGAACACCGCGAATGTGGTGGAACCGCATCCGAGCATGACGGTGACGAAGGTTATCAACGCGGCAAGCGTGAAAGACTCTTACGAACTGGGTGATACCATCACCTACGATATTACCGTCTATAACACCGGTAATATGACGCTGACGGGAATCGAAGTATCTGATACACTGGTAACCAGCAGCGGAGCAGAGAGAACCGATGGCGCGAAAGTCACCTTCACGGCCGGGAACGAGATTTCTGTTCTGGCTCCCAATGCCAGCAAGACTCTGGAAGCAACCTACGTTGTAACCGAAGCGGATATTCTGGCAGGCGGCGTGTTCAACACAGCCGGCGCGGAAGCCTCTTCTCTGGGCGGAACACCGAAGATCGACGGCGGCGAGAATACCGCGAATGTGGTGGAACCGCATCCGAGCATGCAGGTGAAAAAGACTATCAAGAGCGGAACTGAGAAGGCAAGCTACGCTTTGGGTGATACCATCACCTACGATATTACTGTCTATAACACCGGTAATATGACACTGACGGGAATCGAAGTATCCGATACACTGGTAACCAGCAGCGGAGCGGAGAGAACCGACGATGCGAAAGTTACCTTCACAGCCGGAAACGAGATCTCTGTTCTGGCTCCCAATGCCAGCAAGACTCTGGAGGCAACCTACGTTGTGACCGAAGCGGACATTCTGGCAGGCGGCGTGTTCAACACGGCCGGTGCGGAAGGTTCTTCTCTGGGCGGAACACCGGATGTCGACGGTGGTGAGAATACCGCGGGCGTGGAAGCACCGAACCCGCATCTGACAGTCGAAAAGATCATCAAGAGCGGAACAGAGAAAGAAACTTATGCTCTGGGCGATACAATCACCTACGAAATCATCGTGACGAATGACGGTAATGATACGATCCGTCCCGTAGTCGTGGTTGATCAGTTGATGACATCCCAGGGTGAAGCCAGAACCGACGGCGCAAAGGTTACCTTTACCGGAAACGAATACTCCGTCGAAAGCCTGGCACCCGGCATGAGTTATACCTTTGAAGCAACATATATTGTTACGGAAACGGATATTCTGGATGGCGGCGTATACAACACAGCCGGCGCAGAAGGATCCGATCCGAACGGTACAGCTCCTGTTGTCGAAGGCGGCAAGGCTGATGCAAACACGGAAAAGCCCAAGCCGGATATGACGATTACCAAAACCAGCAATGCTGAAGGTACACTGGAACTGGGCGACGAAGTGACTTATACGATTACCCTGGTGATCACCGGTAACGTGACGATCACGGATCTGAGCCTGAAAGATACCTTCATACAGGATGCCAATGAACTTATCTATCAGCTGAATGGCAATACGGTGACTGAAATGCCGACAGCCATGGCCCCCGGAGATATGCTGACAGTCACATACGATCATATCGTGACCGAAACAGATATCCTGAACGGTGGTGGTTCGCTGACGAATATCGTGGCAGCAGACGGAAAAGGTCCGGCCGGTCATAAACTCATTGTCAATGATGACGAAGCATATACGGAAGATGAACTTGATACGCCCGATCCGCATATGACGATTATCAAGACCAGCAATGCCGAAGGGACATTGGAGCTGGGCAATGAAGTGACCTACACGATTACGGTGACAAACACCGGTAACATGACGATCACGGATCTGAGCCTGAAAGATACCTTCATGCAGGCTGCCAATGACCTCATTTATCAGCTGAACAACAATACTGTGGCAGAAATGCCGGAAGCAATGGCACCGGGAGATGTGCTGACAGTCACATATGACCATATCGTGTCTGAAACGGATATTCTGAATGGCGGCGGAACGCTGAAGAATACCGTGACCGCGGACGGAAAAGGCCCGGCAGGACATCCGCTCATTGTGAATGATGATGACGCATATACGGAAGATGAGCTTGTTACTCCCACTCCGCACATGACGGTCAGCAAGGAAATCACAAGCACGCCTGCAGACGGAAAGAACTATCAGCTGGGTGAAGTGATCACATACAAGGTCACCGTGAAGAATGACGGCAATGTTACGATTGCCGGTGTGACCATCACGGATAAACTGACCGAGGATGAAAACTTGTCTGTCAAACCTTCCACTCTGGAACCCGGTGCGGAAGGCA
>JAZRXJ010000100.1:0-4866 GCA_045600165.1 Clostridia bacterium
GATGCAGATGACCGCACCGAGGAAGCCGATAAGGTCTCTGCGAGGATCGCGGAGCTGCTTTCCGAAAAGGCTTTCAGCTTTACGCCGAATGAATATATCTCCATCCACCGGAAGCTTTTTACCGGTATCTATTCCCATGCAGGTCGGATCAGGGATTACAATATCACAAAGAAGGAATGGGTTCTTGACGGTGCCACCGTGCTTTACGGAAGTGCTACAGAACTTAAGGCAACACTGGAATACGACTTCACTGAAGGTAAACGCATAACCATGCGTACCTACGAATTATAGCACCCATATGAGAGAATAGAATCAAAAAAAGATGAAGGAAGTGACTCGTATGGATCAGATCACAACAGAAGTGAGGAGTCGATCGTGGGCGGCAATCGTGGCGGAATGCAACGGAAGCCAGATGACGAAGCAGGAATGGTGCCGTCAGAATGACGTAAATATCAAATCGTTTTACTACTGGCAGCGGAAACTGCGGAAAGAAAGCAGCAAAGGGTATCCGGAGTTCGGGTTCAGTGAGCTAAAAGTTGAAAGCCCGTCAGCGTATGGGCCAATGGGGTGCGCGGTAGTTGAAAAGGACGGGATGCGCATAGAGATCACGGAAACAGCAAGCGAGGAGTTCATGAGAAAGCTGCTGAGGGCGGTGAGCTATGCTTAAAAACGCGAAGAGCTGCTTTAAAAAGGTCTATGTAGCGACAGGATACACAGATCTGAGGTGCGGGATCACAGCACTAAGCGCGAAGATCGAGTACAGTTTCGGGCATGCCCCCTATGATAAAGACGTCCTGTATCTTTTCTGCGGGAAACGGAACGACCGGATCAAGGGACTCGTGTGGGAAGGGGACGGGTGGCTCCTTCTGTACAAACGTCTGGAAAAGGACAGCCGTTTCACCTGGCCGCGAGGAGAAAAAGGCGCGGTGTCGATCAGTGAAAAGCAGTACGAATGGCTGATGCACGGGTTCAGTATCTATCCGTCGGTAAACGAAGTGTTCGAACCGCCGGCACATACAGTCTGATTGTGCAGAACGCTGAAAATTATCAGAGCATCTGACGTAAAGAAGAACGCGGATGTTGATCGTTTCAATAGGAGCGGGCGGACAGTTTATGGAGTAAAAGCAAACGGCACTGTGTGAAGTCCAAAAAGTCGAGAAAGTCTAAAAAACCGGTTAGTTTTTTCGATTTTTTCGACTCCCGGACATCTTCAGGTCAAAGTTATCAACAGTCAGAATGCCGAAGGCAAAAACGAAGCGGAGTGTACAAAAGTGGCTTTCCACGGACGTTTCCTGTATAATGGAGGCATCACGAAGGAAGGTGAAAAGCAGTTGAAGTACACCGCTGAAAAACTGAAAGACCTCAGTAAGGAAGAGATCATTGCCCTGACCCTCTCGATGCAGGAAAAAGCGGAAGAACAGGACCGGAGGCTCAGATTCCTGACCGAGCAGGTGGAGATCCTTAAGAACTACCGGTTCGGAAGGAAAACAGAAAAGCTTCCGGATGTGCCGGATGGACAGATGTCCATTTCAGACCTCTTCAATGAGGCGGAAATGCTGGCGGACAAAAGCTTCATACTGCCGGAACCGGAAGCGGAAGAAGTTCTGCCGGAGGAGATCGTCCGGAGGAAACGGAAGAAGAAAGGGCACCGTAGTGAGAGCCTGAAAGACCTGGAGGCAGAGGACATCGATCACCGGATCCCGGAAGAGGAACTCCGGGAGATCTTTCCCGAAGGTTACAAAGAGCTTCCGACGGAAGATTACCTGAGGCTTAAGTTCATACCGGCAAGGTTCATTGCCGAAAGGCACCATGTGCATGTCTATGCCGGCAGGAAAGAGGACATGATCGTCCGGGCGGAAAGGCCGGCAGACCTTTTAAGGAACAGTATCGTGACGCCGTCACTGGAAGCGGCGGTGATCAACGCGAAGTATGTAAACGCCATCCCTTATGACAGGCTCTCAAAGGAGTTTTCAAGGTGCGGGGTCAGGATCAGCAGCACAAACATGGCCGGCTGGACCATCAAATGCGCAGAACGTTATCTTTCCGGTCTGTATGAGGCATTTAAGGAAGAACTATTGAAGCATCCGGTCATTCAGGCGGATGAGACTCCGGTGGAAGTCGCAAAGGACGGAAGGCCGGCGGGGACAAAGAGCTGGATGTGGGTGTACCGCACGGGGGAAAGGGACAGGGATCAGACGATCGTCCTTTATGATTACTGGAAGACCAGAAATGCATCCCACCCGCGGGAGTTCCTCGAAGGATACAAAGGAATCTGCGTGACGGACGGATATCAGGTCTATCACACGTTGGAAAAGGAAAAGGAGGATCTCCGGGTCGCCGGGTGCTGGGCACATGCAAGGCGGAAATTTGCCGATGCGGTAAAGGCACTGGGGAAGGGAAACGCCTCCGGAAGCGTTGCGCACCAGGCTCTGAAACTGATCGCTGCCATTTATAAGGCAGACAATGAGCTTGTCGGAAGATCCGCGGAAGAGATCCTTGAAGGGAGGCAGAAGAACGTTGCACCGTTGGTGGACGCCTTTTTCGCGTGGGCAAGTCTCAAGACCGGTTCGGTATCCGCCCAGTCAGAGACCGGGAAGGGACTTTCCTACTGCCTGAACCAGGAACGTTATCTCCGGGTATTCCTCGGTGAACCTGATGTGCCGCCGGACAATAATGCCTCAGAAAGAGCGATCCGGCCCTTCTGTGTCGGAAAACACAACTGGCATGTGATTGATACGGTACGTGGGGCTAAGGCCAGCGCCGTGATCTATTCCATTGTCGAAACAGCAAAAGCCAACAACCTGAAGCCGTATGAGTATTGTTCTTTCCTGCTCACGGAACTTTCAAGGATTCCGGAGGAACTGAGAGAAGGAAGTCTTGCCGGACTGATGCCGTGGTCCAGTCAGATCCCTGAAAACTGCATTGTGAAGAAATGATCATCCGCCACCGTTACAGTGGCGGTTTTTACAAGGCAGTACGCATGGTTATGCGTTTACCACTGAAGAGAGAAAGTTCTCCTATAAAGGCCTTTCCATGGATGATATGATCCGTCATCTGGCGGTCTTTGTTTCGAGGCTCTGGCAGATCCATGTGTTCGGAGAAGGAAATACAAGAACGACGGCAGTGTTCTTTATCAAATATCTGAGGTCTCTCGGGTTTGAAGTCACAAACGACATTTTTGCCGAAAACGCCTGGTATTTTCGCAACAGCCTGGTCCGCGCAAACTACAATGATCTGAAAAACGGCATTCATGAGACGACAGAGTATCTGGAACTATTCCTGAGAAATCTTCTGCTGAATGAGAAGAATCCGCTGCATAACCGGTCATTGCATGTAAGCGGCGCTTTTAAAGATCCTGAAAAAGCGAATATTGAACCCGCAAAAGCGAACATTGATGTTCAAAAAGCGAACATTGAGAAAGCGTTTACCGCAAAAACGGCGGTAAATGTGCGGAAGCTTTTGGATGCTTTCGGATATCAGACTGTTTTCGGAAGATCGGACGTGGAAAAGGTTCTCGGCCTGAAACCGACCAGAAGTTCTGCGCTGCTTCACGATATGGCGGAGCGTGGAATGATTGTTCCGGTTTCCGGGCAGGGAAAAGGAAAATACAGGTTTGTGTCAAAAGGCCTGATGTCAGTACCTGAATGCGAACATTGAGTGAATCATTGGGGCCGCAACGGCCTGTTGCTCAAATATTTGCGCACCTAATCTCTCGCTATCATTTCACCCCTTGACCTTTTGGTCGAGGGGTTTTATAATGCTCGTATCTGAAACGAAGCGTTTCACAAAGATGAAAGGAATAATCCCATGAGAGCAAAAGATCCGGAACTGATGGAAAAGATCGGTTCCTACATTGATCAGTATTTCTGCGACAAGCATACCACTCCCTCTGTCAATGAGATTGCGCAGGGCGTCGGTATCTCTAAAGCAACCTCCTATCGCTACCTGGTTGAAATGGATGAGCGCGGAATGCTGGAATACGATGGTCCTTCTCGTACTATCGTAACCAGAATGATCAGAAAGTTCTCTTCCGGAAGCCTGGCTGCCCCTGTCGTCGGTGCGATCCCTTGCGGTGAGCCCGAAACAGAGGAAGAAAACATTGAAGCGTATGTAAGCCTTCCTGTTTCCCTTTTCGGGCAAGGTGATTTCTACATACTGAAGGCCTCCGGAGACTCCATGGTGGATGCGGGCATCGATGATGGTGATCTGATCGTTATCAGTCAGCAGGCTTCTGCGAAGGTCGGTGACATCGTGGTTGCTTTGGATGAAAACCAGTCGAATACCTTAAAGCTGTTTTCGGGAATCGATTCTGATTCCGGGAAGGCAATCCTCCGGTACTGCAACGAAGAGAAATATCCGGGGAAAGAGATCAGGGTTCGCGAACTTACCGTCCAGGGCGTTGCCAGACATGTCATCAAAGCACTTGGGCCAATTCGCTGAGAAAGGGTGTGCAAATAATTGAAAACATATGATGTCAGATGTCCCATCTGCGGCAAGCTGAACCGGAACCTCTATCTTGAGGAAACGGACGGCTGGATGGAATGCGACCGGTGCCGCAGCACTGCGAAGATCCGTCCTGTTAATGAAGAACATATCATCGTTCCGGTCAACACTGTAAAGTGGCTGCAGCCGGAAACAGCAGTGATCTAAACCATAAAGGAGAATCTGGATGGCAATATTTGATGACGAATCGTGGCGTCCTCTCTCCTGGTACTGTTCCAACTGCGGGACATTGGTAACTGCATATCAGAACAGCAAAGGTGAATTCAAGGTCGCCTGCCGGAACTGCAGAGCAGTCATGGTGAGAATACAGAAGGGCCGACGCCGCGACACAATTGAGCTTTATGCTCCCAAGGGGCAGGAACA
>JAZRXJ010000101.1:0-1395 GCA_045600165.1 Clostridia bacterium
ACACGAAGGCGCTTGAACTGGCAGGTCTGATGGGAAGCACCTCGGATCCGCTGGGAGAAATGATCGAGCGTGAACCCGACGGAACGCCGACGGGTATGATCTGTGAAACGAGCGCTATCACGGATGTATGCGGCAGGATTCCGGGCTTCGAGTATTCCGACAGGCAGTACCGGCAGGCAATGCTGGATTCGCAGGATTTCTTTGCATCCCGCGGTTTTACCTATCTGTGTGATTGTATGAGAAATGACGGCCCGTACCGCGTGCTGAAGAAAATGGCAGAAGACGGCGAGCTTAAGGTTCGTGTTGACGGCGTGTTCAACTGCAAGGATGCCACACGGGATGCGGATATGGAACGTGCGATTTCGGAAAAGGGCGCGTTCGACGTGGACGATCTGTTCAAGGTCAATACCGTAAAATACTTTATGGATGAAAACATAGCCATGGTGGAACCTTATCCGGATGAATTCTGCGATGCGTCCGGAATGCCGCGTGGCAGCGGAACCGCCGAAGGCCTTCTGTGGGATCTCGGGCACTACAGAGAGTCTATGGAGAAGGCAAAACAGGCGGGTTACAACATCCATGTGCACTGCTTTGGCGACCTTGCCACCCGCGAAACGATCAACAGCATGATCAACGCTCAGAAATATGACCCGGAACGCAGGCTCCGTGACATTATCGCGCATATCTTCTTCATTCATCAGGGTGACCCGGAGCGCATGTCGGATGCCGGAATCATTGCCAGCATTCAGCCGCAGTGGGAAAGTGCAAATATCAAGGACTGCGGTCCGATACAGACAATGGTGGGCGAAGAACGCTTTAAGGGATTTTATCCCAACGAAAGCCTTGTTCGCGCAGGTGTTCGCTGCGCAAACGGTTCCGATTTTACCGTTACCATGACCAACGCACTTGAAGGAATCTCCGTCGCCATGACCCGGAAATACCCGAAGAATCATAAATACTATGAAACCTATAAGGATGCTCCGGTGCTGAACCCGTCGGAAGCGGCGACGCTGAAGGATTCGATCATGGGCTGGACGATCAATGTTGCTTACCAGTTCGGACGCGAGGACATTACCGGTTCCATCGAGGTCGGTAAATCGGCGGAGCTTGTGGTTCTGAACGGCGATATTGAAAATACTCCTGCGGAGGATATCTGTCTCCTTCAGGTAAAGGAAACAGTATTCAAAGGGCAGACAACGTACAAAGCATGAGGTGATACCCACGGATTTCTCCGTGCTTCGCACTCCTGAAATCCTGGTATCATCAAAATTTCCCATACAGAAAAAGGAGGAAGTGTCAATGAACGCAAATAAAGTGATTTACGGAAACATTGTTACGATGAACGAACAGCAGCCCAAAGCGCAGGCCATAGTCATCCGGGACGGAAGAATCGCG
>JAZRXJ010000102.1:0-20692 GCA_045600165.1 Clostridia bacterium
GGGATTAACCCGCCTGCCCCTTCTCAGTATTTTATAGAAGAATTACTGAAGCTGATCGGCGGTGTAATAGCCGGATTCAATCAGCAGAGCCTCATAGTTGTTTACATCAGCGAATACGGGGCTGCACAGGAAGGAAGGAACGGTGATGACGTTGTTGTTGTAGGTTTCGGTATCGTTCACGTCAACGGTTTCGCCGGCGAGAACCTGACCAACCATCTTCACAACCTGAGCAGCCAGGGTACGGGTGTCTTTGAACACGGACATGCTCTGCTTGCCGGCGATCATGTTCTTCACGTTGGCAATATCGCAGTCCTGACCGGTGATGATGGGCCATTCGCCATCATACTTGGCATCCAGAGCGTTGGCAACGCCCAGAGCGGTGGAGTCGTTGGAGCACAGCCAGATGTCGATGTTGGAGCCATCAGCATAGTTGGCATCCAGGATAGCTTCGGCACGGGTCTGAGAGGTTTCGGTCTTCCAGGAGGGAGTAGCAACGTCTTCGAAAGCATACTGACCGGATTTCACAACGATCTTTCCGGCGTCAACGTAGGGCTGCAGAACGTCGATAGCACCCTGATAGAAGTAACGGGCATTGTTGTCACCGGGGTCGCCGGCGGTAACTTCCATGACGAAGGGGCCTTCAGCATTGTCGAGATCCAGAGCTTCCTTGATGTAGGTGCCCTGCTTGGTGCCGACCATGTAGTTGTCGAAGGTGGCATAGTAGCTCACAGCGTCAGAGTCCATCAGCAGACGGTCGTAAGCGAATACGACAACGCCCTTTTCCTTGGCCAGGTCCAGAGCGGAGCCCAGGGAGGAACCTTCGATGGCGGCGATGACAACGACGGTGCAACCGTTGTTGATCATGTTGGTGACCTGATTCAGCTGCTGCTGAACGTCATTGGAAGCGTACTGCAGGTCTACTTCGTAGCCGGCAGCTTCCAGCTGTTTCTGCATGTTGTCGCCATCCTGGTTCCAACGCTGCAGGTCCTTGGTGGGCATGGAAACGCCAACCTTTTCGGCCAGAGCGGATGCGCAGGCAACGCACATCACGAGAGCCAGTACCAGAGCAATGATCTTCTTCATAGATAGATACACTCCTTTTTAATTTTTAACGACTGAATTCCAGCCGTCATTGATGTAAGAATTTTATCTCTTTCTTACCGTATTGTCAACAAGCACTTTCATAAACGTGAAAATTTTAACAATTCTGCAAACGTTTTCTACTTTTCAATTTGTTTATCCCGATTGGTACAATCAATACATTCAGCGTGATATTGATCCCCGCGAAAATTTTTCCAGCAAAGGTTTCCATTTTCGATGATCATATATCCGTGTTCTGAATTATTCTTGGGAATTGATACAGAACCCGGATTCAGATACAGGTTTGTGTCTCCGAAGCTTTCCCATGCCGGTACATGAGTATGACCGTGAAGCAGGATATCCCCTTTTGCAAGGGGCGGAAGGTGTCCTGTGTTGAAGATATGTCCATGGGTCAGGTAAATCAATCTCTTGCCCGCGTCCAGAATCGTGTAGTCCGCCATGATCGGGAAATCAAGGACCATCTGATCCACTTCCGCGTCACAGTTTCCGCGGACAGCCGTGATCCGGTCCTTCAGAGAATTCAGGAGTGCGATCACTTCTTTGGGCGCGTATTCATCAGGCAGATCGTTTCTTGGACCGTGATACAGGATATCCCCCAGCAGGATCAGCCGGTCCGCCTTCTCCCGTTCCCAGGCTTCAAGCAGTTTCCGGCACCAGTAACCGGATCCGTGTATGTCAGATGCAACTAAGTATTTCATCTGTTTATTCTTCCTTTGCGGTATGGATCAGATTCTCAACCTCGTCAAGTACGGGCGGATTCAGTGGAAGCGGGAAACGGGTAATGGCCGTGCAGGAGCATGCGCTGGCAAACCGGACAAGTTCCTCATCCGTCATTCCTTTCAGCAACCCGTACACACATCCAGCCTTGTAGGTGTCTCCGGCGCCCAGTGTGCTGCGGACCGGCACGTCAAAAGGCATCATGGCATGCATGTCTTCGACCTTCCGACCGTACAGCATCTCTTTCCCGCCGCGGGTAATGATCGTCAGTCCGTCCGTATTTTCCTGCATCAGCCGGAACACGTCTTCCACCGGCATGTCCGCGTAACGGTTCCCGAGACATTCCTTGGAGACCACATTCACCGCGGCATGTTGATGCAACCATGAATCATGCTCGCAGTCGATCGTGACATATGGTTTCCCGTGTTTGACGCACAGTTCCGCCGTCTTCAGGCTCTCCTCGCCAAAGAAGGGATCAATAGCCGCCACTTTGCACGCGATGATATCTTCTTCTTTAGGAGCGTTCCAGCGTTTGATTCCCTGTTCATAAAGGCTCTGGAAAAAGCCCATGGGGGAACGGACCAGACCCGCGATCACCACATAGTCCATCAGTCCTTCATAGTCCGGATCAAAAAAAACAGAACTCAGATCCACCGTTTTTTCACGGTAGAATTCCTTCAGCATCGGAGCCACAGCTGTTCCGATATGCGTCCCGTCCATTTTGACATTCACGCCAAGGGAAGCCAGCACCGTTGCCGCGGTTCCGGTCTCTCCGCCCGGCAGAAAGTACTTCGCGGCGATTTCCGAGTATTCATCCGGCTGCAGGAATTCGCCCTTCAGGAGAAATGAATGTGTCCCGAGGATCTGTCCGAAAAGATACGCTTCATGCTCCATGGTATCCGCTCCTTAGTTCTTGATGATGCCTCCGTGAAAATAGCAGTCATAGATCTGTTTTTCTCCCTGGAGGATGATCTCATGCCCCTGAAACCAGAAATGATTACCGGTCACGGACGATTGATAGGTATACATCCCGCTGCTGTAGCTTTCCGGTCCCCTGTAAGGTTTGTCCTCCGGTACCCGCAACAATGCTTCTTTCAGAAAATCCGCACTGAAAGGATTTCCTGTCACGCGTCCCATGTAATTCATGCACCAGATCGGTTTCCCGTTCTGCCATACAGCTTCCTCGCCGCCAAACTGATCTCCGCCGAGGTAAGTATCATAATAGGTCAGGTCACCCTCACTGTATGTCAGATCATGGGATCCCGGTCTGGAAGGGTCCGTTTCGGCTCCTTTGCCGGCATAGGTGGCTTGCTTGGCTCTGATCAGAAAGTTAATCAATTCCTGATTCATTTTCATCTTCCTTTCTGTTGTCACAGGGACAAGTATTCGGTTGGTTTCAAGTTTTTGATAATTGATTGTACCATGAGAAATGCTTTGCTTGCAACCCTCACGGTAAACATCAAAAAAAGCGCCGGACTGTCAGATGTCCGGCACTGTCGTCATTCTTTATTTTCCCTGCAGTATTCCTCGATGGCTTCAGCGGCGAATTCAGCCGTTCCGGCGCCTCCCGCGGCATCGATATTTCTGCGGAATTCATCCGTAGTATACATCATTCCGAGCTGTTTCAGCACTGGGACGGTGCAGCGGTAATAATGATCCGTAATGAATCCGCGCAGCATTTCCACACGTTTCTGTACTTCATCCGCCGCCGGATCCTGATCCTTCAGCGGACCGAAACCGGCAATTACAGTCATCAGCTGTTCTCCCAGGTCTTTCTCCTCATCGCGGCTTCTGCCCCTGCTTTTCTGTTCGTACTCGTGATACGCTTCCGTGGTGCCCCAGTTCTTCCGTGCCTGTTCCGCGTACTCTTCGATCTTTGTTGTGTCAAACGCTGAAAAATCCATTTCGTCTGCTCCTCCGTTCCCGGTTTGTTCAGCCAGAGCGATCAGCCTGTCCAGACGTTCCCGTTTCAGCTTCAGCAGCTCAGCCTGCTGTCTGAATACTTCCGTCCGCTTTTCCTTCGGTTGATTCATGATCCGTTTGATCTCCCCGAGCGGAAATTCCAGTTCTCTGTACAGCATGATCTGCCGGAGCAGACTCAATGATTCCCCGTCATACAGGCGGTAGCCGGATTCCGAATATTGGCTTGGTTTCAGTAATTCGATCCGGTCGTAATACTGTAATGTCCGGATACTCACACCGCTGAGTCTGCTGACTTCACTGACAGTCATCATGATTGACCGCCTCCTTCCGGGATTCAGCATAAACCATGACGTTACGTCAGAGTCAAGCCTTCAGCAACCATTTATTCGCGGTTTTACACAAATTCGGTTTCCACGGTCAGTTCCAGTTCCCTGTCCGGATACAGTTTCTTCATGTATTCCGAAAAATCCGCCCGAAGCACGTCCCAGTCCTTCAGATCATAGTCAACGATCAGGTCGCAATAAAGTCTGTTGGTCCCGGGTTCCAGGTAAACGGCATGGAAGCTCTTCACATGTTCCGTATCGGTCACATACTGGCCGATGTCTTTTCTCAGTTTCCGCACATCATCGTGGTCATTGTCCACTGCGTAGATCCCGAAGACCATCGTTACCTTATATTCATGCATGATCTTCAGCTGCAGCCGGTGAATGACCTGATAGATTTCTTCGACTGTCTTTTCATGATCGATTTCGATATTGACGGATCCCGAATATGCTTCGGGTCCATAGTTATGAAGCATCATATCCGCGGCACCCAGTACGCCTTCTGTCTTCAGGATCTCGTTATAGATCTGTACCGCCAGATCCTTTTCACCCGGACGTCCAATCAGTTCCGACAGGGTGTCTTTCAGGATCTCAACTCCCGCCTTGATGATCAGCAGCGATGTCAGGATACCGACATAGGCATCGATGGAAACATGGAAAACCAGAAACACGACCGCGGAAAGAATGGTGACCAGTGAAACAAACGAATCGTTCCTGCAGTCAAGACCCACGGCTTCCAGCGCGCCGGACTCCGCCTTCTTCCCCATCCGGATCGTATAGATCCCAAGGAAGAATTTGATGACTGCGGATGCTGCCACGATCACCAGTGAGAGTACGGTGATACTCAGTTCTTCAGGTTCAAAGATCAGCTTCACGGCATTGATCAGCATCTCAATACCGGTTACCAGGATCAGTATGGAAATCACGAGGCTGGTCAGATACTCGATTCTGCCATATCCGAAGGGATGCTTCGCGTCCGGATGCTTTCTGGCCAGCTTGGTTCCCACAAGTGTCAGTACGGAAGTCAGCGCGTCCGAGGCATTGTTCACACCTTCGGAAACAATGGCAATGGAAGAAGCCAGAAGACCGACGATCACTTTTCCGATGGCTATCAGCGCGTTGGTAATGATTCCCAGTACGGAAGTCGTGGAAATGATTCCCTCCCGCGTGTTCGGGTCCTGATGCAATAATGTATACAAAAACTTCACATTATGTTCCTCCGTTGTTATGCATATTTCAGGAAAGCCGGGCAGAACCGCCCGGCTTGCTGCTTATCCCTTTATATCACTTTTTTTCTTATGAATCAATGTCCCGGCCATTCACATGATGCGGAGCAGGACCATATAGCATACCGTCCCGACAATAATGGAAAGATACATGTTCTTCTTCACGAGATGGATCACCGCCACCGCGGCGCAGGCAATCAGTTCGGGCAATCCGTGAGGAGCTTCGCTCACATTGATGTTTCTGAGGCAGTAGCATACCAGAACGACCATGATTGCCGGCGGCAGTACATTTCCCAGATATTTCACCGTGGCAGGCAGTTCCTTTTTCCCGAATGCCAGGAACGGCAACGCCCGTGTCAGCACCGTGACAACGGTGATCACCGCGATCGCGAGGATCAGATACAGTTCACCTGACATGGTCCGCCTCCATTCTCCGGCTCACTATGTCCTTCAGTACGATCAGCGTGATCATGCTTACGGACAGCGCCGGAATCAGGAAATATTCGGGACCCAGGATCAGCAGGAAGATGCCCGCGCTGATCAGTCCCGTCAGAGCCGGTATCTTCGACGGATATTTCTTCAGCTGATCGATTACGACCACGAGGAAGAAGGCCGTTGCCGAAAAGTCGATTCCCTTCATGTCAAAAGGCAGCATATGACCCATCATTCCGCCGATCAGGCATCCGATGATCCAATAGCAATGGTTGATCAGCGCCGTCAGGAAATCACATTTTTGCTGATCCAGTCCTTCAGGATATTCCACAGAGCACAGAATGGAATACGTCTCGTCTGTCAGCGCGAATACCATATAAGGATAACGCCGGCCCATGCTGCGGAATCGTTCGATCATCCCGACTCCGTAAAACAGATGCCTTCCGTTAATGAATAATGTCATCACGGCAATCGTCAGCAGACTTGCTCCCGCCTGCAGCAGGGATACCATCACGATCTGCATCGATCCGGCATAGATAAATACCGCGCACAGGACACTCGTCAGTGTGGAATATCCCGCGTCTGCCATCATGATTCCGAACGCGATCCCGATAAATATGTAGGTAAACAGGATCGGGAATGTCTGTTTCAACGCGAACCTGAACTCGTTCATCGCGATTTTTCCTCCCGTTCTCCCGCTTCTTCATCAGGCGTTTTCTTCCGGTTGGATATTATATCAGTTTCCCTCCGGCATCTCAATGTGCGTTTGTGAAATGTGCATATGTAGAAATATATACAGTTGCGGATTTTCTGTATATTTCTCCATATCTGCAAGGAATTTCTCCTTGCATTTTAATATTGGAATGGATATCATAAGTTCAGCAAAAACCGTTGACATATTCCATATATATTATTTAAAGGAGGAACAATATATGTCTGTTGCATTATTGGGCAATGCCTCTCCCTGTCAGATTGGTATGATCGTCAGCGATATTGAAGTTTCCAAGATCAAGTGGGCTGCTTTTCTTGGTATGCCTGTCCCGCCGACTCAGCCCTGCGGTGACTATGCGATCTGCAAAACGGAATACTACGGTCAGCCCGCCCCCGAAGCGAACAGTAAGCTTGCATTCTTTGATCTGCCCAATATTCAGCTGGAGCTCATCGAGCCCAACGCGGCCCAATCCACCTGGCGTGATCATCTGGAACAGTTTGGTGAGGGGATCCATCACTATGGCTATCAGGTTCCGGATATCTTCAAAGCCATGGAGGATATGAAAGCCGCCGGCTATACGCTGACTCAGTTCGGCTATTACGGAGACGGCAACGGCGCCTATGCCTATTTCGACTGCAAGGCCGATCTCGGATGCTACGTGGAGCTTCTCTGCAGTTTCCATTGAGCAGCAACCCGAATGATAAAGCCCGGAGAACATTCTCCGGGCTTTTCTGATAGGTTCCAGTTTTCACTTTTTGATCATTTTCGCGACATAGAATCCCTCATATTCATCTGTCGGTCTCACACACAGGGTTCCGGGCAGAGTCACAGGCAGCAGCGGAAGTTGTTCTGTTCCGAGCAGTTCAATGGGAACGATTTCCATTTTAGTTCCATGAATGGCCGCCTTCACGATTTCCTCGTTCTCTTCTTTAAGGATCGAGCAGGTGGAATAAACCAGTGTCCCACCTTTTTTCAGCAGTCCGATCGCCTTTTTAAGCAGTGCGAGCTGCGTTTTTTTGCATTTTCCGACCAGCGCAGGAGTCAGTGTCTTTTCCAGATCCGGATCATCTGCGTAAACTGTCCCGCTGCCGGAGCAGGGCGCGTCCAGCAGGATCTTCCCGAAAGAGAAGAAATCATCCAGCTGGCGGGCATCAGTCACCATCACAAACACTTTTCCGGCGCCCTGGACTTCCAGATTGTGCTTCAGTTTTTCCGCCCGGATGGGATGCCGTTCGCAGGCTGTGATGGATGCCCTGTTCCCTGTCATGGCAGCCATCTGGGTCGTTTTTCCGCCCGGAGCGGCCGCCATATCAAGGATATCATCTCCCCCGGCGGGATCCAGCACCAGAGGCGGCAGCATGGAGGAATAGCTCTGGAGATAGATCTTCCCTTCCTCAAACAGCGGCAGAGCCATAACATCCTTTTCTGTGGCTTCTGTCAGCATATAGGCAATATCAGAGAACGGGGCCATCTCAAAACGGATCCCTGCCCTGTTCAGTGCTTCCGTTACTTCCTCCACGCTGCTTTTCAGGGTATTGACCCTGAGCGTTGTACGTCGTTTTCGGTTGTATCCCTCGATAATACCGGAAATATCACCATACTGTTCCTTCAGTTTTTCTGTCAGGAATTCAGGCAGCATATATCGTCACCTCTGTGTTTATGCTTTGATCAGTTCTGCCGGCAGGCTGGCCCGGACAGTCAGCTTCGGATCCACGGTCTGGCAGATGGCCAGATTGCACTTCATACTCATCAGCCAGCCTGCTTCTGTGCGGTCCCAGCCGTTTTTGACCAGGATATCATACATCTGCGTCACAGCCAGTTCGCTGCATTCCATCAGACTGTCCGCCGAAGCAACCGCGGAAACGATCCCGTCCCGGGCCACCACCGGCATCCGCAGTTCAATTTTCGGGATCACATCCACCTGAACCGTCACTTCACCGGCGACTTCCAGACCGTACTGGAATACTTCGCCGTCTCCCATAACGGCATGCAGATCGCCCATGGCCAGCAAAGCTCCTTCCGTATGGACCGGGAAATAAACATCCGCGCCAATGCCGATCACAGTACAGTCCATATTTCCGCCATGCAGATCCGGAGTCACCGTATTGATTCCGTCTCCCGCCGGAGCGACGCCGATCACGCCGATCATCGGAGCAACCGGAAACATCTTTGTCCCCAGATGTACCGTGCCGTCTGAAATATCAAACACTCTGAACTGATGGTCACCCTGTATGGTCTTAAAACAATCGCAGCCAAATCCTGTTCCCATAAAGCCCCAGTCTGCCATCCGGATATTCAGGATGCGGACTTTCAGCACATCCCCCGGATGTGCTCCCCGGACAAACAAGGGTCCCGTTGCCGGATTATGCAGATATTCGCGGCTGTAGTCCCTAACTCCCTGTCGGGATACCGCGCCATCCGCGCAGTCCATTGTCTCGAATATGACCGTATCCCCGGGATCACATTCCGCGACCGGTAGATTCTTCCGGTCCATCATATCGATTTTGTGACAGTTTTCAATTCTGATCATCTGAATCACCTTTCAGCCGCGGACAGATAAACATATCAATCGGATGACAGTCCACTGTCCTGATATCGCGGTCCCTGTTTCGTACGGTCACGATCGGTTACACAAAAACAAGAAAACGGTTACATTTATGTTGCCCTGTGTAACTATAAGGGTAAATCCGGTTACATCATTTTCTTTTTCATACACTCAAGCCGTTCCAGAGCTGCCGCCAGTGTATTTTTCTGCTTGGCAAAATGCAGACGGATCAGGTGATTGACCGGTTCACGGAAAAATGAAGATCCCGGGACTGCTCCGACTCCGACCCGTTCGACCAGTGCTTCACAGAATTCCAAATCACTGTCCCAGCCGAATTCGCTGATATCCAGGAGAACATAATATGCTCCCTGCGGATCCGTATGGGCAATCTTCAGATCATCCAGTCCCTTCAGGAAGAAATCACGCTTCTCTGTATAACTGATCTGCAATTCCCGGTAATAGCTGTCCGGCATCATCAGACCGGGGACCGCGGCCTCCATCAGCGGTGCTGCCGCGCCGACCGTCAGAAAATCATGCACTTTTCGTGCCACTTCGATGATCTCGGGAGAAGCAATGATATACCCCAGCCGCCAGCCGGTGATCGAATATGTCTTGGAAAGACTGGAGCAGCTGAGCGTACGCGCCGCCATACCGGGCAGCGTCGCGAAATAGGTATGTTCGTGCGGCGCATATACGATATGTTCGTATACCTCATCCGTGATCACGTAGGCATCATATTTTTCAGCCAGCCCGGCAATCACCAGCAGTTCCTCCCGGGTAAACACTTTCCCGCATGGATTGCTGGGATTGCACAGGATCAGCGCTTTGGCGCCCTGTCTGAAGGCATCCTCCAGTACATCGGCGTCAAATCCGAAGGCCGGAGGTACTAAAGGCACATAAATCGGTTCAGCGCCGGAAAGGATCGTATCCGCGCCATAGTTTTCGTAGAACGGAGAAAACACGATCACCTTGTCTCCGGGATCCACCACCGTCATCATGGCGCACATCATCGCCTCAGTGGAACCGCAGGTGACCACGATCTGTGTATTCGGATCCACCGGCATCCCCATAAACCGGCTCTGCTTTTGTGCCAGCGCCTCTCTGAAATTCTGTGCTCCCCATGTAACAGCGTATTGATGCGGTCCGTTGTTCGCTGCCTGTACAAGCGCAGCAGTCAGTTGTTCGGGCGGATCAAAATCCGGAAATCCCTGACTGAGATTGATGGCTCCGTATTTCATTGAGATCCGTGTCATCCGCCGGATGACAGAATCCGTAAAGTCCTTGGTTCGTTCAGACAAAGGTCTCATGGTGTGTTCTCCGTTTCATCAGGCATAGTAGCTCCATTATTATACACTATCCGCGACAAGATATTCCACACCCATGGTTAACAAACAACCGGCATGACGAAAAAACGGCGGATGTTCATCAGAACATTCCGTCGTTTTTACATTACTCATCACGCTTGTATTCCAGGATGTCGCCGGGCTGGCAGTTCAGGATGTCGCAGATCGCTTCCAGCGTGGAAAAGCGGATTGCGCTGATCTTACCGGTTTTGATCTTTGACAGATTCACATTGGCAATTCCGATCTGTTCTGCCAGATCCTTCAGGCTGATCTTTCTGTCGGCCATGACCCGGTCGAGCCGTAAAATAATCTTTCCCATATTCTCACCTCACAGCGTTTCATCCGCTTCCTGCTGCAGATTTTCACCGTACTTGAAGATCAGAGCAACAAAAAGCAGGATCAGACCCATAATAATAAAGTCGAAACGGAACGCGTAGGTATAGTCGTAGCTGAGTACTGTTTCCGGATGGATCATCTGACCAATGTCATATCCTTTCAGTTCGGCAATCTGGCCAAAGACCCGGCATCCTTCGATAACAGCACCGGCAATCATTTCCGTCCAGGCCAGTTTACTGATCTTGCGTGCGGTACCTTCTTCAAACGGACGTCCTTCTTTCATAGGAACGAGGACCTGCCGGACCACATGCATGAGATACCAGCCGGCTGCCATCATAACGATCACGGCAGCAAGCTTGAACACAAGGCCTGTTCTCAGCGCGTCAAAACTCGGCACGGCACCTTCCCGCAACCGCAGTGACAGGTCACCGAAGTCAACCAGCGACGCGTCGATCACGATATCCTCACCAATGACAAAGGTTAGTACAATAAAGACCGCCGCAGCAATTCCGAAGCCGATCATGAATCCCTGCAGGATCTTCAGGATCACGTCAATCGCCTTTGCTGTTTTGCCCATCTTCATGTTTTTCATTTACATTCACGCTCCTAAAATTAATTAATTAACGTTTTACGTTAATCATTATATTCAGTTATTCGGAATTGTCAATAGCAAAAGTAAAAAAATATACGAGAAACATTAATTTCTTGATTGGCTCTGAAACCGATAATAAAGCGATCCACATGTTGACGTAAAAAGATTACCGGAATGATAACAAACCGGTTATACCTGGCGGCATTTGATTCATCATTAACCGGATGATAAAATATT
This sequence comes from Clostridia bacterium, assembly GCA_045600165.1. Lineage (GTDB taxonomy): Bacteria > Bacillota > Clostridia > Christensenellales > Aristaeellaceae > Aristaeella. The sequence goes on from JAZRXJ010000102.1 coordinate 11,488, forward strand.
TTTGTAAGATTTGCGCGTGATGTGCGTCCAATATAGTGAAAGGAGGGAGAATCAGGAAATGAATGATTTGTTTGAACAGATCTATCAAACTTATTTTGATCCTGTATACCGGTATATCCTCTCCCTTTCCGCGGATCCGCACATTGCCGAGGAAATAACCCAGGAAACATTTTTCAAAGCCATGCAGTCTCTGGACCGTTTTCGGGGAGACTGCAGTCTGAAAAGCTGGCTTTGCACAATTGCTAAAAACCAATGGTTTTCGTATCAGCGAAAACAGAAGTCCCGTCCGATTGAGGAAGTCAGTTTTCTGGCGGACCCATCCATCGGTCCGGATGAGACCGTTTCTCAGATGGATGAAAACATGCGCATTCATAAACTGATTCATCAACTGAATGACCCTTACAGAGAAGTTTTTACCTTGCGGGCATTGGGGCAGCTCAGTTTCAGGGATATTGCAGAAATATTCGGCAAAACTGAAAACTGGGCGTGTGTGGTATACCATCGTGCAAAAGCCATGATCAGGGAAAGAATGGAGGAATGAACATGAAACTGCCTTGTGCTGTCGTCCGGGATCTTCTCCCCTTGTTCGCGGAAAAGATGACTGAACCGGAAACACAGTCACTCATTGAAGAACATATGCTTGAATGTCCGGAATGTCAGCGGAAGTATTCAGAAATCAATACTGAAACAACCGCTGTGACAAGTGCCGTAACAAACGCAGCAGCCCCTCTGCGGACACTGAAAAAGGAAATACGCAGCCGCAGATGGTACACTGCCTTGATTGCCGCTTTGCTCGTTTTTGTGATTGCCGTAACGTATGTTTACCATACGGGCAGTCTGAAACCGGTTGTCTGGGAAGACGGATTGTTTACGGTGGAAGGAGTCGAAACGTTGACACCCGAAAATGATACGGACTGTCTTTATACAAACATTGGTAAAGACACAACACTTTCTTCTTCTGAAAATACCGGCACAGCCCTGATTCTGGAAATGAGCGGTCGGATTCATGGAGTGGAAACGGAGATTATTGAAGAAGACGGTACCGTGACTGCCATTGTTCAGGGGTTTGGCAGAAGCGCGTCATCCGGTCAGAATGTATCTCAGACAGGAAAAATGGCAATATATCCCCTGCCGGACAGAGTGCTCTACGGTTATGAAGATCCGCAGGCCCTTCTGTGGGGCGAACCGATGGACGGCGGTGTCCAGGTATTGCCTCGTCTCGCGTTGTCATATTATGTATTGATTGCCGCCATCCTGGCAGTACTTTCCGGACTTCTTTGGCTTATATTGCGTAAGAGAGACCGGAGCTGGATCGTCCGGCAGCTCTTTTTTGTTCCGTTGTCCTATATCCTTGCGCACCTTTTGATCATGGGACTCCGTACATCTTCCTTTTCCATCACGCGTGATTTCTGTTACATCGTTCTGACTGCATGCGCGCTGTATGCTTTGATTTCACTTTTGTGGCAGGTATTGCTTCTGAAAAGAAAAAGCAGTGATTAACCGCTATCAAAATATACAGTAACGTTTGAAAACAACTCCTTGAGGCGCCATGCCTCAAGGGGTTTTCTGTAAAGGGGAGCAACTCACCGACGGCACGGATACAGGCATTCATATGTGCCTTATATGGAACATGTCAAAGGACAAAACATAGCAAACCAGAGCAGGACAATTCTCATTGTATGCTGTAGAATGCTGTTGAAAGGCGGTGAATACATGAATTGGATAAAAGTGATCAACGATGCTATTTCCTATATCGAAGAACATTTGACGGATGAAATCGTATTGAACGATATCGCATCAAAGGTGAGCATCTCCCCATTTCATTTCCATCGAGCCTTTGCTGTTATCGTTGGGTTGACACCATCAGAATACATGCGAAACAGACGGCTGTCTCAGGCTGGGGCTGATCTGATCCGTGGCAAGTATCAAGTCATCGATGTAGCACAAAAATACGGATATGATTCGCCGGAAAGCTTTACTAAAGCGTTCACTCGCTTTCATGGTGTTACACCTGCGCAGGTAAAAAGTGGAAGTCCGGTCCGTTTTATGAACCGGTACGCGGTAAGAATCGTGATCGAAGGAGGAAGTGTAATGGAATACAGGATCGAAAACTGGGATGCATTTGATTTGATTTTGCACGTGGAAACCTTTAACGCATCGATGGAAGAAAATGCGATTCCCGCCATTTGGAAGGCGTATTACGAGAATCCGGATTGCAGCAAACTTCGAGGATCGATTGGCGCGTGTGCATCTTTGGACGAAGGTGATCAGAGGATTTATGGTATCGGTTGTATGGCCGATGATGTTGAGAAGGTGCCGGATGGCTTTCAGCTGATCCATGTACCGGCTTATACATGGGTGGTTTTCAAATGTGTCGGGCCGGCAACAGAATCATTCAGGGAGATGTGGAATCGCATTTATAAAGAGTGGCTTCCCACATCCGAATATGAATTCCAGACAGACGGTTATCTGGAAAGAATATTGCCCGGTGAATCGACTGCGCCGGATTACGTGGGAGAAATCTGCTTTCCGGTCAAGTGCAAATAAAATACGAAATATTACGGGGAATACATGAAAAACATACGTAATGAATTGTTTTGTTTACTGTTCGGAGGTATCATGCTTGGATTCAATGCCGGAAAGTTGGGTGATGGTATTCACACGATACTGTTTATCAGAATCTGGAAAGGGGTATAAAAATGGATGGAAAATGGATCCTGAAGCAGGCTGAAAGCCTGTATTCGCTGGAAAACTGCAAGATTACCCTCGTACCCGGGCATGAAGGCGGACGCAATATCATCTATATCATCACCCCGCCGGAGGGAAAGGAAACGGTCCTGCGGGTCTCACCTCTGCCGGACAGAACAGAGGATGATTATCTGGCTGAAACTGCGTTTGTGCATAATCTCGCGTGCAACGGCGCGCCTGTTACGGATGTGATTCCTTCCGTCAATCACAGGCTTGTCGAGCGACTTGAGCAGGACGGGCAGACCGTGTTTCTGTGCATGTTTGAGTACGCGGAAGGCATACTCATATCCGACAACGGATATCGCTATCGGGAAGGTCATCCGTTGGAAGAGTATTTTTTCAGGATCGGCAAGGCGCTTGGCATAATCCATCATCTGTCAAAGAAATATGTCCCGCAATATCCCCGCATGTCGTACAAGGATAAGTATAATCGGACTTATATCGATCAACTGATCCCCGACCGGTATGAGGCTTTGAAATCAGCCATCTTCCGACGTCTCGTGCAATTTGATGAACTATCCGTTGACCCCGATGTATTCGGAATGGTCCATTTCGATTTCAGCGATGGCAATTATCACATTGACATGTCCACCGGACGGATCACGGTCTTCGATTTCGACAACTGCATGAACTGCTGGTATATGTTCGATCTTGCCAATCTTTGGACACACGGTGAAGGCTGGTGCAGACATCTTTCAAGTGCTGAAGACCGGATGACCTATATGCGTCATTATTTTGACACCATTCTTCTGGGATACCGAACAGAAACATCCGTTCCCGATGCACTGCTTGCTCAGCTGCCGCTGTTCATCGATATGGTGCTCATCGAGAATATCGTGGATGAATTTGAATGCTGCGCAAGAGAGGGAGAGCTTCCGGAGGATGAAGATATTAAGAATGCCGCGGAGTGCCTGATCCGGGATATCCCTTATGCCGGCCTCATCAGCTGATCAGAGGATGGCATGGTAACAACAGCATATCATTAATGCGTCGGAGTATATTGAGGAAGCCAACCGGATCGTGGCGTATGTGAAAAAGCTGTGATCCGGTGTGTCAAAAACGCTTCCAGCCAAAGACGATATATCTTTTTGAATGAGCATGCCCTACAATCCTTTCTGAAAGGAGAGCGAAACCATGGCCTATCGAAACGCGCAGGAGATTTTTCCTGAAGAGCTCCTCAAACAAATCCAGCGGTATGTGTCCGGCGAAACCATCTATGTGCCGGCCCGGGAAGAGAAAAAAGCCTGGGGTGAAGCATCCGGCTATCAGGAGTAGAAGGAGACAAGGGTCGGTTTTCTCTGTCTCCATTGTGGAGCAATACTCGACAAATCCGAACCAAACGCCTTCTGAATGTCCTCCAGGGTGATTGATTCAGTTCCATCCTTATAGTTGTAGGTCAGCACCAGCTTGTCGTCGTACACATAGATTCTGTTGACGAATGTGTCGATGATCTGCCGCTGGTAATCAAGATCGTTTGGATCTCCATGCTTGTAGCGGCTGATCCAGAAGATGATCTGTTCCTTGGTGAGCTTCGGTCTCTGAAGCTGCTCCTGCATGATTGCAATCTTAATTTCCTCGCGCCGGGCTTCCAGTGACTGTAAGCGCTCTTTGGTGGACGGTGTGATGATGCCGGCCTCGATGGCGTTCAGCATATTCTGGATGGACTTTTCACATTCCTTCAGCTGCTGCTGCAAGGAGGGAAGCATCGTGCTTTCCTTATCTTGCAGAGCAACAAGCGCATCTGCAATCCTATCGATCACCTCATCGTTCATCACGCGTTGGATCGTGGCAGCCACAACGGCCCGTTCGATCCAGCGCTTTTTCAGTGTCTTCAGCTTGCAGCCTTTACCGCGTTTCGCATTGCCGCACTTGTAGTAGTGGTACACTTCTCCGGTGCGGCTCTTGCCGCTTTCACCGACGAGCATAGTACCACACTTGCCACAGAACAACTTGGTTGTCAGTAGATATTCTTCTTCTGCCTTGGCATGGGCAGGCGCATGCTTGTTGGTTTGCAGCTTCTGCTGGACACGGTTGAACTGCTCTTCATCAATAATGACCGGTAGCTTGTTCGGGATCACGATGGTACCATAGTGATACTCACCGATGTACTTGCGGTTCTTCAGCACAGTGCCGAGGCTGCCGATGCGGAAAGGCAAGCCCTTCGCCGTGCGGATGCCGCGCTCATTGAGAGAATCCACAATGTCAGTGATGGTATCGCCTTCATCATAGCGACGGAAGATTTCCTGAACAACAGGGACTGTGACCGGATCAAGCTCCAGTACCCCATCGGCACCAGGGCGCAGACCAAGGGGAATGTTGCCGCCGTTATTCTTGCCCTTCAGTGCATTTTCCATCTGACCGCGATGGATCTTCACAGACAGTTCAGCAGAATAGTATTCGGACAGACCTTCCAACAAGGACTCCAATAGCACGCCTTCCGGACCATCTGCGATGTTCTCGGTAGCAGAGATAACCTTGACGCCATTCTTTTTCAGAATATGCTTGTAGTTGGCACTGTCATAGCGATCACGTGAAAAGCGGTCGAGCTTCCACACGATGACCACATCGAACAGCTTCTTTTCACTATCCTTAATCATTCGTTGGAAGTCTGGGCGATCGGCAGTTCGGGCAGACATGGCGCGATCGATGTAATTGGCAATGATCGTGATACCGCTTCTTTCTGCGAAAGCCATGCACTCACGCAGCTGACCTTCGATGCTTTCCTCACGCTGATTGTCGGAGGAATAGCGGGCGTAGATTACTCCTGTCACACTCTCACCTTCTTGTTTTACGGCACCTTCCAGTAACCTGTTTTCTTGGAACCGATACGTTCCAAAAGCCTTTTGTTACGGAGGGAAGCGACAATACGATCAATTGAGCGTTGTGATTTACCACTCAATTCTGTTAGTTCCTTTAATGTGCGTTGTGGATTCTCCCTCAGCCAAGCCAGCACATCAGCTTCGTCAGTCGATAACACGTCATTTTTTCCGCCATCCGTTGGCGTATTATTTCTGTCGATGCGCGAGAACTCGATTGTAAAATCGGTATCGCTATTTGAGTAGGATACGTCCACATGTTGTTCAGTACACAATTCATAAATCCTTTTGATACCGGAACCGAAAGTCTCTACGTCTTTGCACATAAATAACGTGCGAGCTATAATTTCATTTCGCAAGAAAGAATGCAGGTCACGTTTGGCAAAATCGTCGGGAGTAAACTCATTGGCAAATGACCCAGGATTGATAATAGATATTCTGTCGGAGAATATATCAATCTCATGCCGCACCGGAATATCATATCTTGCATGTGCAAGGCTATTGACGATGGCTTCACGTAGCGCCCAAACGGGAACCTCCGGCGTCTCTTCTCGATGTATGCCGTCATCACTCAAGCTTACTTTCCAGCGAATGTTACGAACAATATAATTCATTGCGCCATCTATCAGCTGAAAAATATTGCCTTGCAGTTGCTGTATATCGAGGAATGTCGTTTTATGGTCAGTAGCAAATACGGCAAGCTGCATAAGAACCGGTCCATTCTTTGAAAAAAGGTATCTGCCAGCATTCGTCAAATGTTCACCATTTAGTAAACCGAGCTTACCCAATACAGCTGATTTATCTTGATACAATTCTGGAAGTCTACCACAATCCTTACCGGCTCTGCAAAAGCTGAGGAATGTCTGCTCGTCAACATCAGCAATAGTATCAATGGATGTTCTGTTTTCCCAGTTTTCTTCGTATTCCTTTCCGATCATGATACGGCGTAACTCGCCGGGAGTCAGTTCACGATCCTCATCAGCAACACGGATATAGTATTTACCATTGGCTGAATAGGGACTTTCCTTACCGGAAAAAGACACAACGATAACATCAATCCCGTCAATGGATTGAATTTCAACTGTTGGGAAGATTTGTGGTTTGATCGATTCATAAATCTTACGTGAGACATCCCGGACGGTTGAATCATTAATTGTGAAACGGTAAGGAGTGCCATCATTTTTCATGCCAAAGTATATGACACCTTCTCCGTGCTTGTTCAGGATTGCCGAAATAGAAATCAATGCCTCATTCAGCTCGCCTGTCGTCTTTTTGAATTCAGTCTGTTCATCCTCACGAAGCATTTTCAATCCTCCATTCTCAAATGACAATCATAGTATAGCACGAGTGGCGTATTAAGTCAATTATCATTGGCGTATTAAGTGGCAGAATAAATCATCATGTTTTGTCATTTGGAAACCGATTCTAATATTTAGTTTTGCCTTGGTCGTCATTCATGGTCAGTATTCATCTGTTTTGTTCATGGTATTTATGCTATAATGTTTAGGGGCTTTGATGTTCCTTAACACCGTAGATAAATATAAGTCTGTGGAGGCAACTTATGAGATTAGATGGATTTGGACTGTTTGTCGAAGATATGGCAAAAATGATACGGTTTTATAGAGACGTTCTCGGCTTCGAGATTAAAGAATCGGAAGACACATCAAATGTTTATCTTGTTAAGGATGGAACATTGTTTTTGCTTTATGGAAGAAATGATTTTGAAAAAATGACTCATAAAAGATATGAGTATGTAAAAGGATTAAATGGGCACACTGAAATGGCACTTTATGTTGACACATTTGATGAAGTAGACATTGCATATAAAAATGCTATAGAACATGGTGCTACTTCTGTATTAGAACCAGAACTTGAGCCCTGGGGACAGAGAACTTGCTATATTGCAGACCCAGAAGGAAATCTGATAGAGATTGGTTCTTGGAACAAGCCGTACGAAGAAAAAGATTTATAAGTCCCAATTTGTCGTTCAAGACTTACATCATTTACTCCAAATTTAGGATGGAATTCATGCACGCGGATTCAATATAGTTTAGGAGTGGTAAATGAACGAATCCAAAAACATAAAGCCATGTCCGTCCGGCTTTATCGTCGTATTACCCCAAACGATCATCGAGATCCCGCAGACCTCCAACCTGTCCTGGCTCCCGTTGTTCTACGCTTTGCCGCCGGAGCTGGTCAACAAACGACCGGAATACGCTGAGCTGCCTCGTAACATCAACGTGCTTCTGTCATCTGAAGCCGCCAGAAATATGGTTGAAGACGATGTGTTCGTGGAGCTTGTATGGGACTGCTATGCCTGGGCCATCTGGCAATTCCTCAAAATACCGCTGAAGAATGGTACCTATCGTGATATTCCCGGCGACTGGAGCAACTATACCGGTCATTTTCCGCTGTGGCAAATGAGCTATTATCTTCAGCTATACTTCCGTGATAAGTTCGAACATGAAATGGAGTTCAGCTTTCAGCGTCTGTTCATGATGCCGCCTGGCATCAATGTGCCGTGGCTGGATTATCAGCATTTCAGCAATCTCGTCGGCAACCTGACTGACCTGATCGTGGAGGAACAAAACTTTCAGCCCACCATTGATGCGATCTGGAATAACAGGCAGGTCGATGATTACACCAATGATGATAATTATGCCCGAAAAGATTTCATGAAGCACTGGACACATGCCCGCTCCGATAGCGGCGTAAAGGCTGTCCTTTCGCTGGAGGAAATGCTTGAGACCAGCGAGGAAGAAATCAATTCGGCGACATACAGCGAAGATATGTCCGGCGAAATCGTAAAGAAGATCAGCATCCGTAATTTCGTTAAGGGTTTGTCGGACGAAGATAAAATGATCCTGCAGATGCGCAGCGAAGGAAAGACGCTGGGAGAGATCGCTGCCGCTGTTGGCTTGAAATCTCCCAGCGCCATCACCAAACGCATTGCGAAAATCGCGGAGCAGTTCAAGGCGGAAATGGATTAACGTGTCTTGTCTTTCTGCTTCTGCCGATCAGCAGCATCCATCCCGCGACGATTGTCGCTGCTTCGGTCATGTTGAGGCTGCTGCTCATCGCGGATAATTGTGTCAACCTCGTCCACACATTTTTCAAACAGCCACGGATCGAATCGGTCACCGAAGGTTTCTTCTAACTTAGCGCGTACACGTTGCTGATGTTCGACGCGGATTTGCTTTGCAGCGTCGGTCAGTTCCGACGGAGTTGCCGTTGCAGCCTGGCGGTAATCCGAGCGGCATTGCCGGAACTGCTCATGCAGTTTCGGTTGCTTACCCAGGATCGTGTTTCGCGTATCATGAGCAGTTTTGATTTTGCGATCCAGCTTATCCGCTGCCTTTGTGTCCGGGCAGTGCAGCTTTGTCAGGATCATGTTCCTGCTGCTGGTCACGTCTTCGATCTCTTCGGTCACATCGGTAATCTGTTTGTTCAGCTTGTGGGCCTCGATGGGGTGAAGTACACCAAGGTTTTTCAGATCGGCAAGAAGCCTCTTACGTTTCGTTTTCAGTATAGCAAGCTCGTTTTGCTTTGCATGATAGCGACTCATGTCCGGCTCCGTATTGGCCAGAAAGGTTTCAATCTCATCACGTTGATGATCGTTGAAATGCATCTGATATTGCAGC
>JAZRXJ010000103.1:0-1183 GCA_045600165.1 Clostridia bacterium
ATCGACGCTTCGATAACCCATGACAACACTTTTCTCCCCGCCAATATCAACGAGAACATATTTTGCCTGATAATATTCCGTCTTTCCTCTGTTCACTATTCTGTAGTTGAAATAGTACACGGGGGCTTTCGATAATTCCTCTGAAATCTTTACCAGTGCAGACTCTCTTTCAAAAAGTTCTCTGTCATCGGGATGTACGAGTTCATCCTTAATCAGATCAATTCGCTTCTCATAGGAATCCGCCTGTCCCCATTCCGGCATAAGAACAGTAATATCTTTTTCTTCACGATAAATCGTTTCTTCTTTTGTCTTTGGATTGATGTGAGAAACATATCCGAAGTCTTCACCCAGTGCCTCTACGACAGTACTCAGTTTTTCGATGGTTTCCTTTTCGAAATGAGCAATGTCCGTCACGTTCTGGTGCGTTCCCTCAATGCGGATCCCCTTCGTATAGGCGAAGTTGCGCACGCCGCCGCAGCGGACTGTCCAGACCGTCCCGTTCGGGTGATGCCATGGGTACTGCACCTCCGCATGGATACCGGCAGTCATCTTTTCCACTGCTTCGGTTACTTCGCCGTAATGCTCCGGATCAATGCGGTCATACCATGCATGGTAGGTCTCTTCCGGCGCGATCTGATGGTCAAGTCCGATCAGCTTCAGCATGGCGTCGTCGGCATACATCCGGGGCGCGCTGCCTTCGTCCAGCTCGAATGCCCAGAGGCCGATGTTTGCCTTGGTGAGGATATCCCTGTCAAGGGCGATCGTACCCAGCTTTGCCTTCTGGAAATGGGCAACGTCCGTCACGTTCTGGTGCGTGCCTTCGATGCGGATGCCCTTCGTGTATTCAAAATTCCGCACGCCGCCGCAGCGCACGATCCAGGTGTCACCGTTCGGATGGTGCCACGGATACTGCACCTCCGCGTGAACGCCGGCAGTCATCTTTTCCACGGAGGCAGCCACTTCATCGTAATGCTCCGGGTCGATGTGATCGTACCATGCGTGATAGGTCTCCTCCGGGGAGATCTGATGGTCAAGGCCGATCAGCTTCAGCATGGTATCGTCGGCATACATTCGCGGTTCGCTGCCTTCATCCAGCTCAAAGGCCCAGAGACCGATATTGGCTTTTTCAAAAATATCCGAAGTCGGATCGTAGCCATGTCGTTCTGTGAGCCAAGGAGTTGGG
>JAZRXJ010000104.1:0-28381 GCA_045600165.1 Clostridia bacterium
AACACGGGACGGTCCTGTATCAGCGTGCAGGCCTTGCGGATGGCTTCCACATACAGTCCGGTGCGTCCCGCGCCAACCGCGGGAACTTCGAGCGCCTCGGCGGCTTCTTCATCCTCCACCAGAGCACCTATGACCGTGGGAACCTCATCATCGGAGAAACGGACCTGCGCGCCGAACGCCTCCGCTTCCACAGACAGATCCATCATGCTTACGGAAGCCGCGCTGTCCACACGATCGGCCACCGCTTTCATGCCTTTCGCTTGCAGATCCGAGTCGGAGATGAGCTGCTTCACCGTCACGCCGAGCAGAGATACACAGGGAAAAGACAAAATGGGCATCGCCTTTTTGATGGGGTTATCGCGCAGATCGTTGAGCCATGTGCGCATATTCATAAATACAGTACCTCAATACAGATTATTTACCGGCGATAAGCTTCTTTGCCAGCTCCGCAGCGGAAGCGGCATCAGTGGAATATCCATCCGCGCCGATCTGATCCGCGAACTCCTGCGTGATGGGAGCGCCGCCGACCAGCACCTTCACCTTGTCGCGCAGACCCGCGTCCTTGAGGGCCTGAATGGTGAGCGCCATGTTGGGCATAGTGGTGGTGAGCAGGGCGGACATGCCGATGGCCTGCGCGCCGTTCCTGACTGCTTCGACGAAAGCTTCGGGAGCCACGTCTTCGCCCAGATCCATCACGGTGAAGCCGTTGCCTTCGAGCATCATGCCAACAAGGTTCTTGCCGATGTCGTGCAGGTCGCCCTTGACGGTGCCGATAGCAACGGTACCCAGAGACTGGACGTTCGCGTCAACGAGCAGGGGCTTCAAAATGGTGGTGCCGGCCTTCATTGCGCGGGCGGCGACCAGGATCTCGGGAACGTAGACTTCGCCGGTCTTGAACATCTCGCCCAGCTCGGTCATGCCGACGATCAGACCTTCGTTCAGAATGGTCTCCGCGGAAACGCCTTCCGCCAGAGCGTCCTTGACGAGCTGCTCGACGATCTTCTTTCTTCCGTCCTTGACTGCGGTGATGATGTCATTCATGTTTGCCATAATTCAAACCTCCGTATAATGTTATTCTCATGCAAAACGCAATGCTTTTTTACTCTCCGGTCATGCCGGTGCGTTCGATACCTTCAATGAATTTGCGCTGCAGTATAATATACAGTATCAGCAGCGGCGCGATGGTCAGCAGGGTTCCCGCCAGCCGGATGGATTCATTGATGCGGTTGGTCGTGCTGAATTCATTGACTGGGAACAGCTTCGAATAGGAATCGACGAAATTCTGGAGCTGCAGCGGCAGCGTCTGGATCTTGCCCTCAAAGAACATGCCCGCCTTGATGGTCTCATTCCAGTACCAGATGAAGGAAAACAGAAAGGTCACCAGAACGGAGGAAGCCGTCATGGGGACGGCAATACGGATAAATGTTTTCAATTTACCCGCTCCATCGATAGCCGCCGCTTCATCCAGCGCTTTGGGATACGAAATGTAGAACTGGTAGAATATCAGGATGAACAGAGGGCTTTTGATGCCCTGACCGAAAATAGCGGGCAGCATCGTAGACAGAAGATTACCCGTGAGCAGATGGGTTTTGAACCACACATAGTTGGGGATCAGAGTCACTTGCACCGGAATGATAAAGGTCGCTACGATAAATACGAACCACAGTTTCTTGAGCGGGAACTCAAAACGTGCCAGACCATAAGCGATGAACGCCGTCGATATGGTCTGCAGTACGGACGGTATCAGGGACGACAGGATGGATGTGAGCAGGGATCTGCCGTAATCAAGCACCTGAGATGCTCTTGCAAAGTTGCCCCAGTACACTTCCGTAGGAAGCCAGCCCACCGTAGGATCCACCAGATCCGACGGCGTCATGAGACTGTTCGTGATCATGTAAATCAGCGGATATACATACACAAAGCCGATACCAATCAGCAGGGTATAAATAAGTATGTAGGTGAAAATGCCGGATTTTCCGTTCCCGCCTCTCACGATGCGGCGCGCTCTGCGCTGCAGTCTCGCGGTCATTGTCTTTTCAGCCACCGCTCGTACCTCCTTTCCTTCCAGTTGTTGAGCACCAGGAACGCCACGCCGATGATCAGCAGTATCTCCAGGAAATACAGCCAGGACATCGCGGCGGAATAACTGAACGGACGGGCCGTTTCGAACATGTGGTCGACAATTTTATAGTTCACCATGTTGTTGGGGAAGTTGGAGATTTCAACGATTGTATACAGGGAGTTGACCAGAATGAGCGGTCTGATGACAGGAAGCGAAATCTTCCAGAAAATGACCCAGCCCGATGCTCCATCAATAGACGCCGCCTCATAAACCGTGTGATCGACCTTTTGCAGGCCCGCAAGGAAAATGATCGTCTGAACGCCGGAAAACCACAATATCTGCACCAGATTGTCCAGTGTATACAAAACCGGCTTCGACAGTGTTTCAGGCAGCTGCGCTACAAACTGATAAACCGCGTTCTGCGAGGGCTGGATCACCATAGCTCCGTCACCGGACAAAAGCTCCGTCAATACAGGACCGCTTATGATGATGACCGGCAGGAAAAATACCGCGCGGAAGAAAGTACGTCCCGGAAATTCATGATTCAGCAGCAACGCGATGACGATGGAAAACACCACTATGACAGGGGTCGAACACAGGATGAATATTGCCGAATCCGCCAGCGCCTGAGGAAATACCGTATCGACACGCAGCGCTGAATAATAGTAATCCAGTCCCTTGAAGGTCATTTCGATATTCGCGCCATTGATCCTGTCTACGGAATTAAAGCTGAGCTTCAGGGCATACGCGACAGAATAGGCCGAAAAAAGGATAAACCCTATAATCCATGGCGAGAAAAACAGATATCCGGCAATGGCATTTTTCTGCCGTATCGTCAGCCCGCGCCGCTTTTTCCGTCCGGCGGTTTGCTCCGCTTTTTTGAGCACGGTTTATTCCCCCTTTATGATATAGCCCTCTGCCGGAAGGATCATGCCCTCCGCCGAAGCATCCTGCTGTGTGTAATTGATATATAAGCTTTTTCCGTTATCGTAATCGACGCGAACCAGCCCCGCACCGATGACTTCATGTCTATGAATCTTCGCGCCCTCGAAAGGCCGCAAAGCATTCTGCATCTCTGCCGAAATTTCCGTGATCCTGTCCTTCCAGTCTTCGTATGCGGTAGAGAACAGGTCCTCACTCGGCGTATCCTCCAGATTCGTGCTGTCCGTCCGGGTCAGGATGAAGGACGGATACACGCTGTACTCTATCATTTTGAGCACCTTGGCCCGGGACAGATTGCTGACATTCAGATAATCAGCGTACATGTCCGCGTGTCCCTTGTAGACGATCTGCAGGAAGGGAACCGAATCGGTCTCGAACAGATACTGGCTGTTGAGCAGCGGGATGTTGAACATATCGTCCGCGTAAGAAGCGATATACAGGTTCGCCCCGTAGACCGCCAAATCTCCATCACGCTCCGCCAAAGTCGCAAGCAGACTATCTTTTGCCTGAATACGGGTGATCCCCCTGTTCCGCGTATAATCCGCGTACAGGTAACTGCCGATGCCATCATACGCCATCGAACATCCATCAAGCCCGTTATCTTCAAGCTCCGCCATGTTCCGGCCGATTTGCGATGACTTGACAAAGTAGGTTTCCTTATACATCAGATTGGGGTTGTCGTTCAAGGTGTATATGTAGGCCTTCGACATCGTGTTTCCGGCTTGCGCTTTGATGTTCAGCTGGGATTCATTAGCCGTTACGGGATTGGCATACAGGTACAGCCGCGAGCCGTTTCCAGCAAGCAGCGTTTGAAGCGCTTCGAAACTTTCCTTATCGATCAGCTTCCCGTTTAATTTTCCGCTGTCTGCGGAAGCGGCGTTCAGTCCCTTACCGTAAAAGCCCTTCAGGACTGCGGTAATATTTCCGACACCCAGCTCCCGCAGGTCCCGTACCATCTCGTACACCTCGGCGGCTGTCGAGAAGAGCTGCATGCCGGGAATCAGAAACTGTTTTTTCACGTCCGCTCCGAGAAAGTCGATATGTACCGGTATGACGCTGTCCTCCCGCTCGCTGTGGGGCAGAGCGCCCGCGGTTTCCAGAATATTCCGGTACAGTACCGCCATGCCGGAATAGTTGGCGTCTTCACCGGACAGGAAGTACATCGTCATCTCAAAATCGGAGACATTCGGCTCGGCCTGAGGCAGCCAGATACCGCCACCCGATTTCTTCGTCGGCTGCAGATATCTCTGCCTGACATCAAAGCGGCAGGTCGTCCAATTAAAGTCGGTATAAACTCCCGCAGGCGTGGAAAGGAGCGTTCCGTATTCGGCGCCTTCTCCCATTACCGCAAGGAACGCGTTCTGATTGATACCGTTGACCATGCCGTATACGGGCAGAAATACCTGCTTTTCGGAAACGGCAAAATCGTTCGGGCGGGACGTCCGCAAATCATTGGCCTCTTCCAGCGCGTCAACGGCATAATTCTTGCCGTAAATGCGCTGCTCATAGCCGTTTAGGTACTTGACCGACTTCCTGAAGCGGATCAAAGCGCCGCTTCCGTCCGGTATCAGCATATAACCGGGCTTTTCATCCTCCTTGACAGAGCCGAAGAACGGCACGAAGTAGAAGCATTTGAAAACGTTATTGCCATTTTCCTCAATGTCGCTGCGGTCCACTCTGAAATGCAGTCCTTCCTCCAGAACAGATACGGAAAAAGAGAACGCCAGCTTCAGATCCTTATATTCCGCCCGGCAGACAAAGCCGTTTTCCATCATCGTATAGGAAGTCGCGCAGTCCTTGCCAGAAATGCCCAGACGCTTTTCGTTGTTCTTTTTATCAAAGTACTCGATGGAAACAATGGAGCCGGCAAAGTCCTTCCAGGTTTTATTGAGTCCCTGAACAGTGGAGGGTTCTATGCTTCCCCAGATATATCCGGTTGCCTTGCTTTCCACGCGGATGGCGTTGTCGCTTTGGTTGAGCCAGAGAATAAAGGTATCGTTCTCCCCCGCTTTTTCGTATCCGTCAAGCGTGAATTCCGATTGAATGAGCGTAAGGTCATCCACATGAGCATGGCGGTTGGAATCCAGTTCCAGCGTCTTTACCCAGTTCATCGTGCCGCTATCCCGCATATCTTCAGCGCAGGCAGCCAAACAGGAGATAAACGCCGCGACCAATACCAGAGCCAGCAGCCGCTTAATAACCGACACGATATTTCACCTCGTTTCCAATGCCCACAAAGAACTCATAGAGCTGTCCCCAGAGCAGATAGAGAATGGCAAACACAACGATCGCCATAATGATAAAGAACAGGGTCAGCAGGATATTTTTGATCGTTTCGGGAATGCGGTAGTTGTGAGTCTCCTTGATGCCAAGATAGAAGGTAACCATCGTATAACCGATGGTGAATATCCGCATCAGCGTAATGAGAAAACTCTCGTTCAGCGTGAGGACATAGGTCAGAACGAAGATAAGCGGCGTAAATACGATATAGGGGGTAAGCGCGTATCCGGTCATGATGTAAACATTCTTCAGCGAACCTTCGCCGCTGTTGATGGAACTGACCATATAGTTGCCGATGATGAAAAGTCCCACGGGAACACAGAACAGTAAGCTGAATGTCGCAAGGGACGCATCCTTGCTTGATACGGTACTGAATATAAAGCCGGGGAAAATCGTGCTGATAATGAATATCAGATACGCGAGCAAAATCAAAATCGTTGCCGACAGCACACTGCCGTGAACACCTGTTTTGAGGTAATAGTACGAATCGATGGGATGCCGCAGCACGGTCTTCATGTAGCGGATATCACTATACAGACGGTTCTTCGCGACAAAATTCCCGTAAGCCCGTCTTACGGGTTCCAGTATCTTTTTCTTCCGGTCCAGCTCATGGAGAACGACCGCCGCCGCAATGACCGCTGCAATCGTAATCATCACGGCGGGCAGGTTCCGGGTCAGCCAGCCGTTGCGGATCTCCCAGAACGCCTCGGAATATCCTTCCTTTGAGTTGGCGATGCGGTAATGCTCGAGCGCGCTGTCATAATCCCGGAGTTGGAAATACGCGTTGGCGATCTCCTGATTCGCCACCAGAGACAGCCCGTTGGTTTTGAGCAACTCCAGCCACAGGTCCCTGCTCTTTTCATAGTCGCCCAAGCTCAGAGAAGCCAGCGCGTTGTGAGCGGAAACGGTAAAATCGGTAGGATAGAAAATCTGGAAGAAGCCGCGCTCTCTGTCCAGCACATAAACATTGTTGTTTTTGTCCACATCGACCGCCGCAGCTATCGTGAAGTGGCCGTTGCGCTCATTGGAAACGGAACGTCCGCCGAAGGAAGAAATCAGCGAACCGTCCGGCGCGTACTCGTAAACGCATCCGGTTTCCGTAATCGTATAAATGATTCCGTTCTCTGCCACGGCAATATCCACAAAATTGGTCTCGTCCATCAGGACGCCTGCCTTTGAGAGAATATTGACGCCGGCAAGATTATGCTTTTTGATGGAGTCTTTCGGTTCCAGCTTCGTAATGGTAAACAGGATGCCCGAGGACTTGTCGGTGGTCACGTTGAACATGGTGTTCGGGATACGGTTGAACAGCATCTCCTTCTGCTCATCCGAAAAGAAGATATCCTGCACCATTTCACGGAAGGTGATTCTGGATTTGTTGGAGCCGTAAAAGCCAAGGAACTCACCGCTTTTATCAAACTGGATCATTCCCTGATAGGTGCCCTCGCTGATGACATAAATGTTTCCTTTGAAATCAACGGTGATTTTGCGGGGCGCGTAGCCGGTTTTCGCGCCGTAAATCGCGGACACGGGTTTTCCGAGGGTGAATACCGTGTTGCCCTCGTGGTCCAGAACAAACACCAGTTTCGCGCCGTAGTCCGCCACATAGATATAATCATCGTTTACATACAGGCCGGAAGGCGTCACCATTCCGTCCGCCTTGTATTCGCGCGATGTCCGTGTGTCCATGTCGAACGCCACGATGCGCGCGTTTCCGCCGTCCGCCACATAAGCGGTATTTCCGTACAGGAAGAGATCCTCCGGCAGGTTGAGCCCGGCATCCTGCATCAGGATCGCTCCGGGCATATAGGTATCCTGCGTTCTGATCCAGTTTCCGTTTACGGACATCGTATAGGAATGAGAAGTTCCCTCTATGGCCATAGCGCTTGATGTCAGAAGCATGAGCGCAAGCAGCGAAACAATAACACGCATGGCGGCCTTATTCCCAAACAACCGTTTCACCCCTTTTATTGACCGGTCCGGGTCTCGGAAAAATCTTTATTTGATGCCGGAATGCGCCATGGAATTCATGACGCGGGACTGCAGAATAATGAACAGAATCAGGTTGGGCATGAACATGATCAGCGTTGCCGCCGCGGTGATTCCCTGACCCGATACGGCGTTGCCCGCGCCGGAAGCCAGCGTGGACATATAGAACGCGAAGTTCTTGATGGACTCGTTGTTGATATAAATCTGGGAGGCCTCCACGCCGTTCCACGCGGCCTGGAAAGCCAGGATGGTGACGGTGGAGAGCGCGGATGTCACCATCGGCGTGATGATTTTCCGCACGATGAGAAAATCGCTCGCGCCGTCGATCTGCGCCGCCTCGATCAGGGAATCGGGGATCTGATCCATGAACTGCTTGACCAGGAACAGACCCACCGGCATCGCCAGCGCGGGCAGGATATGGGCAAAATAGTTATCGATCATGCCGGTCACGACCATGACAAAATACCGTGGGATCCCCACAGCGACCGGCACGAACATGAGCGCGAGGGAGTTGACGGTAAAGATGATCTTCTTCATCCTGAACCGTTTTTTGGAAAGGCAATAGGCAGCCGATACCGTGATCACCAGCGTCAGAAGCACCACGATCAGCGTGGAAAGGATGCTGTTGAACAGGTAACGGGAGGCGGGGATCGTCGTATTGGACGAAACCGCGAACAGGCGGCGGAAGTTGTTGAAGGTCGGATTCGTCACAAAAAAGCGCGGCGGATAAGCAAACAACTCCTCCATGGGCTTGAACGCGTTGAGCACGATGAGCAGGATCGGGAGCCCCGTAAAAATGCTGATCGGGATCAGATACGCATAGAACTTCAACTGGCTGCGGTCAAAATACTGCGGATCGATACCGATGACATTTTTGAGTTTGCCGTGCTTTTTCTTTTTCCCGGCAGCTGAATAAGCCGCAATGGGCAGTTTGGACATATGTTCCATTCCTTTCTGTGGAGTCGTTCCGGCAGAAGACGGTATGCGCTACTCTTTGTCGGCAAACAGTTTGCCCGCAAGCAGCGAAATGCCGTAAATCAGTATCAGCAATACCACCGATACGGCCGCGGCATAGCCCATCTCATACCGGATGAAACCGTAGTCCTCTATGTGGGTCACCATCAACTGGCCCGCGTAATTGGGCGTCGGATTGGAGCCGGACAGCTGCACGCCGATGGCGCCGTTCTGGAAGGTGCCGACGATGGCCATGACGGCACCGAACAGCATCTGGGGACGGCAGGAGGGGACCGTCACATACAAAATCTCCTGAAAGCGGTTTTCCACGCCGTCGATGTGGGCGGCTTCGTACAGTTCCCTGTTGACATTCAATACGCCGCCCAGCATGGCAAGGAAGCCCACGCCCATGCTGCTCCACAAAGACACGATGATCATGGCGGGCATCAGGTACTGCTGGGAGGAGAGCCAGTTCACGGGCAGTTCGATGATGCCCAGTTCAAGCAGGATATAGTTGAGATAGCCGCTTTTATCCGCGCTGAACAGCACGGACCAGATCGCCGACATCATGATGCCGCTGGTCATGGAAGGAGAATACAGGATGATGGCAAGGACCGTGCGGGGACGCTTGGGGATCTGCGCCAGCGACCAGGCCATGAAGAAAGACAGGATATATCCGCCCGCGCCGACCACGACCGAAAAAAGGATCGTATTCGGCAGGACATACTGCATGAACACATCGTCGCGGGTAAACAGGTTTACATAGTTATCCAGACCTATGAATCTGGGAAATTCGATCGTGTTGAACTGGGTAAAGGACAGCAGGATGGCCACCACGATGGGAATGATGATAAACAGGGCAAAGAGAAACACAAAGGGTGCCATCAGAATGAACACAGAATGCTTCTGTGTGAACTCCGTCACGGTAAGCTTCTGCGGCATGCCGTCCGCAGCCGCGCGGACAGATTTATTGCGCACCGTTTGATCTCTCCTTTTTCAGAAGCTCCTGCAGATACTGCAGATTATCCATCGGATAATCCAGGATCAGGTTCCCTTCCTCATCCGTATATCCGAATTCATTCAGCTTGCGGGAAATTTCGCGGTTTGATATGATCGCCGCCTTGTCCAGCTCCGTGCGCAGCATCCGTCCCATGACGACCACATTGTTCCACACATTGCTGGTTTCGCGTTCCACCATATAGCTGGCGGGGTGACGCGCGACTTCCTTCTGCCACCGCCACTGCTCTAAAATGATATCCTTATGCTCCTTGGGATACGGCAGTTCTTCGAACGCTTTCACATTCGCCGTATTCCAGCGGAATTCCGGCCCGAATCTGCTCTGCAGGGAATAGGCGAACTCCACCTGCGTGTCCCTGCTCATCCACCACTTCAAAAACTCATACGCTTCCTGCGGATGCTTCGTATTATTAAAGATCATTCCCGCCGTGCCGTCCGCCATCTGATAGCGGCGGACCACGCCGTCCTCCCCCATCGTTCCGGGAGCCGGAGCAATATCCCATTTGCCCGCAAGCTCGGGAGCCGCCATCTCTATCTGGATATATGTGGAAAAACCGGAAACGCCGATGGGGACCTGACCGTAGCGGAAGGAGTTGAAAAAGCTCGCGATATATTGCTGCAGACTGGTAATCTGATAAAGTTCCGTCATTTCCTGCATGCCGTTATAAGAAGAGGCAGAATTGATGACCGTGCGGTCACCCGAAACGGAGTAGAACTCTCCGCCCGCCTGATAGATAAACGGCGACGTGCCCTGGAAATTCTTGAAGGTAACCATGTTGGAGGCGGGAATATTGAAATTCATCCCATAGCGGAGCAGCGTGGGCATCATGTCTTCTGCGTCTTTCCAGGTATCGGGCACCGAGAGGCCCAGCTTTTCCAGAATATCCTTTCGGTAAATCAGCACGAGGAAATCCTGCGTTTCCGAAACGCCGTAAACGCCGTGGTTATAGCACATGGGAACAACGGATTCCAAATTGAATTCCTCGTTGTACCACTCGAGGAAACCGTCATATTCCAGCAGGTTTTTGGCTCCTCCGCGGATGGCGAAGTCATACGGCGTCGTATAGGCAATGCCCAGCGCCACGTCCGGATTGGTTTTGGACGCGTTGGACAGAATCAGCTTCTGCTCATTGGGCATCACGGAAAAATTGACCTTGATGCCGGTTTGCGCGGTAAAACGGGTGTCGACCATCTGCTGCATGATTTCGAGATACTGCACGGGACGGTTGACCCATACCTGTAGCTCGTCACCGGCCGGCTTTCCGTTGACACCGTAATTGCTGCTGCTCATGTTGGAGCTGAAGGAATAGAAGAAGGATTTGATGCCTTCCAACAGATTGGTGAAAAATCCGACATCCGCCTCCGGCAGAGCATTGATATCTCCCACCAGATACAGTTCATCAAAGCCGGCCGGCTGGCTTTCCAGCACCGGCAGCAAATCACCGAAGGACTGGGCGGTCGACCCGCTGCCCTCGCTGAGCAGATTCAAACGGTTGGGCAGGGTGCTCGGCTTTTCCCTGAGCTTGCGCAGATTGGTCTGCGCGTAGTGCAGGTTATTGGCGAAGGTCGGCTCTTTCCCCGCGATTTCTCCCAGTTCCTCATAGATGCCGCCTGCGCGCTTTTCCATGTCCTCGAGTTGGGCGCACACATCGGGAAGATAATCCTCCACATCCCAGGTGCGGTTGGCGTCCGTATTGTTTCCGATCAGCTTTTTGATCGACATGGCAAGATCATTGATATCTTCCATGATGTCTTTGATTTCATTGTAGACGGCATCATAGGCCTCACCGTTTACTTCCACGGAAATGGTGTGCACGCCCTTTTCCAGATACACCTTCAGTGCGTTCCCCTGCGCATCCCGCGGAATCAGATTATGATATCCGGTTCCGAACCGGTAGGGAAACGCCACCGATTCCAGTTCCTTATAGGGCACGGTGCCGTCGATTTCGATTTTGCGGAAGCAGGGCATATTGCCGTTGGCGCCCTGAACATACTTGAAACCCAGCGTATACAAGCCGCTCTGCGGGACCTCAAACTCCCACATGACCTTCTGGCCGGACTTATAGACCGAGTTTTCGTCCAGAACATTGAGCACCTTCTGATAAGTACTGTAGGGGGTCAGCGAGGCATTTTTCGTATTTTTGGCGCGGATGAAGCTGTCGGACTTCAGGCGCATCTGTTCGCCTTCGATGGTTATAAGGGACGGCGCGTCCTGCTTGTCCATATGAGAAGTCATGTATTGCGCATAATCGGGCGTCTCTTCATACATGATCAGCGCGATACGTTCAAAAACCGTAGCCTGCGCCTGCATGGTGAGCGTCACGTTTAGTTCGCCGCCGTCATGACGGATCACGACAGCGCCGCTGCTCAGCGCCGCCCTGTTCGTGATATACGCGTCAAAGGTTTCCCCAACGCGCACCTGCGAGGGGCTGATTTCGTTGCCGTAGCGGTCATGGGGGATCACACCCTGCTCGTCCTTCCAGAGGGCCTGCAGGATGGTGGTGAACTCTTCTTCTTCGAGCTTTGCCGTGATCAGATTGTCAAGCAGCTTGTCATCGTCCACCCGGTACGACACGGCAAGGCGGTAATCCCCCGCCGGTGCCGCGAACTGTATTTTCAGAGTTCCGCCGACAGGAACGGGATCGCCGTATACGTAAGGTTCTTCCTTTCCTTCACCGTCAACAAGCAATATCCCGTCATCTTCCGGGAATACCGCCGCCGCGAAATCGATATTCTGCCAGTAGGAGCGAAGCTCGTCATCACGTATCTTCTCAGCCGCCACGTCACGGGTCATGGGTTCGGGTACGGAGACGCAGCATAACCCGACAATGACCGCAATGACGAGCACCGCCAGAGCGATAAGTAAGATCCGAATAGACTTTTTCATTTCTGCTCCTTTTCCAATGCCTTCCGGCTGCCGGCAAAAGCGTTTCAAACCGCTTTACGCGTATTGCAATACCGCCATCGTCCAGTATTCCAGATGTGGGATCACAAACTCGACATACAGGCCTTTCGCATCTTTTCCGGATGTGAAGGCGGTTTCGCGCATGATCCCCTGCTCATAATCGGGGGAAGCAACGAGCACGGAAGATACTTCCTTCTGCACATACTGCCTGACAACGGCGTTTTCAATCACCTGCGGCGCGCGCTGCGTTCCGTTCCGGTCGACCCATTCGAGGCTGTCAACATCCCTGAAGTTGATCAGATGCAGCACCTCAAGGTTTTCTTCCTTCTTCACTTTCGTGAGGGACCAGATCTCTCCCATACTCCCCGAAGCGGAACAGAATTCCCCGTTCACATAGGAGCGGGTAACCGTTTCCTCCAGTCCGCCTCCGCGCAGAAGATTCTCGTAAGCAGTCATGAAAGTGTAGTAGTTCCTGAGCGCTTTGGTCAGCTTTTTAGACATACTGAGTGTCGCCGCCGGATAATATTCTGAGGACAGCATTCCCGTGTCACCCAGCTCCAGATGATCTCCGCCCGACGCCATGATCACCGCGTCGGTATACAGGATGCCGGGAAGATTGAACTCCCCGCCACCCGTGCGGATATCATAATCCATGTAGGCGGGAATGACGACGCCGCGGTCGCTGCCCAGCAGACGGTTCGCGTTGTCCACAGTATCCTTCAAGCTGAAATAGCTGTTATGGCTCCAGGGCCACACCTCGGCAAACATAATGTCCAGATCGACCTGCGAAGCCACTTCCCGCTGACCGTATTCGGATACGGCATTGAAGATGACTTTGGTGTCCAGTTCCTTCGTCATGCGGTCCAGAAGTTCCGCGTAGCGCAGGTTCAGTTGCAGTTCATTGCCGTCATAATCGTAAATCGGATAGGGACGGGAACCCAGCGAATCCACCTGAATACCGTCGAAATCATATACCTTCAGAAAATCCCTGTATGCCTGAATGTAGAAGTCCTGCCATTCCCTGTTCGCGGGATCCATCAGGCAGATTTTAGACGCCTTCCAACTCGAAGGCAGCGGATGGAAATCGAATTCCGCATGGTCCTTGTCCTTGAAGATGCCCCATTCCGTCTTCGCGCCGATATCCTCATAGTCCGGATACGCGCCGAAAATCAGGTTGTAGGAAAACGACTTCATGCCCAGCAGATGTCCCGCCTTGATCAGATCGTCGATGGTGGATTTATATATCACCTGATTGGCAAGGTTTTTCCAGCTCTCATCGGGATGCCTGACCGTGCCCGCCAGCGGGCGGTCATGGCGGTCGATGTGGTCATAGTAGAACAGGCCGTTGATATGGTATTTGCTCAGACCGGCCAGCAGCTCCTGTGTTTCATTGTAGGAACGGCGGCCGTATTTGGTCAGGTACGCGTAGCGCGGAAAGACATTCCAGTCGCTGGACACATCCACCGCGGTCATGTCGTAATCCAGCAGCGTGTCCCCTTCATAGACGCGGACCTCGACGGAATATCCGGTGTAGTCCTTTTCGGGCGCCGTCCAGATCGCGCGCACTTCCTGCGTGTCCGCCACATCGACGGAAACGGAGCGCTCCAGCATATTGATGATCTGTCCGCAGTGCTTCACGGTATAGGTGACTTTTGCGTTCAACACCTCCGTGCCCGGATTATACACCTGCGATATCAGCGTGACTTTCTTCTTCGGCTTATAGCAGGATTTATCCGTATACACATCATGAAGATAGCGGCCGGATATCAGGCCCGAAAATTCGGACGCGGACGGCTGCATAAGCGCAGCGCCGTCAGCCATTCCGTGCCCTGCCATGGTCATCAGCAGCAGGCCCGCGACCGCGCATACAAATAACTTCTTCACCTATACCGGTTCCTTTCATTCGATGATCAGTGCCTCGAAGGGCTTGAGTTCGATGCAATCGGGATCACACGCCATCCGCCCGGAATTCGAAAGGAGCACGCGGCTCATGCCGTTCAGGGCATCGTCACGGAAAGCGGAAGGACGGTCCGAGAAATTCAGCAGCACCGCGCATTTCTTCCCCTCAAATTCCCTGACATAGGCAAATACCGTCTCATGTTCCGGAGCCAGCAGTTTGAAATCTCCGTAAACGAGGACCTCATGGCTCTTGCGGAAGCGGATCAGGCGCCTGTAATAGTTCAGGATGGAATCTTCATCTTTCTCCTGGGCTGCCACATTGATGGACTCGTAATTGGGGTTCACGGAGAGCCACGGCTTTCCCGTTGTAAATCCCGCGTTTTTGCTGCCGTCCCACTGCATGGGCGTGCGCGCGTTGTCGCGGCTGCGGTCGTGGTAGTAGGCAAGCGCGTCCTCCGGACGCCAGCCCGCCGCTACCATGTCGCGGTAGTGGTTGCGGGTGTCGATATCATTATAGTCCTCAATGGACGCGAAGTGGACATTGGTCATGCCGATTTCTTCGCCCTGGAACACATAGGGCGTGCCGGAGAGGGTATGCACCAGCGTAGCCAGCATCTTCGCGCTTTCCTTCCGGAACGGTCCGTCGTTTCCGAAACGGGAGACCATGCGCGGCTGATCGTGGTTATTGAGGTAGTTGCTGTTCCAGCCCTGTTCCCCGAGTCCCGTCTGCCACTTTTCGACGATGGCCTTGAATTTCGGCAGACTCCAGTTGGCATTCCTTCCGCCCCAGTAACTTTCGCAGTCCATCAGGTCGAACTGGAAAACCATGTTGAGTTCGTGTTCGTGTTCGCCGGTATAGCGTCTAGCCTCTTCGACGGTGGCGCCGGGCATTTCGCCCACGGTCATGATGTCCCTGCCTGCCAGTGCCTCGCGGTTCATCTCCTTCAAAAATTCGTGGATGCGGGGCCCGTTCATGAAGTTTTCGCCGCCCCAGGACAGCACCTTGGGATCGCCCACAGACGGCAGACCGGGCACCTTGGAAATCAGATTGATGACATCCATGCGGAAGCCGTCGATCCCCTTGTCCAGCCACCAGTTCATCATGTCATACACTTCGTGACGGACTGCGGGATTTTCCCAGTTGAGGTCCGGCTGCTTTTTGCTGAACAGATGCAGGAAATATTCGCCGGTGGTCTCGTCATACTTCCAGGTGCTTCCCGCAAAGAAGGAAGACCAGTTGTTGGGCGGGTAATCCCCCTCGCCTTTGCGCCATACATAGTAGTCGCGGTAAGGATTATCCTTGCTGCTTCTGGACTCGATGAACCACTGATGCTCATCGGAGGTATGGTTGACCACAAGGTCCATGATGAGCCGCATCCCGCGCTTGTGTATGCCGTCCAGCAGATTTTCCCAGTCCTCCATGGTGCCGAATTCCGGCATAATGGAACGGTAGTCGCTGATATCGTAGCCGTTGTCATCGTTCGGTGAACGGTAGACAGGGCACAGCCAGATCACATCGACGCCCAGATCGCGAATATAATCCAGTTTTTCGATGATGCCCGGGATATCACCCATGCCGTCCCCGTTGCTGTCCTTATAACTGCGGGGATAAATTTGGTATACGGTTGCTTCTTTCCACCAATGCTTCGTCATAACATTCACCTTCACAAAATCGGATTTACAGCAATACCACCATGTTCCAGTATTCGAGGGACTCCATGGTGAATTCCACATAGCAACCGTTCTTGTCTTCGCCCAATGTGAAAGGTACATCCTGCAGAATGCCTTCATGGCTGTCGGGGCTTCCGACCAGCACCTGCGTGACTTCCTTGTCCGTATAGTATCTGGTCACGGCGTCCTTGATCACCTCGGGCGCGACCTGCTTTCCCTTGGGATCTTTCCATTCCGTGGTCGTAATGGTCTCAAAATTCAGGAAGTGGATGATTTCCGCTCCGAGCATCTGATTTTCCTTGGCGAAGGTCCAGATGGCTCCCGCGCTGCCCATACGCGTGGTAAAATGTCCGTCGATTATGGTCTTCTTGAACACTTCCTCCAGACCCGGTCCGCGAAGCAGCTCCTCGTATGCCACGCTGAAATCGTACTGACGGCGGGTCGCCGCTTCCAGCTCAGCGGTCATTTTCATTTTGTTCGCCGGGTAATACACCACATGCAGCATTCCGCGGTCGCCCAGCTCCAGATGGTTGCCGCCCGTCGCGTTGATCACGCTGTTGGTGAAGGTGACTCCGGGCGTATTGAACTTGAAATTCATGGGCTCGCTTTCAAAATGCATGTACGCCGGATAGGAAACGCCCCTGTATCCTTTGGTATAACCGTATGCATTGTCGGACGCGTCCTTCAACGACACGTAGGTCGGATAGTGGTTTTCATAGATCTCACCGAACAGTATATCATAATCCGTCTCTTCTGCGACCTGATTCATTCCGTATCCGTCCGACGCATTGAACATGACACGGGTGCCGATCTCCGTGCGGAATTTCTGAATGAGTCCGGCATAACGTTCATCCAGCGGAACCACATTGCCATAGTAGTCATAAATCGTATACGGACGGCCGCTCAATGAATCAATGATCATGCCGTCCCAGCTCTGCGCCTCAAAAAGCGCTTTGTGATTATTGACGTAGTATTCCTGATATTCGGGATTGCCGGGATCAAACAGCCACAGCTTTTCGGTTTTCCAGTATGTGCTCATCGGATGGTAATCCTGATCCTTGTGCTGCCGGTCCTTATAGGTGCCCCACTCCGCCTTCAGGCCTTTTTCCAGATAGTCATCGCATCCGCCGTTATTCAGATTATAGGCAAAGTTCAGCATATTCTTGCTGTTCGCGTACTCCTGAATATGCTTGAAGGTGCTTCCATCGACATCGGCATTCGCCACATTTTTCCAGTTCTCATCGGGGTTTTCAGCCGTTCCCGCGAGCGGCTCATCATGCGCGTTCATGTGGTCGTAGTAGAACAGACCGGTGATATAAAACTTGGAAAGCCAGTCGAGATTCTGCTCGACCTTTTCATCGCTCTGCTTAAAATACTTGGTCAGGTAGCCCATGCGCGGATAGCGGTTCCAGTCGGAAGAAACATCCACAGCGTGCATGGCATAATCGACCGTTTTGTCTCCGTCAGAAAGATACGCTTCCAGCGTGTAGCCGCGGAAATCCTCCTCGGGCGGTACAAACGCAAAGGTCTTTATCGCCGTCTCTCCGGAATTCAGCTTCAGCTCCATATCGGGATAAGTATCCGCCAACTGACCGAAGCGCTTGAGCCGGAATTCCAAAGTGCCCGAAAAGGCCGCTTCTCCGAAATTTTGGCATTCGATAATCACCGTGACCGTATCGCCGGGGCAGTACCGGGATTTATCCGTATACATGTCGGTAATATACTTTCCGGCTGAGATCCCATCCGTCTCCGACGCGGCACGGGCGGTTTTCACGTCTGCCGCGCAGAAAACGCTACCAAGCAGAATGGCAAAGCACAGAAAAAACGCGCAGGTTCGTTTCAGCATAAGCTCCTCCACATAATATCCACGATCCGTGATGATGGATTTGACGGCGACAGGCATCTGCGCCTGCCGCCATCTGAAAACGCCGTATCCGCGCCGGCGGAGCGCATCAATAGCTCCACTCTCTGTCCGCCTTGATCAGCAGACCTTCCGCCATTTCCTTTGACATATACGGGAACTGGAAGTACATACCCGCCGGGCCGAACTTCTTCACAAGCTTATCTGCCATGGCTATGGCTTCCTCCGGGGAATAATCGGACAGGCCGACCCAGATGCCCTTGTCCGCGTCGCGCACCTTGGTATACAGTTCATACCAGCGCTCATCTCCCGCCTTGGGGTTGCGGGCGCCGGGCGTCCACTGCAGCGCGCCCAGTTTTTCGATGGACATCAGAGAATCAATATGGCAAAGCTCCTCCGGTCCGTCGCAGTGATACATGGTATTTGGGATATCATCGCACTGACGCTTGAGCGAGGGCAGGATGTACTCATCAAAGAGCTTGGGAGAAAGCAGCGCGGCGAAGTCGCACTGGATCTTCGCGGTCTTTCCGGTTCCCAAAATGTTGAACGCAGTATAGGCGCTGACATTTCCGGGGGTCTTGACCATGTTGTAGATGGTATCGAAATAGGTCATATAAACATCGCTGATGTTCTGCAGAGCCTCATGTACCTCATCGGGATAGTCATACAGATCGAAGCAGCAGGTCTGCGGATCGCGCATGGCGGAGAGGATGTCGATGTTTTCGATGAGGTCGGGGATGCATACCAGAATGTCCGTATCCTTGACCAGTTCCAACTGGCGTCTGATGATCTCCAGATGCTTCTTCCACCACACATTATCCGGGTTATACTTAAGGGGCAGGGACTCATCGTAATCCTTGATGAAATGGGTGAACCACAGGGTATCCGGTGAAAAGATCGGTTCGCTGCCGAGATACAGTGCGAGCGATCCGGCGCCCATGTTCATGGAGAACTGCGGGAACGCTTCCGCCATGGGCTCTACCCATGTATACCAGTTCATAAGTCTTGCAAACTGCTTATCGGTATTCAGGAACATATCCCGCGCGTCTTCAAAGGGTTCCTCGTGCAGCTTCGGATAGGGAGGTGATGCGGGATCCCGGTAGGCATAGATGTTCATCAGGGGCCTTCCGGTATTCTTATGTTGGAACCAGGCATCAAAGCGCTGTATGGTTTCTTCCCAATTGTTCTTCAGTTGAATTCGGCTCATACCATCAATCCCTTTCCATCTCTCATATGTTTCTATATAGTATACACAAAACTGGATTATATCAGCTTGCGCGCTTTTTCACATACTCATCATCCATACCGCAGTTTCCCGCTCAGGCGCAGCGGCGGCTTCACAGGCAATCTGTGCGGCATTAACCGGAATTTATATCTGCTTTGTCTTTATTCGGATCAGCTTACGGAAGTTCTTATAAACCTTGAAGGCCTGCTGCCTGTTTTACAGGCAACAGGCCTTTGAGCATCTCAACCGGATATCATCCGGTTTGAGACCGGATCACGGGTTCGCGTTATCTATGTTAGTTATCCACATAGACAAGCTTCGCATAGTCGATGCCGGCGTACGCAGTTGCATCATAGTCACAGAATTCCAGCGCGTCACTGCCGTCGCCCTTCAAGGTAACGTTGATGGACACGGTATTGGGAACGAAATTCCAGTAGGGATCGGTGGGCGTGTAGGCGCAGGGTACTCTGACACCGTTTACCTTGACGCCGATATTGCCGCTCATTGCGGACATGTAGCAGATATCGAGCTGATAGGTGCCGCCCTTCTCTGCCTGGATGTTATTGAAGACAATCTTATTCGGTTCGCCAGCCGCATAGTCAAGACCGATAACGTACTTACCGCCAGAAGCGGCGCCGCTATCGGCGGTTCTTGTTATGCCATAGAGCACACCGTTCTCCGCCTCGAGAAGAATGTCACCGGGCTTATTGGAGGCGCCGGCAATGAATACACTGCTCAGTTTTCCGCTCCAGAACGCGGTATGTCCGCCTTCGATCAGCGGGTCATACTCATCGCTTACATACTTGAGTTCCACATAGTCGATGCCGGCATAGGCGGACTCATCATAATCGCAGAATTCCAGAACATCGGTTCCGTCACCCTTCAGAGGGACATTAATGGATACCACGTTCGGTACGAAATTCCAGTTGGCATCGGTAGGCGTGTAGGCGCAGGGTACCCGGACACCGTTTACACGCACGCCGATGTTACCGCTCATCGCGGACATATAGCAGATCATCATTTCATACGTGCCGCACTTGTCAACGGGAACATTCTCGAAGACGATTTTGTTCGGCTCATTCTTCGCGTAATCAAGGCCGATGACATACTTGCCGGCGGAAGCGTCGACGCTCTTCGCGGCTCTTACACCGCCGAAGAACGCGGCATCCTCGGCTTCAAGGATCAGGTTTTCGTTGATGTACTCGAGGTTGAAATAGTCGAGCATCAGGTAGGTGTAGGGATTCTTGATGGCAAATTCGAGGGTATCGGTGCCGTCGCCCTTCAGCGGGATTTCCATGGAGACTTCGCCCGCCGCGTAGGCCCAGGTGCCGGTCTGATCGGTGAGATACCAGTCAAGATCCATGGACTCGCCATTTACGATCACTTCCAGCGTGCCGTCCATGACGGTGCTGTAGGTAACCTTCAGGATGTACTGGCCGTCCCTCTTTGCGGGCAGGTTGTTGAAGATGACCTTGTTGGGGGTGTCGGGTGCGGGATCGATGCCAGTCACGATCTTGTCACCGGATGCGCCGTTCTGAGGATTGGCCACAGCCGTTCCGTATAGTTCGCCGCTCTCAAACTCGATGCGGCCGTCAGCGGCGGGATCTTCCTGCGCTTCACCTTCCACCAGTTCTTCGTACGCGTCGCTCTTGTAGATGAGTTTCACATAGTCGATGCCGGCGTAGGCAGTGGCATCATAATCGCAGAATTCCAGACTGTCGGTGCCGTCGCCCTTCAACGGGACTTTGATGGATACCACATTGGGTACGAAATTCCAGTTGGGGTCGGTGGGCGTGTAGGCGCAGGGGATCCTTACGCCATTCACCTTGACGCCGATATCGCCGGTCATTGCGGACATGTAGCAAATCTGCAGTTCGTAAGTACCGCGCTTGTCAACGGGAACATTCTCGAAAACGATCTTGTTGGGCTCGCCGTCCGCGTAGTCGAGGCCGATGATATACTTGCCGCCGGAAGCAGCGTCGCTTTCCGCGACTCTCGTTCCGCCACAAAGCACGCCGTTCTCCGCCTCGAGAAGCACATCATCCTCATCCTGAGGGATCTCGCTGCCGTTCAGCACGGCATCGATCTGGGAAGCGCACAGGGTCAAAACATCCTTGGGAGCTTTGATGCCATTCATTGCCTTCTCAAAAGCTCTGTCCATGAAGCCCATGACCGCATTCTGCTCTCTGTCCACAACGCTCATGCGAGCGCCGTTCATTGCCTCAAAGTAAGCTCCGGCAAAGGGGTTGTCAGTGGCATCCACATTCTGCGCGGCAGTCACATTGGCGGGAAGATCGCCGCATTTTGCGAGGATGCCCTGCGCTTCTTCACCCGCGAGATACTGAACAAACTGCCATGCCTGTTCCTTGACCTTGGAAGACGCAAGGACAGTCACCGCTTCACAATCGATGACGCTCCCGGCAGCGGCTCCGTTCGCGGTCGGCACAACAGCCGCCACGAGGCCGTCCGTTCCGATTCCGTCAACGGAGAACGCCTTGCTATTCGTCACAGCCATCAGATCCTCACCGGCAACGACACCGGAGAGAGGAGAAGTGCCTTCCTCGCAGACATGGAACAAATCCTTCATGGCAGCGAGGGTCTCAAGTGCCTTTACGCTGTTTTCGCCGTCGAGATAACCGACCGCGGTGGTATAGCCCTCATCCATTACGGCTCCGCCGGCATTCAGGAACAGCGGCAACAGAGAGTCCGCGTCGCAGGCGCTTACGGCAACCGTCTTCTGCAGTGCAGCCAGCTCCTCAAGGGTAGCGGGAGCATCAGCTCCGCCCAGTGCCGCCTGATTATAAACCGCCACATCGATCAGCGTATTGAAGGGGATAGCGTAGCAGCCGCCTTCCTCGCTCATCAGGTCATACAGGATCGCAAACTGGGATGCTTTGACGGCATCAAATCCGTCTTCATCCGCCAGATTTTCCAGCAGGTTCTCACCGACAAAGCTGCCGATCCTGTCAATGGGCATGACGAGGATATCGGGGGCCTTATGATCGGCTTCCATGGACAGCACGGTAGAAAGCGCGCAATCCATTGCCACGGGCATGATACGGATATCCTCGTGGCTCTTATTGAAAGCCGCTACGATTTCCTTTTCAAATACCTTCTTTTCGCTGCCGCTGAAGGTATGCCAGACCAGAACCTTGGTCTTGGTCACTTTACCTTCAGCCAGCGCACCCGTGCCGATGCCCGCCGCCATAACGATGAGCAGCGCAGCAAGGACGATCGAGCATATCTTTTTCAAAAGAAGATGCTTCATTTTCTGAATTCCTCCTACTGTTATTGGGGCTTCTCACATGATTTTCCCGCTTTCTCGGCGGAACAGATCACATTCTGCTGCGGTTTCGTCCCATTTACTCAATCTTCGTTGGCCATGAGACGCTCTTCAAACTCGAGCCATGCGAGCGCCAGACGCTTGTTCGCCTTCTCGTCCATTTCAGCCGCGACTGCCGCTGCTTCACGGCGGTCATCACGGGCATCGTTGATGATGGACTCGATGCATTCGTTATTGATCTGCTCAAAACCGGGAACAATCTTGTAAAGGTCGGAACGGACCGCGGTGCCCATATGCTCATACATATACTGGATACCGCCCTGAATGTGGGGGTTGTCGCCGAACGCCTCAACGACATCGGGATGCAGCGTGGAGGGGAAGTACCACAGGTAGCCGGTGGTCACGTCGTCACCGTCTTTTTCGGAATACATTTCCATCTTCTTCACGTTGCCTTCCGCACCGGTGGTCAGCCACTTGAGCAGCTCATACGCCGCCTCGGGGCACTCAGCACCCTTAAGCATAAAGCCGTGGTTCGCGTGCATGCACTGACGGGAGCCGACTTCCTCGACCTGGGGCAGCGGATACATTTCCCACTCAAAGTTCATGTAGCGCATCCAGGAAGCATCGGAGGTCAGCATGAAAGACTCGGACAGAACCTTGCCGGACTTGAACGCCATGTCCATGTCATCGGCATCGCTCTCGCCGAACTTTCTGGTATAGTCGCTGGTGGCGCCGTCAACATTGGAGTTTCTCATCATCCACGCTTCCAGACCGGGAATGGCGCGCAGATCCTTGAACAGCTTGAACGCAGCGGACCACTGGTTGGTGAAATCAAAGCTCTTGGTTTCCGGATTGTAAGCATTGTATCCGGCTTCCGCATTCAGCGCGGGGATCATGTAGGAATCGAAGCCCCACAGTCTCTCCGTACCGGAGGTCTTGCTGGTGGTCGCGGCCTTCATCAGGTCGGTATACTCATCAACCGTCCAGTCATAATCGGGCTGATCGAGGTTCAGTTCATCCAGCAAATCCAGGTTGATTGCGACGCACTGGAACTGAAGGTCCATGGGAAGGGCGTAAACCTTGCCGAGATAGGTATAGTCCGCAAGCAGCGAGGCAGGAACATACTCCGCTTCCTCGTCGTTAGCCAGGAACTCATCCAGCGGCATGACCCATCCCTGAGATACGGAGAAAGGTAAGCTGTCCCAGTCACCGACCAGCACATCAGGCATGGAATTGGTCTGTGCCTGCGCGGTCAGGTAGGTCTGTGCGCCTTCGGAACCGAAGGGATCTATCTCAACATCGATATAAGGATATGCGTCAAGGAAATCGCCAATCTGAACCTGAAGGTCGGTAATATTCCACGCGGGAACGGCGATCGTAACCGTACCCTCGATGTCATGGGGATCCTGTTCCGCGATTCCGGCACAGCATCCCATCATCGCCATCAGCAACGCCGCGGCAACTGCAACCGATACTACTTTCTTGAACATTGATTATACCTTCCTCTCTATTAATATGCCTAATGGCAATGTTTCCTCTTTATATTCGGCGGCGCTTATTCTTCAACAGCCAGCTCGACATGATCGGCATACTGGGTGAACACCAGCGTCTTGCCAAGCACGTCCTTCAGCCGGCAGCCCTCTGCGTCGAAGAAGAAATATCCATTATTCCAGTACATGCAGAAGTGAATCGTGTAGGCAACGGGAGTATCAATCTCACTCTCGGTCAGCGTGATCTTGCCGGTTTCTCCCACACGGATCCAATCGGCGTTGCGGCATCTGCCCAATGCTTTCACATTGCCGGGATGGATATATACCTCGGTAATGGCCATGCCAAGCGCATTCTTCACATAGAAGTAATCGGGGTTTGCTTCTTCCGCAGCCGGACCTTCGGAAATGCCCGGGCACATCATCAGGAGGAGCAACATCATCGCAGCCACAACAGATACAACCTTCTTGAACATAGAACTTACCGTCCTTTCTATAGATAAGCCAGCCGGCTTCAGGTTCATTGGTGCATACTTCCCGTATATTTAGAATTATATTCCGTAATTTAGAATTTACAATATTAATTTTACTTTATACTTGCACTATTTTACGCATGTATTGATTGTTCATTCCGTTCGGTGTATAATGAATACGTCAAATGTGTATCGGTATGTCTGGTAAAGGAGACAATATATGCAGTTTTTATTTGATAAAATACACCTGAACGAGGAGATTCCATTTGATATTTTCGAAAATCATCTGACGACCGAGGAATATTCCTCGGGAAATAATATAAGAATTCACCTTCACGAATGTCTGGAGCTCAATTACATCGTTGAAGGCGAAGGTGATTATTTCATCGACAGCAAAATGTATAACTTCCACGCGGGAGATGTTTTGATCATCAATAACCTTGAATATCACGGCATCACGCGGGTGCAGAACACCGCCATCAAGGTCATCATATTCGACCCGTCTTTCGTCTGGAGCGGAAGCTCACTGGACTATCAGTTTATCAAAGCTTTCTATGAATACAAAAGTGACTATAATCACCTGATCCCGAAAAGCAGTCAAACAGAACAGATATACAATATTTTCCACGAAATCGAAAATGAATGGCAAAATAAACTACCCGGTTATCAGCTGGTCATAAAATCATTGCTCATGAAAATCCTGGCGCTGATCTACAGGGGCTATGAAAGCATCGGACAGCAGCCCTTCTCCGTACAGGAGTTTTCCAAGAACTACGCGAAGATCGCAAGCTCCATCAACTACATCAACAGTAATTTCCGCGACAAACTCACGCTTGACCAGCTCGCCGATCTTTCGCATATGAGCCAGAACTACTTTTCCTACTTCTTCGGTAATGTGATGCACTGCTCTCCGTTTGAATACATCAAAAAGCGCCGCATAGAATATGCCAGCCGCCGGCTCATCAGCACCTCGGACAGCATCACGCAGATATCCATCGACGCCGGCTACAGCAATATCCCCTATTTCAACCGCGTATTCAAGGAAGAAATGAAGGTATCCCCTTCCCAGTTCCGCAAATCGTACTTATCGGGAGCAGCCGGGATCCATATGTCCGAGAAACCGGATAACATGGAATATGTCATAACGGAGTAATTACACAAAACGCACCGGCAATGCCGATGCGTTTTGCTTTGTCAGGTAGTTCTCCGCGTGCATAATTGGTATGAAAATTGGTACGGAATTTCAAAAACCCTCAAAAGCCTTCATATACGGCGGTTTTCGGGCATTTTTTATTCCTGCGGCTTCATTGTCGGGACCCGTATCCGAATCTTCACGGAAGTCGTTACAGCTCTTTATCAGCCGATATTCAGTGATCGGAAACGGCGGAATGGCAATGCAAAATGCTCATAAGTCGTTATTTGATCTGTTCTGATTGGCTTAAGCTTTGGCTTAAATTGGCTTAAGCCTTTTTCTTCCCGTCCATGAAGAACTGATCCAAACCGGCGAACTCTTTTACCTTCAGCTCCTTCGTCACATCCGCGTAGATGTTGAGCGTGGTGGTGATATCCGTATGCCCGAGGGTATCCTGTATCACCTTCACGTTGACGCCCGCCTCACACATACGCGTGGTGAATGTGTGTCTGAGCGAGTGGCAGCTGAAGTGCGGAAGCCGTACGCCATCGGGATGCTTACTGCAAGCGACACTGTCGTTACAGTCCCTGATAATACGGCACAGCGCCTTATTCAGCGTTCCCTGGTTCAGAGTTTCACCGAAGCGGTTCACAAAGATGAAGTCCGTATACCCGTTGACCGTTGCCGTGCAGTGGATGTCGTTTTCTTCCTGAAACGCTTTCTCCCTCAGGAATGCTTCCTTCACGAATCCCAGCATGGGAACCTGACGCATACTCGCAGGTGTCTTGGTGGTGTTGATGTCGTAGTAGCAGCCGCCCGGAGTGCTCGCCGTTCTGTGATCGTAATAGACCAGTGTGTGATTGATATCAATCACACCCGCATCTAAATCGATGTCGCACCAGCGCAGCCCCATTACCTCGCCTACACGCATACCCGTTCCGATCATGACCGCGAATATCGGGTACCAGTGCCGGTATTTCGGATCCTTATCGAGATACCTGAGCAGCAGGTCCTGTTCCGGTTTGGTGAGTGCGCGCCGTTTCTCTGTCTTGAGATCCAGTGTCTTTTTCAGTTCCCGCAGAACATCGTCCGATGGGTTGTTCCGGATGTAGCAGTCATCCACCGCCAGTGCGAATACCTGATGAAGCACCGTATGGATGTTATCGATGGTGGACGCGGAGAGCCCTTTCTCATCAGCCAGCAGGTTATAAAACCGCTTGACATCCGATTTTCTCAGCTGCGAGATCAATCTCCTTCCGAAGCTTGCCCGGACGTAGGTATCATACATATACAGGTAATTTGATATCGTATGATCCTTGAGTCCCCGCTTCAGTTCCCGCCACATGTCGAACATCTCGTTGACCGTTACGCTGCGGGTGGGTGTCTTGATGCCGTCGCTGATATCCCTTTGGATCTGCTCCTCCTTTTCACGGAGCGCGGGAAGCGTCTTCGCATATACGCGCATGCGCTCTCCCCGCTCGGTAGTCCAGCGGAACTCATAGGTGCCATTGGGACGCATTCCCTCTCCGACTCTGAGGACAACCCTCTCTTTGTCTCTGCGTTTGTTGTTTGCTGTTCCTGCCATAATTTATCCTCCTTCTATTGGCAGGGACAATGCAGTTCCGCATTTATTGTAGCAGATAAACGCTCGAAAATCAAGTGTCTGCTCCCTTGCGCAATGCACTGTCCCCGCAGTCTCACGATGATTCTATATTCAATACCGCTCAAATGGAATACATTTTGTCCGTGTATTCATCCAGCAGTCTTCTTTTGATCAGCCGTTTGGTGCCGATCCACAGCACGAACGGGCAGTGTTCGTCATCCGACAGATATCTCAACCGGTTGATTCCGATTCCCGAATATGCTGCTGCCTCCTCCAGCGTCAGATTGCTCTTTTCCCAGATCGGCACCTCCTTCCTTTTAACAGGTATTTCTTCCGCCATATTTTCCATGATAATATTCTCCTGATCCATAAGCATAGCCCTCTCTTCCCATACGCCTGTCGTCTTTCCTCATAATCTTTCTCCTTCAGATCGAATACATTTTCTCCAGATATTCGTCCAGCAATCTCCTTTTCAGAAGACGCTTGCTGCCAACCCATAATACAAACGGGCATTCGTCGTCATTCGATATCTCTTTCAATTTGTTTATCCCGATTCCGAAGCATTCCGCCGCTTCTTCCAACGTCAGATTACTTTTCTTCCAGATCGGGATATCTATCTTTCGTGATTTTTTCTGTTCCATATACATTGCTCCTTTCAGTCCATATCCATAGTGTTTTCTGCTCACCTCTTTTCATGTTGTAAACAACAGGTGTACCCGAATCCTTCGATTCGCTGTTCATTACGGTACCCCTTTCTGTTCGATTCTATTTATTGCGGTCGTATCAAAATTACTCTTGACACCATATATGACACCATGATATAATATCCGCGAGGTGATTTCCGGTGTCATCCTGGGATAAGTTACTAAACAAAATCCTTTCACTCGACAAGAACCTGCGGTTTGACGAACTGCGCAAGGTTCTGGAGAAGTACGGATATACCATGTACGCGCCGCGGAGCGGAAGCAGCCATTACACTTTCCGAAAACCCGGGTGCTCCCCCATTACCATACCCAAGCACGAACCCATCAAAAAGGTATATGTGGAGTTGGTGCGTGATATTGTAGAAAGCGAGGTCAGGAAAAATGAAGACGATTGATGAATACATGGCTTTGCCTTATACCATGGAACTCATTCCCGATACGGATGAAGGCGGCTTCGTGGTAAGTTTTCCTGCCCTGAAGGGTTGCCTGTCCGCGGGTGAGACCGTGGAAGAAGCCGTCCGCAACGCGGAAGACGCAAAGCGTGAATGGCTCCTCGCTGCCATGGAATCCGGAATGGAAATCCCCGAGCCCGGGATCGACGAGGAATATTCCGGGCAATTCAAGCTCCGCATCCCCAAATCCCTGCACCGCCAACTTGCGCTCAACGCGAAGAAAGAAGGCGTCAGCATGAACCAATATTGTGTCTACCTCCTGAGTCAGGAAAACGTCGTCCGCGTATAGGAATTGCCGCCAATCGTTCATACGAAAGGCGGCTTTTCATATGTTCTTATTGTTCAAGCAGAATTCCGCCCGCACCTTTTCTTCCCCTTAAGGGGTACAAGACTTCCTCATCGGAGTTGTAAACAAAAGTGTCAACAACGGGTGAAAATCATT
>JAZRXJ010000105.1:0-3078 GCA_045600165.1 Clostridia bacterium
CTGACGCGGATCCAGAAAGAAAGCGGCAAGACGATCGTTCATACGGAACCGGAAGCGAATGAAACCGCAACGGAATACCTGACGCGACTTCAGCGCGAATCCGGTGAGATGATCTATCTGACACAGCCGGAGGCTGATGAGAGCGCAACGGAGTATCTGACGCGGATCCAGAAGGAAAGCGGTAAGACGATCATCCACACGCAACCGGAAGCAAACGAGAGTGCAATCGAGTATCTGACGCGGCTTCTGAAGGAACCCGGAGAAATGATTTATATCACGCAGCCGGGGGAGAGCAATGTATCGGAAGAACGTTCCGCGCAGGCGATTCCGGCAACAAAAGGCGAGCCCCGTCCGCAAGCGGCAGAGCTGCCGCCGGTGCAGCAGGAATTCCTGACGGAAACGACAGAACGTGAAGCATCGCAGTTGGAGCAGGCGTTTCAGAATAATCCGATCCTTGCCCGCTATATCGTGAAGAATAAAGCTGCATCCGCGCAGACCGATGCGCAGACAAAAACAGCACAGCCGGATTCTGTCGATCGGCCGATTGAGATGAGCTACGTACTGCAGGGCAGCACGGACGCGGCGTCGGAGGAAACAAATTCCACAATCCGACAGAGCAATACGGCGGAGCAGAAGCAGCGGTTCATGAAAGAACAGGCAAAGGAATCCGCGCATTATAACCAGCTTCCGGACTGGACAAAAGACTTTCTGGAAAACGGGTATCAGGAACCGGAAGGCAAGGCGCAGCAGAATCAGGAACCGCCGCAGCAGGAACAGAGCGGGATCACCGCGAGCAACAATATCAGTTGGAGCAATCCCGCGTCAGAAAGTCTGCGCAGCCCCGTAAAACCGTATGAGGATATCGTACTGAAGAATCCGGAGGAAAAAGCCCCGACTGAGGTGCGCGTAAGCGACCGGGAGATCCGCCGCACGGCAGATCAGGTCTACAAAATCATTGAAGAGCGGCTGAGAAATGAGCGCCGACGCCGCGGTATGTAAACAGTTTTTTAAGGAGGAATAGGCAGATATGGTACCCGGTATGCCGAATACATATTCCGTAACACCGCTGGTCAAGATGATAATCGCACCTATGAAACTGTCGGGCGACTTAAAAACAGCAAATCTGCTGGAGGCATTTTCCGTCCTCTATAACCCGCAGACTTATCGTCTGAACCGAATGACCTCGGTGGCAGGCGCGCAGCAGGATTCCAAAGGACAGCAGTTTCCGAAATTCGGTATGGTGGAAACGATGGACGTGGAGTTCTTCCTCGATACATTCAGCGCCGGCGCTGAAGTGGTTGGACTTGATATGATGAAATCTCCCGCGGATGCGCTGAAATTTACCGGGAACAGCCTGCTGCCGTCAATCGGAAAACAACTCGATGTCAGCGAGTACGTCAATAAAATCTATAACCTCAGCGTTCCGGACAGCAAAACGCACTATCCGCCGATGGTGATGCTAATGTGGGACTCTTTTGAGTTTATGGGTTTTTTACAGCATTGCAGTGTAGAGTATACCAAGTTCATGGAAACCGGTATGCCCGTTCGAGCAACGATGCGATGCACTTTTATCAGTGCCAAAACGCTGAAAGATTTGCTGGAGGGGTCGTCGCTCTTTTCTCCTGATACGTCCAAGTTCCACACAGTGCAGCAGGGCGAAACGCTGAATACGCTTTCCGGGATTGCCTATGATGATCCGACCCTCTGGCGCAGTATCGCCACGGCAAACGGAATTACAAATCCGAGACTGCTTCGCACGGGTGACGTTCTTCACATGCCGGCAATAACAGACTGAATCATCCAAAAAGAATTCTAAGAGAGGAGGCTGATTGATGGACAAAGCAGCATATCCCTATGACGCGTTGAAACTGAAATACGCAAGTTTTTATGCACCGGAATGCGAGATCACGATCGGCTCCCTGAAACTCAAGGATTCTGAAGTCACGATTCCGTCAGTCGAGGTGGAGCTGGCGGCAGACGGAACTGCCGGCGGCTGCCGCATTACCATTGCGGACAAGTATGATTACAAATCTTCAAGTTGGGACAGTAAGCTCGTCTCCGCTCTGCAAGTCGGAGAAAAGCTGAAAATCAGCTTGGGCTATGTGAAAAAAACGGAGGTTTTCTTCGGATATATAGACGATTACACCATTGAGTATAATTCGGATACCGGCCCCCGGATCTACATTACCGGTATGGACGGACTTGGCTATCTGATGAGTGTGCGCAGCCACGTCTATGCCGGAAAGAAAAAGGTCGGGGAACTGGTTAAGCAGCTCCTCGGCGATGCCGTCTCCGCGGGAGCTGCGCAGAAAGTGACGGTAGGTGCTACCATCAGTGATATGACCGTGCAGCGCATTGTGGAAGGTGAGGACTCCTTCACGTTCCTG
Source organism: Clostridia bacterium (assembly GCA_045600165.1). Taxonomy (GTDB): domain Bacteria; phylum Bacillota; class Clostridia; order Christensenellales; family Aristaeellaceae; genus Aristaeella. Next base: position 2,388 of record JAZRXJ010000105.1, read on the forward strand.
AACACACTTGCAAAACAGACAGGCGCCAATTTCTTCTGTGTGGACGGTGAACTGATTTTTGATAAAGTGACTTCTTTTTCTCTTGCGATTTCCACGCTGACTTACGGAGACGGACTGCTCTCCTTTGCCAAGAGGCTGTCTCTGGCCAATCAGCCGGGGAAGGTGATCGTCCACGGTCGAGACGTCAACAATGAACCGATCAAGGGCGAGGCGTCCTCTACAAAACTTTCCGGCGATGGAAAGGCAGCGGCGTCAATCGCATCGAAAATGCTGAAGAAGTCTGTGTATGAGGAAGATAATCCGCTGGTACTGACTGCCGACGAGTGTAAAACGCTGGCGCAGAACCGGTTTGATGATATGGCGAAGAACTTCGTCCACGGCGAGGGGGAATGCGTCGGCATCCCGGAGCTGATTCCCGGACGCTATATCAAAGTGGACGGGATGGATAAAAACACTAACGGTTCCTATTTTCTGAAAAAAGTCACACATATTTACAATTCAGAAGGCTATTACACGAGATTTGAGGTCGGAGGAGCTAAGAGCAAATGAGACTTGCTGATGAACTATACGGCAGTGCGACACCAAGCGCATGGAATCAGCCGGCGCAGCCGGGTTTGGTCCTTGCTGAGGTTACCGATCTGAAGGATCCGGATAAACTGGGACGCATCAAATGCCGCATCCTGACGGAGGA
>JAZRXJ010000106.1:0-4014 GCA_045600165.1 Clostridia bacterium
AGGCTCGTACGCGCAGGGTTCTTTGAACTCTCCCCGGCATACGAGTCTATTCAGTCTGCTTGTCTTGGACGCGCCGTGTACCGAACGGTACGCACGGTGCGGTGAGAGGACGGGGGTTAGTCACCCCCTCCTACTCGATTGGGCGAAGGAAGATGGTTTACTGTTCATTATCACTGAAGGGCAGCCGGATCTCCGGATCGTTCCGTGTCCGCTGACTGTATATGGCTTCCAATTCCCTGATCACGTCATCAGTTTTCCGGATCAGACCTTTCAGATGACTGGAAAGAAGGAATGGCACCTGAAGGGATTTCAGGACCGCGATCTCATCATGAAGCAGCTGCGTGTTATAGATACGGCAGTCATCGGCGACTTTACAGTAGAGAGCATCCCCGACAAAGGCATAGGTATGATCGACTTCCAGCCCCAGACATCCTTTCGCGTGACTGGAAGGCAGGGGAAAGATCGTGAGATCTCCATGACTGACATTTTCGCTGACAATTGTGCCTCTGTGGGTGTGCCTGAAGGTTTCCCTTGAAACGAATAATTCGCCGCACGGTATCCGGTCAAGATTTCCTGTATGATCCTGATGAAAGTGGGACAGGACAATATTGCAGCGACCGGTCAGTCCGGGAAGATTTTTCTCTCCGTTACCGACATCATAGAGCCAGGTGATCCCGTTATCACGGATGATTCCGATATCCGCGGACAGGGGATCTTCAGAGCATTCGATATAGCTGATTTTTTCGCTGATACGGATCTCGTTCATCTTGTACCTCATGACTTCATCGGATTCAGTCTGTGATCTCTTCGTCACCGACACATTCATTACCGAGGTAGACAGGCGTTTGTTTTCCTTCCCAGAGGTTCATGATGGGTCTGCGCAGCCTGGAAGGATACAGGGGCGTACGGTTCAGCGTACGGATGTCCAGCCATTCATAGCCAACCTGATTCGTGTCCGGCTGAGAAACGCTGTCCGCCATCCCGAGATAATCACACTGATAAACGATATCAACGCGATGCTGCGGTTCACCCTGGGACCCTTCAATGACAAAGACGATATCATTTGCTTTGACTTCGATACCGGTTTCTTCGGCCACTTCACGCCGGACTGTATCAGGCAGTAATTCACCCGCAATCTGGCCGCCGCCGGGAAGAATATAGAAGTCGCCGTCAGCATCATGGAGCTTAACGGCCAGGACATGACCGTCATTGAAGACAACGGCCTTGGCTGAAGTTCGGACAGAACGTTCCATATATGTATATTCTCCAGTGACCATTATTGGTTTAGATGGATCAATTTCTGCAGATCCTGTGCATTGTTGTGAAAGCCGGACCTGATATTTTATAAATCTTCAACATCCATGACTGGCACTCCTTCACGGACTGCCAGCGCGGCAAACACTCCCTGTCCGGGTGTCTTCGTACCGGTGAAAGTGCCATCGTAAATCTGCTTTACACCACAGGAGGGACTGCGGGACTGCAGAATGACAAGATCCGGTTTTTCCTTCCGGAGCAAATTGAGAGCAATCTCCGCACCACGATGATATTCGTCATCAAACGAGTGCCCGTCCGCTGAACGTACGACACCGTCCACGATTTCACAGGGCATGCGAGGTACAGGCAGACCACCGAGAACCTCGGGGCAGACGGGAATCACCGTTTTGTCCGCGATCAAGGCAGCAAGCTTTTCATTGTAATTGTTGCCGCCGTTGTATTTGCAATTTTCGCCCAGCAGGCAGGCGCTGACCATGACTTTCATGAATAAACTCCATCACCGCGGTATCAGTCAATTGATTTCTTCTCCCGTCTCATCTTCTTTTCCGAGAACGTACTTGTTGTAGAGTGGAAAAAACTCTTCCCTGTCACGTACGATGCATCCGATCCTGGAACGGCAGTCCATCAGTCGGAAGCATTTGCCGCAGTCAAGGCAGCATTTCCGGGCATCCATGCTTCCATGCGTCAGGAGATCATTGGCAAAAGCCGGATAAGCCAATGCCTGACGTCCGAACCCCGCGATGTCAAACCATTGTTCCGCGATGCCGCCGGCGGCTATGAATCCGCCCTGACTGCCGAAGCTGCTGAGCCCTGTACACATAAAGCAGATCCCCGGGACTTTCTCTTTCAGAAGCTTTACTGCCATCAGGTAATCACATGGGGTACCGTATTTCGCATACGCGGGGTCTGACGGTTCCGGACCGAACAGACGCTCACGCGGCGCGGAAGCGGAGATATTGATCAGACGGACCCCGTGATCGCGCAACAGAGTACATAACTGAATGGTTTCCGTTAAGTCGGGTTTTTTACGCCCATCTTCGTTGATTACTCCGAAACCATCAGGACAGGGAACGCTGTCATAGGCATTCAGCCGTACACTGAGCCCGATCCTGTCACCGACTTCTGCTCTGATACCGTCAATGATCTCAAAAATCGCTCTGGTCCTGTTCTCAAATGAACCGCCGTATCTGCCTTCACGATGAAACGCGCTGAGCAGTTCGCACAGGAAATAGCCATGGCAGACTTTGATATCCACCGCATCAAATCCGGCATCCGCGGCCAGTTTCGCCGCGTGGATATGTTCCTGTACCATCTTTTCAATCCGCTCATCCGAAGCAAGAACTGCCGTATCCCGGTCACCTTGTACTTTGGGTGACATCGCAATGGAGTTCCAGTCCGCATCCATGGACAAACGACCGGAATGGGTTAACTGGAGTACCTTGAAAGAGGAAGCATGACCAGATGACGCGGCTTTGCTGTCCATGGTCCGGATCAGATCCTGAAACGCGTTTACGTTGCTGTCGCGCAGCATCATCTGCCGCGGATTGCTTTTGCCGTCCTCACTGACGGCACAGGCTTCGAACCAGATGAGCCCGGCTCCGCCTTCCACGAAACGCAGGTACCTTCGATAAACATAAGGAGAGGGTGAACCGTCCTTTTCGGAATCATAGCCTTCCAGAGGCAGGATTCCGATACGGTTGGGAAGCTCTTTATTCCATAATGCAAGAGGAGTGGAGAAAATTGCTGTATTGGTGCTGTAGGGGATCTCAAGGTCCTGACTGTGCAGGTCGTCGCGAAAACTCATAAGCTCCTCCTTGTAATGTTAAGGTTGTTGTTAATGAGATTATACTACAGGATGATGGAATGGGGGAACGGGGAAAGATTCGCTTCCGCCTGCGGCGGACAGCCCCGCCATAATACGAAACAGGATTCGAACCGCCGTCTCGCTCATTGCATTCGCTCGGTCAGCTTCGTAATAGTCGTATTGCGGCACTGTCGTTTGCAATACTCCTTTACTCAGCAGGCTTCCGCTTCGTTTTCTCCTTCGGAGAACAGCCCACTGGGCTGACACTCAGCTACGGTCTCGCTTCGCTCGGTCAAATTCGCAATAGTCGTACAGGACACTGCCGTGCCTTGCACTCCTTTGCTCATTACGCCTTCTCCCGCTTCCACCTTCGGTGGACAGCCCACTGGGCTGACATGGGATACGGCGCCCCGCACAGCCGCTGTCAGTGTAATACGAGTAAGGCGGTTCGAATCCGCTATGCTCCACTACCGGAATCCTTAGAGAAATCAAGGGGTTCCGGTTTTGTTTTACCCTTTAGTACCATCGTTAGTACCATTGTTGAGTTTTAAGCAGTTGCCGGATCAGGGTTTGATACCCCTCCGGCAACTGTTTTTTTGATTTGAGAAGATATTCTTTAGTACTGGCAGATCAATTCGTCCAGTTGGTCTGCTGCCTGTTGTCTCATATCAAGATTACTATGGAAGTTCTTTTGTCAAGGGGAAATTACGCCGTTTTCTAAGGAAATATACTTCAGAAAGTCAAGCCCGGAAGAATGATTCCCGGCTCTTTTCATGTAAGCGTTTTGCTTACTCATCTGTTATTATGCTTTTGAGACTTAAAAAATTGAAATATGGAATTCGTAATCTGATGATTAGCCGTAGAAAGGACAAATTTCAATATTGACATGAAATTCTGTTTACGATATAATGGTTAAGTACTTAACAAGCTATCGT
>JAZRXJ010000107.1:0-1948 GCA_045600165.1 Clostridia bacterium
TAAACCGGTTCGTCCGTACATTCCATAGCGGCGTATCCAGTGCGAATAGAGTGACATCGGGAAATTGCTCTTCGATTTGCGTCATGATAAACAGTCCGTACCCCTTACGAAAATGTTCCGGTGCCACGAAGATCCGGCCGATATTCATTTTACTCCCGTCCCGGAAAAGGATCGCGTCGCCGTCAAAGTCCACGTCCAGGCAAGGCGCTGTGAAAATCACGCTGCCGATCATGTGTTCAAGTTTCTGCGTATCAGCTTCAACAAACGTTTCCGCTCATGCTCCGTCAGCCATTCGGAAAGCCTTGCGGCGGCAGCGGGCAAGATCCATCGCCTGATCTCATCCCGGGTGATCCCGGAAAGCCGGCGTATATTTCTCATATAGGATCTTCGGATGCACACTTTGGTGATACTGAGGATCAGCCGGGAAAGCCTGTCGCCGTTTCTGACCTCTCCGTACTTCAGAAGGAGGCAGGTTCTGGCGATATCCGCCGCGGGCTCCCCGGAGCAGGCGGTCAGCCAGTCAAGTACAAGGCGCTTCCCGCCGCTCACCATGATGTTTCCCGGATGAAAATCAAAATGACACAGCCGGTCACCATCCGGCAGAAGCAAAAGCCGGTCTGTGATTTTCCGTTTCTCATCTTCAGAAAGATCATTGACCCATCCGATCTCCTGAAGCAGCTTTTCTTTGACCGTCAGAATACCGCTGATCGTCTTTCCATGGATCTCCGTATGGATCTCCGCCAGTTTCTTCCCGGTTGAAAAAAGCAGAAAGGGCTCAGAACCGATCATACGGAGCAGATCCTGCCCTTCCGCCAGTTCATACAGGATGCCGGATCTTTCCCCGCAGCTGACAAGCCGGAGCGCCTTCGGCATCCGCCCGTAAACCGCCTGCACGGCGCGGGTAACGCGCCATTCCTTGAGGACGCCGCTTTCCGGAAACTGATCGCGGAACAGCTTGAGGACGGTACCGGGTTTATAGAGGAGTATTTCCGCCGTATTTCCCTGGCCGATCCGCTGACAGGCGGATATGTCCCGCAGGATCAGCATATCTTCATCCCGAAGCACATTTTCAGTCTGCAATATCCGTGACCGCCTTTCTCACCGAATCGGAGGATCTGAATCAGATATGGCTTTCCAGGATCTCCAGAACCCTGCGGATCGCTTCAGCCTCCGCCGGCTTATCCGCGGGATCCGCCTTGACATCGTTCAGGAACTGCTGTTCCTCCTTCGATACCGAGTTCAGCGCTTTCAGATAATTTTCCTTCCCGTGGTCCCTTCTGAACATAGAGGAAGCCCTGGCAAAACACCCGTAGGGACTGCTGAAGAAACCCTTCATACAGGTTCCCAGTTCCGGACATTCGGAGCAGGCATACAGTCCCTTCTCCTTCGTGCAACGCACGTTTTCACAGATGTTGTCCTCCGAGATGGTCGCGTAGGAACACATGTTGCAGGCGCTCAGGCAGTTTCCACACCAGTCGCTGAACATGCACCCCGTACAGTGGAATCCGCAGGGTGCGAAGGGATCGGTCTTCTCTTTCACGCTTTTGATCAGCTCCCGCTTGCTGTCATCCAGAGCGGTCGGGAATATCATATAGTTCTCCCCGGTGGCAGGGTCGGTAAAATCATGCACCGCGCCGCCAAGCGTGATTCCGTTTTCCTTCATATACTTCAGAGTATCACGGAAAGTGTTTTCATTTTCGATCTTCACTTTCAGTGCTTCAAAGCCGGGAACGATCCATTTTTTCCAGCCTTTGGGTGCGATCTCGTCTGTCCGGCTCTCCACGCCCGCCAGATAGCGACCGCGGGTAAAGTCATCCGTCCAGGGGCCGTAGGTGAAATCCATGTCCGTCATGATGCCCCAGACGCCCTTGAGGCTGCCGTCTTCATTCCGGTCCGCCAATGCCTCCACCTCGCCAAACCGACTGTTCGCCTTTTCCCACAGTTTCTG
>JAZRXJ010000108.1:0-94727 GCA_045600165.1 Clostridia bacterium
GTATAATTTTCGTTGAACTAAACCGCTTACAAGACTACTATGGAAAAAGTAAAAGTGACAAAACCCGGAAAGTAGAGCGAAGGAGCCAAGTTGGATGACAGATGAAATACTTTACCGGTGACAAGCAAGGAAAATCATGTATAATAGGCATAGCTTCCCCCTCCCCAGCGGGCAATGGAACTGGAATGTATTCTGTTAGGACACAAGCGGTGGTGAGAGACTGACGTGTTGGAACAGGGTACCGCACACCGGACATGTGGAGATGTCGTGGCCAATCAGTTTCTGAATCAGCTGTTGAGTCGGAAGCTTTTCCTTTTGCCGAATCGGAGTGTTGGTCAGTCTCTTGCAGAGCGTCAGTTTCTTTGTTTTATTTCGGTTTCCAAGAAGCCCGTAATGTCGGATCTTCATAAATCCTTTCGGTAGCACATGAAGCAGAAAGCGTCGAATAAACTCCATGGCAGACAACGTCATGATTTTTTCTTTACTACCATCGGCATAATCCCGCCATTTGAATGTGACCTGGTTGTTTCTGACATTCAAAATGCGGTTGTTGGAAATTGCGACCCTGTGGGTATACCTGCCAAGATAGTTAATCACACCGGATGAATCCTTAAACGGCGGTTTGCAGTATGCGACCCATTCTTTTCTGTAGCATCGATCAATCAGGTTGAGAAAATCACGGGGATCCTCATACTGTTGCGCAGTACCATGGAACTCAAGTTTCATTGATCTCAACGACGCCAGAAACTTCCCGCGGAACAAACTGGAAAGCACTTTGACAGGGATAAAAAACTTTTTTCGGGATGATACCCACTGCCCAAACTTATTCAGTCCGCCGCCAGGAACAATGCAGTGGATATGCGGATGAAAGTCGAGCCGCTGTCCCCAGGTATGAAGCACTTCGATACATCCGATTTGTGCCCCGAGATATTTCTTGTTCCAAGCCAATTGTGTCAGAGTTTCTGCTGCACAGGAGAACAGGAGGCGATACAGTTTTTCCTGATTCGACAGGAATAGCGGATTCATTTCTGCCGGAACTGTAAATACTACATGAAAGTACTGGATGTTCATCAGATCGAAACTTTGGTTTTCAATCCAACGTTCTTTCAGCAACATCTGACATTTGGGACAATGCCTGTTCCGACAGGAATTATATGAGGGACGCTGGTATCCGCACTCTGGACACTCATCCATATGACCGCCCAAGGCAGAAGTCCGGCAGAGTTGTATCGCCTGGAATGCTTTCTGTTGTTGGACCGTCATAGGGTGATTCGAAACGTATTCATTACCATACTCAGCGAAAACAGTTTGTACTTCTGGCATACTGTCACCCCACTTACAGAATCAGACTGTCTGCAGGGCTGCTGGTTTTGAGAACTTTTGTATTTGCAATATGAAGATAAACGTTTGTCGATTCAAGGCACGAATGGCCCAAGAGTTCCTTGATATAGAGAATATCAGTGCCAGCTTCCAATGCATGAGTTGCAAAACAGTGACGAAGCGTATGAACCGTACCGGGCGTTGAAATGTTGGTACGACTCAAGTATTTTCGAAAAGCTATTTCAATCCCAGATTTTCCAAGATACCCTTCTTTGGTGCTTCCGGGAAACAAATATCCTTCGGGAGAAACAGGCATGTATCGTTTCCAGTAAGCTCTCAACGCATGCAGACCGCTTTGGGACAGGATTGTATAACGGTCCTTTTTCCCCTTGGATTGACGAATTTTGAGCCGCATGTTTTTGCTGTCAACATCCTGAACTTTGAGAGTACAGATTTCTGAAATGCGTAGTCCGGAACCATAGATGTTAATGAAGATAGCACGATCCCGAATATTATCAATTGCCTCAAAGAATTGGGCAACCTCTTCCATGCTCCATACCGGCGGAATTTTGTATTCCTTACGTAATCTGGCAGTGCGGCGATAATTGATATCTTTTTCAAGAATCACCTGCAGAAAAAAACGAATAGCTGCGTTATACATGTTAATTGTCGCTGTGGATAAATCGCCTCGATTGATGAGATAAAGCAGATAATTGCGGAAGTCTATTTCTTCCAGTTCCTCATACGGTTTGTCTGTCCAATTGAAAAATAGTTCCATGGCCCGTTTGTAGGTGACGTAGGTGCCATGGCTCAGTCCTCTGATGATAACCTCCGTTTGCAGTCTCTCAAAGATTTCTTCCTTTGTCATGAAAAAAACTCCTTTTACTTGTTTTACCGTAAGTGCGGCCTTCCAAGTATAAAGGAATTTTGATATGATGTAAGCAGTTCTAAAGACTCAGTCAGAGTAACTTTATCGGCTGGGAAACGAGCTACCGCGAAGCGGTTTAGTTCAATCCGAATTTATTCGCCTAAAAGTTGGCCTAAAGCATCCATTTCCTTTGATATCTGCTTTTCCAGATCCCGCAGTTCAGACATGATTTGACTGGTTGGTGCGTACTGGGTAGCCACATATTCGGTCTTTTTATATTTATTGATGCTCAAATCATATTCGTTTCCCACAATTTCCGACTTCGGGACCATAAAGCTCTGTTCTGTACGTTCACGATTCATTTCGGCGTCCCGGTTGCGGAAACGGGTGACAATATCGGGAATATCGTTTTCTTCAATGGGAGATCTCTTGTCATCCAGAGAAAAACCGTCAGCATGCATATCATAGAACCAGACATAATCCGTGCCGCCATGACCGGTTTTGGTAAAGATCATGATGGCGGTACTGACGCCGGCATATGGCTTGAATACGCCGCTGGGCATCGAAATGATGGCTTCAAGCCGGTTTTCTTCCACAATCACTTTTCGTATTGCCTGATGTGCCGTTGAAGATCCGAACAGGACCCCGTCAGGTACAATACAGGCGCAGCGTCCTCCGATTTTCAGCATACGAACGAACAAAGTCAGAAATAGCAGCTCTGTCTTCTTGGTTTTGCAGACTTTCAGAAGATCCGCTGAAACAATGTCATAATCCAGGCTTCCTTTAAACGGTGGGTTGGCAAGAATCAGCGAATACTTATCCTTATCCGGATTCTGATCGGACAAACTGTCACGATATTCAATAAACGGGTTATCCACGCCATGAGTCATCATATTCATGGCTCCGATACGCAGCATGGTACGGTCCATGTCATATCCATGGAACATATGGTTCATATAGTGATCTTTATTCACCCGGTTAAAGAATACTTCTTCTTTTCGATTATCCTTCAGATATTCACCCGCAGCTACCAGGAATCCGGATGTTCCGCATGCCGGATCGCAAATCACATCATCCGCCTTGGGTTCCATCATATCAACCATCATCCGGATAACATGTCTCGGCGTACGGAACTGACCGTTTACACCCGCTGTAGCCAGCTTGCTGAGCATATATTCATATACATCGCCCCGGGTATCAGCGCTTTTCAATTGTGCCATCTGTTCATAGATTTCATCCATCGCATTGACGATTTTATCAAGCATCAGAGGGGTTGGGATCTTGAAGATAGCGTCCCCCATATATCTGGAATACGCGCTGTCTTTATCCCCGTGCAGATTCTTGATAAATGGGAAAACCCATTCCTGCACTACACTGTACATCTTCCCGGCGGGGAAGTCATGAAACACGCTCCATTTCAGCTGACTTCCATCAACAGTCCTTTCACCGATTTGCACTTCTCCGGCAAAAATGCTTTCATACGGAAGACCGAGCATAGCACTTTCCTTCGCGCGCAGATTATCAGAATCATCCAGATCATGAATGAACATCATGTAGGTCATCTGTTCAATCACATCCAGCGGATTGGTAATCCCACCCGTAAAATAGATCAGCCACAAAGAATCAATTTTGTTTTTCAGTTCTCCTGTAATCATTGTCATTCTTCCTTCTCTCTGTTCCAGATATAGGATGTATAACGGCCTCCGCCGATCTTCAGGATCCACTGTTGTTCAAGGAGTTCATTCAGAGTTCTTTGAATCGTTACCTGACTGATATCCGGACATTTCGCCATCAACTGGGATTTGGTGATCTTTCCGGATGTCATCCGGATCACTTCACGTACCCGGTCCGGTTTGCTGAAATTACGATTTGTCAGTAACTGTACACGTGAAGAGAAATCCCGATAGCCGGCGGCAATCACGCCCAACATATATCGGACAAACGGCAGGTAGTCATTCTGATTATCATGCCAGCCTGCTGAAGATAACTGAAGAGCTTCATAATAGCTTTCTTTGGAATCTGAAATCACTTTTTCGATACTGATATATTTCCCGACAATATAACCGGCCCTGTACAAAAGCAGTAAAGTCAATAGCCGGCTCATACGGCCATTGCCGTCATTGAATGGATGAATACATAGGAAATCAAGAACAAAGAGCGGTATCAGAAGTAACGGATCCAGTTCTGTATTATCCAGTGCGAGGTTCAAAGCATCACACAACTGATTCATCGTTTCCGGAGTTTCCCATGCTGATACAGGTTGAAATCGAACAATTCTCGTACCGTCAGGATGATCTTCAGCAATAATATTGTCCGATGTCTTATAATTTCCGCCAATATTGCTTCCGGAATACTTATACAGATCTCTGTGCAGTTGAAGGATCATTCCTGGACGGGCAGGTATATAATCATGATTATCATGAATTGTAGCCAGTACATCCCTGTACCCCGCAATTTCACGTTCGTTTCTTGTCCGGGGCATCGTTTTTTCACTGACTATCTTTTTCAGGCGTTCGTCCGATGTGTATATTCCTTCAATACGGTTAGAAGCCTCCGTACTCTGTATCTTCGCGATCTCAAGCAGTTCCGTCAGTGCATCTGCCTGTGCTTCAATAAACAGATTCTGTTGCCCTTTATATTCATGTATTTGTGTCATCAGAGCAACATTTTCGGCTGTCAGCACCTTATTATATATTGTCCGATAATTAAACGTATGCATATTGCACCTCATATAAATACATCAATGACATCCGTATCCTATAGCCAATTACATCATCTGTCAAGTCAATTTGATCATTTTATCCAATAATGATCAAATTGAATCAATCGATGATCAAATTAACCGACATAAAAACACCGTCCGATAAATGGTATATCAGACGGTATATCCATTATTCGGTTTTCAGGATCTTCGTGCCATACTTCCCGACGATCCGGTCACGGTCGGCCTTGGAGATCACGATCGTCAGTTCCGTACCGGTATCCGTGAATTCTTCCGATACCACTCTGCCCAGCGGCCGCACCTGCGACAGAATGCCGTACTGGGCAAACGGAATGGAAAATTTCACTGGAGCATAGGTTTGCTGAAGCTCGGCGGCAATCCGCGCGGTCAGTTCGTCCAGACCTTCTCCGGTCTTTGCGGAGACCATCACCGCCCCGGGAAAACTGGGCATAGGATCCGCGGCGTCGCATTTATTGATGACTTCGATCCGTTTCTGTTCAGTCGCACCCAATTCCTGAAGCACTTCTTCCACCGTGGCATGCTGTTTCATCATTTCCGGGCTGGAACCGTCGGAAATGATCAGCAGGAGATCCGCCAGCGCGGCTTCTTCCAGAGTGGATTTGAAAGCCTCCACCAGGGTGTGCGGCAGTTTCCGGATAAATCCGACCGTATCCACCAGCAGATAGGGCGTGTTCTCCGGTGTCGTCATTCTGCGGGAAACAGCGTCCAGCGTGGCAAAAAGCTGGTCCTGAACATAGACATCCGATCCGGTCAGCCGGTTCAGCAGAGTGGATTTCCCGGCGTTGGTATATCCCACCAGCGCCACCACGGGGACTTCATTCTTTTCACGGCTTTTGCGGCGGATCGCCCGCTGCTTTTCCATTTCATCCAGCCGTCTCCGGAGTTCCGTCATCCGTTCACGCAGACGGCGGCGGTTCATTTCCAGTTTGCTTTCACCGGGGCCCCGTGTTCCGATACCGCCTGCCAAACGGCTCAGTACCAGTCCCTGCCCGATCAGCCGGGTGGAACGGTATTGCAGCTGCGCCAGCTCCACCTGAAGCTTGCCTTCGGAACTGGTGGCCCGCTGGGCAAAGATATCCAGGATCAGCGTGGTGCGGTCCACCACCTTGACCCGAAGGACATCTTCCAGATTTCTCATTTGGATCCCGGACAGTTCCTCATCCAGAATACACACATCAGCTTCGAGTGCCTGACATTCACGTGCCAGTTCCTCCGCGCGACCTTTTCCGATAAACAGCGCGTTATCCGGACGGTCGCGTTTCTGCAGGAACGAGCCGACCACGGTTGCACCGGCAGTCTCCGCCAGTCGCGCCAATTCCTCCAGGGATTCATTGCTTTCGATCCCCATGAGAACGGCACGTTCGACGTCATCCCGCACCTGACTGACATCCTGCCGTCCCACCTGTTCATCACTGATGAGGATCTGGTCCAGCCACGCGCGGTCCGGCACCTTGTACCAGCGGACCGGCGGATCGGTGATCACGTCCGTATCGTTCTCCATAAAAGCCGTCTGAACAAAGGTCGGTTCACCGTTCAGCACGCCGATGGCAGTCATGGCATCATACCGAAAGATCTTCAGCGCGCTGATATCCACATCGCTCAGATGACCGTCTCCGTCGGGATGCGTATGGATACAGCGGACACAGCTCAGGCGTTTTGTATTCCTGCGCAGACGGTAATCCGTCAATTCCACGTCACAGTCCGTTCCCACGGACACATCCACGATTTCCCCGTCACGGGTCATATAAACCGCGATCTCACGATTCAGCTCACAGGAATACTCTGCCAGAAGCTTCATGAGTTCCTTTGGCAAAAACTCATCTTCATCCGTTTCCCAGGCATAGAGTTCATTCAGTTTTGCAAGCATCCCGTCCCGGATGCCCTGCGTATTTCCGTTGATATCGAATTTCATACTTCTCCTGTGTATCAGTCCGGCATGGCCAGTGCTGCTTTACCTTTACCCTTCAGTTTCATGTATGGGCAGGATGGGGGCAGATACAGGCTGTCTCCTGGTTTCAGCATCAGACCGCCGTTTCTCCACTCGATCCGGAGGTTGCCTTCCAGCGCGGTCAGCAGACCGAACTCATGAATGGCCGGGATTTCACTTTCCTTATCGGAACGGATCAGATCAAGGGTAAAATAGGTTTCATCCAGCACCCGTTCCACATTGCTTTCCGATGCCCCGCTCTGTACCGGATCAAGCGCGAAGGACAGATCCGTCACATCCAGGGCCTTTTGCAGATGCAGTTCGCGGCGATTCCCCTGGGCATCCGTCCGGTTCCAGTCGTAGAAGCGATAAGTCAGGTCAGACGACTGCTGGATCTCATACAGCATGATCCCCGCGCCGATGGCATGCACACAGCCGGCGGGAATATAGCAGATATCGCCCGGTTTCACTTTGACCCGCCGGAGCAGCGGTTCCACCATTTCGCCCTGTTCACAGGCCGTTCTCAGTTCCTCAAGTGTGGTTCCGGGTTTGATTCCGTATACCAGTTCCCCGTCTTCCGGCGCGTCCAGGATCAGCCAGGCCTCGGTCTTTCCCAGTTTACCCTTTTCATTTTCGGCCGCGTAATCATCGTCCGGATGGACCTGAACGCTGAGCTTGTCCCGGGCGTCGATCAGTTTCAGAAGTAACGGGAATGGCTGCGCGGCATAGCGGCCGGCAAAGGCAGCGCCATACTCACCGATCATGTCCGGCAGGGGTCTTCCCATATCGTCCTGGCTTTCCAGACCCGGGATGCAGCTGACTTCCAGGCTTTCGCCGGTGATTGCGTTACTGACCGGCTTCCCGTAGATTTTTCCAAGCTTGTCTCCACCCCAGGGAGTCAGCTTCCCGTCCCGGAAAGCCGGATGCATCCGCTGCGGCAGGAACGGGCATTCCCGTGTCAGCCTTTTTTCAAAGCAGAAAAAACGTTTGTCATGAACCATGGCATGACCGACCCAGGTGATCTGTCCGCAGCGCCGCATCCCGCGATTCTCGTAGACATGAATTGCCCGCTGATTGGAAGCGTTGGTATCGCAGCGCAGGCTGTCGCAGCCCCTCGCGCGCAGGATACTTTCCACTTCATCCAGCACCTGATTGCCAAGCCCCTGTCCCTGATATCCCGGCAGGACCGCCAGCCGGTGGAACAGACCGGGGCGAACACCGTAGAGCCAGTTGACAGCCTGATAGACTTCATCTACATCCGTGTCGATCATGACGCAGGCCACGATCTTACCGTTTTCTTTCTCGACCCACATCCGTTTCAGCCGGACATCCTCTTCCAGGATATCCGCACGGGGATAGATCCCCCAGTGCCATTGGTCCAGACCGCTGGCTTCCATCGTATCCGCCACTTTATGATACAGATCGATGACCTGCTGAAGATCATTACTGTCCGCGATGGTCAGCATGTTCCGCGCCTCCTTATTTGCCGGTGGAACCAAAGCCGCCGGTCCGGTCTCCCAGTAAGGAACTGTCTTCTTCCGCCGTTCCGTAGAGCAGGAACACGCCCTGACAGAACCGGTCCCCCTTCTGAATGATCACATCCCGGTCGGAACCGTTGTGCAGTTTCACCATGATATGGCCTTCATTCTTCGCATGGGCATAGTCACTGTCAATGACACCCACCGTGTTGGCCAGCCGGATCCCGTATTTATATCCGAGAGAGCTCCTCGGAAAGATCAGCAGGACCCATTCCTGTTCCATTTCCGCGCGGATCCCGGTGGGAATCAGGGCATCTCCTCCCGCGGGGATGGTCACCGTCGCCGGAGAAGTGAAATCATAACCCGCGCTGCCGGCTGTTCCCCGGTGAGGAAGCGGAATCTCCGTTACATTCATAGGATCGGTCAGATGGACGGTGGCTTCCCTGTACTGACTGTCGGATACGTGTCCGAAGCGGGCAATGCTCATTTGTTTTCCTCCTTGGAATCGGTATATGCGTCCGAAAGCGCGGCCAGCTCCGTCAGTGTCAGCGTTTCCCCGCGTACTCGTGTATCCAGTCCCGCCTTCTCCATGAGGCAGGCCGCCTGATCCCGGTCCATCCGGAAGGTGGCGCACAGATTGTTGGTCATTGTCTTTCTTCTCAGAGCAAAAGCTGCACCGGCGATTTTGAAGAAATCCTTTTCATTCTTCACGTTCACTGCGGGTGTTTCTCTGACAGGCAGCACCACAAAGGCGCTGTCCACCTTGGGAGCCGGCGTGAAGCAGGCAGCCGGGACATCCATGGCCAGATACGGTTCGCACATATACTGACAGCGGATCGCAAGCGGTCCCCAGGAATCATCTCCCGGTGATGAAAGGATCTTGTCAGCCACTTCCTTCTGTACCATGAGCGCCAGCGAGCGAATGGGCAGCCCCGAGGAAAGCAGCAGGGTAATCAGCGGTGTCGTGATATAGTACGGGATATTTGCCACAACGGAGAACGGCTTTTTCATTTCCCGGGTGGCTTCCGTCAGGTCCAGCGTCATGATGTCCCCCTGGATCAGAGTGAAGTTTTTCTTTTCCGCCATAAAGGCATTCAGCAGAGGGATCAGCCGTTCATCCAGTTCCACGCTGAGTACGTGGGCAGCGGTATCGCAGAGATATTTGGTCATGCTGCCGCAGCCAGGACCGATTTCCAGTATATCGTCTTCCGCGGTAATCCCTGAAGCTTCGACCAGTGCCCGAAGCAGATTTTCATCATAGATAAAATTCTGCCCGAGCGATTGCTTGTATCTCAGGTTGCTCTCATGGATACGTTCTTTGGTCTTGCTCACTTCGCTACCCTCCGGTTAATGATAAGTCAGTATACCATATTTCGGTCGGATTGAACACGCTTTTCCCGCTTCACGCCAAAACAGAAATACAGCCTCTTCGCACTGAAGAGGCTGTGAAAAAAGCTTATTCGATCTCGCCGGCAACAGCCTTGTCAAAGAGTTCCTCAACATCCTTGCCGGGAGCCTTGGTGCACAGGGTCACGATGATCGCGGCCGCGAGACCGGCGAAGAATCCGGGGATGATCTCGTAGAGACCGGTTCCACTCAGGAAGATCAGCCACAGGATATCCACCGCGGCGCCCACAATGATACCGGTAATGGCGCCGGCAAAGTTGAAGCGTTTCCAGAAGAGGCTCAGCAGGATGGCGGGACCGAAGGCCGCGCCGAAGATGCCCCAGGCATTTTCAACCAGATTCATGATGGTGCCGCTGTTGGGGTCGGAAGCCAGGAGCACGGCAATTACAGCGATGATCACGACCACGATACGGCCGGCCCAGTTCATTTCTTTGTCTGAAGCCTTCCCTTTACGGATCACGGGCTTGTACACGTCACTGGCAAACGCGGAAGAAGCGCACAGCAGCTGACTGTCCGCGGTGGACATGGAAGCTGCCAGAATGGCGGACAGAAGAACACCGGACAGGAGCGCCGGGAACATTTTGCGGACCATCTGGATGAATACGGTGGAACTGTCATCCAGGTCACCCATGAAGATATGTCCGATGCAACCGGCAGCCACGGAGAAAATCACGATCAGCACATTCCAGGTGATTCCGATCTTCGCGCTCTTTTTCAGGTCCTTGTCACTGCGCACGGACATAAAGCGGACGATGATATGGGGCATTCCGAAGTATCCGAGGCCCCAGCCCAGACCGGAGGCAACATCCTTCCAGTTGCTGAACAGGTTCCAGTAACCTTCGGGCAGCTGTTCCGCGGTCGTGGCGGCTTCGCCGGCATTGATCAGACCAAGCGCGAAGATAGGGGCGATCAGCAGGGCACCCAGCATCAGCAAGCCCTGGAAGAAGTCAGTCCAGCAAACAGCGCTGAATCCGCCGAGGAAAGTATATCCGATGATGATGGCAGCGGCCAGATACATGGCCAGCTTGGCATCGATTCCGATAACCGTGTTGAACAGGGTCCCGCAGGCCTTGACACTGGAGGCGGAGTAAATGGTGTAGGCCACCAGGAAAATCACCGCGCAGACGATCTGCAGACTCTTGTTGGCCGTCCTGAAACGGTTGGTCAGATACTGCGGAATGGTGATGGAATCATCCGCCGCGATAGAGAAACGGCGGAGACGGGGCGCCTCAAAGATCCAGCTGATGGCATAGCCCACGGCCAGACCGATGGCGATCCACGCCTGACCGATACCGGCGGCATAAATGGAGGCCGGCAGACCCATCAGCACCCAGGCGCTCATATCGGACGCGCCGGCGGACAGGGCTGATACCCAGGGACCCATCTGACGGCCGCCCAGGAAGTAATCCTTTTCACCGCCGTTTTTGGTCTTGAAGAAGAATCTGACACCGATCCCCAGCATAAAGCAGAGGTAAACAATGAATACGATCAGTTCAATATTCACAGGGAGCACCACTTTTCTGTATAATTACTGCATAAATACGCATACAGCAAAAAGAGTATACAGGAACTATCCCTTATTTTTCAACATTTACACAGTTTTTTTATTGTTTTCGCGTTTGTTTCGGGTCTCACGCAAAGATTCAAGCACTTCTGCATATTCATGAAAAGCCTTTTCGCCCTCCGGACTGATCCGGTAGTTCCCTTCCTCACCGCGTTCAAACCAGCCGTAATGATTGTCTCTCAGGATGGGCGACGTTTTTTCCACGCCGCAGTGTTTCCGGATATTTCTGCAGATATCCTCTCCTCCCAGTTCCTTCAGGGTATCGAGTACGGTCAGCGCGTCTTCCCGGTAACCGGTCATCAGCCTGGTTCCATGCACTCCGCCGGTGTTGTTCCGGATCTTCCGACGCTGGAATTCAGCTTCCAGTGCTTTCCGTCTCTTCATGTTGCGGCTCCGGAAATCCTCGGGATCGCTGATGACCGGTTCACTGACGATCTCCACGGTCCCGGCGGAAGGAGAAACTGTGATCAGTCCGATGCCCAGCCGTTTGAGCAGATAGATCCTGTCCCTGAATGAACGGCTGTACAGATCTTTGGGGCGGCTGATCCCGATAAAAACGATATCCGTGACCTTCTGGCGGAGAGCCGCCTGCTGCAGGGCGCGAAAATCCAGCGCCTGCTTCAGTTCCACCGCGACAGACTGTCCGTCCTTCATCATGTAGAGATCGATATCTCCGACTTCCCCGTCGCATTCATAGCCGTATCCTTCAAAGTAGGACCGGATCGGCTGAAAAAGATCCTTCTCCATCAATGTTCCGCCTTATCAGATCATGGAATAGATCATAGACCGCAGATGGGTCTGGACATATTTTTCCAGATTCGGTGTCCGCTGATGCATGTAGATCACGCTCAGTTCCTCTTCCGGATCCATCAGCATCCAGGTCCCCAGTACGCCGCACCAGCCAAACTCGCCAACGCTTCCGGGGATTCCGGCCTTTGCCGGATCCATCATGGTCCGGACGCCCAGACCGTAGCTGTAGCCTCTCAGATAATCCCAGCAGAAATCTGTTTTCTGATCCACGTTCAGCTGATCCTTCCGTAGCAGATCCACGGTCTTCCGGCTCAGGATCCGTACTCCGTCCGTACTTGTCCCCATGTGGGTCAGCGCATCCGCGAACTTCATATAGTCATCCGCGGTGGACAGCAGTCCGCCTCCGCCGCTCTCGTACTTTGCGTCCGGCGCGTACATCATGTCGCGAGCCGGATCCCCGTCCATTTCAGCGATCAGTCCCGTCTTTGCAGCCGGGCAGTGGAAGCCGGTATCTTCCATTCCCAGAGGACGGAAGATATGGCTTTCCAGATATTCTCCGAAGTTTTCACCGGACAGCACTTCGATCAGCGCTCCCAGCACATCATGGCAAAGACTGTAATTCCAGTGGGTACCCGGTTCAAAGAGCAGCGGTGCTTTCGCGATGGCCCGTGCGAACTCCTGGGTGGAATAGTTTCCCCCGTGTTTCTCCGTCAGTTCTTTCCGGATGGCATCGATCCGGCGTCCGTTTTCACTCCACGGACCGCCATAGGTCAGGCCCGCGCTCATGCAGAACAGATCCCGAACCCGCAGCGTATTCTCCGCGGGTACGGCTTCTTTCTTTTCGTCATCCCATACGGTCATATCCTGATATTCGGGCAGGTACATTCCGAGCGGATCGTCCATCGTGAACAGCCCGCGTTCCATCAGCTGCAACGCCGCCGTCACCGTGGCCACCTTTGTCATGGAAAAGATGCGGTACAAAGTTTCCGGCTTCGCGGTTCCGGAAAAGTGTCTGAAGATCTCCTGACCCTTATGACGGATCAGCAGTGCGTTTCCCGGCACATCCAGCTGTGTCCGGTCTTCCAGAAAGCGGATCAGGTCCTGATCTCTGAGTGTCATGATATTGTCCTTCTTTCTTCGTTTGTCTGCCCTGTTTGTTCCTATTATATTCGCTGCCGTCCCTCATGACAAGATAAGCTTCGGTCCATGCAATCAAAAAAGGGCTGCTCCCTTTCGGGAACAGCCCTGAGAAAACAGTGGGCTATCAGTTGCCGGCCATCTTCTTGTAAGTTTCGAGACGGACCTTGGCGTCTTCTTCCTGCTGGACAAACAGTTTCGCGGCAGCGTCCGGGAACTGCTGGGCCAGAGAGGTGTAACGCACTTCGCCCTTCAGGAATTCCTGATAATCGCCGGTGGGATCCTTGCTGTCGACGGTCATCGGATTCTCCAGATCGGGGTTGTAGCGATACAGCTGCCAGTATCCGCAATCAACGGCCTTCTTGATTTCGGCCTGCGCCTTACCCATGCCGCCCTTAGCCTTGAGGCCGTGGTTGATACAGGGAGCGTAAGCGATGATCAGAGACGGTCCGTTATAAGCTTCGGCTTCGATCATAGCCTTCAGCACCTGAGCGGGATTGCTCATGGCGACCTGTGCAACGTACACGTAGCCGTAGCTCATAGCCATCATGCCGAGGTCCTTCTTCTTGGTCCGCTTGCCGGCAGCGGCGAACTTCGCCACGGAACCGGTAGGAGTGGCTTTGGAGGACTGTCCGCCGGTGTTGGAGTACACTTCGGTATCCAGAACGAGGATATTGACATCCTGATTCTGAGCCAGCACGTGATCCACGCCGCCGTATCCGATATCATAGGCCCAGCCGTCGCCGCCGAAGATCCAGATGGACTTCTTGGTCAGCAGGTCCTTGTTGGCCAGAACATACTGCTTGTTCTCGCCGTTGCAGTCGCAGGCTTCCAGCAGGGCAACCAGCTTATTGCCGGCAGCCTTGGAACCTTCGGCGTTATCCTTGTTGTCCAGCCATTCCTGAGCGGCAGCCTTGACTTCTTCCTTCTTGGCGTTGGCAGCCATGTCGGTGATCACTTCAGCCAGCTTGTCGCGGCGCTGCTGGGTGGCAAGGTTCATACCGAAACCGAATTCGGCGTTGTCTTCGAACAGGGAGTTGGACCATGCGGGACCGAAGCCCTTTTCGTTGACGGTGTAGGGGCAGGTGGGAGCGGAGCCGCCGTAGATGGAAGAACAACCGGTCGCGTTGGCGATGATCATTCTGTCACCGAACAGCTGGGTAACGAGCTTGACATAGGGGGTCTCGCCGCAGCCCGCGCAGGCGCCGGAGAATTCAAACAGGGGCTTCAGAGCCTGGCTGTTCTTCACGGTACCCTTGTTGGTGATCTTGTCGGCCACTTCGGGAACGGTCATGGCGAATTCCCAGTTTTCTTCTTCCTTGCGCTGGGAGTCCAGAGCCTTCATGGTCAGGGGCTTGTCGGCCGCTTCGACCTTTTCGTTGGCAGTCTGCGGGCAGACATCAACGCAGTTGCCGCAGCCGGTGCAGTCCATGGGGCTGACCTGCATACGGTAAACCATGCCGGCGAATTCCTTACCGGTCGCCTTGATGGTGGTGAATCCGGCGGGAACTTCCTTGCCTTCTTCCACATAGATGGGACGGATGCAGGCGTGCGGGCAGACGATGGCGCAGTTGCCGCACTGGATGCACTTGGTGGGATTCCACTCAGGCACGGTCACGGCGATACCGCGTTTTTCGAACTTGGTGGTGCCGGTGGGCACGATGCCGCGGGGATCCAGCTTGCTCACGGGCAGTTTGTTGCCTTCCTGAGCCAGCACGGGAGCGATGAATTCATCGAAGTATTCGGTGGTTCCGGGAACCTTGGCGGCTTCGGCACCGGTGGTGGCAGTAGCCCAGTCAGCAGGAATTTCAACCTTCACCAGACCGTCGATAGCGGCGTCGATGGCGGCATAGTTCATGTTGACGATTTCGGGACCCTTCTTGCCGTAGGAGGCAACAACCTTTTCCTTCATGTACTTGTCGGCATCTTCGTAAGGAATAATGTCAGCGAGTTTGAAGAAGGCAGCCTGCAGGGTGGTGTTGGTGCGTCCGCCCATGCCGACTTTGCGGGCCAGATCGATCGCGTTGATGATGTAGAAGTTGGCATGCTTCTTGGCCAGGTTCTGCTTCATCTTGGCAGGCAGTCTGTCAGCCAGCTCGTCCACGGACCACTGGCAGTTCAGCAGGAAGGTACCGCCGTCACGCAGGGGAGAAACCATGTCATACATGGTGACATAAGCAGGATTGGAGCAGCTGATGAAGTCAGCCACATCGATCAGGTAGGGGCTCTGGATCGGCTTGTCGCCAAAGCGCAGATGGCTGATGGTCAGACCGCCGGACTTCTTGGAATCATAGAAGAAGTAAGCCTGAGCGTACTTGTCGGTATGGTCGCCGATGATCTTGATGGAGTTCTTGTTGGCACCGACGGTACCATCGGAACCCAGACCGTAGAACATGCAGGCGCTGGTGCCGGCAGGAGCGGCGGCGAAGGTTTCGCCCAGCTTCAGGGAGGTGCCGGTGACATCGTCATCGATACCCACGGTGAAGTGGTTCTTCATTTCTCCGTCCAGGTTGGCGAACACGGCCTTCACCATGGTGGGGGTGAATTCCTTGCTGCCCAGACCGTAACGGCCGCCAACAACCTTGATATCACCGCGGCCGGCTTCGGCCAGAGCGGCACAGACATCCAGGTACAGGGGCTCGCCCAGGGAACCGGATTCCTTGGTACGATCCAGAACGGCGATCTTCTTCACGGTGGCGGGCATGACTTTCATCATGTAGTCCACGGAGAAGGGGCGATACAGGTGGCACTTGATGATACCGACCTTTTCACCGTTTTCGAGCATCTTGTTGATGGTCTCGTGAGCCACGTCGCAGCTGGAGCCCATGGAGATGATGATCTTTTCAGCATCGGGAGCACCTTCGTACTGGAAGGGCTTGTAGGCACGGCCGGTCAGCTTGGCAACCGCGTCCATGCATTCTTCCACGATGGCGGGAACATCCTGATAGAACTTGTTTCCGGCTTCACGGCCCTGGAAGTAGATATCGCTGTTCTGAGCGGTACCGGCCTGATGGGGATGTTCAGGATTCAGAGCGCGGGCACGGAATTCTTCGATCTTGTCCCAGGGAACCAGGGCCTTGATCTCTTCGTAGCAGTTCTTGGTATCGATGGCATCGATCTTCTGGATCTCGTGGCTGGTACGGAAACCATCGAAGAAGTGCAGGAAAGGCACGGAGCTCTTCAGGGTGGCCAGATGGGCTACCAGAGCCATGTCGTGAGCTTCCTGAACGGAGTTGCTGGCCAGCATGGCGAAACCGGACTGACGGCAAGCCATAACGTCGCTGTGATCTCCGAAAATGTTCAGGGCATGATAGGCCAGAGCACGGGCACTCACATGGAACACCGCGGGAGTCAGTTCGCCGGCGATCTTGTACATATTGGGGATCATCAGCAGCAGACCCTGGGAAGCGGTGAAGGTGGTGGTCAGGGCACCGGCAGACAGGGATCCGTGAACAGCACCGGCAGCACCGGCTTCAGACTGCATTTCTGCAATCTTGACAGTCTGTCCGAACAGATTCTTTCTGTCATGAGCAGCCCATTCATCCGCGACTTCCGCCATGGGGGAAGAGGGAGTGATGGGGTAGATGGCTGCCACATCGCTGAATGCATAAGCAACGTGGCTGACGGCAGTATTACCGTCGACGGTCATTTTGATTGCCATGGATGTACCTCCTTGACTATTTGGTTCTGGCGGTGACCCGCCCGTATGGAAAGGCCGCGAAGTCAGCCGCCGGAAGGCGAAAACTTTCGGGGCATAACAAAAAACGCGGAGTATCCTCAACAGGTCAATTATAATGATATCTATACTGTATGTCAATGAAAAATCCGGTCATGCCGTTCCCTGCACCCTGTCTCCTGTCTCCTGTCCCCTGTCAGCGCAGGAATGGCAAGCGTCTGAGAGCTTGCCATTCCTGCGCTGTTGTGCTATCATGCATGATTGGCAGGAATTCTGCTATTTTATCTGAAAGAACGGTGTTTATTGATGGATACAATGACTCGCATCGCAGAGCTCACCGCGGACCTGATCGCGAAGGTCTGGCCGGAGACTGAAGGTCTCCCCGGCGCGGCTGAACTCCGGAATCTTCTGGCTGTTCCTCCGGATCCCGCTATGGGCGATTATGCCTTCCCGTGCTTCCGTCTGGCCAAGCCGCTGCGTTCCGCTCCGCCGAAGATTGCCGAAGCGCTCTGCAATGCCTGGACCGAAACCGGTATTGCCTCCGTGCAGCCGGTAAACGGATATATGAACTTTTTTCTGAACCGCGCCAACTTTGCCGAAGAGACCATGAAGGTCATCCTCGAACAGGGTGAACGCTACGGTTCATCCGATATGGGCAGCGGAAAGACTGTCTGTATTGACTATTCTTCCATCAATATCGCCAAGCGTTTCCATATCGGTCATCTTTCCACCACCATGCTCGGTCACAGTCTGAAGCGCGTCTATGATTTCCTGGGATATACCACCGTGGGCATCAACCACCTCGGCGACTGGGGCACCCAGTTCGGTAAGATGCTCTGTGCCTACAAGCTGTGGGGCAATGAAGAAGATGTAGCTAAGGGCGGCGTGGATGAGCTGGTCCGTCTGTATGTCAAGTTCCATGAAGAGGCCGAAAAGGATCCTGCCCTTGAGGATCAGGGACGTGCCTGGTTCAAGAAGATCGAGGACGGTGATGAGGAAGCCACCCGCATCTTCACCTGGTTCAAGGAGCTGACCCTGAAGGATACCGCCAAGGTATACGACAAGCTGGGTGTTACCTTCGACAGCTACGCCGGTGAAAGCTTCTACAACGACAAGATGGGGCCCGTCATCGACGAGTTGCGTGACAAGGGTCTGCTGACTGTTTCCGAAGGCGCCACCATCGTGGACCTCTCCGAGGACAAGATGCCGCCCTGTATCATTCTGCGTTCGGACGGCGCCACCCTGTACGCCACCCGCGATCTGGCCGCCGCGACCTACCGTCAGAATACCTATCATTTTGACAAGTGCCTCTACGTCGTCGCTTATCAGCAGGACCTGCATTTCCGTCAGATCTTCCGCGTGCTGGAAAAGATGGGCAAGGAATGGGCCAAGGGCTGCGTCCATGTCGCCTTCGGCATGATCAGTTATGAGGGTCAGGCACTTGCCACCCGTAAGGGTCATGTGGTCTATCTGGAAGACCTGCTGGATCAGGCACAGAAGAAGGCCCTCGAGATCATCGAGGAAAAATCCCCCAACCTGCCCGATAAGGAAGATGTTGCCCGTCAGGTCGGTATCGGTGCCGTGATCTACACCGACCTCAGCAACAACCGGATCAAGGATATCGACTTCTGTTGGGATCGCGCGCTGAACTTCGACGGTGAAAGCGGTCCCTATGTCCAGTACACCCATGCCCGTTGCTGCAGTCTGCTGCGCAAGGCGGAAGGACTGGTCACCGCGGGACCCGACTGGTCGGCGCTGTGCGATGATGAAGCTCAGTCCCTGCTCCGTCTCATGAGCCGGTTCCCGGATGTCATCAAAGAAGCCGCGGACAAGTATGAACCCAGCATGATCACCCGTGCGGTCACCGATATCGCCCAGGCATTCAACCGGTTCTATTATGAGCACCGGATCCTGGAAGGAGAAGCCGGCGAGATTGCTGCCCGTGTAGCTCTGACAAAAGCCGCGAAGGACCTGATCCGTACTGGTCTGTTCCTGATCGGCATCGAAGCGCCGGAAAGAATGTAACGATCATCCCCGAAAAAGGATTTCCGGACCACTGTGTCGAAATGTACAGGATAGTCAATTGTTATGTACGGGAAAATGTTCCCGGATTGCTTCGTTCAATATATGAAAACCTTGTCAGAAAGGCAGGTGCTCTCCATGAGCAGGCAAAAAAAGAGTAAAGCCGTACCGGTGGTTCTGATCATTACGATCCTGCTGGCAGCGCTGTGTGTCGGCTGTTTCTATTTCGGTCACTGGGTCGATGAACGCAACGCGACCAAAGCCGCCGATGCCCAGGACCGTCTGGATGAAATGAACCGGAAACTGGATGAGGAATATGCCATCGCCATGGCGGACTATGAGCAGCAGACAGCTGAAACTCCGAATCAGGCCTGGCCGGCTGCCGGCAGTGAAGGCTGGGATGTTGTGGATCTGACCGGTTATCCCCTGGAAAGTCCCGCCTATGCCAGCATGGCCCGTACAGAAATCATGAACAACGGTCTGCTGCTGATCAACCCGTGGCATGACCGTCCTCTGGATTTCTCCGATACAGAGCTTGTCAGCGTCAGCAAGTATACAAGCAAGGAAGTTCAGGCCACGGATAATAACGTGCTGCTCTTCCCGCAGGCAGCGGATGCCATCCGCGCCGCCGTCAAGGATGCCAAAGCGGAAAACCTGACTCATTACATGGTTTCCGAAGGCTACCGCAGTTTCGAGACCCAGCAGACCCTGTTCACCAACAAGATGGCAAAGCTGTCGGACAAGTATTCCGGCGACGCGCTGGAAGAAGCTGCCGCGAAGGAAGTCAACCGTCCCGGGCAGAGTGAATTCAACAGCGGTCTTTCCTTCACCCTGAAGCTGTACGACAAGAATGACAAGTCGGTCGGTCAGAGCAAATACTCCCCCACCGATCAGGCAAAATGGATGAATGAAAACTGCTGGAAGTACGGTCTGGTCTTCCGGTTCCCGCTTCAGGGCTGGCCTCTTGAATCCTCCACGACCAAGGAATTCGTCACCGGTATCTCCTCCCAGCTGAACCTGTACCGCTATGTCGGTAAGGGAAATGCCGCCGCGATGCACGCGATGGATCTCTGTCTGGAAGAATATATCGCGTATCTGTGTGAGCATCCCCACATTGCCGTATTTGAAGACGGTCAGCTCCGTTATGAGATCATTCGTCAGGATGTGGGTGACGCAACCGCCTTTGATGTTCTGATCACCACCAAGACTTCCGTCTATACTTCCTCCCTGGATAACATGGGTGGTGTGGTCACCGTTTTCGAATACTGATCCGTCCGTGAGTCTCTGACGGGCTGTCACCTCGGCAGCCCGTTTTCATTACCTCCGAAAGGAGATCGCGTACCATGCAATGTCCGTATTTCAATAAGGGATGCGGCGGCTGTTCCGGGTTGGATCTTCCCTATGAAGTCACCCTGCGGAAAAAGGAAGAGGCGCTGCACAAACTTTTCCCGGACGCGCTGCCCATTCTGCCGGCTGAAAAGCCGCTGCATTACCGCAATAAATCCCTGCGGACCTTCTCCGGCGGTAAAGGCAAACTGACCTCCGGCATCTATCGTGCGGGGACCCATCAGGTCGTCCCGGTTCAGGAATGCATGCTGGAAAACAGACGATCCTGTCAGGTGCTGGCTGTGGCCACCGATCTGCTCCGCGAGATGGGTCTGAACGCCTATAACGAAGATACCGGGAAGGGCATCCTGCGGCACATGCAGCTCCGCCGCGCTCCTTCCACCGGTGAGATCCTGCTCACGGTTATTACCGGCAGCGATGTGTTTCCGGGCGGCAGGGAATTCGCGCAGGCCATCATGAAACGTTACCCGGAAATCAAAGGTGTGATCCATAATATCAACAACCGGGATTCCAGCGCGGTTCTGGGATTCAGGGATCAGCTTCTGGCAGGCCGGGACGAGATCCGGGACATCATGTGCGGCATGACAGCCGTCCTGACTTCCCGGGCTTTCTATCAGGTCAACACGCCGCAGGCTGAAAAGCTCTACCGGCTGGCGGTGGAATATGCCGCTCCCCGGGAAAATGAAACCATTCTGGACGCCTATTGCGGTGTCGGACTCATCGGAATGCTGGCAGCCCGCAGCGGCGGAAATGTGACCGGGATTGAGCTGGTGAAACCGTCCATCGAATGCGCGAAAAAAGCGGCCCGTCTCAATGAGCTGGACAATATCCGGTTTATCTGCGGGGACGCCCTGAAAGCCCTGAAAGATCCGGAACAGCGTTTTGACACCGTTCTGGCGGATCCGCCGCGGGCAGGCTTCAGCGAAGCCTTTACCAAAGCCGTGATCACGCACGCTCCAAAGAAGATCGTCTATGTCTCCTGCAATCCGGAAACGCTTGCCCGTGATCTGAAGGTCCTCACTGAAAACGGATATGCCTCCTCCCCCGTTCAGCCCGTGGACCTTTTTCCGTATACCGAACATGTTGAGACCATTTGTTTACTTTCCCGTGAAACATGTCGACAGGCAAAGGATTATATCAAAGTTGGCATTGATGCTGAGGAGTATTACGCAATAAAGCATGCGAACAAGGAGTGATTTCTTGAAAGAAAATAATTGGGAATTAGAATTAAATTGATTATGAAAGTTGGAGTTCAATTATAGATGAGTTGAAGTGATTTGATTTTAGAAAAATCCAATTTGACACTTTGGGATATCCTAACCTTAAACTTTAGAAATTCCTATATAT
Organism: Clostridia bacterium; assembly: GCA_045600165.1. Taxonomy (GTDB): domain Bacteria; phylum Bacillota; class Clostridia; order Christensenellales; family Aristaeellaceae; genus Aristaeella. Next base: position 21,587 of record JAZRXJ010000108.1, read on the forward strand.
TGACTTTAGAATATCCTTACTTTATAATTTGAGATATCCTGAAATGTTAAGAGGGATTATTTTATATGATAGAGAGAAAAGCATATGCTGCGCTTATGAGACTTGCAGAGCAATTCCCGGTTGTTGCTATTACAGGGCCAAGACAGAGTGGAAAATCCACACTTACGAAATATGCATTTCCAGAAAAAAGATATATTTCTTTTGATGATAAGAATTTAAGAGAACTTGCAAAGTCAAATCCAGGTGATTTTTTGAAAGCATTTCCAGATGGAGTAATTATTGACGAAGCACAAAAGGTTCCTGAAATATTTGACGCTATAAAACTTATAATTGATAAAAGTGATTACACTCCGGGGAAATATATTCTTACAGGCTCAAGTCAGTTTAGATTAAAGCAAAATATTACTGATAGTCTTGCAGGCAGAGTGGGATTGATAAAATTACTTCCATTTTCGATGCAGGAACTTAAAGAAGCTGGACTATTGCCAGATGAACCTTATGATATTTTCTTTAAAGGATTTTATCCACCATTGCATGATAAGGATAAGCATTTTTATTTGGATGATTGGTTTGAAAATTATATAGACACATATTTAGATTTGGATGTTAAGGATCAGATAAATGCTGATAATGTGAGTGCATTCCGAAAATTTATTCAAGTGTGTGCACTGTATAGTGGGCAGATGGTAAATTATGATAGTATATCCAGAGATATTGGGGTTTCTGCTGTAACAATAAAAAATTGGTGTTCAATTCTCGAGGCATCTTATATTATACATTTTCTTGAACCAGATAGTAATAATCTTGGAAGAACAGTCGTAAAAACTCCTAAATTGTATTTTGTTGATTCCGGACTGATGTGCTATTTGTTGCGACTTGAGTCAAAAGAAGAATTATTACTTGATGATCATAAAGGCGCTGTTGTAGAAACTGCTGCGGTATCCGAATTACTAAAAAAAAGATACAATGATGCGAAAAAAGCAAATCTGACTTATTATAGAGATAAGAATGGGTTTGAGGTAGATATTATTACAGATTGGAAGAAAAATTTTGCAATAGAGGTCAAAAGTAAATCTGATGTGGAAAAGAAATTATCAACTAGTGTACGGACATATGTCGGTTTAAGAACAGACAGTGTGCAGGGGAGTGTCTTCTATTTAGGAGATGTATCTTGCGAGATAAATGGTATAAGATATATATCTTGGAGCGAATGGGGAAGTTAAATTTGGTTAATCAACTGACTTATCGTCGAGACGGTTGTTTTGCTTTCCAGGGTCATAGTCGGAAAGAGGAGATACAAATATTATGAAAAAAACAAAACTGATGGCCTCTACAGGAATGCTGACCGCCCTCTATTTTGTTCTTTCGGCGTTGCTGAAGATCCCCGTTGCCGGGAATATCAAGCTGGATCTCGGATATATTGCCCTGGCAGTGGGCGCGGTATATCTGGGTGCGGTACCGGCCACGATCATCGGTGCGGGCGGTGTGCTGATCGAAAGTCTCCTGATGAGCCAGCGCGGAGTTTCTCCCGGCTGGATCCTGATGAACGCAATCGTCGGTTTTGCCTGCGGTCTTGTTCTGCACAAAGCTGTGAACGGTCCGTCAAAAAAGTTCTGGCTGAAAGCCGTTGCGGTCGTTATCCTGTCGATGCTGGCCGGTGTCGCGGTCAAAACAGTGATTGACTGTCTCATGTACGGACTGGCTCCGGCTGTGAAGATTCCCACCGCATTGATCGCATGGGCTCTGGATTCATTTGTGATGCTGCTGCTCGGAATACCGATCAGTCTCGGATTGAAGAAACGTCTTCGGAGCCTCATCTGAAAGAGGTAACCAATGATGAGCGAAGTATGGGATGTATACACCATAGACAGAAAACGGACCGGAAAGACCTGCATCCGCGGTGAACAGAAAAACCTGTCCAATGATGAATTTCATCTTTGGGTGCAAGTCTGGATCAGAAACCCGGAGACCGGTAAGTATCTGATTTCCCTGCGTTCTGCCGACAAGGAGAACGATCCTTTGAAATGGGAAACCGTAGCGGGGCATGCGATCCTCGGCGAATCAAGCCTCGATGCGGCGATACGTGAAGTGTCCGAGGAAGTCGGGATCACCCTTCAGCCTGAAAACGCGAGGATCCTCGCGACCAAGATAGCAGGCACTTACGACGGGCAGCGCCGCAACTGGATCCTGGATTCTTTTTACTTTGAAACGACTGAAGAACCGGATCTGAAAAAAGCCACGACACCGGAAGTTCTCCGGTCAAAATGGCTGACACTTGAAGAAATCAAGGAAATGTACCATCGCGGCGAATGCTGCTGGTATATTAAAAATCTTTTCGGATATGTGCTCAATCCCATCCCTGAAGATCGGTACCGCGATGTTATCGGGCAGGTCGTCAGCGGTAAGATCGACCGTCCGTTGGGAAGTTATCACCCGCGTCACAGAAATCTGTATTATCCAGTGAATTATGGGTATGTGGAGGGCGTGACCGGAGGAGACGGTGCCGAACAGGATGCCTATCTTCTGGGTGTGGATATTCCTGTCCGGGAATACACCGGTAAGGTCATCGCCGTTTATCACAGATACGATGATAACGAAACAAAATGGATCGTTCTCCCCTGTGACGCTGAAGGACATCTCGCAGACGGCGTCCGCGTTCCGTCCGATGATGAGATCTACGCGCGGATCGCGTTCCAGGAGCAGTTTTTCAACGGTGTACTGGTACGATAAAGTTATAAGGAGGATAAAATCATGAATAACAGGTTCATCCGGATCTTCTGTCTGTTATTGACTGTATGCATCCTGACATTTTCCATTTCCTTTGGAGAAAGCAGCATGGACATCACAACGACAGTTCTTGATCAGTTTATGGAACTCACAAAGATTCCCCGGCCTTCCGGTCACGAGGAATCCGTGAGTGATTATCTGAAGCACTGGGCTGAAGAACGGAACTTCACCGTCATTCAGGATTCATACCACAATATCATCTTCGACGTTCCTGCTTCGAAAGGCTATGAAGCTCTGCCCCTGACAGCGCTTCAATGCCATATGGACATGGTTTTTGCGCAAAAGGAAGGCTTGAATCTGGATCCCCTGACCACAGTCATCAGCGCCGTCAATGACGGAACCTGGCTGAAAACAGACGGCAGCACATCCCTTGGAGCTGATGATGGAATCGGTATTGCGCTGATTCTCTGTATCGCCGATGGTAAAGCAGATCATGGCCCGCTTCGTCTGATCATCACCACGAACGAAGAAACTTCCATGAGCGGCACCAATAACATGGATCCTTCCCTGCTGACCGGTGTCCGATATCTCATCAATGTCGACTCCGAAACAGAAGGTGAGCTTTGTGTCTCCTCCGCCTGCGGCGACAAAGCATATTTCACCAAAGGATTTGAAGCCGCTCATCAGTCAAAGGAGAAAACTGTCCAGATCAGACTTCACGGATTATCCGGCGGTCACTCCGGGCTTGAGATCGGAAAGAATCTGCTGAACGCCGGTATGGAAATGGGTTCCGTATTGAACACGATTCTGAATGCGGGCATTGATTTTGAGCTGAAAAGTCTGAAAGGCGGACTTGCGGATAACGCGATCATGAACTCGATAACCGCCGTCATCTGTATTGACGAAGCCGATTCCGTTGCATTGTCAGCCATCATCGACAGCAGCCGGGAACAGTTGAAGGAAGCCGGTTCCGAAACCGATCCGGAGCTCAAACTGGACATTTCCGATGTTACTGCGGAAGATGATGCCGTCCTGCCTGCTTCTGAAAGAGACGCGGTCCTGACATTCTTCAGGGAATACAAAAACGGTGTCAAAACAATGTCCCCCTCCATTCCCGGCCTCGTTGAAAGCTCCTCCAATCTCGGTATCGTTGAAATCAGCCCGGAAAGCATCCGTTTTGCGGTCATGTCCAGAAGCAGCAACGCCGACAGAGAAGCAGGGCAATTGAATGAGCAGCAGACTTTGGCTGATAAGCTCGAATATAACATTGAAATCGTCAATGCAGGCGATGCATGGGACTATAAACCCGACAGCAAACTGGAACAGCACTTCCGTGAAGCCTATCAGGACCTGTTCGGCACCGAGCTGAATATTGTTGCCGTTCATGCCGGCCTCGAATGCGGCACATATGCGAAATACAATCCGGATATGGACATCGTTTCTGTCGGTCCGACAGTCGTGGATGCTCATTCCGTAAATGAAAAGCTGGAGCTCTCCACTATCGGTAAAGTCTGGGATCTTCTGGCAGCTGTACTGGTACGGCTCGACTGAGAAACTGTAAAGGCATGACAGACACGGGAGCTCTCAACGATCTGAAAATTCTGCGTGACGGACCTTTCATTGAAGCATTCGTGAGCCACGATGAAAAAGTCTGTTCAGTGCGCTGTGAGCTGAAGCGGATATCTTCCGGAAAGGCAAATCTCTTTATGAAAACAAATCATCGGTAACTGGAGGACACATACATGGACAGGATCTTCAATGAGCAGGAACGGCGGGAAGTTTGGGAATATATCACGTCCGTCACTCATCAGTGTGAAAAAGCGGTTTCACTGGTTCAGGTCGGTTCCGGCGCAATCGGTTATCATGACGCGCGTTCCGATCTGGATTATGTGATCGCGCTGGATGCAGATGATTCCATGCTCGAAGTCATGGAATACATGCACCGGAAGATTTCAGAAAAATACGAAATCGTATATTTTTCGCAGGAACCATCATGGCATCTGCAGTGTTACCTGCTTTCCAATATGCTGGAGATCGATATCGGATACGGTGGATATGAGCACGCAGCGGCCCGCAAGCCCGCTTTCAAAGTGCTGTTTGACCGGACCGGCGTTGTTGAGAAAAAAATGGTTCAGTCCAGAGAATGGATGGATGACCGGATCTACGGAGACAAGCAAAAGAAAGATATCGCCGAAGCGTGCGATTCCGTCTGGGCACGGTTGATGCACGCCGCTGTTGCCATTCACCGGAATAACTTCCTTCGGGCAATCGGAGAACTTGAATGTATCAGAAGGACATACATTGATTTACTGGGCGACCGGTACAGGCTGGAAAGCAACAGGAATCATGACATCGATCAGCTGCCCGCTGAAGAAAAAGAAGCTGTAAAGAGTACGCTTGTGTATGGTGAAGGGCCGGAAGAGTTATGGACAAGTCTTTTGAATCTCACTTCATTGGTATATAAGGAACTGGAAGGATGCAGCATTCCTGTATCAAAAGAACAATTACTCGAATATTACAAGGATCTCAGATAAGTCGCCGGTGCGGCGCAAGATACAGCTTTGGCAAAGGAAGGCCGGAGGAAATTATGGCACAGAGAACGATCCATATCCTGTTTGCAACCCTGTTGTCAGAAAAGATAGAAATTTCCGACAGGAATCGTTTCCTGCTCGGAAGCATACTGCCGGATGCCTATGCGGAGCCGGCTTCAAGGAAAGCGGCTCATTTTATGGCACGTGACCCTGAAGAAAACCACATATGGTTTGATTTTCACAGTTTTTCTGATCTCTATAACCCGCAGATCCTGAACGATGATCTGTATCTGGGCTACTACGCGCATCTGATCGAGGACGCGTTCTACCGTTTCTTTCTGTATTATGAAAAGGACCTGATGAGCAGGATCAGCAAATATGATCTGACTTTCCTGCATTCCGACTATCATCTTCTGAATTCGTATATCACTGAAAAATACGATCTTCCGGATCATCTGGAACTTCCGGCGGATCTCGGCAAGGAACCGATCTGCCGGATCACGGATTTCAACGTGGAAAAGATCATTGTCGATTATAAAAATGATCTGCTCGAAAAAGCTGAAGGTCAGACAAGATTCCTGACAGAAAGCATGCTTGAGGAGTTTATCGGTAAATATACGGATGTACTGGCCAATGAACTGCAAAGCATAAGAATGGGTACTTCCACGCTCAATGTCAAAGACTATCGGTGGGAAAACAAAAAATGATGTCCGGGAACTGTTCTCTGTCGCTTGACATATCAGGATGTGAAGTCTGTCATTCCTGACAGAGGCAGCAGGGCAAACGTCCTGTCGGATTCAGATAAAGAAGGGAAACAACAATATGAAATTATCAAACAATGAGCTGAAAAAGATCTGGTTTGGTGCCTACCGGTTCGCCGAAACAGAGGAAGGTTGGCTTCAGGCATTCCAGTACACAGAGGAGCAGATGGCATACTTTAAGAAGACTTCCGATTTCTGGTTTGAAAGATGTGACGCCTCCACCGGCAAGACGCTGGAGTTCTCAACCGAAGCGGAAGAACTCTCCTTTGACTATAAGATCATCTGGGTCGGATCCGAAGATTCCTTCGAGCTCGCCATTGACAGCCTGCTCACTGAGATCCGTTATGTCCGTGAACTGGAAAAGGAAGGGACCCTGAGCTTCAAACTGCCGGCCGGCAGCAAGAATGTCACTGTATATCTTCCCGCGGATGCCACCGCACTGCTCCGCAATTTTGAAGCAGACCGTCCTGTCACTCCCGCCGTCAAGGGGCCGAAGGTCCTCTGGCTGGGCGACTCCATCACGCAGGGGTTCGGGCCGCTCCGTTCCGCCTGCACCTATGTCAGCGTCGCCAACCGGCTGCTGAATTACGATATCATCAATCAGGGCATCGGCGGTTATGTTTACGATAAAAAAGTCCTGACCAAAATGGACGGCTATATGCCCGAAAAGATCATTGTCGCGCTCGGAACCAATCAGTTCGGTTGCGAGACCATGAAGGACATTGAGGAATACTATGAGCGTCTGATGGAAGTATACGGAAATGACATGCCGATCCTCTGCGTCACTCCGCTCTGGCGCGATGATGTCCCCAACGGTTATGAAACGCTGGCCCGATTCTGTGAAAACGTCAAAAAGATTGCCGGCAGCTACAAAAATGTCAAAGTGGTTGACGGCTTCAGGCTGGTCCCCCATTTGCACGAGTACTTCCTGGACAAGCTTCATCCGAACTGTTTCGGTGCTGAAGTCTACGGCAGGAATCTGGTTCGTGAAATCGAACGCCTCGGATTCTGAAACAACACCCGGCAGGTACTTCCCTGCCGGGTGTTAATATCTTTACATCCTGCTTTGTTGACTGTATAATCGGGAGGCAAAGATCATTCAAAGGAGAATTGCCATGAAAGAAACTTTCCGTGCCAACCATCTCATAAAAACAGGCATCATCCTGCTGGTGGTATTCATTCTGTGGACTGTCGCCATCGTCACCGTGGATAAAGCTCCCATCGGTCCGGAAGGCTCCATCGTCGGCTTTTCCGGTATCAACAGTGCTTTTCATGAATTCACCGGTTTGAACCGGACGATCTATAACCTCACCGACATACTGGGACTGGTTCCTTTTGTCATCTGCGGTCTGCTCGCTCTGTTGGGCCTGTATCAGTGGATCAAACGGAAAAACCTGCTGAAAGTGGATGCTGACATTCTGGCCTGCGGCGTCTTCTATATTGTAATCATCATTAGCTATTTCCTTTTTGAAAAGCTTTCCCTGAACTACCGTCCCGAAATGGTCGAAGGCGTGATGGAAGCCTCCTATCCTTCTTCCACCACCCTGGTTGTAATTTCCGTCATGCCCAGTGCGCTGCTGGAGATCAACAGAAGGCTCCCGGAAGGCACTCTGAAGACGATCCTGAAATTCGTTGTTGCCCTGTTCACTCTCTTTATGGTATTCAGCAGAATGTTCTGTGGTGTGCACTGGCTCACGGACATCATCGGCGGTCTGCTGTTGGGGATCGGACTCTTCTTCGTCCTGAAGGGCGTGATTCAGAATCTGGACAGCAAAAAAGCTGAGTAATTCATCGAAAAACGGATCCTCGCGGATCCGTTTTTCGATTCTCATATCAGTCCAAAATGTCTGGCCAGCAGGTCACAGACCGCCGCGGCATCATCCTGAGTCGGATTGTCCCGTTCCAGCGTGAAGAAGCCACTGTGAGCATACTCGTTATAGTGTTCCTCGCTGTTGATTCGTTTCAGACATTCCCGGTAATTCTCCATCACCTTTTCCGGTTCGTCACAGGATTCAATCACCTGAAGAATAAACTGTTTTTCCGGATCTGTACGTTCAAAGAAGCGCTCCACGCTGACACTCTGCGGCGAGAGCATCACTGCCACATGATTGTAATCAGAGATTTGTTTCAGAACGGGAACCGGAATATTGGTATCCACGATCACTTTCTGACTGGCGCCTCGCGCGATCAGTTCGGCGATTTCAAAGCCCGCGACTTCCTTCTGGGAATCATAGATCCACTGTTCGTACTTTTTGGGGCTGCGCTTCACGAAATCCTTCCAGTCCTTCAGCTGCCGCATATAGCACAGATTGGGCTGCAGGTTCGGATCAGCCACCTTGTCCGTGACTTCCAGATGATAATTTTCACCACAGAAAACCAGATCATATTTTTCCGCCAGCATCCGTGTCATGGTGGACTTGCCGGCATATGCCGTTCCGGTGATGAAATACACATTTCTCAGATAGTACTTCAGAACATTGTTATCAATATTCATCTTTTCAGTCTCCGTTATTATGAATTGACAGTCAGTACATTCAGCAATGCCTTACGCCACGCTTCCGTCAGTTGTTCCAGCCGGAAAGACGCATTGGCTGGGCTGGTCGACGGCAGACGGACCGGCAGGATCCCCAGCGATGGATAAATCGTCTTCATATACAGGGTGTACGCGGTGGATCCGTTGCAGAAAACCGCTTTGATCCGTCCGGTTTCCAGGATCGGTCTCAGATCATTCGGGACCGCGTTCCGGATGGACGCGTCGGAAGATCCCGTCACTTCGCAGGAAGCAATCACATCCCAGAGCGCTACATGACTTTCCAGCAGATACGTTTTCTTTTCTTCAATGCTTTTCGGTTCGGTCGGCCAGCCGAGGACTTCCCTCATCACTTTCCAGAACCGGTTGGACGGATGTCCGTAGAAGAAACCGTACTCCCTGGATTTCACGGAAGGAAAAGAACCCAGGATCAGAATCTCTGAACGCGCGTCAAAAACGGGTGGAATCGGATGATCGATCATGAACTTTTCCTCCTGGCTTCCGTTCATGAATATCATACCATTTTTATTCCTGCCGGGTCAATATACAGATATTCTGCCGCTGATCTTACCTTGAGCGGAATAATCGGTCATGCTATAATAGGATATCATTGAAATCCATATCCTTCCGGAGGAACTGTCATGGAAAAGGCATCATCCGTTTGCGCATTTCCTGCGTCATGTGAACGTTGGAGTATATATGAACTTGCGATTTCCGGGCCTTCATCAGGCAATCCGTTTTCAGAGCAAACCGTTTCGGCCGTTTTCACAGGGGCATCGGAAACGGTCCCTGTCAGAGGCTTCTATGACGGGGGTGGCATATACCGGATCCGATTCATGCCTTCCGCCGAAGGGGTATATGCATTCCGTATCACCGCGTCTTTCCCTGTCCCGCAGCCCGAAGGCACCTTTACTGTCACTCCGGCCGGGGAAGGCAATCACGGTCCGGTCCGGGTACGGAACACCTTCCATTTCGCATATGAAGACGGCACCGCATATTATCCTGTCGGAACCACCTGCTATGTCTGGGAACTGCAGAGTGACGACCTGTTCCGGCAAACACTGGAATCACTGAAAACCTCCGGATTCAACAAGATCCGTTTCTGCATTTTTCCCAAGCATTACCTCTATAATCTGCACGACAGTATATGGCAATCCGCATACGTTTTGCCTGATTGAAGGAGGTCACCGCATATGAGAGAAGTCAGGATCACCGTGATCCGCAAGGCGAACTACGCGGATCTTCAGCAGAAATATGAAAACCCGATCCAGCATGCCTGCGATATGACGGAAGGGCAGGTTTTCCTTTGCAACGGCTGGGACTGTCCGGAAGGGCTGTGCCCTTCCGCCTGGGAGAATCTGAGTCCGTGGGCAAGAGCGCTTGGCAGCGGCGGCGGCAATTTCTATGACGGTTGGATGAAAGATCCGCGTTCCGCCATGATCAGCTGCAACGACGGTTTCCGTCCCGTCAGTTTCCTGCTGGAAACTGTCCTGGAAGGATCAGAAAACACATAAAAAAGGAGCTTACGCTCCTTTTTTTGCAGGCTCATTCTCCGATGTACGTAAAACGCTGATAAGATTTCCCGTCACGCTCCACCGTCTCATTCCACATGGACGCCGGCCGTACCCAGATTCCCTGATCCCCGTACAGCGCCTGATAAACGACCATCCATTCCTCTGTTTCGCTGTGACGGGCCAGATAAAGCACACGGTATTCATTGCCCTTGAAATGGCGATATCGCCCGGGTCTGATTTCGTCTGTCAATTTTCTCTCCTCCTGCGGTTCAGATACTCATCCGGTTCCTTCCGCGTTTTTTCTGTATTCATTTGAAATTCCACTTTCATATTCTCATCTTATCATATCGCACCTGCCATTTTCAATGGACTCACATTCTTCTTTCTGATATGATAATGGGCGTGATTGATGATCATCTGCTGAAAAGAGGTTGAGCCATGTCTGTATTCAAAAAAGTCCTGATCCTGTTTCTGGTCCTTCTGGCAGTCACCGTACCCGGTATTGCTGATGAATGGACTCCGCTGAACTATTCGGATTCTGCCAGTTGGTTCTATACCGAAACAGAACGCACGGATACCCGGGCCGATGTCTTCTTTGTCCCTACCACCGCCTACAGCGGCAGTGACGGTGGCTACGTAATCGATCTGAACGATGAAAGCCGTATGACCAAATATCTCGGCACGGTCAACATGGAAAAAGGCATCTGGGATCCGGAGTGCCGTTTCTTTGCTCCCGTATACCGTCAGGCCTCAATCCTCGCCTTCTCCGAATTCGGTCCGGAAAGTGAGTACTTTGAACACGCGTATACCGATGTTCGTGCCGCCTTCCTGTATTATCTGGAAAACTTCAATGACGGCCGGCCAATCGTGCTCGCCGGTTTCTCACAGGGCGGCATCATGTGCCAGCAGCTGATGAAGGAATTCTTTGCCGACAAAGAACTGAGTCACCGTTTGGTTGCCTGCTATACTCCCGGCTGGCGGATCACGGATGACGATCTGGCGGCTTTCCCGCATTTGCGTCCCGCGCAGAGTGAAGATGATACCGGCGTGATCATCGCCTATACCACGGAAGCGGAAGGGATCACCGGTTCGCTGATCGTTCCGGAAGGAATGCATACTTACTCCATCAATCCGCTGAACTGGAAGACTGACAGTACTCCTGCGGACAGGTCAATGAACCCCGGCGCATGCTTTACGGACTATTCCGGAGCCATTACAACCGAGATTCCGGAGCTCACCGGAGCGTATATCGATCCTGTCCGCGGGACCCTGATCGCCACGGATGTGACTCCGGAGGAATATCCAGGAGCTCAGTTTGAGGACGGTGTCTATCATGTGTACGACTATATCTTTTTCTATCGCAGCCTTCAGCATAACGTCAACGTGCGCATAGACGCGTGGTACAACCGGAGCGAACAGTAAAAAGATATATTTGTCTGTTCTTTTCACATTTATCCATTGCATTCATTCAGCATTCCCGATAAAATGACAATATCTTTTTGAGAGAAGGAACTTCACATGATCGACTGCGTATTCCGTGTCAACCAGCTTGGATATACCGTATCCCTGCCCAAATATGTAGTGGTTCTCCGTGAGGGGACCGTGTCCGTGTCAGACGAATCAGGCCGGATCGTACGTCAGATTGAAACCGGATCCCTTTTCCCGGATGAATGCACCGGGGACAAGGTTGCCATGCTGGATCTTGGTGACCTTTCTGCCGGAAAATATACATTGGAACTGGACGGGGTGCAGCGTACCGTCACAGTCAGTGAAAAGCCCTATTCCGAATTGGTCCGCGGGCTGATCAAAGGTCTATATTATCAGCGTTGCGGTACAGAACTGAAACCCGAGCACGCCGGAAAATGGACCCATGCAGCCTGTCATACAGCACAGGCAAGGCTTTATACGAACCCCGATATCCTCATGAATGTACAGGGCGGTTGGCACGATGCCGGAGATTACGGAAAATATATCGGTCCCGGTGCGGTCACGATCGGTCATCTGCTCTATACCTGGATTCTTTTCCCCGAGGCTTCTCTGGACAGTCTGAATATTCCCGAATCCGGTAACAGTGTGCCGGATATCCTGAATGAAGCGCGCTGGGAACTGGAATGGATGCTGAAGATGCAGCTGGAAGACGGGGCCGTATCCCATAAGCTGACCACAAAGCGTTTTGCCGCTTTCATCATGCCGGAAGATGATCAGGATCAGGAATATATCATGCCGGCCGGTCAATGCGCGACCGCGGCTTTCTGTGCCTGCATGGCTCTTGCTTCCAGAATCTGGAAGCAGTTTGATCCCGATTTCTCCGCCCGGATGCTGGATGCTGCTGTCCGTGCCTGGGACTGGCTCGATATGAATCCGGCACTGATCCCCTGGAAAAATCCGGAAGATGTACATACCGGCGGATATGAGGATAATTGCATGACGGATGAATTGTTCTGGGCCGGCTGCGAACTGTATGCCACCACCGGTGATGAACGATATGCCGAAGATCTCGAGTTCCAGGCCAAGCAGATCGATATCTCCCAGATGGGCTGGCGTGAAGTCGGTGGTCTGGGTTCCATGTGCTGCCTGTTTGAACTGAACCGGAAACTGGATCCTGATTTCCTGGACTGGCTCCGGGAACGCTTTCTCCGGGCAGCGGACCGGGCCATCAATACGATCAGCCAGTCGGTATACGGAACCGCGTTGGGAAGTATGGAATATATCTGGGGCAGCAATCTGACGGTACTGAGCCGCGGAATGATCCTTGTCTGCGGATGGAAGCTTTCCGGAAATTCCCGTTATCTGAACGGTGCGGTGAAACAACTGGATTACCTGCTCGGAATGAACGCGCTGGATCTCAGTTTTGTGACCGGCTTTGGAGCGAATCCCTTCATGCATCCTCATCATCGGCCTTCCGATGCGGACGGGGTCACGGATCCCGTGCCCGGACTGGTTTCCGGCGGACCCAACAATCGTTTCACCTACGGTATCACCAAGGAAAAACTCCCGCCGGATACCCCACCGGCCCGTTTCTATCTGGATGAAACCCCTTCCGCTGACACCAATGAGATTGCAATCTACTGGAATTCTCCCGCGGTCTTCGTAGCCGCCTGCCTGGATACGCTGTAAGAAAAATGAGCTGTGATAAACGCAGCTCATTTTTCTTGTATTCCGCCAGTATCAAAATCCATGATGACCGCCACCGCCGTGATGGCCTCCGCCGCCTCCGCCGTGATGACCGCCGCCTCCGTGATAGCCGCCGGAGGACGAATCGTGATGTACGGTACGCACCAGCTTCCGGGCCAGCAGTGCCGTGCCCGCGCCGGCAGCCACCGTCGCGGTGATCTTCACCGCCTCCGCGGCGTTCTTTGTTTTCAGGGTACGTGATACCACCAGAAAACACAGGATCACAGACAGACAAACAGCAATCAGGGCGTTACTGATATACTTCATCGGCCGGGCGATCTTTTCCCCTTCCAGCACCTTTGCGATCTGTTCCAGCGCGTTCACCGAACAGGTTCCGTACTCTTTCCGGGTGGCATACCGGCTCACATTATCCGTCACCACATCCGAATCCGCGGGGGTAAAGCGGCTCACCATATCCTCATTGGCATAGATACAGATGTTTCTGGTATACATATCAATGAAAAAAACAATAAAATCGGTTTCTCCGAAGACATTCCTGCCCCATTGATAAGCGACATCCTCAACATTTTTAGATCCGGATCCGTTTGCACTCCGGGTCAGCACGCCGACATCGCAGTAGCCGGCAACTTTATTCATAGCCTCCATGATTTCCGGGATCTCGGTTTCCGTCAGCAGATTGGCCGCATCATCGATCACCATCCGAAATCCGGTTGTCTCATCCTGTTCCTGTGCGGTATAAGCCAGACAGGAAGTCACAGTCAGCAGGACCGTCAGCAGGATCAGTAAAGCACAGCGGATCTTACACACGGTCATCACCTCCCGTATGGCTCGTGAATTGAGGCATGGGATTGGAGCATCCGCGATTATACAGATTCAGCATTCTGATCAGCGTCCACAGAACGGAAGCGATGCACAGCACCGCGCAGATCCAGACAGGCATATCGGCGCTGTGGAAAGGATTCAGGATGAGGATCAGGGTGCTCACGATCATAACGGCCAGCGTGACCCAGGTGCTGACAGGCTGACTGGCTTTCTTCTTCCGTCCGGTCAGCGTCAGCAGCAGCGTCCCGCCTGTCAGCAGCAGGCAGCAGACGGAAGCGAAGCTTTCCTGATTGAACATTCTGGTAAAGTCCATCGTCATTTCGCTCAGATAAGGACCGATCTTGATCAGCACATAAATGAATCCGATCACCACGGCAAGAATGATCCCTGCGACGGCATTGCTCTTGCTCCCGCTGGTCCTGCTTACCTTGGCGCGTTTGTTGGTCGCCTTCAGCAGGGTCATCAGGTCTCCGTCCCTGGACTGGCCGCCCTTTTCCCGGATCAGGATATTCTTCAGCCGTCCGTTGACCGCCAGCTGGGAACAGAACGCCAGGATCATCGCGATCGTCAGGGTCAGGCCCGGCTTGGCGGTGATCAACAGATTCAGGAGCAGGAAAAGAGGAACAAATACTGCCAGCGCCAACAAGCCGAACCGTGGAATATCCAGCGGCAGATCCGCCGCCATTTTCCCGGTCACGGCATTCATCACACCGTACAGGACACGGTTACCGCTGCGTACGGACATAAACCATGTCGGTACCAGCAGTGTGGAGGAATAATTCGCCTCCGTATTCTTGATGAGTTCCTTCTGGGCTTTTGCCGTGTTGTAGGTCAATCCGTCCTTCAGATCACTGATGACATCAGATACACCGCGACGGACCGCTTCAGCCTTCGCGTAGTTGATGTAATTATCCTTGTCCATGTCCGACTGATCCGCATAGAAACCGCTGATATAGGCGGGGGAGAAATCCCTGATCTGTTCCGGTATCACATTTGAGATCTGTTCAGACAAGACATCAGGCATTTCCACCGACGCGTCGTGCAGGATATCGGTATAGGCATGGTTCAGAGAGATCTGCGTGGAATAATAGTATGTCGTATCTCCCTTGGTTTGCTCCCCGTCCACAGTGGCATTTCCGGTCACTCTGGCATCATAATTGAAATAGGGCACATAGATCCCGCGGAAACTGTCGGCGGTGACATTCTTCAGCCGGTGATCCACAAAGGGATTGTTGCCGATCATTTCACGGTATTTTTCGAAACATTCTTCCCGGGTATACCGGAACGGAATGATCCGTTCGGGACGCTGCAGCTCTTCATTTTTCTTCTCCAGCATCACTTCCGCGCCGCAATAACTGCAGAAGGAAGCAACCGCGGCATTCATGGCACGGATCTCCGCGCCGCATTGCGGACAGGTCAGCAGATCCACACTGAAAGTGGACTCACTCTTCCAGTTCTCCCGCTGATCCGCTTCACTCACAGGTTCATGCCGGTCGCAGCGGGTACAGACCAGATTTTCGGCTTTGATGTCATAAACCATCATAGCGCCGCATCCGGGGCAGCTGTACATGGACCTTCCTCCTTTACCAGACCTTGTATTCTCCGCCCAGCATCATCAGACAGAAGAAGTACAGGCAATTGTCATAATATCTGCGTTTTCCGGTACGCAGGGGAGTATTCCAGAACGCTTCAAGGAAATGCCTGCGATACTCGCTGTGAGAAGCGGCAGATGCCGCGCCCAGCACGGAAATAATCGCCACGGGATGCATGGCGGGTTCTTCCGCCGGAGTTCCGTCCAGGTCATACGCCCGTAGGTCATTGAGATCATATTTCGCGAATGTATCCTGCAAACGGGTCTCCACTTCCTCCAGCGTTGCGGTCGGGCCGAACCAGATCCGGTCCAGAGCGATGTTTTCCGCGACCCGGTACGCGTCGGAATAGTACGCCCACGGTTTCCGGAACATCAGCCGGGTGGCGCCGGAATACTCGGTATACTCCGCGCTCATACCGGTCACAGGATCCGCTGACAGGGCGATAAATTCACGGGAGACTTCCGCCGCCTTTTTCCAGAAGGGACGGTCTTCCTCATTCGCCTTCAGTGCGAACAGTTCATAGAAATGAGGCAGATGATAGCTGGGATCGGTGAACTTGGCTTCCGGTGTGAACCTGATATAGTGATTATCCGGATCCCACATAGGCTCTCCGCCGGGCACGATCTCCGCCTGATGCACGCAATGGCGCAGGATCTCCCGTGCCTCCGCGGTATAATTGAAGATCCCTTCCCCGTCTCCCCAACGGTCTCCAGCCATGAACAGCGCCATAGCGAAGTATTCCTCTCCGTCCGGTGCGGGGCCCTGGGCGTTGCGTTCGCCGTTCAGTTTGGTGCTCCAGGCAAAATATCCTTCATAAATCCCGGATGTCTGACGCATATAGCGGACAGAGAATGTCCACAGCTTGTTGAACAGATCCTGCCGGTCCATCTGGACACACATCATCATTCCGTAGCTCATGCCTTCTGTCCGGGCATCGATGTTTCCGGTATCCACCATGCAGGCGGAATCAGGATCTACTTCATGGAAGAAGTTTTCTTCCGGATCAAAGAAAATGGTTTCAAAACTCTTCCGGATCTTTTCAACCACTTCGTCCTTTGAAACACCGATCTCTTCAAATACGTTCGGATACTGACCTGTGACAAACGCTCCCTGTTCTTCCATAACGTTCAACTCCTCCCCGTTTGAAAAAAGTAATTTTCATTTATCACTCATCATTTTTCATTTCGCCAGCAGGCGACGCAAATACTCTCCGGTAAAGGATGAATCACATGCCGCGACCTTTTCGGGAGTTCCCTCGGCAATCACAGTGCCTCCGGCATCCCCGCCCTCCGGTCCGAGGTCGATCAGCCAGTCCGAAACCTTGATCACATCCAGATTATGTTCGATCACCAGTACACTGTTACCTGCATCGGTCAGGCGCTGCAGTACATGGATCAGTTTGTCCACGTCCGCCATATGCAGTCCCGTGGTAGGTTCGTCCAGCAGGTAGATCGTTTTGCCGGTCGCCTTGCGGCTGAGTTCGGTCGCCAGCTTCACCCGCTGTGCCTCACCGCCGGAAAGCGTGGTGGACGCCTGACCCAGTTTCATATATCCCAGACCGACATCCATGAGCGTTTCCAGTTTCTTCAGCAGCTGCGGCTGGTTTTCAAAGAAGGAAGCCGCTTCCTCCACCGTCATGTCCAGCACTTCAAAGATGTTCTTTCCGTGCCAGGTCACTTCCAGGGTTTCCCGGTTATACCGGTGCCCGTGACAGACATCGCAGGGCACATAGATATCCGGCAGGAAGTGCATCTCGATCTTCTGTACGCCATCTCCCTGACAGGCTTCACAGCGTCCGCCCTTCACATTGAAGGAGAAACGGTTTTCCCTGAATCCTCTCGCCTTGGCTTCCGGGGCCATGGCAAACAGTTTCCGGATCTGGTCAAACAGTCCCGTATAGGTGGCCGGATTGCTTCGCGGTGTTCTGCCAATGGGGCTCTGGTCGATCATAATGATCTTGTCCAGCTGCTCCACGCCTTCCATCCCGTCAAACTGTCCGGGACGGGTCTTGGCACGGTTCAGTCTCTTCGCCAGATATTTGTAGACGATTTCGTTCACCAGGCTGCTCTTGCCGGATCCGCTGACCCCGGTCACACAGCAAAGGATACCCAGAGGGATCTTTACATTGATCCCTTTCAGATTATGTTCCCGTGCATTCAGCACTTTCAGCCATCCGGCAGGTTTCCGGCGTTTTTTCGGGACCGGAATGGTCTTCACTCCGGACAGATACTGACCCGTCAGGCTTTCCGGACAGGCTTTGATCTCGTCCACCGTCCCCTGAGCCACAATATGTCCGCCGTGCAAACCGGCTCCGGGACCGACATCGACGATATGGTCCGCGGCATACATGGTTTCCTCGTCATGTTCGACCACGATCACGGTATTACCGAGATCCCGCATGCGTTTCAGGGTGCTGATCAGTTTGGCGTTATCCCGTTGATGCAGTCCGATGGAAGGCTCATCCAGAATATACAGGACTCCCATCAGCGCCGAACCGATCTGGGTTGCCAGCCGGATCCGCTGGGCTTCACCGCCGGACAGCGATCCGGCTGCCCGGCTCAGTGTCAGGTAGCCCAGGCCCACATCGTTCAGGAAGCCCAGACGGGCATCAATTTCTTTCAGGATCTGCCGGGCAATCATGTTCTCCCTGTCCGTCAGCTCCAATCCGCGGAAAAACTCACGGCTCTCCGTGAGAGAAAGATTGCTCACTTCCGGAAGATTTCTGCCGCCTACGGTCACCGCTCTGGCTTCCCGCTTCAGACGCATTCCGCGGCAGTCCGGACAGATCTCTTCCGACATGTATTCCTCATAAGCCTGTTTCATGCCTTCCGAGGATGTTTCCCTGTACCGGCGCTCAAGGGTGGGGATCACGCCTTCAAAGGGTGTCGAATAACTGGATTGTCCCCTCGCGCCCTCATAGGTGATCGTTACCTTTTCCTTGCCTGTACCGTACAGGATCGCGTTCATTCCCTTTTCCGGGATCTCGGAGACCGGTGTATCCACGGTAAACCCGTACTTGTCTCCCAGCGCGGCAAAATACTGCGCGGCAATCCCGTTATCATCTCCCGTATTGAAACCCATGGCCGTCAGCGCGCCTTCCCGCAGGCTCAGGCTCTCATCCGGGAACAGCGCGTCCCTGCTGATCTTCATCAGTACTCCCAGTCCGTCGCAGGTCGGGCAGGCACCGAAGGGACTGTTGAAGGAAAACATCCGCGGGGCCAGTTCCTCAATCGAGATCCCGCAGTCAGGGCAGGCATAATTCATGCTGAAGATGTTTTCACCCAGGTCAAACAGATCCACGGTCACCAGACCGGCGGAATGGGTCGTCGCGGTTTCAATGCTGTCTGCCAGCCGCTGGCGGAATTCCTTGCCGGACCGGAGGATCAGACGGTCGACCACGATATCGATGGAATGCTTCTTGTTCTTGTCCAGCTTCGGCGGGTCATCCAGCTCGAACAGTTCCCCGTCGATCCGGGCACGTACAAATCCGTTTTTCCGTGCTTTCTCAAGCAGATCCCGGTGTTCACCCTTACGGCCGCGCACCACGGGTGAAAGGACCTGCAGCCGGGTCCCTTCCGGATTCCGGCATACAATATCCACCATTTCATCCACGGTCTGCTGACGGATCTCCCGTCCGCATTCCGGGCAGTGCGGGACCCCGACCCGCGCCCAGAGAAGACGCAGGTAGTCATGGATCTCCGTTACTGTACCCACCGTGGAACGGGGATTCCGCCCGGTGGTCTTCTGGTCGATGGAGATGGCCGGGCTCAGTCCATCAATGGAGTCCACATCCGGCTTGTCCATCTGTCCCAGAAACTGTCTGGCATAGCTGGACAGGCTTTCCACATACCTCCGCTGTCCCTCGGCATAGATGGTATCAAACGCCAGAGAGCTTTTCCCGGAGCCGGAAAGCCCCGTGACCACAGTCAGTTTGTCACGGGGAATCTCTATATCGATATTCTTCAGATTATGTTCCCGGGCACCCCGGATCACAATATTCTCTTTCATTCCAAATTCCGTTCTCTCAAATATACTTTCACGGCGGCGTTCACGCCCGCCGCTCCGCTCCACTAATCCCTAATCCCTAATCCCTAATCCCTATCCACTATTCTCTCGTATCGATACTGTTCCTGTAAACAACAAACTTCTGATACAGGAATTCAGTAACAAAGTTGATCAGCATGGTGCCTATTTCCACAACATAATTGTTCAGAATGGGGGTCTCCGACGCTGCTGCTCCCGTGAAAGGATTTTCTCCGGTCAGCGCGGCAGTCCACCAGGTGGAGAGGGGCGTAAACACCAGATAGTACAGCGCCACCAGCAGCATGCAGCGTTTCAGGTCCGCGTCGCTGCGGAAGGTATACTTCCGGTTAAAGGTGAAGTTCCACAGTACACTGAGGATCAGGGAGACCAGGTAGGCCAGCCAGGGTGCCCAGTGAAAGACTTCATAAAAGAGTGTGTAAGTCCCGATCTGAATGATTCCCGCGGAAATGGAGAACAGCGTGAATTTGATCGCCTGCCACAGTTCCTTCTTCATCTTTTCTATCTCCTTATAACAGTCGCAGTGCCGGCACCGCGTTCAGTGTCAGTTCGGCCGGATCTCCGTTCATCATACGGTAGTAGGCTGCAGATCCGATCATGGCGCCGTTATCGGTGCACAGGTCGATCCGGGGCATATACAGGGGGATCCCCAGCTTATCGCACACTGCCTGCATTTCTCTGCGCAGACCCGCATTGGCGGACACTCCGCCTGCCATCGCCATTTTCAGATCCGGAACCGCGGGTTTCAGATCCTTCAGGAGCAGTTCGGCCTTTTCTGTCAGCATGCTCACCACCGCGTGTCGGAAGCTGGCAGCCAGATCCGCCTTCGGCAGGGTCTCACCCCGCTGTTCCATCTGGTGCGCGGTATTCAGGAATGCCGTTTTCAGACCGGAGAAGGAATAATCATACTTCCCGTCCGTATGCGGCTTGGGTAATGAGAACGCCAGAGGATTGCCCTCTTCTGCCAGCCTGTCGATCCGCGGTCCGCCAGGATACGGCAGCCCCAGAACACGCGCCGCTTTATCAAAGGCTTCACCAGCAGCATCGTCGACTGTCTGACCGAGCAATTCATACTTTCCGTAATCGGAGACCTGGACCAGATGGCTGTGGCCACCGGAAACCACCAGGCAGACAAAAGGCGGTTCCAGTTCCTGGTGAGTCAGATAATTGGCTGACACATGACCTTCGATATGGTTCACCGGAATCAGCGGTTTGCCGGCGGCAAAGCTGAGTCCCTTCATGCAGTTGACTCCTGTCAGCAGGGCGCCCACCAGACCGGGACCGTAGGTCACGGCAAAAGCATCCACATCCTGCAGTTCCATACCGGCAGCTTTCAGGGCCTCATCCACGACTCTGTCACAGGCTTCCATATGTGCCCTGCTGGCGATTTCCGGAACGACCCCGCCATACATGGCATGCAGGTCGATCTGACTGAAGACGATATTGCTCAGGATAACCCGTCCGTCTTCGATGACTGCGGCGGCAGTCTCATCGCAGGAAGTTTCCAGGGACAGGATCCGAACATGCTCCTTTTCCCGCAGCGCCCGTATCTGTTCCAGCGATGTCTGAAAATAGCTCATACTGTATCCCCGCTCCGGGTTCCGGAGGGAGCCCGCCTTTTATTTTTCGTCACACAGATTGCAGTCGGAAGAAGGACCGCGGTCAGGATCACCCCGGCGGCGATCCCGCCGATGATCCCGTATTCGGTAAAGAAAGTTTCCGGCATCAGCCGGATCAGCATATCCGTATTCGGATTCAGCAGCCACAGATCATTCGTGAACGCGATCTCATGAAACAGGGTAAAGACCCGGTCAAAATCGAGTACCGCCCAGATCACACCGATGATCAGCAGACCTGCCATAATCATGCCTCCGGTCAGGAAACCCTTGCCGAAGCCATTCTTCGCCCGGTCCGGTTTTCTTTTCCCGGTCAGTCCGGTCAGCAGGCAGACTGCCAGCGTCCCGGTGCTCAGCAGGAATACCAGTCCGTCCAGCCGGATCAGTTCCCGGCAGTCCGTCATATGCACCTGTTCATGCTTCTGGAAGCATACATACTCGGATCCGTTCTCTGTGAATGTGTACTGGAAATCTGTTTCACGACCTGCCAGGAAACCGGTGATCATCCGGTTCATACCGCCGTATTCCCGTTCCGGAAGCAGTGTCACTTCAGCAGGAGCCTTATCCCGCATGATACGTTCCATGATGGGCGCGTTACAGGCCAGGAAGTGCGTGATCCCGGTCAGGACCGAAACGCAGAAACAGATCCCGGCCAGGATCCCCAGGAACCCTCGAACCCTTTTGTTCATCCGCTATTCACTATTCCCTATCCACTAATCCCTGCGTGGTCCTCAGACCGCATACCAGTAAAAACCTTGGCCCTTGGACCTCGGTCCTCGCTTTCCCTAATCCCTAATCCCTAATCCCTGCACGGCTCGCAAGCCGTGCTCCCCTGCGCGACTCGCAAGTCGCGCTTATTGCATCTTCAGATACGCGGTGACAAAGCCTTCCAGATTGCCGTTCATGACATCGTCAATGTTGCCGCTCTCATAGTTGGTGCGGTGATCCTTGACCATGGTGTAGGGCTGGAATACGTAGCTCCGGATCTGACTGCCCCATTCGATCTTCTTCATTTCGCCCTTGATGTCGGCCATCTGCTGTTCCTTTTCGCGTTCCTTCAGTTCCAGCAGTCTGGCTTTCAGCATTTTCAGACAGGTCGCACGGTTCTGCACCTGATCACGTTCGGTCTGGCAGGCAACCACGATTCCTGTGGGGAAGTGTGTCATACGGACGGCGGAACTGGTCTTGTTGACGTTCTGTCCGCCGGCGCCACTGGAGTGATAGGTGTCCACGCGGACATCCTTCATGTCGATTACAATATCATCGCCTTCATCCTCCAGCATGGGAGCCACGTCCAGAGAGGAGAAGGAAGTATGGCGCCGCGCGTTGGAATCGAAAGGAGAAATGCGGACCAGGCGGGGCACGCCCTTTTCGCCGCGGAGATAGCCGTACGCGTGATCACCGCTGACTTCAAAAGTCACGCTCTTGATGCCCGCTTCATCTCCGTCCAGCAGGTCCAGCACCTTGACGTTAAAGCCCATATGCTCGCAATACCGGGTATACATCCGGAACAGCATCTGGGTCCAGTCCTGTGCCTCTGTTCCGCCGGCACCCGCATGCAGGCTCAGCACAGCATCGTTATCGTCATAGTCGCCGCGCATCATGGTCTCCAGTTCCAGAGCGTCCGCCTGTTCCCGGAGGGAAGCCAGTTCCTCGCCGACCTCCTTGACCATGTCCTCGTCGTTTTCTTCCTGTGCCAGTTCCATCATGGTCTCGATATCGTCCGCGGAAGACAGCAGGGACTGATAGTGTTCCAGCTTGTTCTTCAGGTGTCCCACCTTCTGGTTTACCCGGGTGGAGCGTTCGGTATCATTCCAGAATTCGGGCTGATTCATTTCCTGTGTCAGTTCTTCGATCTGTTCCTTCATGTGCTCGACATGAAGGGCTTCTCCGGAGGACAGGATGCTCTTCCGGATCTGCTGGATATCCTGGGAATACTGTTCGAGTTCAATCATGTTTCCCGCTCCTCATTCTTACTGCACATTGCTTCCGCAGCAGTTCTTGTATTTCTTGCCGCTCCCGCAGGGGCACGGATCGTTCCGTCCGACCTTGTCGGCAGCTTTTACTTTACGGGGTTGTCTCGGCTGGTCGCCGGCCATGTGTGCTTCCACCGGCTGTTCCTTCTGTTCATGCTGCGGAGTGACCCTGATCTTCATCTGGCAGACCTTGCGGATCGTGTCCTCGCGGATCAGGTGATTCAGTTCCTCAAACATATGTGCGGATTCGATCTGGTATTCCGTCACCGGATTCTTTCCGCTGTACGCGCGGAATCCGATACCGCCACGCAGTTGGTCCATCGCGTCGATATGGTCCATCCAGCGGCGGTCCACGGAATCAAGCAGCATCACGCGCTCGACTTCCCGCATATCCACGCCCAGTTCCGTCAGCATCTGTTCCCGTTCTGCGTAGAAGGCAGCCGCGTCTTCCGTCAGTGTTTCGCGGAAGGCATTCTTGTTCTCGGTCTGCACCATATTGTCTTTCTGAGCTTCGACAGTCCCGTGATGTACATTCAGATTCTCAAGATAATTCGCAGTCTGAGTCCAGTCCCATTCGACCGGATCCTCACTGCCGCACCAGAAACGCAGCGCATAATCGATCACGTGATCCGACATCTTCCGGATGCTGTCCTGTACATTTTCACCCATGAGCACACGCCGGCGCTGTCCGTAGATCACTTCACGCTGCTTGTTCATGACATCGTCATATTCCAGAACATGTTTACGGGATTCATAGTTGCGACTTTCGATACGCTTCTGGGCCGATTCGATCTGTTTGGTCAGCATGCCGGCGGTCAGCGGTTCATCGTCCCCGAGTCCCATACGGTCAACGATCATTCCGATCCGGTCTGAACCGAACAGACGCATGAGGTCATCCTCCAGAGAGATAAAGAACTGGGTGGAACCGGGGTCGCCCTGACGGGCGGCACGTCCGCGCAGCTGGTTGTCGATCCGGCGGCTCTCATGACGTTCCGTACCGATGATGTGCAGACCGCCGGCCTGCAGCACCCGCTCGTGCTCAACATCCGTTTCTTTCTTGAACCCGGCCAGCAGTTCCCCGAAGTGTGCTCTGGCATCCAGCACTTCCTGCGGAACATCGTTGTTATGTCCCACTGCCAGTTCGATCAGTTCCTCATCCAGACCTTCCTGGCGCATCGTTCTCCGCGCCAGATATTCCGGATTGCCGCCCAGGGAAATATCTGTACCACGGCCGGCCATGTTGGTCGCGATGGTCACGGCTCCGTAATGACCTGCCTGCGCCACGATTTCAGCTTCACGCGCGTGGTTCTTCGCGTTCAGGACCTCATGTGGGATCCCTTCCCTGCGCAGCATGCTGCTCAGCAGCTCACTGATCTCGAC
The DNA here is from genome assembly GCA_045600165.1 of Clostridia bacterium. Classification (GTDB taxonomy): domain Bacteria; phylum Bacillota; class Clostridia; order Christensenellales; family Aristaeellaceae; genus Aristaeella. The sequence continues at coordinate 46,212 of JAZRXJ010000108.1, forward strand.
CGAGATCGTACCGACCAGGACCGGCTGTCCCGCCTCATGGCGTTCCTTGATGGAAGCGATCACCGCCTTGTACTTGGCGTTCTTGTTCTTATAGACCACATCTTCCAGGTCTTTACGGATATTCGGCTTGTTGGTGGGGATCTCCACGACATCCAGCATGTAGATCCCTTCGAATTCGGCTTCCTCTGTCTTGGCGGTACCCGTCATACCGGACAGCTTTTCATACATACGGAAGTAGTTCTGGAAGGTGATGGTGGCAAGCGTCTTGCTTTCCCGTTCCACCTTCACGTGTTCCTTCGCTTCGATAGCCTGATGCAAGCCTTCCGAATACCGGCGTCCGATCATCAGTCGACCTGTGAATTCATCCACGATCACGACCTGACCGTTCTGCACCACGTAGTCCACATCCCGCTTCATCAGCGAATGTGCCCGCAGGGCACAGTGCACATGGTGATTCAGCTCGCTGTTTTCCGGATCGTTGATGTTGTCGATCCCGAACGCGCTTTCCACCCGTTCCGCGCCTTCATCCGTCAACACGACTGCTTTCTTCTTCTCATCGACTTCATAGTGAGTCTCTGGCTTCAGCGCCCGGACCACAGCATCCACTTTCTCGTAGAGTTCCGTACTCTTTTCGCCCTGTCCGGAAATGATCAGAGGCGTGCGTGCTTCATCGATCAGGATGGAGTAGACTTCGTCGACGATGGCGAAATGATGTCCGCGCTGCACCAGATTCGACTGACGCTTCACCATGTTGTCACGCAGGTAATCGAAACCAAGCTCATTGTTGGTCCCGTAAGTGATATCGCAGGCATATGCCTCACGGCGCTCGTCCGGTTCCAGATCATGCACGATCAGACCCACGGTCAGACCCAGGAAACGATGGACCTTTCCCATCCATTCACTGTCACGGCGGGCCAGATAGTCGTTCACGGTCACCACATGAACGCCTTTTCCGCTCAGGGCATTCAGGTAGGAGGGCATCGTGGCCACCAGTGTTTTACCTTCACCTGTCTTCATCTCGGCGATCCGGCCCTGATGCAGCACGATACCGCCCAGCACCTGCACACGGAACGGACGCATGCCCAGCACGCGGTCCGCCGCTTCACGCACGGTCGCGAAAGCTTCCGGAAGGATGTCATCCTCCGTCTCGCCCTTTGCGAGACGTGCTTTGAATTCCTGAGTCTTTGCCCGTAACTGCTCATCCGTCAGTTTCCGGTATTCCTCCTCCAGCGCGTCCACCGCGTCCAGAGTTTTCTCCAGTTTTTTGAGCCGTGCGTCGTTTCCGCCACCCAGCAGTTTCTTAACAAATTCCAGCATCAGTGTTCCTTTCTGTCTGCGGCTGTGTATTTCTGCGATACAGGCATAGCCGTACAGAATAGTATACCATTTCAAAGCCCTCTGTTGCAACAAAAACTCCCGCCGTTTTACACAGCGGGAGAAAAAAAGCTACATTATAATGTCAGCGGGTGAAGGTATAGATCCCGATAGCTGCCGCGATGGCCAGATTCAGGGAATCGATCCGGTCGTTACTGGGGATCCGGACCGGCTGCCCCAGGGAAGCAAATTCGTGAGGCAGGCCGCTGCCTTCATTACCGAAGATTAGGGAATACTTATCCGGTTTTCCGGCAGCCAGCGCCGTTTCCAGCGGAACAGAGGAATCCAGCATGAAGGGATAGCAGGCTCTTTCCGGGAAAGCCGCGCGATAGGCTTCAAAATCATCGTACACCTTCAGCCGCAGTGAAAACAGGCTTCCCATACTCGCCCGTACCGTCCTCGGATCAAAAGGATCCACACAGGGACGGATCAGGATCAGATCCTCGATCCCGAATCCCAGAGCCGTTCTCATGATCGTTCCGACATTTCCGCTGTCGCTGGGATGATGAAGCACAACATGAGGTGCTTCCGGAGCCGGTTCGCAGTCAAACTTGCCAAACACAGCGGCGGCAAAGCAGTTTTCTTTTCCGGAGATCCGTGCAAGCGCCTTGTCCGCTTCTTCCACCCGGATATTTCTCTCTTCCGCGAGGCGGATCAGTTTTTCCACGCCTTCGCGTTCGCGGCTTCCGGAATGGATCAGCAGACGCCGTACATCCTCCGGCCTGTGCAGCATGCATTCCATGGACGGAAAGATACCCGGGGCATAGCTGTAATCCAGTTCGGCACTGTAGGAAGACAGTGAAGGCATGGCGATCGCTCCTTCGTTTTCCGGAAAGGTCCGGAATTCTGTCCATATTATAAAGTTTTTTCTTTCACCGTACAAGCACTTTACAGTTGTCATACACAGTCTTTACATGATATGATAAAAATGAGGGAATGTTGGAATTCTTTTCGGAGGTGCTCTATGCCATCTGATTCATTATCCGTCGGTGAGATCCTGTTGATGCTTGTCTACCTGCTGGGCGGTCTGGGAATTTTCATGTTCGGTATGAAGATCCTGGGCGAAGGGCTTGAAAAAACAGCGGGCAACAAGCTGAAAGGTCTGCTTCAGTCCGTCACCAAGAACCGCGTTCTGTCCGTACTGTGCGGTATCATCATGACGATCCTGATCCAGTCTTCCACCGCTACCACCGTCATGGTCGTCGGTTTCGTCAATGCCGATATGCTGACCCTGACCCAGGCCATCGGAGTGATCATGGGCGCCAATATCGGCACCACCGTGACTCCTCTGCTGCTGTCGCTGGAAGGACTGGAGCTCGGGCTGATCCTGACCTGTATCGGTTTCATTCTTTCCTGGCTCCCGGATAAGCGTGAGCTCACCGTTGTGAAAGAATTCAGTCCCATTGTCATGGGCATCGGTCTTCTGTTCATCGGTATGAAGAGCATGAGCTCTGCCATGGCTCCCCTGCAGCAGTGGAGCGGATTCAGCGATGCCATCCAGAGCATTTCCAACCCGATCCTGGGCGTTCTGCTGGGTGCTGTACTCTGTATCGCCCTGAATTCTTCCGCCGCCTGCGTCGGTCTGCTGCAGGCGTTGGCCTCTCAGGGGCTGATTCCCCTGCAGACAGCTATGTTCATCCTCTTCGGTACCAATATCGGCACCTGCCTGACCTCGGTGATCGCCGGCAGCGGAACAAACACCACAGCCCGCCGGACTTCCATTGTTCACCTGCTGTTCAACACCATCGGCACCATTATCTTCGTCACGATCTGCTGTCTGGTCCCCTTCGATCAGTGGGTCATTGAACTGGCCGGCGCGGATAACCTGAAATTGCAGATCGCCCTGACCCATATCATCTTTAACCTGACCACCACCCTGATCCTGCTTCCCGCTGCCGGATTGCTTGAAAAGCTGGCCGTCCTGCTCATCAAGGACAAGACCATGGAAAGCAGCGATATGCGCCTCAAATTCTTCGATAGCCGTCTCACCAAGACTCCGCCGCTTGCCGTAGCCCAGCTCCAGCGTGAAGTGGAGCGCATGGGTGAAATGGCCGTCCTGAATTTCAACAGTGCTTTTGCCTGCTTTGACCAGTGGGATGACAAACTCGCGGAAGAGATCACTGAACGGGAAAATGTACTGGATTTCCTGAACCGGGAAATCGGAAAATGGCTGACCACCGTCAAGGGTATGGATCTGAACGAAAGCGATTCCCGTCTGGTCGGTTCTCTCTTCCATGTGACCAATGACCTGGAACGTGTCGGTGACCACTCAGTCAACATTCTGGAAGCTGGTCAGATGAAGCAGAATGAAGATATCAAATTCACTCCCAAGGTCATGGTCGAACTGAATGACATGCGTGACCGTGTCGCAAGTCAGCTGGATATCGCTCTGGAAATCTTCCATAACCCGAAGAAAGCCGCCGAATCCCTCCCGGACGTTGAAAACGCCGAAGAAGAGATCGACAATCTGACTGAAGCGCTCCGCACCCATCACGTGGACCGTCTGAAGAACAAAAAGTGTTCCGCCAAAAACGGCATGATCTATCTGGATATGCTGACCAACCTCGAACGTATCGGTGACCATGCGGAAAACATCGCCACCGCCCGGGAAATCAAATAACTGTTTCACAATAAAACGGCTGTCTCAGGTACCGGATGATCCGGATGAGACAGCCGTTTTAAGTTCTGAATACAATCTCATGTGGACATACGTTCGTTTACTCTTGGTACGGTACAGTAAGACTGTGTCTGGATCTCCGGTTTGCGGATCTTGTGAAGAATGAAGCGGGCTGCTTCCTGCCCCATATCATACATATCCGCTTCCACCGCGGTCAGCTGCGGCTGGGTGATCATGGACAGCGGATAATTGTCAAATGTCATCACAGCGATATCTTCCGGAACACGAAGTCCGTGATTGCGCGCATACTGCAGACATCCCATAGCAAGATAATTGTTGGTACACACGATGATGTCCGGTTTTTCGCCAGTGGTCAATGCCTCCTCCATCTTCAGGAGACCGTCTTCATATGTGCTGTTGCTGTACAATGTCCTGAAGTCCAGTTCTTCTTCGTCAAACATAGCCTTCATTCCGATCCGGCGGTGTTCGGAAATCATATCCTCTCCCTCTTTTCCCATGAGGAAGGTCATTTTCCGGTAACCCTTGTCAAGCAGATAAGTGGCTGCTTTCTGACCAGCCAGCTCATGATTGACGTCAATCCAGCAAACACGGGTCGGCATGTCCGGCTTACCGATCACCAGATGCGGCAGTTTCGCCATCGTCAGTACATTGACCAGCTGTTTGCTGAGAATCGCGGCATGGAGGATCACTCCGTCCGCCTGTTCACGGAGCATCAGTTCCCGAATCGCATCCGGCGCCTCTTTTTTCGACATATGCTTGATCAGCAGCGAGTAATTCTTGCTGTCGAGATACTGGGTGATCCCGGTCATGATCTCAAACATATGTGGATTTTCATAAGCAATGTTCCGGTACATATCTGTAATAAACAGAACGATACCGCTTCTCTGGCGCGCAAAGCTCCGTGCGCGCGCGTTGGGAATATATTCCATTTTTTCAGCCAGATCCCGGATTCGTTTTTTCGTGGATTCCGAAACCGAATAGCTGTCGCTCAGCGCCTTGGAAACCGTGGCAATAGATACACCTGCCGCTTCCGCGAGATCATAGATCGTCACTGACATGTTTACTTTACTCTCCTGCTGACAAGATAGCCGCCGGTTTTCAGTAAACCACACTCAACTCCTTTTTGCAACAGGATATCCCCGACGGGTATCACGGATTTTTCTTCCGCACCGGTATTGATCGCGATGCGGATCACTTCATTTCCGTCTTCCCTCTCATACTCAAAAAGACCGTCGGCAGCACTGACCGTTTTGAATGAACTTCCGGTCAGTGCGGGGTGTTCACGGCGCAGACTGATCATTTTGCCATACACGTTTTCCAGTTCGGAATGATCGTTCCAGTTCATGGGAGCCCGGTATTCCGGTTCAGTCAGTCCTGCCATCCCCTTTTCATCTCCGTAAAACACGCTTGGGATCCCGACAAAAGTCATTTGGAAAAGGATCGCCTGTTCCATCCGTGACAGGTCTCCCCCGCAGGAGGTGAGGAAACGGCAGGTATCATGTCCATCCAGCAGATTCAGCTGTGCCGGAAGCATCTTAGCTGAGTAGCGCATCATCAGAGAGGACAGGCGAAGATCAAACTCCTCCGCCGTCAGGATCCTCTCGGCGAAAAATTGCGTACAGAACCTGCGGAAATCGTAATTCATTGCCCCGTCAAGCATGTCCCCATGCATGTAATGTTCTGCATTTTCCCATACCTCACCGATGATAATGGCGTCCGGCTTTGCACTCCTGATACTTTTCCTGAAGCATCTGAGAAAATCATCATTTACTTCGTTGGCAACATCCAGCCGCCACCCATCCGTATCAAATTCACGGATCCAGTAGGTCCCTACATCACAGAAATAATCACGCAATGCCGGACAGGAAGTATCTGTCTTGGGCATATTCGCCACATAGGAAAAGCAGGTGTATCCGGGCATCTCATCGTCTTTCGGAACCCTTACCGGATCAGGCAGCGAATAGAACCAGTCATAATAATCGGACCCTTTTCCGTTCTTCAGCACATCCTGAAACGAAAAGTGATACTGACTCACATGGTTGAATACACCGTCCAGGATCACCCGGATGCCATGTTCATGTGCCTGCCGGACCATTTCCCTGAATTCATCATCCGATCCGAAGCATGGATCAATATGTTTATAATCCAGCAAATCATATTTATGATATGCGCCCGCGGTAAAAACCGGATTCAGATAAATGCAGTTAAAGCCAAGCCCCTGCAGATAGTCCAGATTCTCCGTAATGCCGCGGATCGTTCCGCCGTTCAGGCTTTCACACCGCAGATCCCTGTACTCTGCCGTACGAGCTTCGCCGCTGATATGTCGCGCACTGTCCGCGAAACTGTCCGGGAAAATGTTATACACTACCGCGGAACGGATCCATTCCGGCACTTGCGGTATATCGGCCCGATGATTGTATGGATACTGGAAATATTCGGAGCGCTCGATATGCGCGTTTTCTTTCTCGAAAACTTCACCGGCAAAGCGGATCCTTTCTTTCCCATCGCTGAGTTCAAAATAATACGCGATTCGTTCCCAGTCCGTTTCCAGTGTGATTTCAAACCAGTCATACAGCATGTCGCGTCTGACCAGCGGCATTTCCTTTGGCGTAAACGGAAGTTCCGAAGACATATCAGCACGGTCCGCATACCAGAAAGTGACTTCTTTCAGATCTTCCCTTTTGCTCCGGAGTCTGAAAACCATATGCCGTGAATCCAGTGGAAAGGCATATTCACTCATGGGTCTGTGAAGAATAGCTGTCAGTTCCATGCCATAGTCATCCTTTCGTAGCTCCACCGGTCACTCCGGCAACATAGTATTTCTGAAGGCGGATAAACAGCAGCACAATGGGGATCGCAACCACGACCGATCCGGCGCAGAAGACAGTGTAATACTGATAGATATTGGCCTTGTCAACCATCGTATATAGTCCTTTTGCCACAGTATAGTTACTGTAATTATCCTTCATGATGACCGAAACAAAGATGAAATCCACCCAGGGAGCTATGAAGGCATTGATGGCCGTATTCACTACAATAGGCTTGGAATTCGGCAAAATGATCTTCCAGAAAATGGTATGCCTGCTGGCTCCGTCAAGAGTCGCCGCTTCATCCAGCGATTTGGGGATCGTATCAAAAAAGCCTTTTGCAATATAGTAGTTCAGGGCTGCTCCGCCGGAATAGACCAGGATCAGCGCCAGCAGTGTCTGATCCAGATTCACTGCTTTCATGAAATGATAAATGGCAATCATGCTCATGAATCCCGGAAACATTCCAAGGATCAGCGATATGTTCATGATGACCTTCCGGCTCTTGAAGCGCAGTCTGGAGTACACATAAGCCACCATCAGGGTCAGGATCGTGGTGATCAGGCAGCTGAAGCAGGCAACCAGGAACGTATTCATGAACCATCGTGGAAAATTGAACAACCGGGTATCCGTAAACAGCCTGACATAGTTATCCAGGGTAAAGCCTTTCGGCCACAAATAAGGGGTATATGCACCCGGTTCGCTGCGCAGTGAAGAAATGATCAGCCAGAAGACCGGCAACATCCAAAGCAGCGACAGGATGGTCAGCAATGTATGCAAGCCGATTGATTTCCGGAGGTTACGTTTGTTCACATGCTTTTTCACTGGAACATATCCTCCTTCTTCACGGCACCGGTCCGGTTATACACTGCCAGCGAGCAGACAGAAACAATCATGAAGATAAATATTCCGATCGTGGATGCCAGCGCATAGTCATGCTGATCCACAGTCAGCTTGTACAGCCAGGTGACGAGCAGATCCGTTTTCCCTGCCTGATAATAGTCCAGAGAAGCGGGACCGCCCGCGGTCAGCAGATAAATGACATTGAAGTTGTTGACGTTTCCCACAAACGTAGTAATGGTTGCCGGAGCTGTCACAAAGATCATATACGGCAGAGTAATACTGAAGAATCTTCTGACCGGTCCGGCCCCGTCAATTGCCGCGCTTTCATAAAGATCGGCGGGAATATTCATCAGCACACCCGAGAACGTCATCATGGTATAGGGAATTCCGATCCACATATTGATTACAATGACCGTGATCCGTGCCAATACAGGATCCGTCAGGAACGGGACCGGTGTCTGTATCAGATGGAGTTCCTGAAGCAGGACATTGATTGCTCCGCTGGGTTCCAATGCTCTGGAAATCAGCAGCAGACTGACAAACTGTGGGATCGCGATCGGAATCATAAACCATGTACGCCACATCTTCTTGAGCTTCACCAGTTTATGATTGATCAGTAAAGCGAGCAACATGCCGAAGATATAATTGGTGAAGGTGGCAAAAACAGCCCAGACAAATGTCCATCCCAGAATTCCCAGAAAGGTATTTGTCTTTGTTGCATTACCCAGAAAAATATCCGTCACATTCTGCATGCCGGTCCATGTAAAAAGATTTCCCGGCGGTTGATGGTTCGCGTCGAAATTCGTAAACGCGATCAGGATCATGAAAATGATCGGCAGCAGTGTAAACAGCAGCAATGTTGCCATCGGTGCCGACAGCAGCGTGATATGGAACCTTTCATCCAGCATGGACCTCAGATCATCTTTCATGGACGGAAGTGTCTTCCCGCGTACAGACAGGTCATACGCCTTATATGCACTCCTGATATTGATCACCCACAGGCAGACAAACAGCAGGATAACCATAATGGTCAGCACACTGAAAAGCAGGATCAGCATGCTGTTATCTCCCGGAACCCGTTGATAGATCTGCAGTTCCTCATCCCATATCTTGAGTTGGGCGTTTTCTCCCAATGTACCGAAATGGCGCAGGTACCCCAGTCCGAAACCAAAGAAGAAAAGAAAGAACAGCACCTCACACGCAAAAAAGAGCAGGCCTTTCAGGGTCTGTCCTCTTCGTATATTACCAAACCCCATCAGGATACATGAGAGCTTCACAGACAGATCTCCATCCCTGATCATACGAAAAAAACCGGTTATCTTTTTCATGATGTCCCTCTTGCAAAGATCCGGCTGCTTCGAAATGATCGGAGCAGCCGGATGAATGGTCCTTACCGGGCTACAGTCTGCTCAACCCACTTATCCAGCATGGGCTGAAGTTCCGCATTGGGATTGGCAATCAGTTCATTACCAAAGGCAGTGGCGGGAGTCCAGAAATCACCGATGATCAGCTGGGTAACCGCGTATTCACTCTGGGCAGCCAGGGCAGACAGGGCAGGATCAGAAGCAATCGCTTCGCTTGCGGCAACATTCACGTTGCTGGGACCGTATCCGCGCACTTCGAAGCGGCGGGCCTGAGAAGCTTCATTGGTCAGGTATTCGGCCAGCTGCATCGCTTCCACGGGATTGGCGCTCTGGGTATTGACACCCAGGATCTTGCATCCGCCAAAGGAGCCCATCTGTACCTGCTCACCGTTGACAGTAAATGTCGGCAGCTTGGCAGCAGCATAGTTATCGCCGAGTCTTTCCTTCACGGCATCGGCGACCCATGTTCCGCAAACACCGGCACACACAGTATCGCCGATGGTTCCGGTCAGGATATTCTGATCGCCGGGCAGGAATGCCGGAGAAGCGCACATGGCAGCAACCGCCTGAGCAGCTTCCAGACCCTTTTCATTGTTGAAATCGCAAATCTGATTTCCGTTTTCATCCAGAGTGATCACGCATCCGTTACCCAGGAAGAAGGAAGCCAGATACCAACCATTGGCCACATCAAAGTTGAACTGTTTTCCTGCTTTTTCCGCTGCAGCCAGAATACCATCCAGTGTCTGGATATCTTCTTCGGTCAGCACGGACTTGTCGTAGAACAGGAAATAGCCGTTATCAGCAGTTTCCGGATAACCGAACAGCGTTCCGTTGTAGGTTGCCGCCTTCACGGAGCCGGCAGAATTGGCTTCCACGATGGCGTCATGATTCCGGGTCACTTCGTACAGAGCGTCAGCCTGAGCCAGACGGATCAGCTGATCATCCGGATAGACAAACACATCGGCAGCAGCAGCGGGATCTTCCAGGTATCTCGCGCTGGCATCGGCAGTACCGACCACACCGTAGACGAAAGTATAGCTGTTTTCAGGATGTTCAGCCGCATACTTTTCACAAAGTTCAGCCAACAGTTCCTGATCTTCCTGGCCATCCCAGATCTTCAGGGTGATGTCATCCGCCATCGCAGTCATGACAGTGCAAAGAGTCAGCACCAAAGCAACAAGTACAGCAAACCCTTTTTTCATATTGATTCCCTCCTGTGTAATTTTGCCCTTATGGGCTTTTTCTGCCCACATTATCTTCATTCAAAAAACGAAAGTCAACGAAAACATACGAAAGCGCTTTCCTTTTTGCAGCCAGACATATTCCTTATTTTTCAACATCTCCGGAGTTTTTGCTTTCGCGCATTCCACATTTGAGGACAAAAAAAGGTCTGACATTTTCTGTCAGACCCGTCACTCTTGATGACTTATTTTCTTCTCCGACGGCGGGCGAAGTTGCTCGCGTCTTCCACAGCCGTCTCAGCCTTGGTCTCTGCTGCCTGAACAGTCTCTGTCACCGTTTCAGCAGCTTCTGCGGCTTCCCCGGCAACTTCGGCAGCGGGTTCCGCTGCTTCGGCGGGAGCGGTTTCGGTTTCTTCGTAATAGGGATTATAGTCCTGCTTGGCCGGTGTATTATACAAACGCTGCAGGGTCTCCGCCATCAGTTCGCTGTCCTGGGCGGTATCTTCCGTTTCTTCGCTTGCAGGCGCGTCATCGAAGCTGTTATCCTGGACTTCGCCCCGTTTTCCCTTGGGCGTTACGGAATAGTCACGGTAATTACCGCGATCCATCCGGTCAACAGCTTTTTTGGAGCGGCTCTTCGCGGCAATACGGCGGAATGCGCCGATCAGAAGCAACAGGAACAGGAAGGCTGCGATGCCGCCGGTGATCCACTTCGCGATATCGGTGATCTCAAGCATCTTGTTCAGGTTGGCTTCTTCTTCCTCATCACCGGTCTGCACGAAATCCATGGTAACGGGAGTCGGTCTGATCGGAGGAGTCGGAATGGGAGCTTCCGTGGGAACGGGAGTGGGAGCAACCTGCTGGATCAGGATCATGTTTCCGGGGAAGGTGACCGTCTGTCCGAGCTGGTCCTTGCAGCTGGCGGTGAACTGGTAGGTACCGTTCATGCTGATCTGCGCTTCACGGGTGAAGCTTCTGCTTTCACCGGCGGGAATGGTATCAAAGGTATACAGGGTCTTGTCAATGGCTTTGACCGCGACATTGTTGACTTCCACCGCGCTGTCATTGGTCACGGTGATCCTGAACCTCACAGCCGCGGGCATTTCAAATACTTCTTCCTTATCCGCTTCGGCGAATACGGAAAGACTGACCTGCTTCGTGGGGTCCGTGGCAACCACTTTCAGAGTATCGGACGCGGTTTTCAGGGGTTCGCCGGTTCCGTCGGTAGCCGTGACATTCAGCCGGATTTCCTCGGTTTCGGTGATGACAACGCTCTTCGGGATCGTAACCGTCTCGCCCGCGGGGATCGTTCCGTTTTCCACCAGAGTGCCCAGAACCTCATCGGTCACGTTGACATTGGTAAAATCCACCGTGCCGGTATTCTTCAGTGTGACTGTCACGTTCACCGTCTCACCAGGCGCGCCGCCTTTCTTGTCAGCGGTCACATTGGCGGACAGATTGACTTTTCCGTATTTGACTGTAGCGGGATCCTTCTTGACGGTATAGGTCTTTCCACCGGATTTGTAAGTGATGGTTCCGGCACTGGTCAGATCCTTGGTGCCCATCTTGACGGTAAAGGAATGAGAGGCTTTCTCGCCGGCAAGGATCTTTTCGATCTTCGCGCTGGTCGTGGAAATGGAACTGTTTTCCTTGATGGTGATGTTGCTGATATCCACATTACCGGTATTCACGATCTCGTAGGTGACCATGACTTCCTGACCTTTCTGGGCCACAGTGGGAGAAATCGTCCGGTTCACGTCGACCTGCGTCACGGCGCCGTTATAGATGACTGCCTTGTTGAAGATCTTGGTTTTGTTCTTCAGTTTCCCGGTTTCTTCGTCATAGACCTGATATTTGGCACTGAACGCGATTTTCCCGGCTTCCAGCTGCTTCTGAGTCACCTTCCAGGTGCCGCTCCAGCTCTTGCTGCTCCCGGCAGCAAGAACAGGCGCCCCAAATTCTTCAATCTGCTTGCCATCCGGATAATACAGTGTGACCGGTCCGGGCATGTCTCCCTCTCCGGAATTTCTCAAAGAAATGGAAACAGTGATGGTCTTGGGCTCGGTGAACGTATTGGCGCTCATTTCCATGGACACCTTCAGCGGGTCACCCTCCGACGCAAAAGCAACAGACGCCGACAACAGCGCCAGTACCAGCACCGTCACTGCGATAAACAACCAACGTTTTTTGCTCATATTACACGCGGGACTGAAAGCCCCTGCCTCCTTCCCTTTCCGGATCACCCGGAATCAGGATATTGACCGATAACTAAACGGATAGACCATTTCTATGATATTTTACTCGCGTAGTCCCCGGAATGTCAAGGAAAAACCGGAAAATCCGTCATTTCCCGTCCTTTCATCCGACGTGCGTGCGAGCGTTTTTCTTCCCTTGCCTATAAAGAAAACCCGGCAACCTGTTTCCGGATTGCCGGGCTGCATCATCGGCTTCAGCCCATGGGTTCGGATTCATTTTCCGGTTCCGGGATGGGATCCGGTACCTTCAGCAGGTATTTGGATGGCATAAAGCCGACCATGCCGGTGGATTTGTCAAGCACCTGATACCAGTTTTTCCCTTCCGCGATAACCGTAACAATCTGATCTACGGGGATCTTTCTCATCACCGTTCCGTTGCTCGTCGGGGACCAGCGCAGGCTGACTTCCTTGCTGCCCTGAAAAGTCTGGACTTTTGCGCTATACCAGCGATCCATGGTCATCGTAGTGAAAGTCTTGTACACCTGTCCGTTCTGCAGGGTCTCACCGGTATAGGAGTCCGGTTTCTTGTCCGACAGGTACTGTGTCTGAACATACCCGGGATTGGGAATTCCCATATACTCAATCACTGACCAGGTCTTGTCGTATTCCGCGATCACCGTCACAGTCCCTGCGTAGGGGATCTTGGTGATGATATTGTTGCCGCTTTCCGGCGAGGTGCGCATATTCAGCATGCCGCCGTTAGCCGTCTTGACATACATGATTTTTTCTTCAGCCGCCGCCATGGAGCAGACTGCTGTCAGGAGCAGGATCAAAGCCAATAGTGTAGTCAAAGTTTTCTTCATGAAATTCATCTCCTTTACTGCCTCATGATAGCGCATATATTTTCAAATTGCAATCATGCTGTCAGCATATACCCTTTCCCGTATACGGTCCGGATCCTGTCCGTTCCGATCTTGTCCCGCAGACGTTTTACACACATATCCACGGAGCGGGTATCCGCTTCGGAGAGATATCCCCAGACTTCCTTCAGCAGAAGATCCCGGGAAAGAGTATCTCCCTGATTCAGTTTCAGCAGTTGGTAGACTTCATATTCCAGGGGAGTCAGCCGGCAGGACCGTCCTCCCACTGTTACCTGATTTTCTTCCTTCACGGATCTCATCCGGATCCCCCTTTCTGATTCTGGCGTCATTTCACGAGAGAAAATACAAAGGAAGGCACTTCGTACCCGTATTCCGGCAGGCGGTCCCATTCCACCGTATTGATCGTGGAATAGCCTCTGTCAAGGTAATCCTGGATCTGTGATCTGGAATAGACCCTGAGCAGTCTTCCGCCATCTGTCGGATAAGCATACAGACCGTTTTCGCAGAAATGGGTATGCCTGTACAGTTCCATCGCCTCTTCCGGACTCTGCAGCATTTCCCAGTCTTTCAGGTTCATCAGGCCGTCATCCTCATAGCAGCACAGGAAAGTCAGGTAATCATCATCCTGCAGGAAACCGCCGTTGGCATAATCGATCCACTTGTCCGTATCATCTCCCAGAACCGCGTGCAGGGTATTCTCATCGCTGATATGGATCGCGTAGGATGTATAGTCCAGTGTACGGCCGGAAAATTCCTCATACTTATCGAAAGTAACATACAGCACAACCGGTGTCTGCAGATCCTCCAGCGTTCTCTCCCGCAGGTCCGTGCGCAGCGCTTCGATGATGACAGCTTCATCCGGACGGTAATTCAGTTCAGTGGAAAATCCGTAAGCCTGTTCAAACTCGTTTCCCCAGAGATTGAAGGTCGGTAAAACCGAAGATACTGTAATATTTTCTCCTTCGGGAACGATCTGGGAAGCTTTGAAATCATCACTTTCAACGATTTTCTTCCACAGCGGCTGTGCCACGTCTGTATCCAGCGGTTTGTCATAACATCTGGTGAAGGTTCCGTTGGCAGTCTCATATGTGACCATCAACTGAGGATGCGCGTTTGGCATATAATGTCTGTCGGTCCGCTGTTCCTCCGCTTCGTCGCGCATCATCTCCGCCAGCTGCAGGAAAGCATCTTTGGTTTCCGTTCCTTCTAACCGGACAGAGTCGTAGTTCTGATACTGATATTCCACAGCCTTCACTTCACCCGGTTCAGGCAGACAGCGATTGTAACCCGTTACATCAAGTCGCAGTCCAAGCAGCACCAGGACCGTCGCGCCCAGACAGGCAACCGGAATGGCCCAGTGCTTCATGGATATCCGGATATTCTGATCCAGCGCCATCCTCAGCAGGATCCAGATCACAATGCCTCCCAGCAGTACACACAGCCAGAGGAGCAGTTCCCTCGTAAGGAGAACATGAGCCGTGCTGATGACCGCGCCGATTCCGAACAGCATCACCCAGACACTCACCGGAATTTCAGCCTTCCGGATGTTCAGAGTATAGCCCACGTTTTCCGGCCGGTTCTCACGGTAAGCAAAGAATGCCAGTACAGCCAGAAGCAGGATCGCCAGCACACCGGGCAGCCACACGAATTGTTCCGGCTTCCCGAAGCCTTTGTACATGGAGATCACCGGAGAGATCCGTTTCAGCGGATTAAACTGGCCTTCCCGGACCATGGTATTCAGATAGCTGTGTATCATGGTGTCCCAGCCGTACCAAATCACCTCACAGGATCCGGTCAGGACGATCCCGCCTAGCACCGTGGACCAGACTGTTCCGCACAGGGAGGCACAGAAGACCCCTAAAGCATATCCATAGATTTCCATCATCAGGACGGAAATGCACCGGACCGCATACAGGCCCATATCCAGATACTGACCGACCCCGTAAGCAGCTGCCGCCAGCGGATACAGCGCGAAGCTGATCAGTGAAGGCACCAGTGAAAGGATTGCAAAGCACTTCGTTCTCTCCAGCAGATCCTTGTCCCTGCTCACCGGCAGAGCAGCGGTCATCATGGCCTGCTTCCGGGAAAACAGATGCCGGAACAGCACCATAGCGCTTCCGAAACCAACCGCGCCAAAGATCGCGTTCAGCACTTCCTGATTCAGCTTCATGGAAACCGGAAAACTGTTGGTGATCCGCTGTTCATACCAGTAAATTGTTTGGTTATCGGGTGGATACCCGTTCTCGGCCGCATACTTGATATCAAGGCTTACACCGTGAACCGCCCGGATTCCCGGGAAAGTGAAAACCAGGCACATGATCACCAGGACCGCGATGCCCAGAGCGATGTTTCTCTTCAGCAGCCAGCGTTCCGGATGCATGGACTGATTATTTCTGCGCATAACCCTGTTCCTCCATTTCCAGAATAAAGACTTCTTCCAGGGAAAGAGGCAGAACTTCCGTAAACACAGGATTCAGCGCCTGCACCTTTTCCAGCGATTCTTCCCGTTCTCCCTTGACTGTAATCACACAAAGCCGTCCCTGACGCTGGGTCTTCAGCGCGCCCAGTGCCGTCAGCTGTTCATCCGTAATGGGTTCCTCCGTAGCAAACTGGATCCTCTGCAGACCGCTGACCACGGAATCAATATCTCCGACAGTCAGCAGCTTTCCCTCATGCAGGAAGCCGACACTGTCGCAGATATCCTCCATTTCCTGCTGATTGTGCCCAGCCAGGATCGTCACCATCCCGCGGTCATACGTTTCCTCACTGATGATTTTCTTGAAGGCTTCCCGCATGACAGGATCCAGTCCGTCAAAAGTTTCATCACACAGCAGCACCTTCGGTCTTCTGGCCAGCGCCAAACTCACCTGCACCCGTTTCTGCGTTCCTTTGGACATACTGCCGATCCGTTCATTCATGGGCAGGCTGAACCGTTCACACAGTTCCTTCAGCCGGACTTCGTCATGATTTTTATAATAGGTTTTCATGTAGCCGCTCATTTCCCGAATGGACGCGGCATGCAGGAACGTCGGATCATCTGTGAGATAGCAGATATCATTCCGGGTAGCCGGATCATCGTTGACACAGCGGTCGTCCAGCCAGGTTTTTCCGAATTCGGGGCGGATGATACCGCTCATGATCCGGAGCAGCGTGGATTTTCCGGCGCCGTTGGTCCCCAGCAGTCCAAAGATATGTCCCTCGTTCAGTTCCAGACTGACATCCGTCAGGACCTGTCTGTCACCGAAGATCTTCCCAATGTTTTCCGTTCTGAGCATAGTTCCTCACTCCCCATATTCCTGTCGGACCAGTTTGATGATTTTCTCTTCCGGAATTCCCATTTCCTTCGCTTTATTGATTTCATCCCGCAGCGCCCGGATTTGGTCCATCTGCTGCTTCACACGCTGCTCGTCCACGGCCGGCGTGACAAAGTTGCCTTTGCCGGCTCTGGAATAGATCAGTCCCTCCTGTTCCATCTGGCGGTAGGCTTTCTGGATGGTGTTGGGATTGATCCCCAGTTCTCCGGACAACTGTCTCACTGAAGGCAGCGGCTCATCCGGCGAAAGGAATCCCATGGCGATCTGCCACCGCAGCTGTTGGGCCAGCTGCTCGTAAAGCGGTGCCTTGCTTCTTGGATCAATGACAAACAATTGGATCGCACCTTTCATACAGTCGGTGATTCGCGAATCAACTGTACTATTACATGTAGTACAGTAACAGAATAATCATCTTCCGCTCCTCTGTCAACCTTTCTCCCGCTCTTGTTACAATTCTCACCTGCGAATCAACCGGAAACCACTGACTATAATTTATCATTCATAATACCTTCTTGCTCCACGAAGCGTCCGCCAACTTAGGCTCCGCCTACTTTTCGAGGGGGCTGTCACGAAGTGACTGAGTGGATTGCCAAACTAACTATAATTCATCATTTATCATTCATAATTCATAATTTTCTTTCTCCTGGCGTGATATAATACACCTGTATCAACACAAACCGTACGGAGGCTCCCTATGGATCTGAATCATACCGGTGAAACCTATATCTGGGATATGGACGGGACCCTGATCGATTCCTATGACGTCATCACCTCTTCCGTCGTCAAAGTCACGGAGGAGCTTGGTCATTCCGCGGATTATGAGTCTGTTCTATGCCGTCTGAAGCAGGCCAGTCTGACCGTCTTCATCCGGGAATGGACCGCGTTGTACGGTGGTGATCCGGATTCTTTTGTCGCGCGTTACAGAGAAGTCAGTTATCTGGATGATGACCGGATCCCACTGGTTCCCGGTGCCGGGGAAACTCTCCGTGGGCTGCTGGAACAGGGTGCCCGGCATTTTGTCTATACCCATCGGGGTGCTTCCACTCACCGGATCCTGAACCGGCTCGGCATCACAGATCTCTTTGAGGAGGTCGTCACCAGTGAAGCCGGCTTTCCCTCCAAACCCGCTCCGGACGGTGTAAAGTATTTTCTGGACAAATACAAAACCGATCCCGCGCACACATTCTATGTGGGGGATCGGAATCTGGATATCGGTTGTGCTTTCAATGCCGGTGTCCGCGGCATCCTTTATCTGGAAGAAGGTTCCTATGTGCAGCCCGACGGCAGAGAGGACCGGATCATCCGGCGTCTGACAGAACTGCTGGACTGATTTTACAGCAAGGACAGCAGCTTCTTCAGCCGGAATACATCGCCTTTAACGGAGACTTTTCCGAAAAGCAGTGCTTTCACAGGGCTTCCCTTTCCGTTGATCATGTCCAGTAAAGTTTTTTCATCGGCAATCACGGTGCAGTCCGCTTCTTCCGTTTCCGGCGCGTTGACTGTGACAAGCCCGTCACCCAGACGAATGCGGTAATCTCTGCCATCCTTCAGTTTCAGCAGGAACAGTCCGTCATTCCCCTGCAGTTTGTCCTTGAGGCCGGCGGTCAGGACCGGCAGGTCTGCCGCGAAATTTTCCACAGAATCATATTGTTTCATTGGTTTCCTCCGTTTTTTCCGGTTCGGACGGCATGGGTGCTTCCATCATTTCATCCATAGTCAGCTGTTCCAGTGCCTCCTCGACCTCCGGAATCAGGACCGCCCCGGGCTTAGCCCGCCGGGTCGTCTTTTTTTCTGTCTTCACCTGCAGGATGGGCGGAAGGATGACCGTTTTCTTCTTTCCGATCTTTTCCCGGATCAGCTCCAGACTGTCTTCCCAGGTAAAGGGTGTACAGGTAATGCTCAGCCGCAGCCACATCTTCGGTGCGTAAAAGAGGATCATGCACTTTTCAGGCCAGAGCTGAACGCGTCTGACATTCTTCCAGGCGATCTCCGTCGTGCCGAGTTCTAGAACGGGGGTCTGACCTCCTGTCCGTGTGTTCTCCAGCAGGGAGACCGGTTTCATCCTTGCGGCCAGCTTCAGGGCAGTCGGTTCCGGAAGCCAGGTCGTGACCCGGATCCCTTTCCCATCCACGACCGTATCCTGCAGATCCTTTCCCTGCAGGAGCAGAATAATAAAGGCGGACAGCAGGATCACACCCAGGATAACGAGCAGGATCGTCAGCAGTCCGGTCCCGATCATTCGCTCCAGCGCTCCCGGGCCGCCGGATATCAGTTCCGCCAGCAGGATCAGAAGCAGGATCCCGAGCGCGCCGGGCAGGACAAACCGCATCACACTGTCCCAGCAGATCCAGTCCTTCACCGGGATCCTTTCCCGGCACCATGCGGTATGGACCGAGGCAGCGGTCAGTTTACCCCCGCAGTACGGGCAGATCTCTCCTACCGGAACATCCTTATCGCATTTCTTGCAATATGAGGTCAATGCCATTTTTTCAGTTTTCCTTTTCTTCCATCAGTTTTCTGGCGGCTTCCGCCCGTTCCTCGCAGATCTTCCGCCATTTCGGCACCTTTTCCAGCCGTTCTGTCAGTTCCCGCATGACTGCTGGAATATCGATCTTCTGCGGACACATGGCGGCACAGGCACCGCATCCCAGACAGGCTGACGGCTGTTTTTCGGGAGGCAGTTCTTCCAGACGCATACCCGCGTTGGTGCTGGCCGCAAAGCGAAGTTCATTATTGATTCCCATCATCAGCGGAATATTCAGTCCCAGCGGGCACTGTTCCGTGCAATACCGGCAGCCGGTACAGGGCACACTGTTCTTCATGCCTTCCGCAATATCCGCAAGTGCTGCCAGTTCCCGGTCATTCAGAGGTTTGCTTTCTTCAAATGTCTTCAGGTTAGCCCGCATCTGCTCCGGATCGGACATACCGCTGAGGATCATGCCCACCTGACCGATGCCCTGCAGAAAGCGGAAGCTCCACGCCGGAATTGTTTCTTCCGGTCGCAGTGCCTTCAGTTTTTCTTCATCCGCCGGCTCCAGACGGCACAGCCGGCCTCCCCGGACCGGCTCCATGACCCAGACCGGCAGACCGTATTCCGCCAGCAGCGCCACTTTACTTTTCGCGTCCTGCAGTGTCCAGTCCAGCCAGTTCAGCTGGATCTGACAAAATTCCATTTCATTGCCGTAAAGGTCCAGGAACCGTCTCATGCAATCCAGTCCGCCATGAGTGGAAAAGCCCAGATGCCTGATCCGTCCCTGGCGCTTCTGTTCAATGAAATAGTCCATGATCTTCCATTGCGGATCCGTATAGACCTCAATGGAGTTTTCATAGACATTATGCAGCAGATAGAAATCAAAGTATTCGACACCGCATTTTTTCAGCTGACTTTCAAAGATCTCTGCCGGATCGTACCGGTCACTGATCTGATGACCCGGATACTTGTCCGCCAGGTACCAGCTGTCTCTGGGGTACCGGTTCAGGATCTTTCCCATGACGATTTCGGAAGTCCCTCCGTGGTAAGGCCAGGCGGTATCATAATAATTCACTCCCGCCGCCATGGCATCCGACACCATGGTTTCTACCGCCGCTTCGTCCACGGACCCGTCCGCCTTCAGCGGCAGACGCATGGCACCGAAGCCCAGCAGTGAAAGATCCAGATCCTGAAACTTTGATCTGATCATTTGCCTTTCCCCCTTTTCAGAAGTTGGAACCGTTCCAGCCCCAGTCGCTGCACTCCTCATACTTGACATAGGTCCGGTTCCCGGGTACGCCCAGGATCTTCTCCGCGGTGTCGGTCAGTTCCGCGGTCAGGCGTTCCTTTGCCTGTGCCGGTGCGGAACCGAAGATCTTGACTTCAAACATGGCGGCGGGATCGTTGTCGTTTCCCTGGAACGCCATGGGAATATCACCCTCAAAGGACAGCATCAGCCAGGTCTCACTCTTCCCGGGCAGAAGCGCGATGGCTTTCCCCAGGCGTTCCTTCAGTTGTTTCTGCTGATCCGGTCCGATCGTCCGGTTTGTTTTTGTGCTGATATACGGCATATTCTCATCCTCCATGTTCATGATTCTGCTGTTATTCTAATCCGCGGAAAGGGAATTTGCAAGGCGAACACAGAAACAGGTCTCCTTCCCGCACCGGAAAGAGACCCGGAATCGTATGGCGTTTTTTCTTTACACTTCACCGACAGGTGCATCCCCGTCCACATCATTCTGCGTGATGTTCACCGCCGAATCCAGCAGATTCTGAATCACAATGGGCAGGGTGATGACCAGTATCCTTCTGTATAATTCACGGTTGACTTTCAAAATGTGTATCCCCCTGTGAAAGGTCTTTTCAGACTGATTTTCTTCCGCCATTATAGTGCTTTGTAAACGTTTGCAAGTTGTTTGCGGCAACCATTCCGTATATTGTTCAGAATTCTCCGTTCGAAAAGAAATGATACCTTTTTTCATGTTTTTGTTGGCTTTATTCAACATGCCACACCGGTTTCATGATATGATGGATCATACAGAAATGAATTTGATAACTTCATCTGTCATGGAGGTTTATTCAATGAGTCACCAGTCAATTTTCAATATTGATCCTCAGGCCGGTTACTTTCACTGCGGAAATGTGGATCTGATCTCATACAGCGAATACGATCCTTCCCAGCATCAGTCCGGTCTGGTCCTGCTGATGAATGACCGGCGGATCGCTACTTGCGGGGATCTTCGTTTTGAGCAGACCCCGGGGCAGTTTCAGCCTGTTGCCCGTGTCATCAGCCGGTCAGTGGACCCGGAAAACGGAACGATCACTGTCACATTGCATTACCCGAACGACAGCAATCATCTGCGCGGCTTCAACCCGACGCTTTGTCCGGATTTTTCTTTCGACTACACGGTCACTGTTCGGGCGGAAGAGGATTCATTTGTTGTCACGGTGGATCTGGACCAGCCCGTTCCCGACCGTTTTCTGGGAAAACTCTGTTTCAATCTGGAGCTCTTCCCCGGGATCCTTTTCGGGACCCCGTGGATCATGGATGATCATCAGGGGATCTTTCCACGCCAGCCCAACGGTCCATTGAAGACGCTTCCCCTCAATGAGCCTCACAGCATGGAATGTCCGGAAGGGATGCACGCCGATCCGGATCTGCTGACAGGACACCATCGTGGTTACAACCCGCTGACCGCGGACGGACTGATTGCCGAACCGTATGCAGTCGGATCCCGTTTTGTCTGCCGGCCGGATGATCCCGCTTTCCGTTTTTCCGTGGAAAGCGACGTTCTTCTGCACCTGTATGACGGCAGAATGAATCACAATAACGGCTGGTTTGTTCTCTCCTCGGAGATACCCGCCGGTCGTACGGAAAAAGCCCTGACCTGGCGGATCCGCCCGACTGTTGAACGGAATTATTGCTATACACCCGTGATCCAGGTCTCCCAGGTCGGTTATCTTCCCGCGGAAGAGAAAAAGGCCTGTATCGAACTGGGCAAGAATGATGACAGGTGTGAGCAGATCATCCTGTCCCGGATCGAAAGTGACGGGCTCCGGGAAGTGCTTCGCTCGGATGGCGTCCTGTGGGGAGATTTTCTGCGTTACCGTTACCTGGTCTTTGATTTCAGCGCGGTCCGCGAGGAAGGGCTTTTCCGTATTGCCCGCGGCAGCTCTGTTTCTTCTGTATTCCGGATCGCGAAGGACGTATTCGACCGCGGTGTCTGGCAGCCGGTCCTGGAATACTTTCTTCCGGTTCAGATGTGCCATATGCGTGTCAGTGAAAAGTATCGGGTATGGCACGGCCTGTGTCATATGGATGACGCGCGGATGGCTCCTGTGAACTATAACCATTTCGACGGTTACAGTCAGGGACCGTCCACCCTGACCCGCTTCAGAAGCGGAGAACATGTCCCGGGGCTGAACGCGGGCGGATGGCACGACGCCGGGGATTACGATCTCCGGGTGGAAAGTCAGGCCGGTGATGTGTATGTCATGTCTTTGGCCCGGGAAGAATTCGGTGTTTTCTGGGATTCCGTCACCGTGGACCAGCAGACGCATACCGTGGAGATCCATCAGCCGGACGGCAAAAACGATCTGCTCGAGCAGGTGGAACACGGACTGCTGACGATCGTCGGCGGTTACCGTGCTCTTGGCAGACTCTATCGTGGCATTATCTGCGGTGACCTCCGCCAGTATGTCCTGCTGGGTGACGCTTCTGTCATGACTGCCGGCACTCCCGACAGTCCGGATGAACGCTGGGTCTTTACGGAAGACAATCCCCGCCGTGAACTTACCGTTGCCGCCCAGCTGGCAGCCGCCTCCCGCGTCTTGAAAGGCTTCAACGATGATCTGGGTGCAGAGGCGCTGGATATCGCAAGGGAACTGTTTGAGATCACGGATAAATCCAACGCGGAAAGTGCCGCGTTCCACGCTGCCGCTGAGCTTCTGCTGACAACGGGACTCGATCAGTACCGTGACTGGATCCTCAGCCATACCGGTACCATATCTGAATATGCTGACGACTGCTGCTGGGTCGCGTCCCGTGTACTCAGCGTCGTGAATGATCCTGTCTTTACCGGATGCGTGCGTAAAGCTGCCGGATCCCTGGCTGAAAAGCTACCGGACATTCTCGGACAAAATCCGTATCATGTACCTTACAGGCAGCGCGCATGGGGCATCGGATGGGATGTTCAGATTTTTGCCTGCCGCTATTACTATCTGCATAAGGCATTCCCCGATCTGTTCGGTCCTTCTCCGCTGACCGATTCCCTGAACTTTGTTCTCGGCTGTCACCCGGGCTCCAATACCGCCTCCTTCGCCTCCGGAGTCGGTGCCCGCTCGGCAATTCCGGCTTACGGAGCCAACCGTGCCGACTGGTCATACATACCGGGCGGCGTCTGTTCCGGAACAGAGATCATCGCGCCCGATTTCCCGGAGCTGCTGGAATTCCCGTTCCTCTGGCAGCAGCTGGAATATGTGCTGGGCGGCGGGTCCACCCGTTTCATGTTCCTGGTGCTGGCTGTGCGTTCCCTTGAGCTTTGATTTCAGAGTCATGTCCGGTCTGAATGATCGGATGATCAACAATATCAGTCAATTCGACATCCCGTTGACAGAATGATCCGCCGCTGACTTAACGGTTCTGTAAATTGTTGCGAAAGAAAAAAAGGCCGCCGGACGTTTGTCCGGTCAGCCGGGATATCTGTTCATAATACAACCCTGATACGGCAGTCTGACCGCGAAGACCTTCCCCGCTTCCGGTTCACTTAGTCTGCCGACCGACGCGCTGGTGATAAACAGCGTCCGCAGATCGCTGCCGCCGAAGCAGCAGCTGGAGGACTGGCTTGCCGGCACTTCGACCCGTGCCAGCAGTTCTCCGGTTTCGGGGTGATACCTTCCCACAAAGCCTCCGCCCCAATGCGCGACCCAGATCATGCCGTCCGCATCGATCGTCATCCCGTCCGGAACGACCCCCGGTGTGCGGATTTCAGCGACAACACGGTGGTCACTCAGCGCACCGGTTTCCGGATCCACGTGATATGAGTCCACGCGATGCCTCATGGAATCAATATACCACATCCGGTCACCCCGGAAAGCCATCCCGTTGGAACATTCCAGCTTATCCATCACTTCCCTGACAGTTCCGTCCGTGCTGAAGCGGTACAGCCTTCCCTTTTTGGCTCCGTCCTTCAGGTCCGCGGTCCCGCACCAGAAGTTACCGTCCAGATCACATTTCCCGTCATTGGCCCGCGTCATGGGGTCAAACAGAAGATCCGTATACCGCTCCAGGTCTCCGTCACTGTCGGAGAGATAGACACCGGACGCCATTCCCAGAATATACCCGCCGCTTTGACGAAGCGCGAAGCATCCTGTATTCTGGTTTGTATCCAGTCCGTGTTTTTCCCCGGTCGCGGGATCGTAAGTAAAAACCGTATTGCTTTTGATATCCACATAATGCAGGATCTGTTCCTGCTCATCCCAGACAGGTCCTTCCGCCAGAATATGCCTGTCATTGATCAGTACTTCCGCTCGAAAGATTTCCATTTGCAATCACCCTGCTTCAGTTTTTCTGTATTATACAATCCCATCCGTATTTGCGCAATAAAGCGGTACAGTATTGATCAAAAACGCTTCTCATACATACAGAAAAGGGACCCGGTCTTTCGACCGGGTCCCGGGCATGATTCATCCGTGATTCAGCGATGAATTACTGGCCCTTCCATGCTTCGTACTGAGCGGTGAATTCAGCAAGGCACTTCTGGTAGCCGGCGGCATCCAGAGCTTCCTGATAAGCAGCGATTTCATCTTCGACTTCGTCGGGAGCGATGACGCCGTTTTCAAGAGCGAATCCGAACTGGTCGAACAGGTTCAGGCAAGCGGTGTATTCAGCTTCCACGGGAGCCTTGTTGAAACGGAATCCGGCAGCGCAGGAGGTTTCAGCTTCGCCGTTGAAGGTCAGGTACAGTTCAGCACTGTTCAGAGGAGCGCCAACTTCGGTGGACAGAATGGTGGCGGAAACAGCGGACCACATGTTGTTGTTCCAGCCTTCGGCGATGGTCTGGTCAACCTGACCATTGGCATCGTACACGAAGTCTTCGCCTTCAATACCGAAGGTGAACAGATCAGCCAGCTTGTTATCGGTGTACAGCATGCCCATGAAGTCGATGCAGGCCTTGGCCTGTTCTTCGGTGCTGTTCTTGGTGATGGCGTAGCAGGAACCCAGCATGGAGGTGCTGTGAGCCCAACGGCTGGTAATGGGAGCAAAGCTGACATCCTGTTCAAAACGTCCGTCGGCTTCGTCGTTGTTGGGGGTCACGGTCCAGTAAGTGAAAGCCCAATCCTTGGTGTGGGTGGTCATGTCGTTGGTGACCTTGTTGGCATCGTCATCGGACATATAGCCCTTTTCGACCCAAGCGCCCATCAGTTTGCAGAATTCGGCGTATTCGGGGGTCAGGATGGTGTCAACAACAGTGTTGGTGGCACGGTCCACAGCGAAGAAGTTGGTGTTGGCATCGGCAGTGAAGAAATCGAACTTGTCGATGTTCCAGCGATAGAACAGAGCGGTCTTCTGGCTCAGATAGGGATACTTGATGCCATCGGCGGCAACCTGTTCAAGCATGGGTTCGATGTCAGCCAGGGTCTTCACATTGGAGAAGTCCCATCCGTACTGGTCAGCCAGATCCTGACGGTAGCACAGGGCATAGCCTTCAACGTTGTCTTTGTAGACAGGGATGAAGTAGATGCGTCCGTCGTACTTGGAGCCTTCCCACTGACCGGCGTCCATGGATTCATACAGAGCGGTGCCGGGGAGCAGGTCGGTGATGTCATACACGGCGTCCATGGGAACGAGTTCGTTACAGCCAATGCCGTCGCCCATCCAGGAAGCGGTCCACAGCAGGTTGTATTCGTTCGCGGCAACGCCCAGGTTGGCCTTGGTGCCGTATTCGCCGGAATTGATGCAGACCATCTTGATCTCATAATTCTTGCCGGCGTCGGCGAGGTAAGTGTTGATGGCAGCTTCGATAGCGGCTACACGGGCTTCGTCCGGTACGCAGTTGAAGATGTCACGGGAGATGGTGATCGTGACTTTGTCTTCGGCAGCCGCGAAGCTGACAATAGACAGAGCCAGACACAGGGCCAGAACCAGGGAAATGAGTTTCTTCATAGTTTTTTCCTCCTTAAATATTTGTTATCTCATGCGGTTTATACCGCTGATAACCGTCCGGAAAATTAACCCTTGACCGAACCTACAGTCAAACCTTTGATGAAGTACTTCTGGAAGAACGGGTACACAACCATGATGGGACCGATAACGATCAGCACCGTCGCCATGGTGGATGAGTTCTGCGGGATCGATCCGCCCATCGCGGCACGCGCGGCTGCTGGCACGTTATTGTTGTTCAGCAGGAATTCGATACTTTTCTGAATATTGACCAGCAACAGCTGCAGGGGTTTCTTTCTGTCGCTTGTGATGTAAAGCAATGCGTTCTGCCACTCGTTCCAGTATGTGGTTGCCATCATGAATCCAACGGCGGCAAGGGACGGTTTCATGAGCGGAAGCGTGATCTGGAAGAACGTTCTGTAGTTGCCCGCGCCATCGATCTTCGCGGCCTCCATCAGTTCAGCGGGAATACTGTTGGCAATATACGTCCGGAGGATGATGACATTCATAGTTGTTACCATGAGCGGCAGGATCAGTAACAGCAGGTTATCCTTCAGCCCGTACCAGTTGGTAAAAACAATATACCCGGAAAGTGTTCCGCCGTTGAACAGCATGGGGATCAGCAGATAGATCGACAGGAATCTGCTCAGCTTGAATCCCGGGCGGCTGATTGAGTAAGCATACAGACTCATGACCAGTAAGCCGCCAAAAGTACCGACCACAGTGATAAAAATGGTGATCCCATAGGAGGTCAGGAGTTTGTTCCCGTACTTCAGTACGGAGTTGATACCATCCAGTGACCATTCCGCCGGCCAGAAGGAGAAGCCGTTTGACGCGATTGCCTTCTCACTGGCAAAAGCTGAAATAAACGCCAGCAGGACGGGAGCGAAGCAAAAGCATGTAAAGAGGAACAGTACCACTCCCAGAATGATCTGACCGGCACTGGTCGTTTTTTTACCCACCGCAAATGATTTTGCCATTCAGCATGCCTCCTTCCCGATCAGAATAATGCACCGTCCGGCTCGATCTTTCGAACGAGACCGTTCGCAAAAAGCATCATAATCAAGCCTACAACCGACTGGAAGAAGGTAGCCGCGGCCGTAAACCCGAAGTTACTGCTGTGCTGGATCTGATTCAGTACATACGAGTCAATGACCTGTGTGGTCTCAGCCAGCCGTCCGTTATTGCGCGTCACCTGATAGAACAGACCGGTATCGGAATGCATCAGATTACCCACGGACAGAAGCAGCATGACCGTGATCATGGGGATCAGTGACGGGATCGTGATATGGCAGATTTCCTGCCACTTATTGGCACCGTCAATGTCAGCGGCTTCATACAGAGTGGTATCAATTCCAGCAAGCACAGACATATACAGCACCGAGCCGTAACCGGTATCTTTCCAGATCTTCGTGATCAGCAGGATCGTCGGCCAGTATTCAGCCTTCGAATAGTAAGCAACCTTGGTTCCAAAGATACGGTTGAGCATGCCCGTACTCTTGTCAATAAAGGCGAATACCAGGAACTGAACCGCCGCGTATGAAATAAAAACGGGGATGATCATCAGTGTCTGCATGGTTTTTCCGAGACGCTTCATGGCAAACTGATCAATACAGATGGCCAGTGCGACATTCAGCACCGTACCGACCGCTGTGAACAGCACATAGTAGAGAAGCGTGTTTCTCGTCATGGTGGCAAACGTTTTTCCGGACGCGATCAGAAACTTGAAATTGTCCAGTCCGCACCATTCACTGCCGAAAATACCACCCGCATAGCTGAAATCCTTGAACGCAAGGATCAGACCGGACATAGGGACATACATGATAAACAACAGGATCAGGAATCCCGGCAATGCCATGACCACATGTGCCCTGTTCTGCCAGGTATTTTTCAGAAATCCCCGCATTCGTTTTCCCCTCCCATACTATTCACAGGTCCTTCATATCGGCTGTACAACCGAAAATACAATTGTTTCTCCTGTTCAAATCTTGTCAGGATCTTCAGCCGGATTGTCCGTGCAATCGATTGCAACTGTGTGTAAAAAAATTTGTTAACTTGATCTGGGGCCCATGAATTATGACAATTATCTCTTGTCTGAAACCAGTATAAATCACTGCATACAAAAAATCAACACAAAAATACTCTCTTTTGTGCCGTTCCGCATGCGATTTTTGTCCTTTCTGGTGATGTCACCAAAAAAGAAACCGGTCTCCCAACAGTAGGAATACTGCGGGAAACCGGTCTTTCTTTCAGTCTGATCATCCTGTTTCAACGGACAGGTTTGATGTTCAGATTGATCCCCAGCAGGTCTTCTGAATCCACGACAGTCCAGCTGCTGCCGGGATAGGCTCCGAATGTCCGGTTGACATCCAGTCCCATCTCACTGATCCGGTGGATCACCTCATCCCTGCGGTCTCCGACCTCAAAACCGATATGATGTACACCATTTCCGTGCTTCTCCATGAATTCCCTGAAGGTACTGTCTCCGCTGACGATCTCATGCAGCTCCAGCAGCCAGCCGTTCATGGGAATGTTGCATGCTTTGATGTCACAGCTTACAGGTTGCCCGCGGTATGTATAGTTTTCTCCGCCTTCCATATGGCAGAGGTTAACAGGCGGCGGTTCGATTCCGAACAGGGTGCACCAGCCTTCCACTGCCTTTTCGATATCCTTTACAATGATCGTGATCTGGATAAATCCGTCCTT
The DNA here is from genome assembly GCA_045600165.1 of Clostridia bacterium. Taxonomy (GTDB): domain Bacteria; phylum Bacillota; class Clostridia; order Christensenellales; family Aristaeellaceae; genus Aristaeella. The sequence goes on from JAZRXJ010000108.1 coordinate 75,147, forward strand.
GTTGATGATGGCATCCATGGCATTTTCCTCCCCGAATAAAGGCTGACAATTTTTACAGATAAAAAGTCCGGGAACCGGAGTTCCCGAACTGAAACCTTAACCTTTGACAGCACCCGCGATAAAGCTGTCCTGGATCCTTCTGCTGAAGAGGACATAAACAATCAGAGTCGGAATGGTAGCAATAGCCATAGCCGCTCCGGTTGGTCCCCATTCTCTCAGATACTGACCTGCCAGACCCTGAATACCAACAGGCAGCGTCTTATGAATTTCACCGCTGTTGAAGATCGTTGCAAACATCAGTTCATTCCAGCACTGCAGGAAGGTGTAGATACCGACCGTTGCAACTGCGGGAGTCATCAGCGGTACGATCACGCGAAAGAATATCCCCCATACACCGCAGCCGTCCAGGAATGCAGCTTCATCGAGATCATACGGGATGTCACCCATGAAGCCTGTGCAGATCAGGATACCCATTGCCAGAGCAAAAGCGGAATAAGGGATGAACAGAGCCGGGAGAGAATTCAGCAAATGAACTTTACCCAGAACGATATACAACGGCAGGATAGCCGCATGAATCGGGATCGTCAGCCCCAGCATGAAGAATTTATTCATGCGGGCGCGTCCTTTCCATACCAGACGTGTCATCGCATAGGTCGCCATGCATGAGGCAACCAGCGTGAGCACAATGGAGATCACGGCGATGAGGAAGCTGTTCAGGAAATAAAGGTCCATTCGGCCCAGAGTAGCGGCACGCGCATAGTTGGACCAGAGCCATTGCTGCGGAAGACCGATGGTATTCGCGCCAAAGATCTCAGCATTGTCTTTCAGGGAGAATGTGAACATCCAGTATACAGGGAACAGACAAAGCAGTGTCCACAGAATAAGCACAATATATACGAAGACATTTGAAACCTTAGCTGAGTTTCCGGATTTGAATCTCAGCTGTCCCTTGCTTTTAGGTTCGGATTTGTTTGCCATTACTGTTTCTCCTCCTTAAAAGCAAGATTGATGAGCAACGCAAAGACAAAGCAGAGGATAATCAGCATGACGGCGATCGTACTGCCCATTCCATAACGATTGCGCAAGAACATCTGATTGATCATCAGTGTACTGGGCACTTCTGTCGCATGAGCAGGGCCGCCGTTTGTCAATACGTAGATCAGGTCGAAGGATTTCAGCGATCCGGTCACGGCGAAAATCACGCTGACACGCAGGATCGGTCTGATATACGGAATAATGATATAGCGGTTCAGCTGTCCTTCAGTACAGCCATCCAGCATGCCGGCTTCAAGCAATTCCGGCGGAACACCCTTGATTCCGGCGTACATCAGCAGCATGTGATAACCGACATACTGCCACAGGGTCGGAATAAAAGCAGCACCAAGAGCGGTCTTCTTGTCACCCAACCAAGGTTTTGTCCAGCTCTCCAGTCCGAGAGCCCGCAAAGCATTGTTCAGAACACCGTAATCCGGGTTGTAGATCTTCAGCCACAACTGACCGATAACAACCGTGGAGATCAGTACAGGCATGAAGAAAACAGAAATAAAGAAACGCTCGCCTTTGATTCCCTTGGAAAGCTTCAGAGCCAGCCAAAGGGCAAAGGGCAGCTGAATAAATACAGAGAAAAACGCCAGCAACAAAGAATTCTTCAGTGCCGGTAGGAATTTGATCGATTTGCTGGTAAACAGCTCAACGTAATTCTTGAATCCGACAAAAATCGGATCCTTCAGGCCGTTCCAGTCCTGGAAACTGTAATATGCGGACATCGCGATAGGCGCGATCAGCACAGCAACAAACAGAAACAGAGCAGGAAGCAGGAACAGAAAGATATTAACACGATATCCCAATGATCTTCTCATGGTTTTCCAGTCCCTTCGCAAAAGAAGGGAGACGGCCCTTCAGGGTTGAGCCCTTTCGGGACCGTCTCCCCCGATTGTTAATCTGGGTTCAGACGGTGTCTGAATTAGTCCTTCTTGGCGGAAGCCAGATCGTTAACCAGACCAGCCGCAAATTCTTCAGCAGTGATGTCGCCGTTGAAGATCTGGGTGATGTAGTCCAGATAGGTGTTGGCATCGTCAGCAGACAGGAAGTTGTCGCCGAACAGAACCATGGCCTTGGCCTGACCAACCTGAGCAGCAACGGTGTTGCTGACAGCGTTGATGGAAGAGGTGTCATAGTTGACAGTCCAACCAGGCATACCGGCACCGTTCAGGTTGCCGCCCTTGGAGATGGCGCGGGCCAGTTCGAAGGCAGCGTTGGCAGCAACGGTGGTGTCCTTGGCGGAAGCGGTAACGGCCAGAGAGTCGTTGGGGCCACCGACCATGTCGTACAGGTCAGCCTTTTCGGCATCGATTACCGGGAAGGGAATAGCAACAAAGTTTTCGCCGGCAGCAGCAACTTCGCCGCAGTTCCAGGAGCCGTTCTGATAGAAAGCGGTCTTGCCAGCCAGGAAGTTCTGCTTCACTTCTTCGTTGCCCAGAGCGGCAGCGTTAGGATCGAAGTATCCCTTGGCGATCATGTCGGTGAAGATGCCCATAGCCTTGATGACGCCTTCCTGATTCCAGGAAGCAGCACCGGTGTAGCATTCTTCCAGACCCTTGGCGCCGATGGTCTTGACCAGCAGGGGTTCGGTGTATTCAGACAGACACCAGGCTTCTTTGCCGGCGACACCGAAGGGAACGATACCAGCAGCCAGCAGATCGTCGCAGCACTTGGTCAGTTCTTCGAAGGTTTCGGGAGCCTTTTCCCAACCGGCCTGCTTGAGCAGATCCATGTTGGCGAACAGAGCGACAACGTTGAAGCACAGCGGGATGCCGTACTGCTTGCCATCATAGTTGGTGTTGGCCAGGTTGGCATCGGTCAGTTCTTCTTTGTAAGCGGGCAGGATTTCATCCAGGCAGAACACACGGCCGGCATCGACGAAATCGCCCAGGAAGCTCATGGACCAGGTGAAGAAGATGTCAGGCAGTTCTTCATTGGCAGACATAGCAGCCTTGATCTTGGTCTTGTAAGCTTCGTTTTCGGTGGATTCCATCACGATCTGCCAGTCAGCATTAGCAGCATTGAAGGCAGCGATGGCATCCTGGTAGGCCTGATAGTTGGCATCGCCTTCAACAGCGATGGACCACAGGGTCAGGGTTTCCGCATCCGCGAAAGCGGAGGTCACGGACAGCAGCATAACAGCAGCCAGAACCAGAGCAAGTACCTTTTTCATGGGGGTACCTCCTTAAAATAATTTATCTTCACCGGTGATTCGTACGATCACCGGAAAAGAACGTTTATTTACGGATCAGCTTCCATGGATATCCAACCACCAGAAGATCTCCGTCGAAGGAATAGAGGATCACCGTATCTGCGAACATTCCCTGCGCATACTGAAGTGTCACGCGCCCCTGTTCGGGATCATCCACATAGGTTCCGGTAAAAACACCGTCTTCCAGGAACTGTTTCCCATCTGTAAAAACAAAACTGGATCCGGAGCCTCCAAGTGCTTTCCAAGTTCCAAGAAGTTCACCCGTGGCGCCAATCTCGCTGATCCGGCTGTACTGGGTAGGAAGCCATACCGTCAGGGTATCATCCGTCATCTCATAAGGCATATCATAGGACGCATCGTCAGCATCGGTCAGCCTGATGGCGCCTTCAGTGATCTGCCACCTCAGGTCCGTTTTCGCATAAAAGGCTGTACCATCCGCATTCAGGGTCATCAGTGTTGTCTGTGGATCATCCTTGTAAACCCATTCGCCCGTCAGATCCGCATTTTCTGCCAGTACGGGCAAAGCTGTCAGGCAGAAGAACACAAGTGCCAGCATAAGTATGCGGTTCACACGCTGACCTTTCATCCGGTTCTCCTCCTCTTTTCGTCATCCTATTTGGTGTTTCCCGCCGGGCCTGTCGTTTCTCCGGTCAGGAGTTTCACCGGCACGATAATGGGATCATTTTCCACATTTTCAGGATCGTCAATCGTGGCAATCAGACTGACAGCAGCGAGACGACCTATCTCATCAGTGTCCTGCACAACCGTAGTCAATTTGGGGCGGATGACCTGACCAATGTCATTTCCGTCAAACCCGGCGACTGATACATCCTGCGGAACTTTCAGCCCGAGACTTTTCAGCGCGCTCAGCACACCAAGGGCGGCATGATCATCCGGAGCGAGGATGAACGTGGGTGGAAACGGCAAAGCCATCAGGCGTTCTGTATACTCCTCGCAGGTCATAGGATCATCGTAGCGTGTACGAATCACATACTCAGCCGGAATCTCCAGACCGAGATCCTGTGTCGCGCGGAAGAAGCTTGCCACACGCTGATTCGTCACATAAGCTTCCTGACCGTAAAGGTAAGCGATCTTCCTGTGTCCGAGGTCGTATGCATGCTTCACCAGTTGACGGATGCCGTCCGTATTGTCACTCAGGACACATTTGCGGCCCGGATAGGGGTGATCAATGTTCACTACCGGGATGCCACTGTTCATGAGCTCCACGATTTCCGGCGAGTAGAAGTTGGTACAGGCTACGCACACTCCATCCACATTGCGGTATCGGCAGTGTTCCAGAAAAGTCATTCCGGACTTGCCGATATTATGATTGATGAAGGTGATGTCATACCCGCGTTTCTCGCTTTCCCGTTTGAAAGCATTCAGCAGGGAGGCAAAGAAACTGTGTGTCAGACCGCGTTCCATATCCTCGGTGAAAACAACACCGAGATTATTGGAATGATTGGTCTTCAGCATCCTTGCGATGGCATTCGGATGATAACCGATTTCAGCCGCCGCCGCCAGAACAAGATTCCGCGTTTCGGCACTGATGTCACCGTAATTGTTGAAAGCCTTGCTGACGGTTGAAACGGATAATCCGCATCTGGCTGCGACATCCCGGATCGTAACGGGCATATTGCCGCCTCCTTCATATTCATCGTCAGCTAAATCGGTTTCGACTAATGGATTATAAAGCAACCTGCACAAAAAAGCAATACAAAATTGTTGCTTTTTCCCTGTTTTCAAACCGTATTCTCCATGATGTAACTATTTACATTGTTTATTTTTCAATGCTTCCGGGGGTACAAATTTTTTTGTTATTCCCTGTAGTCGTTGATTTATCTGCTTTCAGAGACCTCCGGACTTTTTGTATGTCACGTTTCCATATGATACTGCATATTGTGTTTTTCGAGGTGGTTCTGCCTTTTTCGACAAAAATCGGTTCAGGCGTTGGAAAAATTGCTTCCCGTTCCGTTTTCGGAGATTTTCGTTGCCCGTATCTCACTCAATGTCGTATAATCATTTCATATATAATACGTTCTGTCCGACGAAAATAATCCCGGCAGATCATGGAGGTTCTATGCGGCAGTTTGATCAAGCCAATCGTTTCGCGATCTCCGGTTATGACCGGAAAGCTCCCTTCTGCTCTTTTCTGCCCGGCATCGCCGGCAAAAGAGGCATCCCGATGTGGTGCTTCTATGTCAATCGCGGGCAGGGCATCTGCTCTTTCGGCGTGGAAGACAAGGATCACGCCATCATGGAGTTCTATCCGGCTCATCAGGCTTACAGGAATACCGCGCTCACCGGCTACAGGACCTTTGTCCGGCGCGAAAATGAATGCTTTGAACTTTTCTCCTCTCCCTGTGCGGAACGGACCATGTATACCGGCATGAATGATCTGATCCTTCAGGAAAAGGATCCCGTCAACGGACTGGATACCGAAGTGACCTATTTTGCCCTGCCCGGAGAACGTCTGGCCGGTTTGGTCCGGAAAGTCGTCCTCACCAACCGTTCAGAGCGTTCCATGCATCTCACCGTGCTGGATGGTATCCCGGAAGTGATTCCTTATGGAATCAACATGCATTCCATGAAGCAGATGACGCAGACCGCCAAAGCCTGGATGCAGGTCGTGAACGCGGATCAGCCGGTCGTCGGGTTCCGGGTTCGTACCAGTATGGAAGACACCAGTGAGATGTCCGAGGTCACCGGGGTGCATTATGCCGCCGCGTGCAACGGTTCCGGAGCCGTCCTGCCGATTATCACCGATCCGGATCAGATCTTCGGGGCGGATACTTCCCTGCGGGTCCCGGAAAAGTTCTTTGATCCCGCGAAATTATTCCCCGAAGGGCAGGGACGCCAGTCCAATTTCATCCCCGCCTGCTTCTCTCTGGCTTCCTTCACGCTGCAGCCCGGCAGTTCCGAAACCCTTTGGCTCATGGTCGGCCGTGCCGAAAGCAAGGAACTGGCGGATGCCCTTTGCGAAAAGATCATGAAACCGGATGTCCTGGAGCAGAAGCACCGTGAAGCTGTTTTCCTGACAGAGGACCTGACCGACGTCATTGCTACATCGACCGCTTCTCCGGTATTCGATGCCTACTGCCGCCAGACTTATCTGGATAATCTGCTCCGGGGCGGAGTTCCCGTCACTCTTCCCGGTGGAAAAATGACCTATATGTACTCCCGGAAGCACGGCGACCCGGAGCGGGACTACAACGCGTTCCGTGTCCGCGCCGAATATTACAGTCAGGGCAACGGGAATTTCCGGGATGTGAATCAGAACCGGCGCAGCGATGTCCTTTTTGATCCCGGCACAGGTGACAGGAATATCCGGATGTTCTTCAACCTGCTTCAGGCGGACGGTTATAACCCTCTGGTGGTGGAAGCCATTTCCTTCACCGTTCCCGCTGAAAAACGTCCCGCACTGGTCCGTCTTCTGCCCGAAGGTCTCAGGGTGGAAGCCGAAAAGCTGTTATCCGGCACCTTCACGCCCGGCGAGTTGGCCATGGCGGCGGAAGACTGGTTCGGAGCGGATCAGGCCGATCCCTTCTTTGCCGCCGTGCTGGAAGCCTCCGATTCAGGTCTCTCCGCTTCCTTCGGTGAAGGTTACTGGAGTGATCACTGGACATATAATCTGGATCAGATCGAAAGCTATCTTTCCGTCTGGCCGGAGAAAGAAAAAGATCTTTTCTTCGGTACGGAGAACTACACCTGGTATGTTTCCGGCGTCTCCGTTCTGCCCCGTGAAAAGCGTTATCGTGAAACTGCCCGCGGGGTCCGGCAGTACGCGTTTCTGGAGAGCGGACCCGTATCGTCTCCCGTACTCAGATCCGCCGAAGGACATATCATGACCGCCACGCTGGCCGAGAAACTTCTCTCCCTGGTCTGTGTCAAGACTGCCACGCTGGATCCTGGCGGAATGGGCATCGAAATGGAAGGCGGGAAACCCGGCTGGTATGATGCTCTGAACGGTCTTCCCGGGCTTCTTGGTTCCTCCGTGGCGGAAACGCTGGAGCTGCAGCGTGTTCTGACCTTCATGACCGGACTCATGTCCCGTTATCCGGAACCTGTGTCCGTCATGGAAGAGATTTCCCTGCTGGCCTCCCGGCTCACCGGGATCCTGGAAAAAACGGATGATCCGCTGCTTCGCTGGCGTGAAGCTGGTCCCGTGCTGGACGGCTACCGCGCATCGCTCAGAAACGGTGTTTCCGGCAGGAAAAATATACTGACCGCGGACGAGGTCATCCGGTTGCTGAACTGCTGGCTGCAGGCTGTCTCGGAGGGCATTCGGAAAGCCATGTCCGTTTCCGTTACCGGCCTGTGTCCCACCTATTTTGCCTGGACCGTCACCGCTTATGAAAAAACTGCGGACGGCATCTTCCCGACCGCTTTTGAACGCGTCACCATGCCGGACTTTCTGGAAGGGCAGGTCCGTTATCTGCGTCTGGATCTGCCTGCCGCGGAAAAGGCGGACCTGATCCGTAAGGTCCGGAACAGCGCCCTGTTTGACCGGAAGCTGAAAATGTTCAAAGTCAACACGGATCTGGCTTCCGCCGGCTATGAGATCGGACGCGCGTTTGCTTTCACCCCCGGCTGGCTGGAAAATGAATCCGTCTGGCTGCATATGGAGTACAAGTATCTGCTGGAACTGCTCCGCAGCGGCGCGTGGCAGGAGTTCGCCGGTTCCGCCGCGACCCAGCTGATCCCCTTCCTTTCTCCCGATACCTATGGCAGGAGCACACTGGAGAACTCTTCCTTCATCGCCTCCTCGGCCAATCCGGATCCCGGAACTCACGGCCGCGGGTTTGTGGCCCGTCTCAGCGGCTCTACGGCGGAATTCCTGTCCATGTGGCAGCGGTTGATGGTGGGAGACCGTCCAATGAGAATGGAAGACGGTGTCCTGACGTTCCGCCTGACCCCGGTCCTGCCGCGGCTTCTGACAGAGGAAGTTTCTGAAATCCGGTCCACGCTTTTCGGTTCCACGAAGGTCCTGTACCGGATCGAAGCCGGTAGGGATTATTATCCCGGTCACTATACCACCGGCACATACGCGGTCCGTTGGAAGGACGGAACAGCACGATCCTTTAATGGGGCTGTCACCGGTGAATACGCCGCCCGTATCCGTGCCCGCGAAGCCGCTGAGATCTCCGTGGATCTGATCCCGGCCGGCTGAACAACGTTCTCTTTTCATCCTATATATAATAGGTTATAATCATTTGAAATCTTTTTTCAGGAGGACAAAAGCCATGGAACAGGATTACGCTTCGGTCCCGGAGATGAGCCAGCCGTTGCCGGCGCGTATGCGTCCGGCATCTCTGGATGAATTTGCCGGTCAGAAGCATCTTTTGGGAGAAGGCAAGATCCTGCGGAAACTCATTGCCTCCGACAATATTTCCAGCATGATCTTCTGGGGACCTCCCGGAGTGGGCAAGACAACACTGGCCAGGATCATCGCCCAGCAGACAAAAGCAACCTTTATCGATTTTTCCGCCGTGACCAGCGGGATCAAGGAGATCCGTCAGGTCATGATGAAAGCGGATGAAAACCGCTGCTACGGCATGCGGACCATCCTTTTTGTCGACGAGATCCATCGCTTCAACAAAGCGCAGCAGGATGCCTTCCTTCCTTTTGTGGAAAAGGGCAGTATCGTTCTCATCGGCGCCACAACTGAAAATCCTTCCTTTGAAGTCAACAGCGCGCTTCTGAGCCGGTGCAAGGTTTTTGTGCTGCAGGCACTGACCCGGGAAGATATTCTTTCCCTGCTGACCCGTGCATTGAATGATCCCCGGGGATTCGGGAATGACCATGTGACGATCGGTGAAAAAGCGCTGGGTGCCATTGCCGATTTCAGCAACGGAGATGCGCGGAGCGCTCTGAGCACGCTGGAAATGGTAGTTCTGAACGGTGACGCGGATGAGAACGGCATCACCGTGACCGATGAAACCATTGCCCAGTGTCTGAGCCGAAAATCCCTCATGTACGACAAAGACGGAGAAGAACATTATAATCTCATCTCCGCCCTGCACAAATCCATGCGGAATTCAGATCCGGACGCCGCGGTCTACTGGCTCGCCCGGATGCTGGAAGGCGGAGAGGATCCGCTGTATATTGCCCGCCGTGTCCTGCGTTTTGCCGCCGAGGATGTGGGGCTTGCCGATCCACGTGCCATGGAAGTCGGAGTCGCGGCCTATCAGGCCTGTCATTTTATCGGTGTCCCTGAATGCAATGTTCACCTCTCCGAAGCCGTTATATATATGTCCCTTGCTTCCAAATCCAATTCCGCGGACGTGGCCTACATCGCCGCGCGCGAAGCGGTGGAGAAGGAACCGGACGCTCCCGTGCCGCTGGTGATCCGTAACGCGCCGACAAAGTTCATGGCAAACCTGAACTACGGCAAAGGATATCAGTATGCCCACGATTATGCCGAAAAGATCACACCCATGCAATGTCTCCCCGATTCCCTGAAGGACCGTAAATTCTATCTGCCCACCACGCAGGGACAGGAAGCCCGGTATAAGGAGCGTCTCGAACAGATCGAACTCTGGAAAAAGGAGCATAGAAAATGAAACTACTCCGGATCCTGACAGCGCTGCTCCTCTGCGCCTGTCTCCTTCCTTTCACCGCGGTCAGCGCGGAACCGGCTCCTGCCGTCCGCGTCTGTCTGCAGCGCCTCGCGCTGACTGACCGCGCGGACCTGTATCTCACCGCGCCTTATACACTTTCATTTGGCAAAACAGTCATGTCCCTTCCCGCCGGCAGTAATATCATCCTGCAGATCCGCGAGGGACAGATCTGCCTGTTCTACCGCGACGCGACCATATCGGCGGGGACCGCGATGACCATGACCCGCAACGCTTCCGGTAAAGAAGAGATGACCGGCCTGCGTTTTGAAAGAAACGGCAATCTGTATCCCGGCGATCTGACAGTCCGGATATCGGCCGGTCAACTTCAGTGCATCCTTACTCTTTCTGTCGAGGATTACCTGCTGGGAGTTCTTCCGTATGAAATGTCTGAAACTTTCCCCATGGAAGCCCTGAAGGCTCAGGCGGTCTGCGCGCGAACTTACGCGCTTTCCCATCTGTCTCCGGATGCCGCGTGGGATCTGGTGGATACCACCAATGATCAGGTCTTCAGGGGCGTGGATCCGTCCACTGTCAACTGCGCGCAGGCAATTGCCGAAACAGCCGGTATCGTCTGTACCTGGAAAGATCAGCTGGCTGTCTGCTATTTCGCGGCCAGTAACGGCGGTCAGACCGCAAAGATCAGCCATGCCTGGCCCGGAGCCTCTGATATCGGCTGCTATCAGGTAAAGGACGACCCTTATGATCTTGAAAACCCACAGAGCCTGACAAGACAGTTTGTTTTCCGGAAGGACGGAACCAGACTGTACAATTCTCTGATCACGTCCTTATACGATTCTGTTCGGAAAGACTTTCTTGAACTTGGATTCATGGACGGACAGGAAGCTTTCAGGATCGACGGGATCAGTGCGGTCAGTCTGCAAACGCCCCGTTTCGGAGACGGAAGCCGTCTGATGACCGAGCTTTCCGTTACTTTCTCCGCTTCCGGAAAAATGCTGATCCCGGTGGAAGCCCCGCTGGCCCCCGTGGCGGAAGATGAGGATTTCCTGCTGTTTGCCACGCCCAACCCTTCTGCTGAAGCAGATCCGCTGCCCACGCCGACTCCCCGGATCAGTGACTGGATCCCTGCCGGACAGGAATTTACGGTAGTACTTCCCATTTTCCCGGATCTGATCCGTACCCTGAACTTAAGCATTTACGGAGCGGATAATGAGATCCTCACCATCACTGAAAAAGACGACAGTTTCGTCGTGACCTCCGGACGTTACGGTCACGGTGTCGGGTTAAGCCAGCGCGGAGCCGAATGGATGGCAGGACAGTACGGAATGACCTATACCGAGATCCTTGATTTCTACTATCCCGGAACAAAACTGAAACGGACTGCCTCCGACCGCTGGGATCCGCCCGCTGTCGTTCCTTATCTGGCGGAAACACCCGGCCCGCCGGCTACTCCGACACCCCGTCCGACACTGATGCCGGTCTCGCACAGTGATCTCCCGGAAAGCGCGTGGCTCGCTTCCGTGGAAAATATCGATGATGACAGCAGTCTGAACCTGCGTCAGGAGCCGTCACCGATCGCGACGATCATGATGCGCCTTTATAAGCATCAGGAACTGATTGTTCTCGAAACCTGTGAAGACCCGACCTGGGTCAGAGTCAGAACAGACTCCGTAGAAGGATATGTGATGGTCTCCTATCTGGAGAAGATCAGGTAAATCGGTCAAATCTATCCCGTTTTCGATGCTGTAGTGACATTTATTTCCAGTTACACAGAGAAACGTACCATAAAGTTAAAAAAATTTAATAACTTTTGATTTGGATGATTGCCAAAACTCCGTTCGTTGCATATAATATAATTAACTAATTGTCGAAAAAAGGGGGTGGAATCTGCCATGAAGCGCATAACAGCGTTGTTTCTGGTGCTTTTTGTGCTTTTTGCGTCATTCGCTCTGGCTGATGATTCCGATACCCTCCTGAAAAACGACGAGTACAGTTACAGGATCCTGGAGGACGGAACGATCAGTCTGAAAGAATACTTCGGCAGCAGCAGAGAAGTTACAGTTGCCGCCGATATTGATGGAATCCCTGTAACAGAGCTGGACGGCACTTTCTTCTGCAAGCCCATCGAGAGTGTTGTCGTCCCGGAAGGGATCACCGTCATTGCGGAAAACACTTTCTGCGGATGTACCAAGATGATATCCGTTGTCCTTCCTGCCACACTGACAACCGTCAAACGCGCCGCCTTCGGCAACTGTCAGTCGTTGACAGAGCTGGACCTGCCTGCCGGTCTGACAACACTGCAGGAATACGCGTTCCTGAATTGTATCTCTCTGAAAAAGATCTGCCTCTATTCATCGTTGACCGATATCGAAGACAACGCGCTTTACATCGTTCCCGATATCAATGACTATTTCAAGCTTGTTCTTCCCGATGAATGTGTACTCTATGTGGAAGAAGGTTCCGCTGCCGAAGAATACGCAAAGTTCCATGAAGTCGCTTACGAAATTCTGATCCCGGAAGCCGGCATTGAAGAAACCATCACCGCGAAAGAATAAATATCAATGATAAGGTCCCGGATCCATCATCGGATCCGGGACCTTTTTCTGCTATTCACTAACTACAAACTACTAACCACTGCGCGACCGCGGTCGCGCTCCTCTATCCATTACCCACTATCAACTATTCCCAGAACACCATTGGTGTTCAAAATAGCCCCGTGATCTTTCCGTTCTCGTCGACGTCGATCTTTTCAGCCGCCGGGACCTTGGGCAGACCGGGCATCGTCATGATATCGCCGGTCAGCACCACGATGAATCCAGCACCGGCGGAGACTTTGACGTTCCGGACGGTGACGGTGAATCCTTCGGGCGCGCCCAAGAGAGTGGGGTCATCGGAGAAGCTGTACTGCGTCTTGGCAATACACACTGGCAGATTACCGAAGCCCATGGCTGTCAGTTTGTCGATCTGCTTCTGGGCAGCCGGCAGTACATTGATCCCATCACCGCCGTAGATCTTTTTGACCACCGCTTCGATTTTCTCGTTGATCGTTGCGTCCGTTTCATAGGAGAAGGTGAAGTTGCCCTTTTCTTCCTCGCAGAGGCGGACCACTTCTTTTGCCAGGGCTTCCCCGCCCTTACCGCCTTCAGCCCACACGGTGCTCAGCACGGTATTGACGCCCAGCTCACGGCACTTGGCAATGATGAAATCGATCTCGGCATCCGTATCCGTGGGGAAGCGGTTGACCGCGACCACGCAGGGAAGCTGATACACATTCTTGATGTTGGAAACATGGCGCAGCAGGTTCGGGATGCCCTTTTCCAACGCCTTCAGGTCTTCGGTGCCCAGCTGTTTCTTGTCCAGTCCGCCGTGCATCTTCAGAGCACGTACAGTAGCCACCACAACGACGGCGTCCGGGGTCAGGCCGGCCATCCGGCACTTGATATCCAGGAACTTTTCAGCGCCCAGATCCGCGCCGAAACCGGCTTCGGTCACGGTATAGTCGCCCATCCGCATTGCCATGCGGGTCGCCATCACGGAATTGCAGCCGTGAGCGATATTGGCGAAAGGACCGCCGTGCACAAAGGCAGGTGTTCCTTCCAGTGTCTGAACGAGATTGGGCTTCAGGGCATCCTTCAGCAGGGCGGCCATGGCGCCGGTCGCTTTCAGGTCGCCGGCGGTGACAGGCTTGTCATCATAGGTATAAGCCACCACGATGCGGCTCAGGCGTTCCTTCAGGTCAGTCATGGAAGAAGCCAGACAGAACACAGCCATGATCTCGCTGGCGACAGTGATGTCAAAGCCGTCTTCACGGGGCGTTCCGTTGGGTTTTCCGCCCAGTCCGTCGACCACAAACCGCAGCTGACGGTCATTCATGTCCACGCAACGCTTCCAGGTGATCTTCCGGGGATCGATTCCCAGAACGTTTCCCTGCTGGATATGGTTGTCCAGCATGGCAGCCAGCAGATTATTGGCGGCGCCGATGGCATGGAAGTCACCGGTGAAGTGCAGGTTGATATCTTCCATGGGCACGACCTGGGCGTATCCGCCGCCGGCGGCTCCGCCCTTGACGCCGAAGACTGGTCCGAGGGAGGGCTCACGCAAAGCCACGGTCACGTCCTTGCCGATCCGGGAAAGGCCGTCCGCCAGACCGATGGTCGTGGTGGTCTTGCCTTCTCCCGCGGGAGTGGGCGTAATGGCGGTCACAAGGATCAGCTTTCCGGGCTGCCGGTCCGTTTCGTTCAGCAGCGCCGGATCGATCTTGGCTTTGTAGCGTCCGTACTGTTCAATATACTTTTCATCCACATGCGCCTTCCGGGCGATTTCCCCGATGGGCTTCATTTCACACTGCTGTGCGATCTCGATATCGGAAAGATAAGCCATTTTCATAATCTCCTTTATCCTAATGCCTCTACTGCCTCTTATGTCTGTTGCCTCTGCGCAACTCCACCGCTCAACACTATCCCTTGGCCCTCAGCCCGCAGCATAGCACTCTCACTAAGCCCTTTATCCCTTAAAGTACTTCACTGCGGCTTCGAACATACGGATATCATAATTCCCTTCGACGTTCCTGTAAAGACCCTGACCGATACGTTCGCTGTGTCCCATCTTACCGAACACGCGTCCGTCCGGACTGGTGATGCCTTCAATGGCATACATCGAATCATTGGGGTTGAAGCGGACATCCGCGGTGGCGTTGTTATCCAGATCAACGTACTGGGTCGCGATCTGTCCGTTTTCCGCCAGTTTCCGGATCAGCGCCTCATCCGCCAGGAAGCGGCCTTCGCCGTGGGAGATCGGGACATTGAAGACGTCTCCGACTTCCGTCAGCGCCAGCCAGGGGCTCTTGTTGCTGGCCACGCGGGTCCGCACGATGCGGCTCTGGTGGCGGGCAATGGTGTTGAATGTCAGGGTCGGGCAGTTTTCATCCGTGTCGATGATCTTTCCGTAAGGCACGAGACCCAGTTTGATCAGCGCCTGGAAACCGTTGCAGATACCGCACATCAGTCCGTCGCGCTTCTCGAGCAGTTCGGTCACGGCTTCCTTCACCGCGGCATTCCGGAAGAAGGCCGTAATGAACTTGCCGCTTCCGTCAGGTTCGTCACCGCCGCTGAATCCGCCGGGGATGAAGATCATCTGCGCGTCCTTCAGCGCATTGGCGAAACGGTCCACGGAACGGGTAATGCCGTCCGCGGTCAGGTTGTTGATCACGATGATCTCGGGATCCGCGCCGGCATCCCGGACCGCCTTGGCGCTGTCATATTCGCAGTTGGTTCCCGGGAAGGCGGGGATCAGGACCTTCGGCTTCGCGGTCAGGATCGCGGGGGCGGGGCGCTGTTCCTTCATGGCATAACTGAAGTTTTCCATGGGAACATCGCGGGTGGGGATATTGCAGGAATAAACTTTTTCCAGTTTATCTTCCCAGTTCTTCAGCAGCATGTGACCGCAGACCGCTTCCTTGTTCCAGATCAGGCGGCAGTCTTCCGTCACTTCACCGATGAGGAGTCCTTCTTCGGGCTCGCCGGTCACTTCCAGCAGGAAGGCACCGTAGCGGTAACCGAAGAGATCATCCATGGTCAGCGCGTCATTGAACCGGAAACCGAAATCATTGCCGAAGCCCATCTTCATAATGGCCTCAGCCACACCGCCGAGACCGGGCGTGTAGCAGGAGACTGCCTTGCCGGAACGGAGCATGTCCGTTACCTTGCGGAAGGTCTCCTTCAGCGCGGTGGTCACGGGCAGGCCGTTTTCATCCATGGCGGTGGTCAGCATGATCACCTTGTTACCGGCTTTCTTGAATTCGGGAGAAACAATATCTCCGGTCTTCTGGGTGGTCACCGCGAAGGAGACCAGCGTTGGAGGAACATCCAGGTCTTCAAAGGAACCGGACATGGAGTCCTTTCCGCCGATCGCGCCGATCCCCAGTTCCTTCTGGGCCTCGAAAGCACCCAGCAGAGCCGCCAGAGGCTTGCCCCAGCGTTTTCCGTCACGGCCGGGCTTTTCGAAATATTCCTGGAAAGTCAGATAGACATCGCTGAATTCAGCGCCGGTCGCGATCAGCTTGCACACGGATTCCGCCACAGCCAGATAAGCGCCATGATAGGGGCTCTTTTCGGCAATAAAGGGATTGTATCCCCAGGCCATCAGGGAGCAGTCATCCGTGTGCTTCTTCTCCACGGAGATCTTCTGCACCATTGCCTGAATGGGAGTCAGCTGCTTCTTTCCGCCGAAAGGCATCAACACGGTGCCGGCACCGATGGTGGAGTCAAAGCGTTCGGACAGACCGCGTTTGGAGCAGATGTTCAGGTCGGCGGCAGTCGCCTTCATGCCTTCCGCGAAGGATTCCGGCAGCTTCCGGGCATAATCCGCGGGAGCGGCGGGCGTCACGGTGATATGCTTGTCGGCGCCGTTGGAATTCAGGAATTCACGGCTGATATCGACAATCTTCTTTCCGTTCCAGTTCATGACCAGACGGGGATCCTCACGGACAACGGCCACAGGGCAGGCCTGCAGGTTCTCGCTGTTCGCGATGGCAAGGAAGGCATCCACATCTTCGGGAGCCACGACCACAGCCATACGTTCCTGGCTTTCGGAGATCGCCAGTTCGGTGCCGTCCAAACCTTCATACTTGCGGGGCACGGCGTTCAGGTCGATCTCCAGACCGTCCGCCAGTTCGCCGATGGCTACGGAAACGCCGCCGGCGCCAAAGTCGTTGCAGCGTTTGATCATCCGGCACGCGTCACCGTTCCGGAACAGACGCTGGAGTTTTCTTTCCTCGGGCGCATTCCCTTTCTGAACTTCCGCGCCGCAGGTCTCCACGGAATGCGCGTTATGCGCCTTGGAGGAACCGGTGGCTCCGCCGATCCCGTCGCGTCCGGTGCTTCCGCCCAGCAGGATCACGACATCCCCGGGAGCAGGCACTTCACGGCGGACATTTTCAGCCGGAGTCGCGGCAATGACCGCGCCGATCTCCATTCTCTTGGCGGCATAGCCGGGATGGTAGATCTCATCGACGATACCGGTCGCCAGACCGATCTGGTTGCCGTAGGAAGAATAACCGGCGGCAGCGGTGGTCACCAGCTTACGTTGGGGCAGCTTTCCGGGAATGGTTTCGGATACGGGTACGGTGGGATCCGCGGCGCCGGTCACGCGCATGGCGCCATAGACATAGGAACGGCCGGACAGCGGGTCACGGATGGCGCCGCCAATGCAGGTGGCGGCACCGCCGAAGGGTTCGATCTCCGTGGGGTGATTGTGGGTCTCGTTCTTGAACAGCAGCAGCCAGGGTTCCGGCTTTCCGTCCACATCCACGGTCATCTTCACGGTGCAGGCGTTGATCTCTTCGCTCTCGTCCAGCTTGTCCAGCTTGCCGTGCTTCTTCAGATACTTTACGGCCACGGTCGCCAGATCCATCAGGCAGACGGGCTTGGTCCGGTTCAGTTCCTTCCGGACGTTCATATAATCCTGCCATGCCTTTTCCAGCAGGGGATCTTCGAACTTCGCCTCATCGATCACGGTGAGGAAGGTGGTGTGACGACAGTGGTCGGACCAATAGGTATCCAGCATCCGGATCTCGGTAATGGTGGGATCCCGGTCTTCGCTGCGGAAATATGCCTGACAGAAGGCAATGTCATCGGCGTCCATGGCCAGACCGTAATCCGCCACGAACTGTTCCAGCTGCTTCCGGTCCAGCTGGTTGAAACCGTCCAGCGTCCGCACGGTGGTGGGGATCGCGTATTCGGTCTTCAGGGTCTCCGGCAGTTCCAGGGAAGCTTCCCGGGCTTCCACGGGGTTGATGACATACTTTTTGATCTCGTTCAGGTCTTCCTCTGTCAGCTTGCCGTACAGGGCGTACAGCTTCGCGGAACGGATCAGGGGACGCTCGCCCTGGGAAATGATCTGGATGCACTGGGCAGCTGAATCCGCACGCTGGTCAAACTGACCGGGCAGATATTCCACGGCAAACACAGTGGCGTCACCCAGATCGGCGGTCTCTGTGGCAATATCCAGCTGCGGTTCGGAGAAGACCGTCTTCACCGCGTAGTCAAACAGATCCCTGGTGATATTTTCGGCATCATACCGATTCAGGAGACGGACATTTTCCAGCGCCCTGATCCCCAGAAGGCTGCGTGCGTCCTGCAGCAGCGCGCGGGCTTCATTGGCAAGCTCCGGTTTCTTTTCAACATAGATCCTGTAAACCATGATCATTCTCCCCTTCCCGTTTTTCCGGCTTTCAGTGCTCTCTGGCCGATATCACGGCGGAAATATTTGTTTTCGAAATTGACATTCCAGGCGCGTTCATACGCGAGGTTGATGGCGGATCTGAGATTATCCGCGGTGGCGATGACTCCCAGCACACGTCCTCCGGCAGTGACCAGACGACCATCCTTCAGCGCGGCTCCGGCAACATAGACATACGGCCGGATCTGTTCAGGGATCGTGATCTCATATCCTTTGCCGTAGTTCATGGGATAACCGTCGGAAGCCAACACGACACAGCAGGCGTGACCGTCTGAGAAACGGACTTCCTGCTCGGCGAGACGACCTTCGGTGACCGCCCGCATGACATCCAGCAGATCGCTTTCCAGCAGCGGCAGGACCACCTGGGTCTCCGGATCGCCGAAGCGGCAGTTGTATTCAATGACCTTGGGACCGTCGGGAGTCAGCATCAGGCCAAAGTACAGGCAGCCTCTGAATTCGCGGCCTTCCGCCTTCATGGCGCGGATCGTGGGCAGGAAGATCTTCTCCATACATTCCGCCGCGATCTCATCCGTATAGTAAGGATTGGGAGCGACCGTTCCCATGCCGCCGGTATTCAGTCCGGTATCTCCGTCTCCGGCGCGCTTGTGGTCCATGGAGGAGACCATGGGAACCACGGTGGTGCCGTCCGTGAAGGAGAGGACGGAAACTTCGGGACCGGTGAGAAATTCTTCAATGACGACCTGATTGCCGCTGGCGCCGAACTGTTTATCCAGCATGATGGACTTCACGGCATCCTCCGCCGCCTCACGGGTCTCCGCGATGATCACGCCCTTGCCCAGCGCCAGTCCGTCCGCCTTGATGACGGTGGGGATCGGAGCGGTCTTCAGATATTCAAGGGCTTTCTCCGCGCTGTCGAATGTTTCATAGGCAGCCGTGGGGATCCCGTATTTCTTCATCAGATTCTTGGAGAAGACCTTGCTTCCTTCGATGATGGCGGCATTCGCCCGCGGTCCGAAGCAGGGGATCCCCTTTTCTTCCAGGGCGTCCACGCATCCCAGGACCAACGGATCGTCCGGCGCCACCACGGCATAGTCGATCCCCTTCTCAACGGCAAAATTCACAATGCCGTCGATGTCCTTCGCGCCGATGTTCACGCATTCGGCATCCTGCGCCATGCCGCCGTTTCCCGGCAGTGCCCAGATCTTTTCCACGGACGGATTCTCTTTGATCTTTTTGATGATCGCGTGTTCTCTTCCGCCGCCACCAACTACAAGTATGTTCATAATCTTGCTCCTTTTAGTCGCTTTCAGGGCTTAGGACTTAGGGCCCAGGGCTTAGTGAGATGGTTGTTCCAGGGTGCCGGGCCGGACACCATGGTCAAAAACTGATCCCTAATCCCTAATCCCTAATCCCTAATCCCTAATCCCTAATCCCTAATCCCTAATCCCTAATCCCTAATCCCTAAAAAACCTATCCGGCTTCCTGAGGAAAGCCGGATAGGTTTTTTATTATTTGGTGCCGAAGATGCGGTCGCCGGCCTCGCCAAGACCG
>JAZRXJ010000109.1:0-1119 GCA_045600165.1 Clostridia bacterium
CTCACCCATCGCTGTAACCATCGGATTTGCACCTTCATCGATGCCGCAGTCACCGATCATGGTATAGCCATGTGACAGATGATCCTCCGAAATCTCTGCGAACATTTCCTTGGCTTCCTCCAGGTCAACAGGAATGGAACCGAGAACAGCATAATGAGGCGTTTCCTTGATACATCCAAGGGGTTCACCGTCTGCATCGCAGGGAACAACGTCTTCCCCGTATTTCTTCACCATGTCTCTGTTCACGCCAAATTTTCTCATCGCTGCCTGATTCAGCCAGCTGGCATGTCCGCTGATTTCCGCAATGACAATCGGCTTATCGAATTTCTTTCCGTCAATTTCGATGGCATCCAAAAGATCATGGGTAGGATCACCGATCAGCGGATCCGGTGAATAACCGTATGCCCTGTAAAAGTCTCTGCCGGGGTTTTCTTTGATAAATTCGGTCATTTCCCGCACATTTTTCTCATAGCTGTCGCCATATGTAAAACTGGGTCCTCCTAACATGACAGTGGAGAGCAGGCCCATGTGGTTGTGAACATCGATCATGCCCGGGTAAACTGTCTGGGAGCCGAAGTCCACTACCTCGGTATCCGTACCGAGAAATTTCTGTGCGTCATCCTTTGAACCGACAAAGGCGATTCTTCCGTCCCGGATGGCCATGGCCTGCGCTTTGGGCTGCTGTTCGTTCATCGTAACTACGTTTCCGTAGATTACCGTATTTGCAAACATTATATTTTCCTCCATTTTCTGAATAGATAATTATGCTTTGTACGTTGTCTGCCCTTTGAACACGGTTTCCTTTACCTGGAGGAGGCAGATATCTTCCGCAGGGGTATTCTCAATATCTCCGTCCAAAACCACAAGCTCCGCCGATTTGCCGACCTCGATGGAACCGGTGATGTCCTCGCGCCCGAACTGGTACGCGACATTGATCGTCCAGCCCATGATTGAATCCTTCAGCGTCGCCGCTTCCGACGGGTTCAGCACCGGAGCGTCCTTATAGGTTTCGTAGTATTTGTGATTCTTCGGGTATTTCCGGGTCATGGCGACGGTGATTCCCTCAAGCGCATTGGTCATGGTAACAGTAAAATCGGAACCATTTGCCAGACGAACGCC
>JAZRXJ010000110.1:0-16352 GCA_045600165.1 Clostridia bacterium
AGCGGTGCGATGAACGGCGCGATCTTAGAAAATTTCGCCGTGTCTGAGGTCGCAAAGTCCTATCTGAACTGCGGCATCGAGCCGTATATGTATTACTATCGCGATAAGGATGCAAAGGAGATCGACATTGTGCTCGAGCACGACGGCGTCCTCAATCCTGTTGTAATCAAAAAAACCTCCAATCCAGGCTCTGAATTGACAAGGGTATTTGCCGTGCTGGACAAAGGATCATATAAGCGTGGAAATGGCGCGATTCTGTGCATGAAGCTGGAGCTGGGAGCCATCGACAGGGACAACTTTATTGTTCCAATCTGGATGATCTGAAAATGATCGGGTAGGAGGCTGACTATTAGTTAGTTAGTCAGCCGACCTCCCACGGAACCGTGCGTACCGGTCTGGTACACGGCTCTTCCCCTGTTTATGCTACAGACTTGCTGTAGTAAGAATAGAAATACTGGAATCCAGCCTTTTCGAGCTTCTCGTTTGAAAGGGCTGTTTTCATTATCGGGCTGGCGGCTATCTGCCAGTATCCCTTTCGTGAGCATGCAAGTATACCTGCATTGGAGTTGGATACGCCAAGTTTCAGTAAATTCTTCCATCTTGTGCGTGTTCTTTTCCATTTCTTCCAAAACACCATGCGGATGCGTCTGCGCATCCATTCATCGATGCCTTTCAGGTAGACTGTCATGCTTGCCAGCTTATAGTAGTTCACCCAACCGACTATGAATCTTTTCAGACTTGCCTTCCTCGACATCGAAAGGCACCATGTTTTCGGGAGTCGGTATGGGATCACATCCGGGTGTGTACTCTTTGCGCTTTCCGCTCTTAAAGGAGCTGGAGCCTTCAAAGTTTCGAAGCAGGATTTTCCTGCCCTGCTTGCTGTAGTTGATTGTCATGAGTTAATCCTCCGATTTTGGTATTCCGCAGGGTTTCTGCTCCTCGGTGTGTATATACATCCCTCTTTCATCTCCAAAGGTCAACGCCTGTGTGCGATAAATCTGATGTTCTACCATATCTTGAGAGTGAAAAGTTCTCACCCTCGTATAACCGGTAGTATACCGGGTTATTACGATTACCATCCGTTCCCCGCATAAAGCGGAGAGCGGAATTTTTTTTTGCAAAAAGCAAAAACCCCGCGGCAGTTTGCGTTTGGAGATAGAAAAATGCACAATTCTGGTGTATAATAATAAAAAGTGGTATTGCAGAATGAATTGTTTACAAATGCGATAGAGGGTTGTGTAGATGGAAGTAGTGATCACTTCTGATATAAATAATGATCTGATTTTCAGAATTTGCGGGCGGATCGATTCTGTGTCCTGTGCAGACCTTGAAAAAGTCATCCGAAACACGGATTTTACGGGGCGGGGCATCGTCTTCGATTTTGAAGATGTCCGGTATATTTCGTCCTCCGGCCTGAGGCAGTTGATGATCGCAAAAAAGAAGGCCGGGAATTCGCCTTTTAAAATCATAAATACCAATGAGACGGTCAAAGACGTTCTGATGATGACGGGCATGGACACAATTATTGATATTGAATCCGCCTTGGAAGAGAAAGAGTCTTTTACGGATAAATCAATAAAGAATCTGCTGGAATCAAAGTTCAGAGAGAGCCCGGATAAAACGTTTTTAATCAGCGAAAGTGCCGCATATACATGGAAAGAGATCTACTATGCCGTACAGATCATCGCCTTCGATCTGTACAGGATGGGCGTTCGGAAGGGGACGCACGTAGGGATCTGCTCAACCAACTCGATCAACTGGATCCTCGCGTTTTTTGCGGTTCAAAAGCTTGGCGGCATTGCCTGCCTTCTTAATTTCGGTTATACAGCGCCGGAGTTTTACAGAGTGCTCAACGGCGGAGATGTCACACATTTTGTTTACGGCGATATTCCTTCCGTTGCCGCAGATGAGGAAGGCTTCCTGAAGAGTCTGCCGGCCAACACGCAGGTCAGGAGTGTCTACTCTGTTAAATCCTCTGTGGATTTTAAGAGCCGGCTGGCAGAGTATGCATTTATCGAAGGGCTGTTTTCTGAAAGAACAGACCCTGATGATGCGTCTGTGATGATTTATACCTCCGGGTCTTCCGGCGCACCCAAAGGAGTCATTTTATCGGCGTTCAATATTTTAAACAGCGCCGGAGGAATGAATCAGGTCGAAAAACTGACGGATACCGATCGCCTTTGTTTTATTACGCCGCTGTTCCATATTCTGGGCCTTGGCCCGGGGTTGTGCGAGTGCGCGATCAGTGGCTGTACGATGGTCTTCCCAAAGGACATCCGCACGAGTAGCATCCTCTCTGTTATGGATGAATACAAATGCACCGCTTTCAGAAGCGTGCCGACAATGATGCTGGCGATCATCAACAATCCCGCGTTTCAAGCGGAGAGAGTCGCCACCGTAAAGACCTGTGTGCTGGCAGGCGCACCGGTGACAGAAGCCCAGCTTTTGCACATGCAGAAGGCATTCCCGAATACGAAATTCTTCAATGCGTACGGTTTGAGTGAAATAGCGCCGGTCAGTATTACCGATCATGACACGCCCATCAGGCAGCTGGCGGATACGTGCGGTAAGCCGATCACTCATATTACGGTGCAGATTCAGAACCCTGCCACCGGGGAAATATGTGCTGCGGGAGTCGATGGCGAGATCATCGTTAAAGGCTCCAACATGATGGCTTGCTACTATAAAATGGAACCCGACGACCAGGCAATCGACAGTGAGGGTTATATTCACACGGGGGATATCGGCAACATGGATGCCGAAGGCCGGCTCCACATAACAGGCCGACTGAAAGAACTGATCATTCGCGGCGGTGAGAATATCGCCCCCTGCGAGGTGGAAGCGCCAATTACAAAGTATGAAGGCGTTCAGGAGGTAAAGGTGGTCGGCGTGCCGCACAGTTTTTTTGGTGAAGTGCCTTGTGCCTGCATTGTTATGAAACCCGGTTTCACATTTGACGAGGCAAAGATGCGCTCTTACCTTGCCGAAGTTTTGACAAAACAGAAGCTGCCCGAATATTTTACCGTCTTTGACAAATTCCCACTGCTGGCTTCAGGAAAACCTGATTCTGTACAGATTAGGAATCTTGCGGTTGCCATGGTTCATTCATCTGCGTATAATCTCGGGTAAGAAAACTGAATCTTCCGTTGACAGATAAGCGAAAGTCTTTCAGGCGGGGCGCCTTATTTCCTGTATGCTTTTTTCGGGAAGGGGAGTTCATTATGGCTTATACGAGTCCGGCTCATGGTCCGGAGGTCTATGTCAAAGTCGATGTTGTGTTAATGCTGCCGCGCTGCCTCCATGAAAGCCGGCGGTTGCGGCGATCGCTATACCATTGCCGATAACTAAAGTACGCCCTGTGAGAAGAGTAGTTCTCTTCATCACGGGGCGTTAGTTGCTAATGGAGGAATTTACCGTGACAAAAATTCGCCGACGGTGCCGATATAAACAGTGATCATCTGACCGCTGTCCGGCGATTTTTTGATCGTGACCGGTAATTCAGGATTATCTTTCAGACTGTACAGATGAACATAAATTTCAGCGAGTGTGGCAAAATGCAGTTTCTGTATTGTCTGATCCTGCTGTATAATCTCACACAGATATCTCATTTCGTTTTACCCTGCCTATTATGATTACATACAATATAACCTAAAAAAAAAAAAACAACCGGGAAGGTTTTGAACAGCGATAAAAATACAATACAAATACACAAATATTCGGGGATGACAGACGAAAATCAGAAAAAATGTATATTTTTGCACGAATATTGATGACAAATGCAGACGAAACTTGTGTTTGTATGTGTATGCTGATATAGTAACAACAGTGGTTGAGTTCGCTCAATTTTCGGATTGGTTACATGTAAAAGTGAAGCAGCAATGTTTTCATATATTTCATTGGGAAAGGGAATTGATCATGGCTGATACGATCCGTATACAGATGATGGACCGCTTTGTGATATATATTTTGATGCGACAAGAGTTCTGCGCGAGTTGTCCGGCGGTGACCGGATGATGTTTCTTTTCACTGTTGATAAATGACTTTAAAGAAGAGGGGCAGACTATGGAAAAATTAGGGGCAATAGCATTATCTTCAGACATTTTTGAAAAAGCGAATATCGGACTGTGGGCGTTTGAACTGGATGAAGGCTGCGCGCCGCGAATGTATGCGGATGATACCATGCTCAAACTGATCGGTCTGGACCATCAGGTGTCACCGGAAGAAACCTATCATGCCTGGTATGACCATATTAACGATAATTCCTATGGCCTTGTTGCCGATGCCGTGGAAAAGATGACGGCGGGTGAGCATGCGGAAGTCCAGTATCCCTGGCGGCATCCGAATGGTGAAACATGGATCGTACGCTGCGGCGGTGTCAGAAATTTCGAATATAAGGCGGGTATCCGTATCGAAGGCACACATCAGAATGTAACAGAGATCCTTCATTTCGACGAACAGGAACTTGCCGAAAATATTGCAAAGAGAGACAGGAATATCATTGAAATCCTGGCATCTGAGTATTCGTCTGTCTATTACATTGATCTCACTACGGATGAGCTTAATCCGTATACGATGAACGAGGAGACCGAGACTACTTTCGGCTCCGTGTTCAGAAGCGGCATCACCTATTCCGAAGCGTACAAGCTGTACGTGGACAAGTTGATCTTCGCCGATGACAAGCAGATGATGCTGAAAGCCGGTTCTCTTGAAAACATCCAGCATGAGCTCGCCAATAAGAAGACCTTCCTGACACAGTACCGTTCCGCCGACAACAAGTATTCCGAGATGAAATTCGTGAAGGTCGGCGGCGAAAACGACGCACCGCTTGCCGTGGCGCTGGGCTTTGCGGAGAAGGACGAAGAAATCCGTCGTGAACAGCAGATCGCCGAGGAGCGTCAGAGAAATACGGATATCATTGAGATTCTGGCATCTGAATATTCATCTGTTTATTACATTGACCTCACTACGGATGAGCTCAATCCGTATACAATGAATGAGGAAACTGAAACTACGTTCGGTTCCGTTTTCAGAAGCGGTATCACCTATTCTGAAGCATATAAACTGTATGTGGACAAGCTCATCTTCGATGACGACAAACAGATGATGCTGAAAGCCGGCTCGCTGGGAAACATCCGACATGAGCTCACCAACAAGAAAACCTTCCTGACACAGTACCGCTCCGCCGACAACAAGTATTCCGAGATGAAATTTGTGAAGGTTGGCGGCGA
This sequence comes from Clostridia bacterium, assembly GCA_045600165.1. Taxonomy (GTDB): domain Bacteria; phylum Bacillota; class Clostridia; order Christensenellales; family Aristaeellaceae; genus Aristaeella. The sequence continues at coordinate 5,229 of JAZRXJ010000110.1, forward strand.
CAATGATGAACCGCTTGCCGTGGCACTTGGTTTCGCAGAGAAGGACGAAGAAATCCGGCGTGAGCAGCAGATCGCCGAGGAGCGTCAGAGAAATACAGATATCATTGAAATCCTGGCATCCGAGTATTCCTCCGTTTATTATATCGATCTGACAACGGATGAACTGAATCCATATACGATGAACGAGGAGACCGAGACGGAGTTTGGTAAAATTTTCCGCAGCGGCATCAAATACAGCGATGCATACCGCCTGTACGTGAATACGCTGATTCATAGTGAAGACAAGCAGATGATGCTGAAAGCCGGTTCCATCGGCAACATCATGAAGGAGCTGCGGAACAAGAAAACCTTCCTGACGACGTACCGAAACACCGAAGGCCATTACTCTGAAATGAAATTCGTCAAGGTGGGCAACGAGGAGGGCGTTCCGAAGGCGGTAGCACTCGGTTTTGCCGATAAGGATGAGGAACTTCGCGCCAAGGAAGAAGAATCCAAGATTATGCAGAGAAACATCGATATTATCGAAATTCTCGCATCCGAGTATTCGTCCGTATACTACATCGACCTTACAACAGACGAGCTTGACCCGTATACGATGAATGAGGCGACCGAAACCGAGTTTGGTAAAATCTTCCGCAGCGGTATCAAATACAGTGAAGCGTACAAAATGTATGTGGATACACTGGTCCATCCGAATTATAAGGAACAGATGCTGAAGGCGGGCTCCATCTACAATATCCTGAAAGAGCTCGGAGATAAGAAAACTTTCATTACCCAGTACATGGACAATGAAGGTGACTATTCCGAAATGAAGTTCGTTAAGGTCGGCGAGAAAGAAAATCCGGAAGCTGTTGCGCTCGGTTTTGCCAACAGGAACAAGGAAATCCGGGAAGAGCTTGAAAGAAAGGCAGCAGACGCCCGCGACCGTGCCGTCATTTCCGGACTGTCCGATGACTTTGGCTGCGTGGTCTATGTCGGATTTAATGACAAAAGTGAAGTACACTACCGTTTTGATCCGCTGTTTGAAGAGCATATTCCCAACTGGTCAGCCATCAACAATTTCAGAGATCGTTTGGACACATTGATCGAAACCGTCATGCATCCGGATGATCGGCAGGAATTTTATGAGGCAACAAAGGAAAATGTTGTTCATGAAAATGTAAACAAAGATGGTGTTTACTTCGTAAACTTCAGAACGCTCATTGATGGCGAGGTCACTTACTATCAGGCAAAATTCGTAAAGGATGAGAATTCGGAAGACCACGTGATTGCCGGATTCCACAACGTGGATGAGACAACCAAGCGCGAGATGGACGCGCTGGACAAGGCAGAGATCGCCAGCCGGGCTAAGTCTTCTTTCCTGTTCAATATGTCTCACGATATCCGGACACCCATGAATGCCATTACCGGCTTTACTACGATGGCCAAGAAGCATCTTGACGATAAAGACAAGATCGAAGACTATCTGAACAAAATCGAGACAGCAGGTAACCAACTGCTTGCACTGATCAACCAGGTTCTGGAAATGTCCCGCATTGAGTCCGGTAAAATCGTTTTGTCCGAGCAAAAAGCGGATGTTCTGGAAAGAGCCGCCATTGCCCGAACAATCTATAGTGAGCAGGCAGAAACGAAAGGCATCAGGCTCACGGTCGCGACAAAAAACATCCTGCACAGCAAGGTCATCACCGACGCGGACAGAATGAAGCAGATCATCACCAACATCATCGGAAACGCATTGAAGTATACGCCGGAAGGCGGCAGTATTGACTATTGCATCGAAGAGACAGACTGTGCTGTGCCGGGATATGGCAACTACGTGTTTACTGTCCGGGATACCGGAATCGGAATGAGCCCGGAGTTCCTGAATCACATATTTGATGAGTTTTCCCGTGAGAACACTTCCACCGTGAGCAAAATTCAGGGGACCGGACTCGGAATGTCCATTGTCAAGCAACTGACGGATCTGCTGGGCGGTACCATCGATGTTCAATCCGAAAAGGGCCGCGGAACGACCATTTCTGTCATGGTACCGATGAAATGGGATACAGAAACCGAAACTGCAGCGGAAAAAGACAGCACAGAGTTCTGCGTGAATCTTGACGGAATGAAGATCCTGCTTGTGGAAGACAATGAAATGAACAGAGAGATCGCTGAGGAAATCCTGTCCGAAAACGGAATAATTATTGAAACAGCCGAGGATGGCGACGTTGCCGTTGACATGGTACGGAATGCAGCGCCCGGGCAGTATGATCTGATCCTGATGGACGTCCAGATGCCGAGAATGAACGGGTATGAAGCGACCAAGGCGATCAGAGCCCTTGAAGACCCCGAAAAGTCTTCCATCCCGATCATTGCAATGACAGCAAACGCTTTTGAGGAAGACCGCCAGAACGCTATTGCTGCCGGTATGAATGAGCATCTTGCCAAACCGATCGACATTGCTAAGCTTGTAAATACCCTTGTGAAATTCACAAAATGAAACTATCAGGTTATGAATCGACAGGATATCCGGATCCTGTCAGAACGGCCGAATCAAGAAATGAAAGTGCTGCGATCCCGAAATCGTCGGAGAACGCAGCATTTTGTGTATGGACGGGAGAACCACAACCTTTTCCCTAAAATCTTCCTGAACAAAGCTTATTGAGTAACGATCAAGACAGAGAAACTCAAAAACGACCTTTTGTCGGATCGTTCTATCATCTTCTTCTGTCAAGCCTCTCTCGCTTCTGACATCTGTATATACGAAGTTCACGGAAAAATGGCCGGTTTTTTACAACACCCTTGATGACCTGAAAAAAGCCTTCGTCATTTGCTAAGTTAAGTTCCGGGTCAGGGCTGACGTTACTTGTGCAAATACAACACTGGAAGTAAGTCGTGCAAACAGTCATAAATGGTCTACACGCAATGATTTCCGATTTTGTTTGTCTCTGAGTCAGCACCTGCGCTGGCAGACCAGCGGCCGCCCGCTTGCGGGTTTACTTTGACAGGTTATCATTGGCCAATTACGCTGTCAGAGGTGAAGGGCGCATGTTGATCGTGATTTCCGATTCCGTCTCGCCCTTCACCGTATTTAACCCATGGTCAGAATAACCAGTTGAAGAATTCGCAGATGTAATCCCAAAAGCTCGTACCATTGCCTGTCGTAGTTACGGTCGTGTATCCTTCAGGTATCATGTTCATTCTCCTTTCATTTCCTCTATTGGTTTACTTTGTTGCCTACACTATTTGATACGTGGGAAAAAACGTGAGGGCTATTCTTTTTTTGCTGATCAAAATATTTTCGAGTTTTTCCGGTTTATTACGGGGCTTCCAGACGCTTCTGCGCTTCCTGCACCTTGCGCAGGGATTCGATTGCCTTTCTGCTGTTCTGCCGGTCGATATTGATCCTCTGCTGACAGTTGGGGCAAACGATTGCGGAAGCAGTTATGATCTGGTGGATGGTGGTGACAATAAATTTGCCGCATGCCGGACAATTCATGCCGGGCACCGTCTGCTCGGTTGCGTCGTACAACATGGTCATACGCCCACCGGTCGCTTTCTCAAGCTGTGTATCGTTGATTCTCATGTTCTCTGCCCCCTTTTCTGTCCTTTTTCTTTCGGACACTCATATATACGAAGAATCATCCCAAATGGCTACAACAAGGGGCTGTGAAAAAATCCTGAAAAAAGCCTTAAAGTCGTTAAAAACAAAGCAGGCATCTTCTGGATGAGGAAAACTGTGCAATCTTTGAAAATCGGATTGCCCCTATTCAGGAAAAGCATGTCCTTTATCGCGGAGATACTTGCATGACAGACTGGGGTATTGAGTATCTGAATGTGGAAGAATACCTGAAGGCACTGTATCAAGCAGCTTTTTAATATGTGCGAGGTTAAGTATTACAGTGATGAATTTACTTGCTGCCGGTGTTCTTTATTTACGACGTAAAGATCTGTTCGGCAAGTACACCCTGCACGAAGTGCTCGATGAATTGGATGTGATCGAATGCTTTGTGAATCCGGGTAACGCTCCGATACAAGGTGAGGTGCTCAAAAAGCAGGAAGATCTCTATACTGCGCTTGAAGTGAAGGCATTACTGGCGTCGGCCAAGACCTCAGAGGCATAGTGTGGTGTTCGGGAATCTGGGATGCATAGTGTACAATTTATTAATTTTATTGCGAGTGTCAGCGATAAAAAACAGACAAAACTTGTATTTGCATGTACATACTGATATAATGATAACAGTTGTCAAGACTATTCCGTTTCCAGAATAGTTCAAAAGCGGCGACAAATGAATAACTGTAATATCGTGTTTCCCCGGTGGAAGGACTTTGTTTCTGTATACAGATGATGGATCATTTCCGTTTATGCTCTTTAGGTTTATGGAATTAACATTCGGGAAATCGCGAACATATTTGAACAGAGTTACTGAGGACAACAAGGAGGGTTTTTCATGAGGCGAGTTTCCATATTTATTGCAGTATTTCTGGCACTTGTTTGTTTACTGTCTGTCAACTGCATCGCGACAGCAGAAGCACGTGAGATCATTCTGGTCACTGAATATCGCCAGATGGGCTGGGGCATGGGTTATTCCATCGGGGCTGTGGACAGCAACGGTGATCTGTGGACTGCTTCGCTGGATGACTGGTCTGATGTCCCTACGGAGCCAGAAGAACTTCTTGCATGGGCTGAATCTACAGAACTTCTGAACATAGCCGGGCACTTAGCCGGTGAAGAACTGATGAATCTGAAAAGCCTGACAGCCACTGTAAGCACTCAGGAAGTACGGACGGAAACGTTTGTTTGCGACGCGGGTGTCCATACCGCATACGCTTGCAGACATGAATTTGGCGGACAGGTGGAAGTGATCACACTCGGGAAATCCGGGGATGATCTTTTTGAAAATACCGATCCGTCCGCACAAAGCCTTTACCGTTATCTGAATGAGCTGTTCCTGGATGTGGAGTCGTATGACGGAGAACTGTTTGCACCCGCGGGGTTCCGGCCGATCGGCATTGCTGAATTCTGTGGTTTTGAAAAAGCTGAGCTGTCTTCACTTAAAGTTCATGCATATATGAACGATTGTGAGACAGGCCTGGCGGAAATGGAAGTGGACCGGACCGCGACAGAACTGCTTTCCCTTCAGATAACCGGCAAGGCAAACAGTTTATCGGTGACCGGCAACACAACATGCTATCACCTGACGGAACCGGATGGGACAGTGATCGCCGTTTTTGAATTCTGTGGTGACCTTCTGGTCCGCCCGGATGGAATGTACACGATCGGGAAATAAACGCAGGATTTCCGAACGATGAAAGGGAGAGTTCCATGAAAAAGATACTGTGTGTCTTCTGCACTTTGTTTCTGCTTTTTTCCATCCTTCCGGTCACAGCAGAAAACAATGATCCCTGCAGACTTGTAAAAATGAATATTGACGGGACGGACTACGGCACAATTGCCGCTCCGGGAAGCTACAGACTGAACTGGCAGATCACGAGCGAAGGGACTTATGAGAGCGCCGCGAATCCGATCCATATGACTGCTACAGCCATTCAGGACAGTACCGGGATCCAGTTTATCTATGAATCCACCCGGGATTTTGTGAATATCCTGAACGGCACAGGCCGTACTCATCAGGAAGGTCAGATCGATATGACGACCCTGACCTGGATGTACAGGTATCAGACTGCCAGTCAGTATGCGGACAGAAAAGCGGCTGAGATCGCCGCAGCCAATGGCACGACGGCGGTCCAGCTTTATGAAAACGCGGGCGATCCTTTCATGCTCAACATCATGCAGATGCTTTCGGATGAGTCAGTGAGATCCGCAAAGAGCAACGCGAATCTGAGCAGAGGCGGATTGAATGTGACAGGTGGTGGATTCACTTATGCCGACAGGATCTATTCGATGAACGTAAAAGGACGTGAATGGCGGATCTCCGTGACCACATCCGTTTTCGATATGACTATGGAAGCTTTATCAACCGGTTTTGTCACTCTGCAATCCAGGATCCGGTCCTGGCAGTCCCCGGCTACCTGGATCGCTGTCTATCCTGCGGATGTTCAATGCGGAAAGGCATTTAACGCATTCAAGGCCCATACTTCCGTTAACTATAATTTCATGGTGGCGAATATGGAAATCAGCAGGAATATTACCGGTGTGGGATCAGCGGCAGACACCAATTCATTCAGTGATTATATCTTTGACCTGAATGAGTATGTGACCGACAGCGGCGAACGGGTCAAGGTTTCGACCGCTTATGATTACGTATGGCAAAGCGAGAATCAGGTTTACTTCTCGGATAGCGCGCTGGATATGCCCACGGATGCCGACAGGCTCTATGCAAGATGAAAAATGTTCGGGAGATGGTAAAATGAGTGAGGCGACAACACGCGACAGTATACTGAAATATAAGGAAAAGGCTTTTGCAGAAGAAGAATTTGTGGTTTACTATCAGCCGAAGTACAACCAGTATACCGGTATGCTCGTAGGAGCTGAAGCCCTGGCGAGGTGGATCAGTCCGGAATTGGGTTTTGTTCTTCCGGGACAGTTCATTCCCATTTTTGAAGAAGATGGCACGATCACGAAACTCGATCTGTATGTCTTTGAAAGGATCTGATGTTTGCTGAAGGAGTCAGGGGAGAATAATTTCTATCTGGCACCGATCTCAGTGAATTTTACAAGGATGGATTTCCTCTCCGATGGTTTTCTGGAACAGCTGGATAAGATCACGGAACGTTATGAGACGGATTGCAGCTATATCACGGTGGAAATCACGGAGTCTTCCGCTTTGGGCAATACGGAATGCGTGAACCAGATCATTCATGACCTGCATCAGCGCGGTTACCGCGTCGCGATGGATGACTTCGGAAAAGGATATTCATCCTTGAATATGCTGAAAAATCTGGATATTGACGAAATCAAGATCGATATGGGATTTATCAGCGGAGATGTTGGCAATAAAGGCGGGATCATTCTGAGATCCATTGTCAATATGGCAAAATGGCTTCAGATCCCGCTGATCATGGAAGGCGTGGAGACGATTGAATGTGGCTCTGTCAATGTGTAATCAAAAGTGTAGAAAAGAATCACGTAGAAAATACCGCAAGCAGGTTTCTGTAATGCTTGCGGTAAGTTTTTGAATAATGTTTTCAATCCGCTGATTGCAGGTTAGCTTGATAGTTTACCGGACCGGAGCTTCATAAACGGTTTCGCCCTCAAACCAGGTGGAAACGACACTGGTCTTACCGATGTCATCCGCCGGACATGTGAAGACATCCTGATCCGCAAGTACGAAGTCAGCCCATTTGCCGATTTTGATGCTGCCGCGCTCATTTTCAAGTCCGAGCTGCCAGGCACCGTTGATCGTCAATGCCTGGAATGCCTGTTCGATCGTGATCAATTCATCTTTATCGTATGCAGGAAGCATCTGTCCGGTAGCAGTATCTATAATCTGCCCGGTAACGGCAATTTCCATAATACCAAAGGGATCTTGCGGGCAGGGCTCATTCGCAGGATAATCCGAATGACTGGAGACCCTGACACCGGCATCAAAGAAGGATCTTATCGGATACGCCTGATAAATGTATTCAGGCTCTAAGTACCCTGCCAGAAATGCATTGTTCTCTTCACTGTTAGCAACATGCCAGGTGATACCGGCACTGCAGGCAACGTTATTATCTGCCAAACGCTTATAATCTTCCGGTCTCAAATTGCGAAGATGAACGATGCAGTTGCGATGCTTTCCGTCTCCACCCTGAATATAGGCATCTGTCGTATCCCGAATGGCAGCGTCGCCCATGGCATGAACGTGTACGGTCAGCCCCTTGGCATTACATTTTTCAGTAATGTCGGCAAGGCGCTCCACAGTCCAGAAACTTTTGTAAACCGTTCCATCTTTATAGGGTTTGATCAAGGCTCCGGTCCTGGTCTCCACGACACCGTCCATAAATAACTTCAGATACTCCGGAAGTACATGACTCGTTCCGTAGGATTCCTTGTATGAGGCAAGTTTCCCAATCTCCGCGTCTATATCCGTCTGCCAAGGTTCAACTTCATAAGTCATGGGGAAGATAATTTTAAGATCCCCATTCAGATCCAGACGCTTTGCGGCTTCAAAGAGCTTGCTTGGATGAAACATATTGCTCCATCCGTCCAATGCCATCGTATATCCTGTGGAGAGCAACAATTCCTGCGTTTTGATGATGGCGGCTTCCTCAACCGTATCATCAACGATTTCGTCATAGTTGATACCGCCCATACGCATTAAATACCCTGTGACACGTTCATCCGCGTATCCTGTAGGGTAGCCGTTGTCATCAAGCGCGAGATAACCGCCGTCAATTTCGCTGATCAGGACATTCCCTTTATCATCAATGATGCCGCAGCGTTTCAGCGCTTCCGAGTTGCAGAAAGCATGGTGTCCGCCCTGATCGAAAATCAGCGCGGAAACACCGTGAGTGGCGTTATCGAGTTCCTCCAGTGTGAGGGGATCCATTGTAAAACCGATATAGTTCCACCCAAAGCCGAAAAGAGACTGCTTGCCGGCATCCTTTGCCGTGAGAGCAGCTTCTTCCAGCTTTCGCAGGACTGCCGCTTTGTCATCTTCGACCGCGAACATGATGCTGCCCTTCATATAGTCCATGCCGAATTTCATGGTGTAGTGCGAATGACCGTCGGTGCAGCCGGGCATGACCATCCCCTTGCCACGATGGTCAATCACCCGGGTAACGCCATCCTTGATGAATGCTGCCGCGTCAGCCTCATTTCCGACATACACATACTTTCCGTCCTTTATTGCGATGGCTTCTGCAAGCGGATTATCTGTCTCGGCTGTACGAATCGTACCGTATACCACCGTGTCGGCATACACACCATCAGCATATGCTGCTGCAGGAAGTAGCGAGAACACCATCGTTGCCGCTGAGAGTACACACATGATTGTTTTTTTCATAACCAATCCACCTTTACAAAACGGTATTCATGATTTTCAGTACTGATTTGCGGGATATGTCATTCTGCCGTTGCTGAACACTGAAAGCAGCGTGGCATTGACCACGGAAACATCCGTAACGACCGCATCATCCGTCAAATCCGTATTGAATACCGTGAAATCTGCCGCTTTACCAACTTCGATGCTGCCAACATTGTTTTCTTCCTTCAGCTGGTATGCGGGATTCCGTGTCAGACATTTCAGGCTGGTGATCCCGTCAATGGTTTCCTCAATTCCCCGAAGATCATCAGGATACAGATTCTGGATCTGCTCGGTATATTGACTGCGATTCAGGGAGATCTGCGCGTCCTGCACCGTTCTTCTGGTCGCGGCAACGAAGATCTGTTCAAGCGGCGTTCCCGCAGCATCGGTATGGAAGCTTGTTACAGCGCCTGCGTCAATGAAAGATCTGATCTTGTACATATTCCGGGCTTCGGTTTCACCGTAAACCTTGATTTCATCTTCCAGGGTTCCGTATTTCCATGTGGACCAGGTGGGGTTCACGACCGCGATGACCTTGTTGTCCGCGAAACGTTTCGGCATATCCTCAGTGACGTAGGTCAGATGCGCCACGGCGTTGCGTGCGTCGACGTCGGGAAGTGCCTTGTACGCCGCTTCGTAGCAGTCAAGAGCGTAATCGGCAGCGCCTTCGCCAATCGCGTGCATATGCACCTGCAGGCCTTTTTCATTGGCATACTTGACGATTTCTGTCAGTTCTTCTTTTCTGTCTTCATTCCATCTGATATAGCCGTAATAGTTATCACCTTTTCCGGCTTCCACGGTATACGGATTCAGTGTCCACGTCGTCAGGGCTTCCACAACGCCGTCAAGGAATACTTTGATCCCAGTGATCTTGAAGTATTCATTGTCACACTCCGCTGCCAGTTTGGCGATCTTATCCACTTCTCCGATCGGATCCTTGTTGGTTTCGGTAATTTCGCAAAGAGCGCGAACCTTGACCTTCAATTTTCCTTCTTCCGCCAGCTCCTTGTACGCGCTGACCATCGGAAGCTGTTCCGTTTCAACGATACCGGCGTCAACAATCATGGTACATCCATTATGAAGACTGTTTTCCGCCCAGAAAAGGAAGAATTCTTTCAACTCATCCTTGCTGATCGGGATCTGCTGGAACAGTTCAAATCGCGGCGTTTCCATCAAGTACCCCGTAGGCTCGCCGTTTTCATCTACTTTGATCCCGTCCGTACCGTATACGCTGATCAGATCCTTGAGATGGAAATACTCGATCGCTTTCTGATTCATAAGCGCCGCGTGTCCGCCGCCGCCCGCGATGATGATCGGAACCTCGTCAGACGCATACTTGTCAAGCACTTCATGGGTGGGAGGATCGTCATCGTCCGGGAAAACCCAGAAATTCAACCCCTTATATACTTCTTTTCCGGGATTTGCTTCAATATACGCTTTCACCAATTCGGCGTCCTGACGAAGCTTGAGGCTTGCGTCAAGCATAGCTCCGTCAACCAGCATGGTAGCCACAAGTCCCATATGTGTGTGACCGTCAATAAAGCCGGGATAGATCACATTCCTCCCGTAATCATAGACTTCGGTGCCTTCTCCCATATATTCACCGACAGCGTCGGCGCTTCCGACAAAGATGATCTTGCCGTCTTTTACGGCGACCGCCTCAGCGACGGTGCCATTGTCATCCATTGTCACGACTTTTCCGAAAAGCACTTTGTCCGCTCCGGAATCAGCTGCGGTTGCCGTCTGCGCGCAGCATGTCGCGGTAACCGTGAGCATACATACCGCCATAATCAACGCAATCAGTTTCTTCATGTTCTCATTCCTCCTTAAAGCACTTGAACCGATTGGATTTTCCTCTTTTACATTCATAAAGCCATTATGTTCGCCGAAGGGCAGGATCTTCAAACAGTAACTCATGCGAATTCATGGTACATGTCTGCAATGTTATTACCGAAAAAAAGTCATTGCTTCCCGAGCCCTCGCAGATAATCCTCCACATTGATGTATTCAATTTCACCGACCATAGTAGCGAGACCGCGATAGATGACACCTTTGCGCTTGATCTCACCAAAGCGGAATGCTGTATCGTCGCATTTCTTCTGGTCCAACAAATGCCTTGTCTGTTGCGGAACGATTTCGGTACTGTGCTTAATTTCATAGATTTCGCAGGACT
>JAZRXJ010000111.1:0-12771 GCA_045600165.1 Clostridia bacterium
ATCGCGCCGGAAGGACCTTTCGCGGCACAGATAAGTCTCACAGTATCCGGATGAAGATGGATACCGTCACAGATCATTTCACAGACAACGCGGGCGTCTGTCAGCGCCGCCCCCGGCAGACCTGGATCCCGGTGATGAAGGGCGGGCTGGGCATTGAACAGGTGCGTGGCATGAGAAAGACCGAGATCCGCGGCAGCATGCAACTCTTTCGCCGACGCGGAAGAGTGACCGGCAGAGACCGTGATCCCGCCTCCGGCAAGAACACGGATCAGTTCATCCGCACCGGCAAGTTCCGGAGCAAGGGTGATGATCCGGACGATACCGGAGTGATCTCCTGTATATTCTTCCCACATTTTTTCGGAGGGAAGCCGGAGAAAGGATGGATCCTGCGCTCCGCAGCGTTCAGCAGCAAGGAACGGACCTTCCATATGCGCACCGGCAATGAAGGCTGAACCGGGACAGCGGGCCCGCATTGCTTTACTGATCCCGGAAAGAGCAGAACGTGTCGCTTCAGCGGAAGCGGTCATCGTAGTGGGCAGGAAAGCCGCCACACCGCGGGAACCCAGGTAACGGGCCATTTCCGCCACATCCGCGGCACCGTTCATCGTATCATATCCGGAACAGCCGTGAATATGCACATCCACAAAACCGGGAAGGACATAGTCTCCTTCGGCGTCACAGACTGTTTCACCGGGTAACGGAAGCAGATCCGGTCCGAGACCGGTAATCATTTCATCATTTAAGCGGATACAGGTCCGCGGACGAAAATCTCCGTCAATAAAGGCATTGGTATTGATCAGCAGCATCGGGATCCCTCCTGTCAGCATCTGTATCAGTTATAGAACAGAACGGAAAGGAATGCAAGACACAGCCCCTGAAAACGGATCGCGTGAAAATCAAAACAGGCATTGAATTGCATGACTCCGTGTATTATTATTGTCAGTGTATGTTCAGTGAAACGGAGGAGATCCTTATTTTCAGAAAGAACATCCGCAGACTGCTTTGCGGAATACTGCTCCTGTTACTGGTCGCGGTATCAGCAATGGCATCCGCTGAATACGGGCGGGTCAAAACACCGGGCGGTCCGGTGAAAATGAGAAAAACGGAAAGCAGCAAGGGAAAACTGGTCTGCGAGATTCCCAACAATACGATCATCGAAGCGGATGAGGTCGGTGAGGAATGGTGTCATGTTATTTACAACGGGAAATCCGGATACGTGATGACCAAGTTTCTGAGACTGTCTTCCCTGAATGACGGTACGGCGCCCAGAATCCTGCTGGACCGGGAAACAATCGGTATCGGGGATCCTGTCAGGATCACCGTGGAAGATCCCGAGGCTGTTGAATGCCGGTTTATGGTCACAGAAGGAAACAAGGTCATCAAAGGAAAAAGAAATGCCCATAAAGAGACGTGTTACCGTCCCAGAAAGGCAGGGCTGCACAGCCTGGAAGTGACCTTGTGGGACGCGGAAGGCAATGAACGGACGGGCGAGATCTTCTTTGAAGTGGAAGACAAAGAAGCGCCTCAGACAGAAAAGGACTTTACGCTCTACAGCCAGAGAGACGGCTGGTGGAGCGATAAACGATACAGCGTCAGCAACCTGTCGGATTCGGGATGCGCGATCTTCACACTGTCCCACGCGCTGCAATGGCTCGGCTATGAAGGAGAATCACTCCGGCCGGAGAACCTGGCTGTCAAATACGCTTTCTGCCTGGTGGACGGCGGAACACTGAATCAGACACTGATCGGCCGGACTGCCAGAGACTACGGCTATAAAACCCAGGAGAAACTGATCACCAAAAAGAATGTGATCATCGAGAAATTCAATGATGGCGCGGTCTTTACATTCGCAATTGTGAAGGGACATATCGCGATGGCGGCGGAAGTCAGCGAAGACGGTGAAAAGATCATGATCATCGATTCGGCTCCGTCATGCACCATGGAGCGGATCAAAGGCGGAAACATGTATCTCCGGAATGAAGAAGGAGAGTACACAGTCATTACCGATCTGAACGATGTTCCGGGACTGGATTACTATTTTGAAACAGACCAGTACGGCGGTCTGATCTACTATCTGGATACGGATTATGTCGCGAAACGCGGTGTGCGGCTGATCCAGCCCATTATCAAGGAGAAATGAGTTATGGCTAATTATGTAACAACAGTTGAGCAGCTGATCGGCAATACGCCGCTCATCGAGCTCAAAAGAGTGGAAGAAAAATTTGCGCTGAAAGCGAGACTGTTCGCGAAGCTGGAGTCTTTCAATCCCGGCGGTTCCGCCAAGGACCGCGTTGCCGTCTCCATGCTGAATGATGCCGAACAGAAAGGTCTGATCGGCCCCGGCAGTGTGATCATCGAACCGACGAGCGGCAACACAGGGATCGGGCTAGCCTCGGTCGGAACGGCCAGAGGATACAGAGTCATCATTGTGATGCCGGACAGTATGTCCATGGAACGCAGGATCCTCATGGGCGCGTTCGGGGCGGAACTTGTACTGACAGACGGGAAGGAAGGAATGCCCGGAGCCATCCGGAGGGCGGAGGAACTGGCAAAGACGATCCCGGGAAGCTTTATTCCTTCACAGTTCACGAATCCGGCAAACGCAAAAGCACATTACGACACGACCGGACCGGAAATCTGCAGGGATCTGGACGGAAAGGCCGACGCGTTTGTATGTACTGTCGGGACCGGCGGAACGATCACAGGGACCGGACGGTATCTGAAAGAAAAGATCCCGTCGATCCGGGTCATCGCGGTCGAACCGGCAGGATCACCTGTCCTGTCCGGAGGACAGGCGGGACCGCACGGGATCCAGGGCATCGGTGCTGGATTTGTTCCAGAAGTGCTGGATACGAAGGTGTACGATGAAATCCTGACGGTCACTGACGAAGCTGCCTATGAAACCGGAAGGATGCTTGGGAAAACGGAAGGCATCCTGGCAGGGATTTCATCCGGAGCAGCACTTGAAGCAGCGATCCGCGTCGCAGGCAGGGACGAATATCAGGACAGAAATGTTGTTGTACTGCTGCCGGATACCGGTGACCGCTATCTGTCCACGGCGATGTTTCAGCCCGAATGAACTGTCAGAAACGCAATCCGCAGGGAAATCCCGCCATGCGGGACCCCGAATGGGCAAAAGGTAAAAAAGAAAGAAAAAATCTGACGAAATGCTTGCAATTTAAAACGAATCATGGTATATTATCACGCGATGGTCTTTAAGTAGCCTAAGGAGGTGAAACCAGTTGCCTAACATTAAGTCCGCCATTAAACGCGTTAAGGTCAGCGAAAAGAAGAACCTGCGTAACCGTATGGTCAAGAGCAGTGTGCATACTTCCGTGAAGAAGTTTGAAGCTGCTGTGGAAGCTGATCCCAAGAATGCTAACGTGCAGTTGTCCGCGACTTCCGCTGCAATCGATAAGGCTGTGTCCAAGGGCGTTATGCATAAGAACACTGCCAATCGTAAAAAGGCGCGCCTGGCCAAACAGCTGAGCAAGGCCACCGTGTAAGCAGCATTGCTTCGCGTGTGAAATAAAAACTCCTCTCCGTAGCTGACGAAGAGGAGTTTTTGGTGTATTTGTCCGAAATGGGGAAGCAACAGCGCTTTCTTTCCGTTATATAAACGTGAAATGAAGGATATACACCGGTGCAAATGGAATACTGAAAAAGGCTGTTCTTCATTTTGAATCATACAGTTTGGGGGATGAAGTATGAAACGGCGAATCGTGATCTGCTGCCTGACGGCGCTGCTGCTCGCGTTATGTATTGCGGTGACCGCGCAGGCCGAAACCACGGCGACGGTTAAGGGCGGAAGACTCTACATGCGTTTGTGGGGAAGCTTTCAGGCTGATGTCGTCGGAGTCTATAACACCGGTACCAAAGTGACCGTACTGGACGAGAGTGATCCGCTATGGTACAGATGCGAAGCTCCTGACGGACATATCGGATATATGTACGCCCAGTATCTGAAGATGAACAACAATCCTTCCGGCGGTTCCATCAAGGACGGAGATACTGTTTACGTGAAGAGCTCCAACGGATTGGGAGTCAACCTTCGAACGGGTCCCGGAACCAATTTTGTCGCCTACGGCTCCTACGCTGTAGGAACAAAAGCAACCGTCCTGAGCAGTGGGACCAACTGGTGCTATATCAATATCAATGGTGTCAGCGGTTTTATGATGACCAAATATCTGTCCACTAAAGTTCCGCCCACTCCGACACCCGCTACTACAGCATATGTGACCAGCAAGAACGGACTGGGCGTTCAGATGCGGACAGGTCCCGGAACCGGCTACCGCGCGATCGCTTCCTTCCCGGTCGGTCAGACTGTGACCGTCCATTCCTGGGGAAGCACATGGAGCTACATCACAGCAGCCAATAAAACCGGCTATATGATGACGAAGTTCCTGGATACGAAAAAGCCGTCCCCTGTGACGCCGCCTGCCGGAGCTTCGATGGTCTACGCGTCCAACGGTCTTCCCGTCAGAATGAGAAGCGGCCCCGGAACCAATTATTCCATTATTGGTTCCTACCAGCCAGGTACACTGGTCACAATCGTCCAGGAAGATTCCGTATGGGATCTGGTCAAAATCGGAAACCTGACCGGGTATATGATGAAATCCTATATTATCACCGGAAAATAAGAAGATATGAATCAGCCTGCTTCGGCAGGCTTTTTTAATGCCTGAGATAACAAAAAAGCCATCCGTCCGGATGACTTTACAGATGCTTTGTACGCTGACAGTATGCCTTAATACCGTGACCACTTTTTCTCCAGATCCCGCACCTTTTCCTGAATCTCATCAGCAACCGCATTACATACCGCAGACTTCAAGCCGGCTTTTTTACCTACAGCCAGCAACTCCTTCATGCCGGGATCCCTGCCGTTTCCATCCACGGTAGTGGTATGTTCGCCATAATAGGTGGTGCTCCAGGTCAGATCATAAGCAGGTGAGGGATGCCAGCAATCATATTTCGGATCATAGATCCAGCTGAAATTCTTCGCGTGATCATCCCGGTTGTGAGCAAACACGTTGAAGCACATCCTGCGGTACATCTGAAGAAGATCAGCCTCATTACCGCGGGAGAGAATGCTCGTCAGTTTCATCAGCGTATGGTAATCCAGCGTGGGTTCACGCCAGTCCGCTTCAAGGATCGCCGCGGCGGAAAGCATAAGCGCGCGTTGCCCGCCGATACGGTCAAACCGGCGGACAGCAAAGAATCCACCGCAGCTTGCTGACGGCATCAGCTTCGTTTCCGGTACGATAATTCCGCAAGCGCCTGCCGCATCCATGTATTCTTTTTCCATCACGCCTGTGTCCTGCCTGTCACCGGAAGCGGGGAACTTGATGATCCACTCGCCGGTCATTACCTTCGGTCTTGCACCGCCGCTGCTTCCACCCAGCCTGAACACTTCATCCAGATCCTGTACTTCCTCATGATTGAGGATGGCGGAGCATTTTGAGGAGAGTTCATCCAAATCACACAAAGCCGTATCCCGCTGACTGTCCCATGCGGGCCGGTAAGTCAGGGCACCCATACCTGAGGAACCGACAATAGCAAGTCTTTCCAAAGGTGTCACGTCGGCTGGTGAGAATCCTTTCTCCTGAAGCATTCTGTCTACGAGGAGACGGCCCCACGCATCCGGCAAACTGTCCGAGAATACTCCCCAAAGTCCCTGAAAGGCTAAACCGGACGGAATGAATACCTTCTGCTCTAATGGTAATGAAAACGGGCTGATGGCAAACCCCTGCTTCAGCCATTCGTCCGAATAGGCAAAGGCGAAACGGTGATTTCCGGTTTCGGCCATGGTGCCTGCCAGCCGATTGCCCAGCCAGACTTCCAGCTTATGTTCTTTCACGAAGAACCTCCTCAATACTGCCGTAGCCCACATCGGTGAAAAGAGCCTTTATCTCGCCGACACAATCCAGCGCTATAGCGAGCCTGGTCAACGAGATCAGCGAAATCTGCCCTGAAGTCTCAAAGCGCTTGATACTGCCGAAGCTGACATTACTCTTTTCACTCAATTCCTGCTGTGTCAGCCCGCGGCGCTTACGGATCCCGGACAGCCTTTTCGCTAAAGCGAGATCGATTTCATCCGGCGTTTCCCATGTAAATGACATATTACCTCCAATGGACCATATATTATCCAAATTAATGCAATTCCGATAAAAATAGATCAAATATTATCCGAGAATATTGTAGCAGAAATGAACCGAAACTACAAACTGAAATATGAGAGGGAATAACGTTAAAATATTGTTTGACAATGACTTTTCAGCAAATGGACATATGAAAACGGCGGTCTATTTCAATGAGACCGCCGTTTTCCGTATTCACTCAGTATATTGCATACAGAGTGGCCAGAGGATTCTTGTCCTTGTCAGTAATGTTGGCATTTCCGCCGGATTTGCGGGATGTGATCTGAATCGAATCTCCGGTCTTGTACTGATTCCATTCGTCTTCTGTCATCCGCCAGGTCTTGGTTTCGGTCTTGTCCTTTTCCGTACGCTCCACAGTGATGTAGTAACGGTCCGCGTGCTGACCCTCACGCTCGTTTTCACTCAGCTCAAAGTCAGGCCAGACAGGTTCGTGGTTATCGCCTTTGGAGTTGACCTCACGGACGGGTCTCCAGCGCCAGACATCATAATAGTACTTGGTTCGGTAAACCGGCTCCTGGTGGGTGATCGGGACGGATACATATTCGGTATAGTATTCCGTTCTGTATACGGGACGCTGGTGGGGAACTTCTTCAAAATATCCGTTACCGGAATCGCTGTAGGTGTAGTAGGTCTCATAGTGATCCAGCACTTCGCGTGAACGCTGGACCGGCTGCTGTGAGTAACCGTCGATGACCGTCTGATAACTGAAGATCTCTCGTTGTGAGCCGGTCTGTGTCGCTCCGGCCGGAACTGTCCAGTCGGATTCGTGACAAAGTTGATTCTCTTCGATCTGGATGGCACGTTCCCAGGATGTGCCGGTGATCGTCCATGAACCCGTCACTTTGGCATTCATGGAAGAGAAGATCAGGATAAATGCCAGAACGATTACTGCCAGAATGAAGAGAGGCTTTTTGGAACGCTTCGGCTGTTCGACGACGGGTTGCGCTTTCTGAGCTTCCTTTTCCTCTTCCTTACGGCGCATATCGAAATAATTCATTTCCGAATCTTTCCGGGTAGCACCGCAGGTCGTACAGAATTCTGCGTCATCGTGATTCAGACTGTTACAGAAGGAACAGTACCAGTCCGGATTGCGGTTGATCTCTTCGGCTTCCTGCTCATCGACATATTCAATATCGCCGCGTTCATCCTCTTCCAACGTGGCATCCTGCATGTTATCTTTCATGTAGAATTTGACATCGCCCCGGGCCCGTCCGCAGTCGGGACACTGCTGCAAGGAACCCATGATGCCGCGGTTATTGCAATACGGGCAATCCCAGTAGCCCATGATCAGTTTTCCCATAGCAACTCCTTATTTCAAACAGATCGGTACAATCTGAATATTCATACTCAATCGTATTCTATCAAATCAATGCTTTCTGTTCAAGGGATATTCGAGAGAAATGCCGGGCTGTATACTTTTCATAATTGTTAAAAAGTGTTTCATTTACATTTCAATTCATGAATGATATAATCAATATTATCGTCCTTGAGGAGGTGCTGATATGCCGGATCTGAGTAAAGTGACAGCTATTCTGCCCGATGTGACAGACTATATAGTATACGGCGCGATATTTATTGTGACACTGATTGGATTTTTCAAATGCCTGTTCCCGCTGTGGCGGACGACAGGGGCGCTCAAACGCGCCATCCGGGAGCTTCAGGATGACGCGGGAAATACAACCGGAAAACCTGTCTGGCAGGAAGCCGGATTTGTCGGAAAAAGACTGAAGGGAATCTGGATGAGATTCCTTCAGAACGCCGAGCAGCTGGACCGCCGCGGTCTGCCGACCAACGTGGAAGACTATATCAATGACGATACCGTCACACACGGTCCCGGAAATGCCACACTGGCGGAACTGATTCCCAGCCTGCTGACTTCTCTGGGTATTCTGGGAACATTTATGGGACTGTCCAGCGGACTGTCCAGTCTGAACATCTCAGACGCGTCCGCCCTGATCGAAGGTATTCCGGACCTGCTGAGCGGAATGAAGTTTGCCTTCGGAACATCCGTGGCAGGTATCAGCTGCTCACTGATCTTCAATATGCTCAACCGGATCTCACAGGGCTCGAGCTACAGAACGATCGATGATTTTGTTTCATCTTTCACACAGCTTGCCATGTCCAGACCTCTGGATAATGACGTACAGCTGATCTGCCAGAATCAGGACCGGAACCATATGCTGGCGGAAGTGACCGGCAGCATGGCAGACAGACTGGCAGACAATATGGGCGCGGCCATCAGCCAGGCTTTATCACCCGTCGCCGAATCCATGGACCGCTTCCTGGTCGGAACAACAAGACAGCAGATCGAAGGCATCGGACATATCGTCAACAACTTCGTGAGAGAAATGAACAGTGCCCTGAACGGTCAGTTCCTGGAGATGGGCCGGATCATGGCAACCATCAATCAGAACCAGGCCCTGAACGCGGATACGATGAACGTATCACTTCGCTCTGTAAAGGGAATCGTCGCGAACGCGGAGTCCCTGCAGAACATTACCGACAGTATCCTGACCAAATTCGACGGCTACATGACTGAAATGACCCAATTCAATCAACGGGATGAACAATTTGACATCAACGCGGCGGAGCTGCTTGAGCAGATGAGACGCAACAGTCAGGAACAGGCAGCCGCGCTGACCATGATCCGCCAGTATCAGGAAGAAATGACCAGATGCCTGAACAGCTTCCGTGAAAAGACCGGGGACAATATCCGGGATATGCATGCGGACAGCGCGACAGCGAGGGAGGAAATGAAGAACGCCGGCAAGTCGGTTGCCGACGCGACACATGAACTTTCCAAAACCTGTGAGAGATTTGCAGGGACAGTAGCGGATTCATTTACCGGATCCCTGAAAGGCTTTGCGGAAAATACTGAAAAACTGCTGAAAAAACTGGATGAAAAGCTGGACCACATGGAGCCGGACGGAAATGCCACCGCCGTGATCGCTTCCGTCGGAGAGATCCAGCGGATGATGAGCCAGATCGAAAATGAAATGAAAACGATCTCCCGGAGCCTTTCTGAACAGTCTAAGGAGGTCTGAGCATGGCAAGACAAGGCATGCATAACCGCCGTGCCGGACGGGGGGCCGGAGGCGGAGCCAGCTGGATCAGCTATTCAGACATGATGGCCGCTCTGCTGCTTCTGTTCGTTCTGATCCTGTGCGTCAGTTTGTACCAGTATTTTGACATGCTGGAAAAGAAGACGCTGGAACTGGACCTGAAGACCAGTGAAATGGAAGAACAGCGGATCATTCTGATCGGAAAACAGGACGAGCTGGATCAGAAAACCGCTGAACTGACGGTCGCCCAAAGCGAACTGGAAACAGCACAGGCTGAACTCGAAGAGAATAAGGCAATCCTGATCATCATGCAGGGAGATCTGGACGCGAGACAGGTAGAACTCGACGCGGCAAACGCCAACCTGATCCTGAAACAAGCAGAACTGGACGAGGCAACAAAACAGCTTGAACTTCAACGGCAGGAGCTGGCAACACAGACACAGAAGATCGATGATCTCGTAGGCGTACGCAGTAAGATCATCCGCACCCTTTCGACAGCTTTCACAGATTCCAATCTGAAGGCCGCGGTGGATCCCAATACAGGCGATATCATCCTTGAAAGTACAGTATTCTTTGAAACCAACAGTCATACCATCAAACCGGAAGGAAAGGCATTCCTGGACGCCTTTATTCCGATCTATCTGGATGTGCTTCTCAATCCGGAATACTCGGATTATCTGGGCGAGATCATCATTGAAGGTCATACGGATTCTTCCGGAACCTATGAACGGAATCTGCAACTGAGTCAGGAACGGGCGCTTGAAGTGGCTCTGTACTGCCTGAACATGGAGGGCCTGAGCCATGAGCAGAAAACAGTACTGCAGAAGATCCTGACAGCTAAAGGAAGAAGCGAATCCGACCTTAGGTATGACGCAAACGGCGTTGAGGACCCGGTTGCTTCCAGACGCGTGGAGTTCAAGTTCAGTCTGAAGGACGCGGAGATGATCCAGCAGATGAACGCTATTCTGCAGTCTGATCATGAGTGATATGGTGGAGAGAAAACAATGAAAGCAGTGGCAATCATTCTTGTGATCGTTTGTCTGGCAGCGTTTGCAGGGGTAGGGTATCTGTATATGAATGCCGTGATCGATGTGGATGCGGTCGAGCTGGTCATGTATGAGGCAGGGACACAGGAAGCCCTCTTCCAGGATCTGAAGGATCAGACGGCTGAGAACAGACTGATCGGGACCCTGTTTTCGGACAGTATGCCGGAACAAAGCGATGATCTGGTGTTTTATCAGTATACAGTCAGCCTGAAGAACGATACTTTTCTGAAAGCTGAGGAAGCGGAGATCCAGATCACTCCGGGAGCCGGTGATATCCTGCAGGTCGGCGAAACGCAGCCGGTTGATATTCCCGCGCATGAAACCGGTTATGTACGTGCCGTGCTGCTGACGCAAAAGGATTCCACGAGCATCCGTGAGCTGACAGTCACTTATTATATCTGGGGACTGCCGTTTACGGTAAGGACGACAGGGAAATAAAGCTGCAGGCTCCGATAGGAGCCTGCAACTTTATTTCAGGGTGAAGGATACAGGGTGAAGGATACAGGGTGAAGGATACAGGGTGAAGGATACAGGGTGAAGGATACAGGGTGAAGGATACAGGGTGAAGGATACAGGGTGAAGGATACAGGGTGAAGGATACAGGGCGAAGGATACAGGGTGAAGGATACAGGGTGAAGGATACAGGGTGAAACAAAAACAGCAGGCGGATGCCTGCTGTTTTTATCCCAGAGAGCCGATGCCCTTCGTTTTTTCACCCGCTATGTAAAAGCAGGCTGGTGCCCTGCCGACTGCATCTGCCTTCCACTGCGTCCGAAGACGGAGGCATGACATAGCAGCACATTGGACCCGGGCTCCATTTTGTGAAATGTGGGGAAAATCGAAACGCTGTCGCGCACCCCAGGATGTTAATTATATTATAGGAACTTTTTTGCGGTATGTCAAGTTTCATGTGTGTTCAAGTAAAAAAACGTACCGTACTTGACATGAAACCGGCTGAATGTGTTCTTTCCATGTCTTTCAATTGACACCGCGGGAAATACAATGATATGATGCGAAACGAGCAGAACGCCGGGATCATTCCCCAAGGCATATATGCTCCGATACGCAAATGTATCGAAAAAAAACGATTCGTAAAGGCAGAGTAGTGTTCCCTGCGTTAAGTGTTCATGGACGGGGAGTTGTCATGAAACGAAACGCTCAGCGTGCGGTAGGGAACGCGCATCCCGCTGATCTTTATGCCAGAAGCCTCTGCGAATCATACTTTATGAACAGGAGGCTTTTTTGTATGGAAAAAAACAGAAATCGTTCGTCCGGAGTACAGGTATTGTGCTTTATGGCTATCTTATGCGCTCTGGAAGTTGCACTTTCAAGAATCGCAGGAATCAATATCGGCAATTATCTGAAAATAAGCTTTGGCTTCATACCAATCGCGATTTGCGGGATCATGATGGGTCCATGGTGCGCAGCAGCCGTGGCAGCGGTAGCGGATATCGTGGGTGCACTGATGTTTCCAACAGGTCCGTTTTTTCCGGGATTTACACTTGTGGCTGCCGCAGGCGGATTGATTTACGGTCTTTTTTTGTACAGGAAAATACCGGGTATTTTTCGCTGTCTCCTATGTACACTGACGGTGGCAATCATCTGCAACATCTGCCTGAACACCGTTTTCCTGTGCATGACCGGAGCTATTGTACCTCCGGGGAATGAGGCATTCATGCCGACACTGTGGACACGCGTGCTGAAGAATGTGATTCAGTTTCCGGTTAACGGTCTGATCATCTTTGGTGTATGGAAACTGATGGAGAAACTGCCGGCACGATACAGGGTATAAAGACTGGAGATCAAAATGAACAAAACTGAAAGGGAAAGCATCCTGAACGAGCTTGACCGGCTCTATCCGGACGCGGGACCCGAGCTTCACTTCACCAATCCATACGAGACACTGGTAGCTGTCATGCTGTCGGCACAGTGCACGGACAAGCAGGTCAATAAGGTCACGCCGGCGGTTTTCGAACGTTATCCGGATACCGCGGCAATGGCTGAAGCTGATGAAAGCGAACTGTATGAAATGGTGAAGAGCTGCGGCTTCAAAAGCAAGGCTGGAAATATCATCCGTGCCTGCCGGCAGATCATAGAACTGCATCGGGGAGAGGTTCCCCGCACCATGGAAGAACTGACCGCGCTGCCCGGAGTCGGAAGAAAGACTGCCAACGTTGTCATGGCTACGGCGTATCACATTCCCGCGCTGGCAGTGGATACCCATGTGTTCCGGGTCAGCAACCGGCTGGGACTGGCCAAAGCCGATAATGTGGAGAAAACGGAAGAACAGCTGAAAAAGGCGATACCGAAAGATAAGTGGATCAGCGCGCATCACTGGCTGATCCTGCACGGACGGAGAGTCTGCAAGGCGCAGAAGCCATTGTGTGAGGAGTGTACGCTGAATGGGTTATGTAAATCCGCAAAAAAATAAACCGGCGATATGCCGGTTTGTTTTTTGCGGATAGTGGAGCGAAGCCTGCGGGCTTCGCAGGGGATAGGGGATAG
>JAZRXJ010000112.1:0-1025 GCA_045600165.1 Clostridia bacterium
TTCATTCCGGATGATGCGAAGAATTACACGGAAGCCGAATGCGTTGTAACGGTAACGGTTGTCGAAGCACCCGCGGATACCTACACCGTTACCGTGACGAATGACGGAAACGGCACCGGCAGCGCCGATCCGACAAGCGGAATAACCGATACGCTGGTCACGCTGACTGCGACTCCCGCGGCAGATTATGAATTCGATCATTGGGAAGTGATCAGCGGCGGTGTGACCGTGACGAACGGTCAATTCACCATCGGAACTGCTGATGTGGAGATCAAAGCCTGCTTCAAAGCAATCATTCCGCCAACAGTGGTACTGACCGGGATCAGCATCACGACCGCGCCGGATAAAACGACCTATTCCGAAGGCGAAAGCTTCGATCCGGCCGGCATGGTTATTACCGCCACCTACAGCAACGGCAGCAGCAAGGCGGTGACCGGTTATGAAATCATCCCCTCCAGCGCTCTTTCCGTAACGGATACTACTGTGGAGATACGTTATACGGAAAACGGCGTGACAAAAAATGTGAATCTGATCATTCGGGTGAATCCCGCGGGGCCTGTCGCTTACAAGATCATCATCGGCGCGAACAAGGTCATCTTCAAGAGCGATACTTCCGCGCTGTTTGCGTCCGACGCGGATTTCAGCAAGTTCGATCATGTGGAAGTGGACGGAATAAAAGTCGCGAAAAAGTATTATACCGCAGAATCCGGTTCCACGATGATCACATTCAATCAGGATTACATCAAAAACCTGCGGCTTGGAGAGCATAGTCTGACGATCGTTTCCACCGACGGCAGCGCGTCTACGGGCTTCACTGTGAGCGGACCTCTGCCCCCTACCGGAGACAGCACGCATCCCGCGATGCTGATGATGCTTCTGCTGGCCAGCGTGGGAGCCTTCCTGCTGATTGCCGCCAGGGCAAGGAAAAGAAATGAAAACTGATTAGCACAAAGCAGACGGGAGCGATTATGCTTCCGTCTGTTTTGCGCATCTGCGGGGTGTTCGACTTGCTGTCTTCATAAAGT
>JAZRXJ010000113.1:0-1627 GCA_045600165.1 Clostridia bacterium
TTCTCTATGGCATCCTTTCCGTACAGGGTGATGCCGGACAGATAACAGTCCTCTTTCTTCGCCGCGTCGAGACGTTCCTTGCCGCGCATACCGATGTCGACAGTAACGCCGGCAGTGTCTGCTGCTTCCGGGCCGTAGATCAGCTGAATATCGTAAAGTGATTCAAAATCCGGCAGATCACAGCGGAAAATCAGGCTCTCTCCCTGTTGGGCAATACCGGCGATCGGCAGATTAGTTCTCACCTTCCCGGATTCCACCGCCCAGCCCAGGGCGCTGGTTATTGCGGGAAGCTTGACATAGCGTGGTTTGCCGTAGCTGTCAATGTAGGTCACGGCAGCCGTCAGCACTTCGACCGGATACATCAGGCGCTGATTGTCATCAATCTCAGAAGCAAGCGCCTCAATTCCGCCGTCATATACGTCGGCGAAATCGATCTTCATCATATACTCGCTGTCGCCGTCGATATTGGAATAATGTTCTTCGTCTTTCTCCGGCCCGACAAATTCATAGCCGGCGTCCGTTTCCCGGCCGACCCGGTAAAGTACATCGCTCTTATTCAGGGTGAAATCCACGGTTTCCGTCTGGGTTTTCAGTTTTCCCACCATGGTTCCCTGGAACTGAACATAAAAATCATTGGAATAATAGCCGGCCATGCCAAGGCCCTTCAGCACATCCACTTCATAGAGATATACTCCCTTGCAGGTCCAGCCGTTGGAGATGCTACCGTCCGTAGGATAGCGCATGAAAATATCCAGACCGATAAACGATTTGATCTCATAATGCGGGCTGAACAGATACATATCCGTGCTGTCCGAACGCAGACCGTCCATTTTTTCATAACCGGCAACCGTATATCTTGTCACCGCATTGACCGTATTGAGCCGCTCAGCCGGACCACTGTAGTCCGCCGCAAGCGCATAGCTGTTGCTCAGATCGCCCTCATGGGGGAAAATATACTCCGTACGCTCTTTCCCTAACGAGTCCACAAAGCGGACGCCGATATACATGATGTTCTTGCCGGAGGCCGTACCGGTATCCACACGGAGCAGATAAAGATCCTCCACATTCTTTTCATCCGCAGCAGCGCCGACAGAAGGAAACAGGGATAACAGCATAACAAGACTGAGGACGAAGGCAAGCAGCCGCCGTCCGTGGGCCAGTCCCCTGATCATAATTCTGTTTTGCAGGATCTTGTTCAGCATATCCGTATATATTCCCTCCTGCAGCAGCTGCGCCCGTGCCGCCGCATACGATATGTTCACTCAGAAAAGGCCGGTTTTTGCCCCGCGGTTTCATTCCGCGGCAAAAAATCATTCAAATTTCAGCAGACCCGCAAAGCCGGTCATCTCAAAAACCTCCATGACCATATGGTTCACGTTCGTAACGACCAGCTCACCGTTCTTCTTCCGCATTGCCATGTGCAGCAGTTTGATGATACGCAGTCCGGCAGAGGAAATGTATTCCAGACCGGCCATATTCAGGATCACACGGTCAAACCGCTCTGCCATCTTCTGAAAGATCTCTCCCGCCTCCGGGGAAGTATTGGTATCCAGCCGCCCTTCCAGAAGAAGTTCTCCTTCCGTTTCACGGTTTACAAGTTTAATCGTCATATTGCATTATTCTCCGT
>JAZRXJ010000114.1:0-2625 GCA_045600165.1 Clostridia bacterium
CCGATACAGCGTCCTGCCGATCCCCCGTCCGTGATATTCGCGATCAACGTAGATCGAGACTTCCGCCGAGTGCTTGTAGGATTCCCGGCTGTGGAAGGAACTTCCGTAGGCATATCCCACGATTTTCCCATCTTCTTCCGCCACCAGATACGGATAGCTCTTCAAAGTGTTTTCGATCCTTGTCCTGAATTCTTCCACGGAAGGAACTGCCTGTTCCAGCGAGATTGCTGTTTCCGCCACATAGGGTCCATAGATCTCCAGCAGCCTCTCTGCATCCTCCGGTACAGCCAGTCGTATCTTCATATGCCTAAATCTCCTATTGTAACTAAGGCTCCACCTGGTCAGGGGGAGCTCCGCGAAGCGGTGAGGGGGTTGCTCTCCTCCTGCCTCTGCGCGGGTGTTAGCCACATACACTCCCGCCACTACGACCACCGCGCCAACGATCTGCACGACCGTAAACGTCTCCCGCAGGAACAGCACTCCGCTCAGAATGGTCACTACCGTAGACAGCCCCACAAAGGAGGACGTCCGGTTCACCCCGATATTCGCAATGGCCACATTGTTCATGAAGAACGCCCCGATCGAGCATCCGAGTCCTTCATACAGCACTGCCTTCATCAGTTCCGGGCTGCTGAAGGGCGCGGTCACCAGCTCCTGCACCGTACCGTGGATCAGGCTTTCCGCAAGAGCCGCGGCCACAAAGGTCACGCAGCCGACAGCCAGCATCGCGTATGTCAGTTCGGTCCCGCTGAACTCCGGCGTATCCTCGACGCAAATGCTGTACAACGCGTAACTGATCACCGCCATGAGAAGCATCAGATAACCGGGTACGGAGAGTGAAGCCGTGATTCCGACACCCAGCACCGTGATCAGGACACCTGCCAGCGTGATGCACACGCCGATGATTTGAAGTCTGGAAGGGGCTTTCTTGAGCAGTATTGAGGAAGCCAGCAGCGACGCCACCGGTATGCACGCGATGATCGTTCCGCTTTCGGAAGCCGTGGTCAGATTGATTCCGATCGTTTCCCCGATGAAGTACAGTACCGGAAACAGGATAGCCAGCACTGCCAGCCTTTTCAGCCTTTTTCCCTTATAGCTGACCTTCAGCCATCCCAGCGCCACAGGAATGCTCATGACCGCGAAAGCCAGAAAAAATCTCCAGCTCAGCAACGTCAGCATCGAAACCTGATCCGTGGCCTGTTTGGTAAACATAAATGCCGTTCCGTAAAGGCATTCGCATACGATCGCGCACACGATCCCGACAACGGTCCGGTTGGCATTTGCCCTGGTCATATCGATTACACTTCTTTGTCTGTTATTCTTCAATGATATAGGCTTTCGTGATCTCGCCGTAGTAAGCCGTATGATAATCCCGGTTGGCCAGCGGTCCGTCGGAAGGCACGTCTTCCGGATAGTCCCGTTTCCGGATCTCCTCCGGAATGGCTTCCGGATCCTGTTTCTGGCGGTATAGCAGTTTGCATTCCAGAATAATGGGGTATTCCCCGATTCCGGGTACTTCCACGGTATCGGAAGGGATCAGGGTCAGATTCATCGCCGCAACCTTATCCACGTCACGTCCGGAATTCATTCCGCAGAATCCGCCGATCTTTTTGTCGGACCGGTCCGTGGGTACGCTGACCGTAAACTCCGGATGCGCGTCCAGCATCTCCCGGGTCAGTCGGTTTTCACGCACAAAAGTGATGAAGATCGGTTTGTTCCATTCGATTCCGAGGGCCCCCCAGGAGATCGTCATGGTATTGACTTTTTCACCGTTCTTCGTTGTCAGCAGAGCACCTTTTTGCAGACCTTGCATGATTTTGTCCGCGTATTCAAACACATTGATTTCTTTCTTCATCGTTCATCATCTCCACCGTGTCAGTATGGCAGGATTCACGCCTGTTGTAAAGCATTTGTCCTGCTTTTTGTTCGCATTTATTCACTGTGCTGATCACCTCAGCAGAGTATAAAAAAACAGCCTGCTTTCTGTGGGTGCTCGTAAAACCGTAACAAGTAAAAATGAATGGAAATGCTGATATTTCAGCACTTCCGAGGATTGGCGGCGTGACTTCGGTCACGCCGTTTCCTTATTTCTAAGCATACTGAGAGGGATAAAACCAACGCCATCATACTTGATGTGAATGTGCTGCTGACGCTTTCCGCTGGATTTGTCCGGAGCATCCACATAGATTCCCTGGATCAATTCGTGGAGCACATAAGCGTCCAGCTTTTCTATCCCGACATGCTGTTTTGCAGTCCGAATAAACTTTTCAATTCCTTCGGTTATGCGTTCATGTGTATCCGGAAATATTGCCTGCTTTTCGAGAGGGTTTTCCCGCTGCTTTTTGTCCCAGATCGAATTGGTGTAGGTCTTGAAATTTTCGGGCATTACGCGCTATCCGCCATCGAATGAGCAAATGAGTCATACTTACTTGGCAAGCAATGCCTTTGTGTGCACAAACGCAAAAAACAGGAGTATTTCCATTGCCCGGAATGCACCTGTTTCGCTTATTGAGGCAGTGCCCCAAACTCCGTATTGATCGCAGAATTTTTCTGCGGCTGCGCGCCGTGGCGGCGCTTATGTTTTGGCCGAACGATTATGTAGAAATAGGCCGAATAAATTTTATA
>JAZRXJ010000115.1:0-2433 GCA_045600165.1 Clostridia bacterium
TGTCTCGTTCACGTTTTCTTGTGATGGCCTCATCTGTCCCTCCTGAACCTGTTTCTAGATTTCTTTTGCTTTAACCGCATGATCAGCAGAAAATAGAATCTCGCCGTAGCATGTATAATACACATCAGACCGATCCGATAATCCAATCAGTTTATTCAGTGATTCCGCAGAACAATCCAGATTTCTGTGCGTTCCGAACATGAAGATCATTCCTTTAGCGGAAGACAGTTGCTATCCGAAAATTTCTTTTCAGTCCGCACCGTTCATAATCCTTCGGATGCATATAATATTCGGAAAACGAACCGTTTCCTGAGATATGGTCTCAGTCCCCTTGCGTATTAATCAGAAACACCGGTGACCGTCCTCTATTTCCCATGTATATTCGATAATTCTTATTGCAGTCCCCTCTATACCGGATTATTCTTGGCTCTCCTTCACAGCAGCAAGCGCCCTTTCCTTTAATGATGCTCCTGTTACAGGAGGATTGAATACGCAGAATACTCTGAGCATCTCATCTCCGGTATTTCTGATTTTATGCTGTACTCCCGGAGGAGCTACGATCATACTGCCCGGTACAAAATCATATTCCACATTATCAACCCAGCATTTTCCCTGACCGGACATCAGGTACATCGCCTCTGTTCCGTCCGGATGAACATGGGAATCAATCTCACAGCCCCCCGGCCATTCCGTGATATGGCAGGAAAATGCACAACCTTTGATCTTGTCATCATCCCCCATAAAAAGAGGCGTCATAAATCTGTGAAACGGTTCCGGTACTTCTATCGAATTCGCCGGGTCATATTTATAATACATATCGTTCTCCCTATAATGTCAAGTGATTTTTCCTTGAAAATCAAGGATTTTCAACGTTATACCTCTACTAAATGAGCCGGAAGGATGGGCATCTCAGAGTATCTGGTACGAGAATAGAGGTGTTTGGGGTATACGAATCAGAACGTCGCTTGTTCCGATATTCATGGCCGTTGTATAACCCTTCCCTCTATGGCAGCGCACCTCCCGTATCTACCAGGATCACCTTCGGTTTCCCTCCGGGTCCTCACTTCCTTCGTTCCGCCTGCCCATAACCAGGGTGTCAGCTTAGCTCCTTTACAGGGTCGTGCCCTATGGACAAAATTCCTGCCGACTACTGGCTCATTCTTTGTTGTTTGCTGACTCCGGTTCCCGCTCATCAGCGCCTTTCGGCGGACGTTTCCCTGATGAACTTCTTCTTTCGTCACTCCCATAAGGGAGCCGGTCGCCTGCTTGTGACCGGAGCCGGATCCCTGATACCGGATCAGATGCCCGGTTCTGGCCGCAAGCAGTAGTTGTTCTGTTTTTTGGTGACTGTCAGCCAGCCACGGGTCTACGGATATCACCCATCAGCTTCCCCGCGTTGTAGGTCGCTCCGGTATGCAGAATCAGATAGAACACCCGGATCAGCTTGCATGCCACCGCAATCATCGACTGCATCTTCTTCAGAGGATTCTTCTCCCTTGTCGTGTAGTACTGATGGATCGACCGGAATTCAGGATTGTGACTCACCACACTGACCGCCGCCTCATACAGTACATATCTCAGCCGCTTTCTGCCACGGTAACTGATGTGGCTCTCGCCCTTGTGTTTTCCGGATTCGTTCTTAACGATGGCATATCCAGCCAGCTTCTGCAGCTGTTTGGGATCATCGAAACGCCTAATGTCCCCGACTTCCGCCACAAACCCGATCACCGTTTTCAATCCTACGCCCCTGATTTCCAGAAGCTTGTCTACGTACGGAACCTCCGTGATCTTTTCCTTGATCAGAGCCATCAGCTCCGCTTCCCGCGCTGTCTGCAATTCTAAATCCGCAAGCAGGATCTTAAGCTCTACTCTCGCTGCTTCCTGTGCTTCCCGGCTCCCGATGCTGTGCTCCGCCGCTGTTACCAGGGTCTTTGCCCTCTTTATTCCGACGCCTCTTACCTTTGCATCCCTCCAGATCCGATTCACACCTTCCTCGCCAAGCTTTACGATATCCTCCGGCAGTGGCGCCGCCTTCAGAACCATCAGACCGCTGACTGCACCGACGTTCCCGTAAACGTCTTTATAATTCGGGAAGTAGATGCTGAACCATCTGGCGATCCGGTTTTTCAGTCTTGTGATCTCGCTCTGTGCGAGCACCTGCAGCCCCGACAACGCTCTGATCTCCGCATAAATCCCGTCTGGGATATACGGCCGGAAGTATCTTCCGTCTTTTACCAGCCCGGCGATCACCTTCGGATCCTTGCGGTCGTCCTTGGACGGATTGTTGTCATCCAGTTCCTTCGATTTTTTGACATGATGCGGATTCACATGCACCGGTGTCATACCGTTGTCCTGCAGGAATTTTCCAAGGTTAAACCAGTAATGGCCTGTCGGCTCCATGCCCGGTATCACCTTATCCATCCCGTGCTTTTC
>JAZRXJ010000116.1:0-11087 GCA_045600165.1 Clostridia bacterium
AGTCTGTTCCCACATCCAGCTTCCTTCAGATTCCATCTCACGATGGACACCCTTGCTTTCGGCTATCTCCTTCCCGCTACCGGGCGGATTCGGGACTTTCACCCTTTAGAAACGTGCGCCGCCGGGCGCACTTGAAAAAAACGACCTGTTTCAGGTCGTTTTTTCAATAGATCAGGTCCGAGAGGCGGATCCAGACACGGGAGGGCGAAGCACTGCCGTCCCAGGTCTCAACGAGCGCGAATCCATTGGCCGTCAGGAGGATCGTTCCCTGCTGAAAACTGCCCTGTATGCTGCTGTTCGGATATTCCTTGCCGGGACCGATCCTGCAGGTGATCCCGTCACCGGTACTGATACACTGCATATCCTTCAGGTCATAAAGACTGGCTTCCCGGACAAGCGCGCCAGCATCCGGGATATTCAGCTCGGACGCCTTTACATATCCGCAGACGCGGCTGATACTCCCTTCCCGGATCTCGGTCAGCACCCACGGATCATTCCGTGAATCATATGCCAGCGTCAGCGCCCGGAAGGTCGTGTTTCCATCCGGCGCCCACGCACCCAGATATTCGTACGCGGTGGACGGACCGGAATAGCAATGGACCGACGCGCCGGCATCACAGAGGACACCCGCGGAGTAGTGCTCGGATCCGCCTGCCCCATACACCGTGACGGATATATCTGCTAAAGCAGATACACTCCACAGACACAGCACACATACTGTCAGTATAAGAAGAAGCTTCTTCATTGTTTTCACGTAATCCCCTCACCGCTTCGCGGAGCTCCCCTTGTAGAACAAGGGGAGCCTTATTTACTGGTCGCTATTGCCTATCCACTATACCCTTTTTACTCCACCCTGAATTCGAAATACACCTGAGAACCCGGAACGGACGGGAAGATCTCGGTAAAGGTGTTATAGTGATCCGCGGTATAGTACACATGCCCGTTGGAGGAGAAAACGATCCGGTCCGCGCCGCGGGAACCGCGGGTGTAGTTCACATCACATTCATGATAGGTGATCTTTCGGCCGTTCTCATCCTGCTGAGGCAAGACCCCTTCATAGTTGCCGAAGTAGTCCCCGCCGATGGACATACCGGGCGCGTAGCGGCTCAGGTCTCCGCCCGGCCAGCCCAGGGCCTGCGCTTCTTTCTTCGTCATAAAGTTATCCGGCAGGCAGCCGTTGGCGAACAGATAGTCCGCAATGGACTGCACATCCGTGATCGGTCCCTGCGGCACCGGGGTCGCGGTCGGTCCTGCCGGCACTTCAGTCTTGTCCGGCGCGGGAGTCGCGGTCTCGGCAGCTGTGGGAGCGGCTGTATTCTTTTTCTTCTTTTTCCTGCTTCTGGCCATCTCCATGACAGCCGTTTGGGTACCGGAATCATGGTTCGCGGCAATAACCGCCACCTGCGGTACCAGAAGACTCAGGAGCAGCAACAGGGCAATCAGCCCTCTGACGATCTTTTTTCTCATAACCGACCCTCCTCACGGAATATAACGGCAGGCTTCCCCTTCCGCTTCCGTCATTTATGATATTTCTCTCCGGCTGTGATCTTGGCGGCGCGGTAGATCTGTTCCAGCAGCATGACTCTTGCCAGCTGATGCGGAAAAGTCATCCGGCTCATGGACATCTCTTCATCTGCCCGCGCCAGTACATTCTTCCCTAATCCCAGGGAGCCGCCGATCACGAACACCGTCCTGGATATCCCCTGCACCCGCAGCGTCTCCAGATGCTCCGCCAGTTCGGGAGAACTGAACTGCTTTCCGGGAATCGTCATGGCAATCACACGGTCTCCCGGTTTCAGTTTCTGAAGGATGGCCTCGCCTTCCTTCTGTTTGATCTGCTCCTCGATGGCTTCGGAAGTCATTGCCGGTTCCGGCAGATCATTGAGCTCGATCTCCTCCACCTTACCGTATCGCGAGAGTCGCTTCAGATATTCATCCGCCATCATCCGGTACGGTTTCTCACGGAGCTTGCCCACGGCTATCACAGCTATACTCATTTCCGGATCACCACAGGAAGGCTCTCCCCTTCCACGATTGCCCAGGTCATGCTCACACTGCGTTCCTTTTCGCCGCCGATCATCCGCAGGAGCTTTTCCGCCGCGGTGGCGCCGAAGGCTTCCTTCGGATGACCGAAGGTCGTCAGCCGCGGATGGCACATTTCGGCATAACTGCTGTTGTCAAAGCTGATGATGCCCACATCCTGCGGGAACTTCACACCGCGTTCATTCATGACACGGACGAGTCCGGAAGCAAACGCATCGTTATAGCAGCAGATCCCGTCCACCTCGCCTTTACGGCTCAGCTTACGGGCATACTCCTGACCCTTTTGCTGATTGAACAGCGTCATCCGGTCTTCCGTGGTGAACCGGAGGATCCTTTCCTCCGGAACGGTAATGCCATAGATGGCCAGTTCATCCATGAACCCGCGCTCACGTTCCCGGCCCTGACGGTCATCACTCTTGAACATACACGCCAGAGAACGGTAACCCCGTCTCACCAGTTCACGCGCCGCCTGACGGCCTCCGCCGTAGTCATCCATGACCACGTGAGGAACATTGCTGAGTTCATCGTAATATCCGTTGATAAACACCATGGGGATATTCCGTTCAACGAATTTCCGGTAGAGATCCATGTTGGGATTGTCCCGGGCGGTCCGGGCTCCCTCCACGATCAGGCCATCCGGCTGATACTGCAGCAGGCGTTCCAGGATCGTCCGCTCCAGCTTGGGATCGTTATAGGTGGCAGACAGAGCCATCATACAGTCATTCTCATTCAGCACGGATTCGATGCCGCTGACAATATTGGGAAAAATATAGTCTGTAATATAAGTGGTCACCACAGCCACATGGACCGGACCGGTGCGATGTCTCGGTCCGTGACGCACATAGGTCCCGCTGCCCCGGCGGCGGTCCACCAGACCGTCATCCTCCAGAAGCGAGATCGCCTGCCGAACCGTCTGACGGCTGACATTGAAACGCATCCGCAGATCTTCTTCGGTCATCAGCGTCTGACCGTCACGGAAAACACCGTTCGCGATCTCCCGGCGTAAAGTTTCGGCGACCTGTATATATTTGGGTTGTTCTGCCATGCTGCAGCACTCCCTCCGTCAAATTTGTTCTTATTGTAACAGACAATTATGCCTCTGGCAAGAAAAAAGTACGAACAAATTTGTTTGTTCGCACTTTTTTCGCCTTCGGCGAAGTTAAGAGTTAGAAATTATAAATGATAAATTTTAGTTTGTTTTTTCAGTCGCAGCATCTTACCACAATCAGAAAAACCAACAACAACTTATCACCTATCACCTATCACTTATCACCTATCACTCCGCTTCGCAAAGCGAAGCGGTTAATTCCCAAGGTCCAGGTCCCCGGTCAAAAGGTTCAGGACACCATGCTCCGTCAGCTGATCCAGGATCACCTGGCAGGTGATCGTCGGGACCTGAACCAGGACAGGCAGGATCCCTTTCACGAAAGGACCGGCAACGCTGTTCATCAGATCAGAAAGAGAAGCTTCCGTCAAGGCTGTTACATATACTGATTCAAAAACAAGTGTGTAGTCATATGCCGGATTTGGATCGCCTGTTCGATCCGTTTTCGTCCCGGAAGCCCGGATTGCCTGCCGGTATTCATTTGTCGTTTCATCCTTCAGATAAATGGTGACCGCCAGATCGCGATCCCCGGTCTTCTCTCCGACGATCTTCAGTCCCGTGGTTCCGGTCAGGAAACCGGCTGTATTGATCTCCATGGAAAAAGGTTCAGTGAAGAAATAATCGTTCGGGACATTTTCTCCCGTCGCTGTCAGGTCCAGCCAGTTTTCAGTATCTGAGGAGATCTTCGCGGTCAGATCGATATCGTTGCCGCTGCCGGATTTCCGCTTGTTGCTGTGGATCTCTGTCACCAGTCCGTATTCCGCGGTGGCAGGCAGCAGGAGGTCGAAGCTTTCCTCATCGTTTTCCGTTTTCCGGGTTGCTATGGTCGTCTTCCCGGTCGACCAGGTCTCTCCCTTTTTCGTGACCTTCCGGGTCAGTCCGTCCGGGAAACAATTCAGGACATAGTCTTCCACCGCGTCCATTTCTTCCTCAATTACACTGCTGAATCCCGAATGACTCCCGACTGCATTTATCCAGTCAGCGAAGTTTTCGTCGTCTGTCCAGAGGTTCCGCAGATCAGAAGCAAACTCCAATGTTTTCTTCTGTTTCAACGCTACACTCTTACCTGTCGGGAACCACTTTTCCCATCGTTCATTGACTCCGCGCAAACCAAGTTCGCTGGCATACGGCAGCAAAAGTGCCGGTTCCTGTGCCGGGATCTCAAAATAGTCATATGCTTTCAAAGCGATCTTGAGCCAGCCGTCCAGATTCATAAACAGCCGTTCTTCTCCCAAAAGAGGAGATTCCACAAACAGCCCGTTTCGAAATCCAAACAGGCGCAGAGGAACGTTTGCCGTTTCCTTATCCGTGATCGCGATGTTCAGTGTGATGTCGTAGCAGTCGTTCCAGTTTCCGGAACGGATCCAGGTCCCACTGATCCGGGTCCGGTTCAGCAGCTCGCTGTAGCCCAGCGCGGTCCGGTAGTCTTCCTTCGGGAAGGCGTCCGGATCCATTTCAAAACCGAAATCAAAGTCAAACGCCATCGGGTTCCCGTCCGGACTGCCCCAGGCGAAGCAGGATACCGGCAGCAGCACGAGCACGCATAAAAGACAAATTATCTTCCGCAAAATCGTCTCTTCCTTTATCTGTGACTTATTCTTCGGGGATCAGTGTGATGATGTCCTTGATGGACATACACATCTCATCGCATTCTTTGGCTCTGCCGTTTTCCAGGATGGTCCGGGCCGCCTGCTGCATCGCCGGGAATCCTGTCCGGGTCAGCTGGTTGGCATAGATCACGACATTCACGCCGCGGGCTTTGAATTCCGCTTCCGTGACGCTGTTGAAGGATGTGGGGACGACCACGATGGGCGTGACCGCGTCCTTTTCACGGAATTTTTCCACAAACTCGAAGATCTCCGCGGGATCCTTCTTCCGGCTGTGGATCATGATGGCATCCGCGCCGGCGTTTGTGAAAGCAAAGGCACGTGTCAGCGCGTCCTCCATCCCGCGTTCGAGGATGAGGCTTTCGATCCGGGCGCAGATCATGAAATCAGATGTCTTCTGAGCTTTCTTCCCGGCCGCGATCTTGGCGCAAAAATTCTCAATGGTATCCTGGGTCTGCTGGACTTCCGTCCCGAAGAGAGAATTCTTTTTCAGGCCCGTCTTGTCTTCAATGATCACCATGGAAACGCCCATGCGTTCCAGAGAGCGGACAGTATACACAAAGTGTTCCGTCAGTCCGCCGGTATCCCCGTCAAAGATGATCGGCTTGGTCGTGACTTCCATGATATCGTCGATCGTCCGGAAACGGCTGGTCATGTCCACCAGTTCAATGTCCGGCTTGCCCTTGGCCGTGGAGTCACACAGGGAGGAGATCCACATGGCGTCAAACTGATGGGTCTCGCCTTCACGATAGACCACCGTCTTTTCAACGATCAAGCCGGTGATGCCGCTGTGGGCTTCCATCGCGGTCACCAGCCCCTTCATGGAGATCAGTTTTTTCAGTCTGGCGCGCCGCACATCCGGCAGGCTCAGTTCCGCCCGCGCGCGGTCTTCAAGCTGTTTATACTTCGGGTCGGATGCGTAGGGATATTCCACCAGCTTTCCGCCATAGCTGTCCAGCACGGAAAGCACTTCATCCCGGACCGGTTTCTGGAAACCGGTCTGCCAGTTATCCCCGTGGACAACAAAGTCCGGTCTGTAATGCTCCAGATTTTCCCGGTAACTGAGGGTGCGCTGTTCAACGACGCCCGCCACACCGGCTATGTTCTTCAGCATGGTCTTCCGTTCCTCATACGGCAGGAGCGGGAAACGCTTGTAGGAAGCGACCGCTTCATCGGACAGGACGCCGATCACCAGATCGCCCAGTTTCTGCGCCTTGCGGATCAGCGCGATATGTCCGGAATGGATCATATCCGCGGAGAAAGACATATAGACGAGCGGCTGGGCCTTCAGGCGGGCTTTCACCGCCGCCAGATCCTCCGGCGTATCGATCTCGGTACAGAGCCGGTCCTGCACATCCAGCGCCCGGATCCCGCAGGCTCCGTTCAGCGTGTTCAGCGCCTTCTCCGCATAGCAGCCGGTCTCCCCGTTCTCACAGAAATCACGGATCGCCGCCAGCCAGCGTTCCCAGTCCGGCTGCAGAAGCTTGTACATCGCCTGAGCTTCCATCACCGAATCAAAGAACTCGATGCCGACCTTCTGTACAGTCCCGTCCGCCACGACCGCCTTGAAATCCTTCTCCGGCAGCGGCAGGGTGGAGCTGACCTTCATGCAGCTGGAAGGACAGTCCAGAACATCCTGCAGGACGGAAGGCTCAAAAACAAGATCGCCGTGAAGCAGAAGGATATCCTCCTTCAGTTCCTCCCGGGCGCAATAGATCGAATAGATGTAGTTGGTTTTGTCATAATCCGGATTCTTCACAAAAGTGAACCGCAGATCCGTATCCAGCTGCTCACAATAATCGATCAGGACCTGATCGTAATAGCCGGTCGTGATCACGACATCCCGGAGGCCGGCTTCGGACAGCAGTCTGAGCTGACGGGAAAGGATCGTCTCGCCCGGAGCGATCTCGGTCATGCACTTGGGATGTTCCCTGGTGAGATCACCCATACGGTGTCCCAGACCGGAATTGAGGATCAGCGCTTTCATCGTGTCGCTCTCCTTTGGTTCATTCGTCGGCAGGCTTCCGCTTGCCGGACACTTTTTTCACGGTAAACCCCGCATCATATTAACATAATTATGATACCCGGACAAGGCAGGCGCTGTCCGGGTCACTCCCATCCTTCCGGCAGGAGGATCCGGTCATACTTCCTGATCTCATTTCTCACAAAACCGCTGTCATCATTATCGCTTCGCTTGATATACTTGTTCAGCAGTTCTCCGATGATCCCCTTGCAATACGCGCGTCTGTCGGAATTCTTTTCAAAGAAGGTGATCATTCCCTCCGCGGTACACCGGTCAACATGCGTGATCGCGTTCTGTTTCGTACGGGTCTCATGCTGTCTGTGCATGCCGATCAGTCCGCCGCAGTGGGCATAGCCGTAAACAGAAGCATATCCGTCGATCCGGACCTTCACATCCGTGCAGTCCATGAAACCGTCCGCGACCGCGCCGCCCATAAACTGTTCACACTTTTTCTTTTTGTTGGTATCGACATACACCAGCGTCACATCCGCCTCGCTGTCAGAAATGGAGCCGGTGCCAAAACCGACGATCCCTCCGACGCCTGCCATTTTCGCGCCGCAGTAAAGGCAGGCGGAACCGGAGACGTGAACATTTTCAAAGGTTGAATGAGTGGATACGGCCGTCAGGAGTGCCACAAACGCGTGGTCTTCCGACTCTCCGCGCACCGTCGCGTCCACCAGACTGAGGTTTCGTACCGTCGCGTTTTCAGCGACGGAAATAAACGCCATTACATTGGTCTTGTATTTATAGCCGTTTCCGTCCACCGTACGCGCTTTTTCCGGATCAAAGGAGGTCACGCACAAGTTCCGGATGCTGTAACCGTTGCCATCCAGCACCCCGGAAAAACGGACAGGCATCCATTCGATTCCCGACATGTCGATATCATTTTCAAGAATATACGCGGCATCCGGTTCATCCGCGATCCTGAGCAGATCCTCCGGGCCGGTGACCGCGATATAGTCCTCCTCCGCGAAAGCCGCTGAACAGCCCAGCAGCAGGATCAGCAGAACCATGACGATCCCCACGCAATGAAACGCTCTTTTCACACGGAAGCCCTCCTGTTACTCAACATGCTCCAGAAAGTCATTCTTTGCCTCATCTTCTCCTACGCGCGACGCGTAAAGACCGAAATCGGAGTTCTCATAATAAACCCCTGTCACTTCGACCGAAAGCGGTTTTTTATATCCCCCGATCCGGAAATACAGCTTTGCCTGGGAAGCATGCTGCGCGAACGCCTCTGAAGCCAGCTCCATCCCTGTCTTTCCGTCAAAGCTCCCGAGCGGCGTATCCCAGTCAAACCGCAGGCGTTCCGCCCTGTCCCCATAGCGATGAATGTACAGTTTTTTGACATCCCAGGTGCCGTAAAGTTCCACGGACTCCGGGCAATGATCCGCGTTGCCCGCCAGATCGTAACATTGAATACAGGCGTCCGCGACCACCTTATGCTGTCCGTGACCGTATTCACCCTGGATATCCTGCGTCAGAACGACTTCCGGCTTATACTTCCGGAAGAGCTCCGTGACCCAGGTCAGCACCTTTTCCTTCCCGCCATTTACACCGTTGCCGATCTTTTTATAGGCATCCTTCAGGGTCGTGCTGTACTTATCCGTAAAAGGACCGAACACCGGATAATTCCGGACGCCCATGGTCCACAGGCCATTCAGCGCCTCACTGCGGCGTGACTTGTCGCAATAGGTCAGATAAGCCACCACGACGCGTTTTCCTTTCTCCACGTCATAGGTCGGAATGGTGCCCGCAAAGAACAGCAGTTCATCGTCCGGATGCGCCACAAGCAGCAGGAGATCCGCCTTCTCTTCCGTTTCTTCCCATCGCTGGACCCAGCCCGGGATCTCCCCGTCACCGAACACATACACTTCATTGAATGACAGCCGGTGCTTCTTTTCCTGCGTGGACAGGATCCGGATCTCCGTTTCACCGTTCAATTCGTAAAAGACATGATAAAAACGGGTATCACCTTCCATGAAGGTTACCCATTCGTCTCCTTCTTTTCTTTGAAGAACAAAACTCTCCGGCATTTCACGGAAGCAAAGATACAGGCCGTATATCGGTTCTTCCGCTTTGATGGAAAGGTACGGCCCTTTTCTTTCGCCGCTTTGCCAGTATTTAGAAAAATCACCGTTTGTCAGTCGGGTCACTTTGGAAGCATGTGAGTCCGAAGAAAATCGGCATTCCGAAGAGATGTCCCTTGCTTCGTCCGCGAACGCGGCCACGGTCAACAGGAACACCATACAAACCGTGATGATGATCAGCAACGGGATCTTGTTTTTCATTCGGGATGCCTCCGTAACAAAATCGGCGCAAAAACAGGATCAGGATCTCAGCTTACGGCGTTTCGCCGCGATACAGCCGCAGATCCCCATCACAATCAGGACAAGGATCATGAACGCGTAACATACGCCATGGGAAAAATCGAAGATCTTCCCGTCGATGGCAAACTCAGTCGCGACCAGTGCTCCGACACACAGAAGAGAGATCCCCAGCGGCAGCCAGCGGCGGACAGCGGACAGTTCCTTCCCGGACCGCAGGATCCAGAAG
Source organism: Clostridia bacterium (assembly GCA_045600165.1). Taxonomy (GTDB): domain Bacteria; phylum Bacillota; class Clostridia; order Christensenellales; family Aristaeellaceae; genus Aristaeella. The sequence goes on from JAZRXJ010000116.1 coordinate 9,335, forward strand.
ATCATCAGCGCAAGGATCAGAACGACACAAAGCAGCTGCTCGGTATGCACAAACAACCAGAACATCCCGCGTTTTCTCAGACTCTCACAAAGCACCTGCGGAAGCGCGAGGAAGAACAATGTCAGTTCGAAAAGGAAACCCGGGCACTTACGATCCTGCCGGCGCAGGAAGGCGATCACTGCCCAGACCAGAGCAAATACCGCGGAAAGGACACATATCGCCCAGCCCCAGTAGCTGTATCCTCCGTCCACCTCGATCCGAAGCGCGAACGGAAAGAAAGCAAGGGGACTGCCTTCCGGCAGGATATTCCCGGCACCGTAGGAACCGAAAGCGATCTCTCCGGCCCGGAACAGCGCGACCAGCAGGGCTCCAAAGGGAGCAAAGGCATCCATGGCAGCCCCGGCCTGATCCCTGACAGTCAGCCTGCAGGCCAGACGGACCCCCAGTACAACGCCCACTGCGCCGCCAAAGAAGGATACACAATCGATATCAAACCAGAGCAGCTGCTCCAGCGCTTCGATACCGTCATATTCAAAATCCAGTTCCTGCATCAGCAAAGCATAGCTCAGCCGGGCCAGGATGACACCGAAAACTGAAGCAAACACCAGAGACAGCAGCGCTGTCGTCCATGCTTTTTTCCGCAGTTCGGGTGCGTGCCCGGAACCGGCGCAATACAGACCGTACAGGAAAAAGATCACGACCGTACCGGCAAGCATGATCCACAGATAGGTGTCCATGATTTATTCCTCCCCGTTCCAGGCGGACGCGAAATAAAAGATATCCGGCACACTGCGGAAATTGACCTTGTGCTGTTCGTTCAGCCGTTTATGGTTGAAATAGAGTGTCGTGGAAAGACCGCCGTCCAGATTATACGCGATCTGCGCGCCTTCCGCCTGACAGAGTTCCGCGAAGTCCGGAAGCTGGAGTCCCAGGATATAATCCTGTTCCATGGTTGTCAGGATCACTTTGTAATGCAGCGGTCCGACCTGGCACAGCGCCAGCCGCGCGTAATACTTTTCAGGCTTCAGATAAGTAAAGTTGGGCAGTTTCTTCGGCACTTCGCCGTTTTCCACAAGGATCGGACCAAAGTAGAACGCGTTGATGACCTTTTTCCCATCGATCATTTCAGAAAGCTCGCCTTTTTTCGGCAGATGGGAAACATGGAAATCGCCGTCTTCATCGATCAGAAGAACATCCCGCTGACCCTTCAGCTTATCCCGGATCAGTACGCCCTGACGGATGGCGAAGCCTTCCTTCAGGCGGGAGAAGTAATCCGCGTTGAACGCCACGACCGCGTTGACACGGTCCGCTATATCATTGACCGGCAATGATGTATCCGTTGTAAAGGATTCCGCGGCGGCAGTCCTCAGCTGGGACGCGTCTCCCAGACGGACATCCACGACCCAGTAGCCTACGGTACGTCCCTTGTATTCGGGAGTATACTCGTTGGTTTCCCTGTAGTATATCTGCACCTGGATCGTCGGATCCTGATAGGCGGTATATCCGTCATAGAAGGCTTCCACCGGTTTGAAACCGCCGGAGTAATCCACCGGCAGCGGATTGGAGATCAAATCCTCGAGCAGCTCCGGTGAATCCGTATCAAGATTTTCTTCCTGCACGATTTCTTCTTCAGTCAGATCTGTCAGAGCATCCTCACCCATTGCCGTGCAGGAAAAAAGCATCATCATGGCAAGCAGAAAACAAGGGAACCGTTTCATCCGGTCAACCTCCTGGGGCGCAGCGAAGCTGCGAA
>JAZRXJ010000117.1:0-24856 GCA_045600165.1 Clostridia bacterium
CGTTGGAACCGAGAGAGAGAGGCGTGATCTCGTCGATACCGTGGGAACGGCTGGAATCATGGTCCACTTCCTGAATAAAGCGGATCTCCGCGGGAATGGAAGCAAGGGTGTCCGTGATCCCGGTCAGGTATCCGGTGACCATTTCTTTCGTGGGAGCGGGTGCTTTTCCACCGCCGTCCATCACGAAGTCACATTCCTTGCCCAGACCGGCATAGCCGATGTTCCAGGTCACGATGGAGTGACTGTCTGTCAGACTCATTTTCTCCTGACCGCTTCCGGTGACAGCCAGATCTTCCGTGTCTGCAGGACGGTACTCAACAATCGTCATGAACCCGAAGAACAGCACGATGACAGCAAGAAGCGCGATCAGGATCTTCAGCAGGACTCTCAGAAACTTTTTCATACGATGACTTCCTCCTTTGTTTCTAATGTAAAGATACGGCTTCCTACCCGGACACCCCAGGCATATCCGCGGCGGAAGAAGAATTCAAGTCTGGAACGGATCCGGGTAGGATCTTCCGGATCCACGGCGAGGAAGCGGGAACCGCCGCAATAGATCATCCGGCAGAGACGACGCGAAACGGTCACGGTCCGTCCGTCAGGATGGACATCGCAGATATCCGGGATCCCTTCATGACCGACATAATGTCCGGGTAACATGTCCGGGTCCGCGAACTCACGCCCGGCGGGAATGAACCAGCGGTGGCAGGTGTCCAGAGGCAGACCTGCAACCGCGTTGTACAGGCACCACATGATCTCATCCACATCCGCGTCCCCGAGGCTGCAGAGGACTGTGAAGCCGTAGCCTTCCCCAAGCAGCAGACCGCCTTTGGTGGAGACCCCGTGCAGACCGCCGCCGTGTTCACAGATCACATGTCCGCGGAAAGAACGCTTATACAGTCCCAGACCGTAGACCGCCTGTGGAAGCAGGGGCACGGACGCGCCGACCATCGCTTCGACCGTTTCCCGCGGGAAGACCTGTTTTCCGTCATGGACCCCGTACAGGGAAAGACAGCGGTAATAGGCAGCCATGTCTTCGGCGGTGGATTTCACGGTGGCGCTGCCGCGGAAAGGCGGGCAGAGACTCCAGTTGTTGTCGCACTCCAACTCTCCGTCGTCGGTCAGCTCAAACAGCCCCGCCATGTCTTCTCCTGCCATTTCACGCGCGGAGACGGCATCGGCATCCATCAGCGTACGGGTCATTCCCAACGGCTCAAAGATCCTTTCACGGCAATACTGTTCGAGCGGGATCCCGGCTGCCTGATCCACCACATAGGACAGGATGGCATAGCCTTCATTGCAGTAGCTCATGTTTTCGCCGGGGGCACCGACGGTTGGGTAAGGGCAGGAAGAAATATAGTCCATGACCTCTCGGATCGTGCTCATGGGATTTGGCGCGCTCTGCTTCATGGCACGGATCCAGTCGGATTCCTTCCGATGGGAGTTCATGGCGATGGACCATTCCAACGGCTCCATGGGCGGAATACCGGAAGTATGGTTGGCGAGCGTTTTCAGCGTGACCAGATCCATGGGCTGACCGGGGATCCGGAAATCAGGGAAGTATTTCGTGACAGGATCTTCCAGAGACAGCTTTCCTTCAGATTCCAGAATACACAGACAGAGTGCCGTGACAGACTTGCTCATGGACGCGATCCCGAAGACGGTCCGGGGTGTGACCGGATCACCGTTCAGGTCTCGTATCCCGAAGCTTTCGCAATAGACGGTCCCTTCCGGTCCGCGGATACAGACAGAGACATTGGGCAGACGGTCGCGGAGCATGATCTCCCGGATCCGGGCAGTCACCGCGGCAGAATCAAAAGGCATGGGTCAGCCTCCCTATAAACATCGTTCTTACCGTATCTATTGTACTCCATTTATGAAAACCTTTCAACGGACATGAAAAATGAGAGAATTCTCATTTTCTTTTAACTCACCATTCCTTGAACGGTATGGAATAAAGCGTATAATCGTCAGTGTTGAGAGAAATCATCCGATGGAGGAATTTGACCATGAGTGAAACCACCAACGAAAAGATCGAACGCCAGAAAAGAGAAATGGATCCGAACGATCCCCTGCCCGAGGGAAGCTTTTTTGAACGGCAGACGGCAAAGGAAAGGAAAGCATATCCATATCCATGCCTGGTCCTCCTGCTTTACCTTCTGATGGGATTCTGCCTGGACTTGTGGCATCCGGGCTGGATGATCTTCCTGACGATCCCGCTTTACTATATTCCCAAGACGGCGAATGGACTGAACTGGTACGCCTGCAGCCCGATCGTGATCACCATTATTTATCTGCTGATGGGCTTCCTGCTGGATATGTGGCATCCCGGCTGGATCATTTTCCTGACGATCCCGCTCTTCTATCTGCCCAAAGGCGAGCGCAACTTCAGCCGGCTGATGTGTAACCCGGCCATGGTCACCATCATCTATCTGCTGATGGGCTTTTATCTGAACCTGTGGCACCCCGGCTGGCTGATCTTCCTGGCAATTCCGCTGTTCCAGGCCGCTACACGCAAATAATGCTTTGTTCCTTCCGGAACTTTCCGGAAGGTTTTTTCTATTCTTGCCTAAAAATGAATGAAATAGTAAGATAAAGCTGTGAGTATCAAACAGTACGGCTCATTCCGGATGAAACCGGAAAAACAAGGAGGAACATCCGGAAAATGATCAAAAAAATCGAACGGGACGAGATCCACGAATGCGTCCGGGTCATCCGGACCAGTTTTGCCACAGTGGCGGATATGCTTGGCTTTACCGAGAAAGACGCGCCGCGCTTCACCGCTTTCGCGACAAACGAACAGCGCCTGGAGTGGCAGTGGGAAAACGAGAACAGGATCATGCTTGCCTGTGTGGAGGATGGGAAGATCCTTGGCTACTGTTCCATCCTCTTCCGGGACAGCAATGAATGTGAAATGAACAACCTCTGCGTTCTGCCGGAATACCGGCACGGGAAGCGCGGAGAAGAGCTCCTTCGAACTGCCTTTGAAATTGCCAGAGAACGCGGATGCGAACTGATGAAGATCGGGATCGTGGAAGAGAATACCGTCCTTCGCCGGTGGTACGAGCGTTTTGGCTTTATTCATACCGGAAGTGTGAAATATGATTTCTTTCCCTTTACATGCGGGAATATGGAGATCAGACTGAAAAAGACGGATATCACAACCGTTTACTTTGTTCGCCACGCTCAACCGATATTCAACGCGGATGACCGGAACAGACCTCTGTCGGATGACGGAATGAAAGACACGGAATTCGTTGCTGATACGCTGAAGAATAAACCCATCAACGCTTTTTTCTGCAGTCCGTACCGGCGGAGTATCGATACCATCCGGAAAGCCGCGGAGGACCACGGAATGGAGATCCATACAGACGAGCGCTTCAGAGAAAGAAAAAACGGGAAAGCCGGGAACCGGTTCGAAAACGGTTTGCTGAAGAAACGCTGGGAAGATCATACTTTTGCCGAAGAGGACGGGGAGTGTCTGCAATCCGTACAGGAACGCAACATTGAAGCTCTGGGAGTACTCCTGAAAACCCATGTGGGGGAAACGCTGGTGATCGGGACCCATGGGACGGCCCTGAGCACGATCATCAACTATTACAGACCGGAATTCGGTTATGAGGATTTCCTGAGGATCGTTGACCGGATGCCATGGATCGTGAAAGCGGATTTCAAAGGACAACAATTATGGCATCTGCAGGAAATAGCATGGATCCATAAGGATTTTGCAACGGGAAAAACAGATGAGATCCATCCGGAAGACAAAACAGGAGAGCAACTGTGAGAGAAAAGATCCTGAATGAACCCATGAACGGTATCAAGGCAGTTTGCTTCGATCTGTTCTTTACACTGGCAGATCCGCAGCGTGATCTGGAACACACGGAAAGTGATCCGCTGGGTGTAACACCGGAAGAATGGGGCAGGGCATGCTGGAATGATCCGCTTGGTACTGAACGGGGGCTCGGTCAGGTCAAAACAGACAGGGAACTGATTGAACGGGCCTGTGCCTGCCTGAAGAAAACGGTCACCGAAGAACAGAAAGATAAAGCCAGACTGGCCAAGAACGCGAGAATGCGTAAGGCAGTCACCGATATCGCCCCGGAAATCGTCGGAACGGTACGGAGCCTGCACGGGCGCGGATATAAGATCGGACTGATTTCCAACGCGGATGTCTGTGACAGGATGTACTGGGATGAATCGCCTCTGGCACCATACTTCGACGATGTGATCTTTTCATGCGATGTGGGGATGATGAAACCGGACCCGGGGATCTATCGCCTGAGTCTCAGCCACCTGAACGTTCGACCGGAAGAAACGGTTTTTGTGGGAGACGGCGGAAGCTGTGAACACAAAGGCGCGAAAAGCGTGGGCATGCATACGGTATGCGTACAGCATCTGATCAGTTACAACGGCAAAAACGGAACGAAGATCAGAAAATCGGCGGATGCCGTAATCAGACATTTTCAGGATCTTTTGCAGATCCTGCCATGACAATAAGCAGGAACCCATCACCATTCACGGTGATGGGTTCCTGCTTATTTTGAAAGGGATTGACTGTTCAGGGGAAACAGCAGGGAGAAAGTGGTCCCGGAACCGGGTTTGGAACGGACCTGGATCTTACCGCGGTGCGCGACCACGATGATACGGGCGATACTCAGTCCCAGCCCGTGACCGCCGGACTCGGAATGACGTGCCTGGTCGGAACGGTAGAAACGCTCGAAGATCTTAGGCAATTCTTCGGAAGAAATTCCCTGACCGTGATCTGTGACGGTCAGACAACAGGAACCGTTTGAAGCCTGTACACCAAGACGGATCTCGGTATCGGCAGGCGAGTATTTGATCGCGTTATCGGTCAGGATCCGGACAACCTGCTTCACCATGTTCCGGTCGGCATTCAGGGCCATGTGCACGGCAGGCTCCACTGTAAAGGTGTGAGAGGGATCCACCATGCTTTCTTCACGGGCGACTTCTTCGACAACTTCCACGGGGTCGAAGTCGGACATTTCCATCATCAGGGTCTTTTTGTCATGACGCGCCAGGAAAAGCAGGTTTTCGACCAGGTCTTTCATGCTCTCCGTTTCCATGGAAATCGCGTTGATGCCTTCTTCCAGAACTTCCGGATCTTCCTTGCCCCAGCGCTTGAGCATATCGGTGTAGCCGCGGATGACGGCGATGGGGGTGCGCAGTTCATGGCTGGCATCGGAGACGAATTGCTTCTGACTGTTGTAGCTGTGCTCGATCCGGTCCAGCATCGTGTTGATGACCTGCGCCAGATCCTTCAGTTCGTTCTTGGTACCGGCAATATTGATACGGTTGGACAGATTGCTTTCAGAAAGCGTGGCGGCCATCTCGGTGATATCCCGGATAGGAGCCAGCACATGCCGGTTCAGCCGGTTGCTGTGGCGCAGGAAACTGATGATCCGGAGAATGTCTGAAAGTACGATTCCCATCAGCATCCAGATCCAAGCGATCTTGTAATCGTTGATCATGACTGTGACCAGCATGTCTTCACCGGTCGGGGCCGTATACAGGAAGGAAAGCCAGGACTCGGGCACATCCACCAGTCCTGCGGAGAAGATCAGCGGGCACTGCTGGGACAGACGGCTAAAAAAGTTTTCCTTCGGAAGATGGCCGGTGGCTTTGACCTGCAGACGAGAGTTGCCGATCACATCCTGCGTATATTCGGTCTGACCTTCCTCCAACGGCTGTTCCGTGATTCGGTGCAGATCATCCAGGATCGGGATGGAAAGCCCGAAACAGAACAGCACGGTCATGACCAGCATGATCGGGATCACGGTACGGATCAATTGCAGCACATAGTGCAGGGCGATCCGGAAAGTCAGGGAAAGCCGTATTTTACTGATAGGGGACTGCTTGTTCCGGGGAACGTTATTCGCAGATCCCTGTTTTTTGTTCTCTTTATTCTTCATGGCTGAACATGTATCCTACGGAACGAATAGTATGGATCGTCTTGAGATCGAAGGGGTCATCGATCTTGTGACGGAGGTACCGGATATATACGTCAACGATGTTGGAGTCTCCCATGTAGTCATAGCCCCAGACTTCGTTCATCAGCTGATCACGGGTCACGGCGCAGTTCTCATGCTCCATGAGATAATGCAGGAGTTCGAATTCCTTTCGGGTGAGGCTGACGGACTGACCGGAAACGGAGGTTTGCCAGCTGTTCAGATCCAATGAAATGGGACCGGAGGACAAAGTACTCGCGGCAGGTGCTTTTACCGCTGATGAGGCCCGGATCTTTTTCAGCGCGACCCGGATACGGGCAAGAAGCTCTTCGATGGCAAACGGCTTTGTCATATAATCATCCGCCCCCATATCCAGCCCCATGACCTTATCCGAGACATCGTCCTTGGCGGTAAGCATGATGATCGGGACGTCCGACTGATGGCGGAGACGGCGGCATACTTCGATCCCACTGAGTTCCGGAAGCATGAGGTCCAGGATCAATAAGTCGGGGTCAATCGAAAGCGCCTTATCCAAACCGGTACGGCCATCATTCGCGGTTTCGACTTCATACCCTTCGTGGATCAGCTCCAGCTCCAGAAAACGGGCAATCTTCTTTTCATCTTCAACGATCAGAATCTTAGGCATTTCGGGCACCTCCCAATCAATTCAGTATACCATAAAACAGGAAAAGGCAAAAGGTCCGGAGACCTTTTGCAAAAGGATGGACCCTTATCAGTCAATGGTCAGGGTGCTGTAACCGTCGCTTTGATCTTCCACGTTCATTTTGCCTTCGCTTGCTTCCACCTGAACAGGAATCTGAATGGTGGGAACGGAAGAAGCGGAAGAGAAAGCGGTTCCGTGAGCCACGGCAGGATTGCCGCCAAAGTAGGAATCAACTGCTTTTTCCGCGGCAGAGACATCATCATCCGTGGAAGACGCTGCTACTTTGACTTCCTGAACAGGCTTTTCTTCTTCGGGAACGACCTGCTTTTCATCAGCCTTTTTATCGGTTATGGTGCCCAATTCCGCGGAAAAAGTCTTTACGACATTATTGACGGAATTCTTTGCGTTTTCACCGGCGTTACGAACCATCTTCTGAATATTGTCTCCGGCAAAGGCATTATCGTTTTTATCGAAGGCGAAGTTGCAGCCGAGCAGCAGGGCGAGAATGCCGGAAAAGGCAGCCAGCTTGGGAGCAATGATGATGACCAGCGCTGAGAAGAGTACAGACAGATTAATAAGAGACTTACCGTTCCGGGAAATCTTCAGGCGGAAACGGAGCAGCCGGTTAAGCAGACCGGGAAGACCGGGTTCATCGGTTTGAGCGGAAGTGCTGCTGCTCCGGGTCGTATTCGCACCGGAAGCGTTTCCGTCCTTCAGACGTCCGTTGCGTTCCAGATCGATCAGGGCGCGGGCCAGGTTTCCGTTGTGATAATCCAGCAGGGCAACTGCCTCTTCATAGCTGAGACCGCTCTTCTGACGGATGACTTCAATATCTTCGATCGTAAAACTTTCCATTGTGATGATCCTTTCCGATTTCTTGATTTGATCACCGTGTTTTCCCGGCGACAGTGATATAATACCACCCTTTGAATTCCGATGCTTGAGAAAACGGAGAGAGAAAAATGAGAAATTGATGAAAAAATCGTGACTATTCTGAAGATGCTTTCTTCCTGCACCGAAATGACCTGAAATGGTCACCGGAATACACCAGCTTGCGTCTGTAACCTTGACACTTCTACAATATATGGTATAATTTATCAGGTTATATGTGTCAGAATATGAACCCCGTAAGGCTTGCAGATCACACCGGAAAGCGGAAAGATGACTGAAGATGAAGAAAACGATCAACAGGCGTTTTGTTATAGAGATTTCAATACTGATTTTGATCGGGATCCTGCTTTGGTTCCTGACTTTCCGGAATATGGACACGCCCCGGCAAAATATCCTTCCGGATATTCTGTTCGCAGTCGGAAGTATCTTCATGATACGGGGAATCATCGCACTATTGAGCCGGTCTCACGCGTTTACTCACACTTCTGACAGCTTCCGGTTTGTCCACAGAATTTTTCGTGGTAAAAAGGCGGAGGATGACGCTGACACTGCCGTGCCCCGCAAGGAAAATTCGTCGGAGAATGAACATCGATCTGTGGCAATACACTTTATTATTGCCGGCGTCCTGATCGCGGCTTCTGTCCTGACGGGACTGCTCTGATACCGTGTGTTGCGTACATCAGTGATGTACTGACATAAAGTTCTAGTCTGAAAGGAGATCAAGGTATGAAGAAAGTTCTGTCCCTGGTTCTTGCCCTGATGTTAACACTGATCGTACTGACCGGATGCGACAACGGCAATAAACCCGTTGCAACTGAAACACCTGCGTCAACTGAAGTTCCGGCTGAAACAGAGACGCCTGCCGAACCGGAAATTAAAGAAACAGCTGCTAAAGTGTATCATGCTTATATCAAGGCCGATACACCTACCCTGAACGTCCATAATTCCGTGGAAACCAGTCTGGATGTTCCCACAGATTATTGTAACGCTTATCTCTACCGTCCTGTTCCCAATGAAGACGGAAAGGGCTTCCATTACATCGGCGACCTCGCCGCCGAACTGCCTGTCCGGATGGAAGACGGTGTGACCTGGGAAATCAAGCTTCGCACCGATGCCAAGTGGGCCAACGGAGATCCCATCAATGCCGATACTATAATCTATTCCTGGAAACAACTTCTGAATCCTATGCTGGTGAACAGCATGTCCAATAAGCTTGCAAGCAACAACATTACCATCGTGAATGCTGCTGAATATGCCGCGCAGGGCGATTCCGCCACTGTTACCTGGGAAGATGTCGGAATCAAAAAGATCGATGATTATACTATTCAACTGGTACTGACCAGTGATACCTTCACACAGGCCAACGTGTGCGCTCATTTCAATACCCGTGCCACGACCCTGGTATATGAACCCTTCTATGAAGCCGGTATGACTGAAGACAAGACCCAGACCACCTATGGCGCCACCAAGGAACAGTATATGAGCTGCGGACCCTACATGCTGGATACCTGGACCTTTGATTCCATCCAGATCTATACCCGCAATCCCAATTACTGGCAGCCGGAACTGTTCCACTTTGATACTGTGGAAGTCCGGGTCATTCCTGAAATGAATGCCCGTGTGGAACTCTGGGAGAGTGGTCTCCTGGATGACATGCAGCCTGACGCAAACACTATTGAGACCTACATCGATGATCCCAGACTGGTGGAATATCCTTCCAACACTGTCTATCACATCGATGTGAACGCGTTCAATCCCAACAATCCTCTCTGCGGTTCCAACAACTATCGTAAGGCTCTGTTCCATGCCATGGATCGAAAGACCATCGCGGAAAAACTTTTCGGATACAATGAAGGCGCCGGTTGGTACATCAACGGTCTGGCCGGTATCCTGTCCGATTCCGGAGTAACCTACCGCGAGAGTGCTCAGGGAAAGAGTGTGGAAGATGCCGTGAACGCGAACGGCGAGTTTGGTTATAATCCGGAGCTGGCCCGTGAATATCTGGCCAAGGCTTATGAAGAATGCGGCGTCTCCGAGGACACTGTGCTGAACCTGGTGATTGCCTTTGACCCCAGCGAATCCTACTGGAAGAAAACAGCCGAGTATCTGCAGGAACAGTTCCCGGTCATCTTTGACGGAAAGGTCACCCTGGAGATCGTGAATTATTCCGGCATCTCCACCACCCAGTACAAGAAAAGCAATGACACCTGGGATCTCTCGCCGAACGACTGGTCCAACGGTTCTTCCTCTTCTCTGCCGCACAAGAGCTTTGCCTACTTCATCAGCGGATATTCCAGCCATCCGAACAACTTCCTGGATGAGGAATTCGACGCGCAGTATGACGTTTGCGAAAACTCGACCGGCGACTACGAGAAACTGCTGGACGAAACCGCCAAGCTGGAAACGATCTATCTGGACAAGGTCATCAACCTGCCCATGGTTCAGGAAGTCAAGTACCAGCTCTTCTCCGACCGTCTGATCCTGCCCGTGACCACCTATATTCCCGGTCTGGGCTGGGGCACTATCTACGGAGACATCGCGGAATAAACTCGTGAACTGATCAGGCAGACACGGGCGTGCCGCTAACGGCATGCCTGTGTCTGCGTTTTCCGTTTTCATACGGCAGGGAAAAATGAGGGATCGGCCCGTAAGCGGACCCTTCATTTTTCCCCGTAACACGGGACGGAAACTCCACTGAAGGAGGAAACCCTTTGCTTAAGTATGTACTGACCAGAATAGGGGCCATGCTTCTGACCCTGTTTCTGGTAATGACATTGTCATTCTGGATCATTCGGCTGATGCCCATGAGCATCTTCGAAAATCCTGATGTACCGCCGGAAATCGAAAGGAAGCTGGAAGAACGGATGCACCTGCACGATCCGATGCCGGTGCAGTATTACCACTTCATGAAGGGAATCGTGACCCGGGGAGACTTCGGGACTTCCGTCAAACTGCGTCCCGGTCTGGATGTATTTGAGATCATAGTGGAACGTATTCCGGCGACGATGGAGCTGAACTTCTACTCTTTGCTGATTTCCATTCCACTGGGCATTATCTTTGGCGCCTGGGCTGCCTTAAAACAGAACAAACTGACAGACCAAATCATCTCTTTCCTGATCGTGGTCTTCATTTCTGTACCATCATTTGTTTTTGCGTCATTGCTTCAGTATCTGTTCACCTATATCTGGCCCGTCTTCCCGACACTTTATGATACACAGGCGGCGAATTACTGGATCCGCCTCTCTTCGATGGTCCTTCCGATCATCGCGCTGTCGCTCAATCCCATCGCGACGATTGCCCGCTATCTGCGCGGTGAACTGATCGAGACACTGTCCTCCGACTTCATGCTTCTGGCCCGGACCAAGGGCCTCAGCAGGACCGAAGCAACCGCGAAGCATGCTTTCCGCAATTCTCTGGTACCCATCGCCAATACGATCATTCCCATGATCACCGGGATCATGGGCGGATCGCTTGTGGTTGAAAAAATGTTTGCCGTGAATGGCGTCGGCGGTCTGCTGGTGGATTCGGTCATGGCAGGCGATCATTTCCTGACGGTGGCCTGTCTGATCTTCTATTCCGCCATTTCTCTGGTAACGATCCTTGTCGTGGATATTTCCTACGGTATCATTGATCCGCGGATCAGAATAGGAGGCAACAGATGAAAATCGAAGACAGAAACCATCTGACCCCCGGGATCGCGGAGATCGCCGCGGAACGTTTCAAACCGGTCGAACGTCAGGAGATCCGGGATGAAGTGCCGGTCACCGAACCGGTCGGATATTACAAGGACGCGCTGAACCGGCTGCGCAAAAACAAAGTATCCGTAGTGTCTTTCTGGATCATTGCCCTGATCATCCTGCTGGCTATTATCGTGCCGGAAGTGACCGGATACAGTTGTACCCAGCAGAACGTGGATGGCAAGGATCTGCCGCCCAAAATCCCGCTCCTGGAGGATATCGGGATTGCCGACGGAACACGTATCCTGACCAACAAGAAGAAGTCGTCCGTTGAAGATCCAAAACGTTTCCCCGAAGGAAGCGTGCTTGAGATCGTGAATGAATATGAGGTTCGCGGACAGCCGGTCGTGGATGTGAAGGTGGACTACTACCGTTACTGCGGACTGGATGAGAACGAATACCACTGGTTCGGGACCGATTATGTCGGACGCGACATCCTGACCCGCCTTTTCCAGGGCGCGAGGATCTCACTGCTGATCGCCTTTATTTCCGTCATCACGAATCTGGTGATCGGCGTTATCTATGGATCTGTTGCCGGCTATTACGGCGGAAAAGTGGATATGTTCATGACGCACTTTGCCGAAGTGCTGGATGGTTTGCCCTATATTGTGGTTACCATTCTTTTCATGCTGCTGTTCGGAGCCGGGATGTTCTCCATCATCCTGGCGCTGACGGTGACCGGCTGGATCGGAACGGCCCGGCTGACACGCGCGCAGTTCTATCGCTATAAAGACCGTGAATATGTGCTTGCCGCACGGACTATGGGAATCCCGGACAGGAGACTGATCTTCCGTCATGTGCTGCCCAATACCGTCGGACCGCTGATCACGCGCGCCATGATCGCCATTCCGGGCGCAATCTTCTCCGAATCTTTCCTGGCGTATATCGGTCTGGGCATCGCGCCGCCCGAACCTTCCATCGGGATCCTGCTTTCCACCGGACAGGATGTACTGCTCCAGTACGGATATCAGACCCTGTTCCCGGCGGTATTGATCTCTCTGCTGATGATCGCGTTCAATTTGTTCTCCAACGGACTTCGTGACGCGATGGATCCGACGAGACGCGGAGAGGGGGAATGACGATGAACAGCAAGGAAAATGTCATTCTCCATGTGGAAGATCTGAAAGTCTCATTCCGTACATATGCCGGTACGGTGCAGGCAGTCCGCGGTGTCAGCTTTGAACTGAATAAAGGCGAAACGATCGCCATCGTGGGCGAGTCCGGTTCCGGAAAATCCGTATCCACCAAGGCTGTCATGGGCATTCTGCCGTCCAATGCCATTGTGGAGTCCGGTAGGATCCTCTATGACGGAAGCGACCTTTTAGAGGCTGACGAAGATGACATGAAAGAGATCCGCGGCAAACGGATCGGACTTATTTTCCAGGATCCCATGAGCGCGCTGAACCCCATCATGAAGGTAGGAAAACAGATCATGGAAGTCCTGAAGAAACGCGGACTGAACAAGCAACAGGCCCGTGAGGAAGCGCTGAAACTGATGAACGATGTGGGTATTCCGCAGGCGGAAACCCGTTTCGAACAATATCCGTTCCAGTTTTCCGGCGGTATGCGTCAGCGTATCGTGATTGCCATTGCCCTGGCAGGCGAACCGGAGATCCTGATCTGTGATGAACCCACCACCGCGCTGGATGTGACCGTACAGGCACGTATCCTCGAAATGATCAACCGGATCAAGGAAGAACGCAATCTGTCCGTGATCTTTATTACCCACGATCTGGGTGTGGTAGCCAATATGGCTGACCGTGTGTATGTGATGTATGCCGGCAAGATCGTCGAAACCGGCACGGTACAGGAAGTGTTCCTGGAACCTGCGCATCCGTATACCTGGGCCCTGCTGACTTCCATGCCTGATCTGGAAACCTACGGCCGCCTGCAGGCAATTCCCGGAGCGCCGCCGAATATGTTGAATCCGCCGAAGGGAGATGCCTTTGCGGCAAGGAATCAGTATGCCCTGCAGATCGATCTGGAAGAAGAACCTCCGTTCTTCAGACTCAGTGACACGCATATGGCAGCCACCTGGCTGCTGCATCCTGCCGCACCGAAGACGGAGATGCCGGAAGCCCTGCGGGAAAGGATCACCCGGATGAAGGAGGAAGCGCTGAATGCAGCAGAACAATAACGATATCCTCCTTGAAGTACGGGATCTTTGTCAGTATTTCACCGACGGTCACGGCAAACACGAGAAAACAACCAAGGCGGTCGATCATGTCAGTTTTACTGTCCGGAAAGGGGAAACCTTCGGACTGGTGGGCGAGAGCGGCTGTGGGAAAACGACGACAGGACGATCCATTATCCGACTGTATGACCCGACGTCCGGAACTGTCCTGTTTGACGGGACGGAAGTCACCGGCTCCATGAACGCGCAAAAACGCCGCTTTCTGGCTGAACGGATCTCCATGATCTTTCAGGACCCGATCGAATCCCTGAATCCAAGGATGACCATAGAGGAGATCGTCGGTGAGGCGCTGAGGGAACGCGGTCTGAAGGACAAGAAAGAACTGCATGAAAAAGTGGTTGCCATGCTGCAGAAAGTCGGCCTGAACGAAGAGCATGCCACCCGGTATCCGCATGAGTTTTCGGGCGGACAACGGCAGCGTATCGGCATCGCACGCGCCATGATCGTGAATCCGCAGATGGTGATTGCCGATGAGCCGGTTTCCGCACTGGACGTATCCATTCAGGCACAGGTGATCAACCTCCTTAATGACCTGAAGGAGGAAATGGGACTGACGATCCTGTTTATCGCGCACAATCTGTCTGTGGTCAAGTATTTTTCGGACCGGATCGGTGTCATGTATTACGGTCACCTGGTGGAAATCGCGAAAAGTGAGGACCTGTACCGGAATCCGGTCCATCCTTATACGAAAGCACTGTTGTCCGCCATTCCGGAGCCGAATCCACTGAAAGAAAAGAACAGAAAACGGATCGAGTATGATCCGGATACATACAGTACCGAGAACATGAACGAATGGACAATGACGGAGGTCGAACCGGAACATTTCGTTCTGCTGCCTCCATCCGAACCAAATCAATGATCCCGATGGAGGTAATGGTATGCGTACGCTGCTGAATGACCGGTGGGAATTTGTAAAACTGCATATCGACAGCACATCCGAAGAGGCACGGCAGGCGGAATGGATCCCGGTGGATCTTCCGCATGACTGGCTGATTGCCCAGACGGATGATCTTTATGAAACAGCGGATGCCTGGTACAGGCGTTCGCTGTTTGTCGAGAGAGCAAATGACGGTCTTTGCCGACGCCTGCGTTTTGACGGCGTTTATATGGACTGTGACGTGCTGGTGAACGGGACGATCTCCTGCTCCCATGCTTACGGTTATACCGCATTTGACGCCGAACTGACGCCATTTCTGCATGACGGGGAGAATGAGATCCTCGTGCATATCCGTCACAGAAGCCCCAATACCCGCTGGTATTCCGGAAGCGGTATCTATCGCGATGTGGAACTGGTTACTGTACCTGAATGCCATTTCATTCCGAACAGCCTGTATGTTGTTTCACGGAAAGAGAATGCCGGTTGGAAAGTCACCGTACGTACAGAACTGACCGGTGATTTCAACGGGAAAGAACTGGAGATCACCCTGACAGATCTGCAGGGAGAACTCCTGTACACGCAGAAACAACCCGTCACATCGACAAAACAAGAAATAACCTTTACTACGGATAAAGTGAAGGAATGGTCGCTGGAAGAACGCAAACTGTATCTCCTGACCTATGCGGTGGACGGGGAGAAAGAACAGTGCCGGATCGGTTTCAGGACCACGAGATTCGACCCGGACGAAGGTTTCTTCCTGAATGGAAAGCATGTCAAGCTGAAAGGCGTATGCCTGCATCACGATCTGGGTGCTCTGGGTGCCGCGTTCCATGAAAAGGCGGCTGCCAGACAACTGCGGGTCATGCAGGAAATGGGCGTCAACGCTTTAAGGACTTCACACAATCCTCCGGCCTCGAAACTCCTGGACCTTTGCGATGAAATGGGGATCCTGGTGATTGATGAAGCCTTTGATATGTGGGAACGACCCAAGACAGAATTTGATTATGCCCGTTTCTTCCCGGAACATGAAGCGGAGGATGTGGCTTCCTGGGTCCGCCGTGACCGGAATCATGCCTCTGTGATCATGTGGTCCGTGGGCAACGAAATCTATGATATGTTCGCGGACGAACGCGGCCGTGAAGTCCTCCGGATGCTGAAGGATCAGGTGCAGAGCCATGATCCGGAAGAAAACGCTAAGGTCACCTTCGGCAGCAACTATATGCCCTGGGAAGGCGCGCAGAAGGGTGCTGAGATCGTAAAAGTCCCAGGCTACAATTACGGAGAAAGATTATACGCGGAGCATCATGCCGCACATCCGGACTGGGTCATTTACGGCAGTGAGACCGCCAGTATCCTGGCCAGCCGCGGGATCTATCATTTCCCGGCGGATACACCCATCATGAGCGAAGAAGACCTGCAGTGCTCTGATCTGGGCAACAGCAATACCAGTTGGGGCGCCAAAGACATGCGGAACTGCATCGTTGAAGACATGAACATACCATATTCCATGGGTCAGTTCATCTGGTCCGGAATCGACTATATCGGCGAACCGACGCCCTATCATACACGCAACTGCTATTTCGGGCAGGCGGATACCGCGTGCTTCCCGAAGGATGTTTATTATCTCTTCCAGTCCCTGTGGACAGAGGAAAAAATGCTGCACATCGGAATGCGCTGGGACTGGAATCCCGGACAGATGATTGATGTGCGTGTCATGAGCAATTGTGCTTCCGTTGAGCTCTTCCTGAATGGCGATTCGCTGGGAAGAAAACAGATCGTCCTGAATGATCCGGAAAACTGTTGCCCGATGTGGCAAGTACAATATGTACCGGGAACGCTGATGGCAATCGGCTATGATGAAAATGGCAACAAGATCCTGGAAGACAGGCGCGTGACACCCGGGGATGCAAAAAAACTGAAACTGAAAAGTGAAGACATGACTCTGGCAGCAGACGGTCATGATATCACCTTTATTGTGATATCCGCGGAAGACGAGAATGGTAATCCCGTCGAAAATGCCAATAACCGAATCAGAATCACCGTGACAGGAGAGGGAAGACTGCTGGGACTGGATAACGGTGATTCAACCGATCCCGATCCGTATCAGACGGACAGTCGTCAGCTGTTCTCCGGGGAACTGCTGGCTATCGTCGGTGCTGCTGAAAAAGAGGGTATCGTGAAGATTACGGCAGAATCTCAGGATCTGGAACCGGCAGAACTGATCCTGAATGTGATCCCTGCTGAAAAAAGCATGCCGTCCACCGGGAAAATCAACCTCACCACATCAAAACCGACAAACGAGATCCCGATCCGGAAAATCGAAATCATTCCACTGGATGGAACTGAGATGAATCCGGGAAAAAAAGAACTGAAATTTGCCTGGAAGATCCTTCCGGAAGGCGCAAACGAGCAGAATGTGGTCTGGAAGATTGTAAACCGCAATGGCATTGTTTCACCATGCGCAACAGTGCTTAAGGAAACAGACCATATTCTTGTCCGGGCGGCCGGAGACGGTGAAATATGGCTCCGGGCAAGCTGCAACAATGGTCGCAAGCATCCCGTCATTCTGTCGCATATCGAATTGAAGGTACAAAATATTGGTCAGGCTGCATTGAATCCATATGAAGAATTTTCTGCCGGATTGTATACTTTTACTGAAGGTGACATCGGATCCGGAAATGAAAAGGGAATTGCCTTCGCCAGAGACGGAAGAAGCATGGTCGGTTACGAAAATATAGACTTCGGTCCAAACGGAACAGATCGACTGACTTTGCCTATTTTCGCACTGGACAGTGACTGCCATGAAATCGAAATGTACGCCGGACCGGACAAGGAACATATGACTTTGCTGGATACTTTGAAATACCATAAACCCAGCATATGGAACGTATATCAGGAGGAAACTTACACGTTATCCAAACGCCTGACAGGCGTTCAGACCGTTGCTTTTGCCATGAAAGAAAAAGTACATTTGAAGAGTATGCTCTTTGAGAAACAGAGCAGAGCCTGGCTGCCGCAAAATGCCGGCGAAGCGGATGAAATCTACGGAGATAATTACATTATTGAAGGTACTGCTGTAAAACAGATCGGCAATAATGTTTCGTTAACATGGAAGAATATGGACTTTGAAGACCACGATGAAGCCGAGCTGATGATCGACGCGCAGACTCCTCTGGATAACAATGCCATCACAATCCGGATGAAGAATATATTGGGAGAAACTGCGAATTCCATCGCTATATTTAGTGGAAAGGAACGGCATACCCAAACATTCCGAATTCCAACGTGCAAAACGGTTACAGATGTAACTTTTGTATTCCTGCCAGGGAGTAATATCGATCTGTACAGCGTTCGTTTTGATCAGATAAAATGATTCGGCAACATTGTTAAATATTCTACAAAAGCCTTGAAATTACAATTTCGAAGGCTTTTTTCAATTTCGGAACACAAAAAATACAAAAATACACATAAACATTTAAAAAAACGCAAAATGTAACCGAACATATAACCGCCGTGAGTTATGATATAAACAAAAGACTGGGTGGAGTATATCCATCCGCATATGAAAATCGTATAAACGACTGTATCAGAATGCTGATCAGAAATCCGATAAACTACGAACGGGGGATCTCAAGATGAAGAACATCATGAAGAAAACAATCGCCTTCGGCCTGACTGTTGCAATGCTGGCAACCAGCGGGATCCTGACCTTTGCTGAAGAGGCAGAGGAAGTGATTGCTGTAACCGAAGCGACAGCGTCTATAGAAATTCAGGAAGAGCAGGCAATACCGGTTCCGGAAGTAACGGAGGAACCGGCTGTAACCGATGCCTTGGAACCGGTACCGGAAGCGGAAGAACCTGCTGCTCCCATAGAAGAGGTCCTCGTGGAATTGGAAGAGAGTTCTGATGCTCCGGAAGAAACGCCGGCAGTGATTGAATCCGAACCGATCACTGAACCGGAACAGGTTGCAGAACCGGAACAGGTCACCGAACCCGAGCAGGTCGCAGAACCGGAACAGGTCACTGAGCCCGAACAGGTTGCAGAACCCGAGCAGGTCGCAGAACCCGAGCAGGTCGCAGAACCGGAACAGGTCACCGAACCTAAACAGGTCATCGAACCCGAACAGGTCACCGAACCCGAGCAGGTCACCGAACCTAAACAGGTCATCGAACCCGAGCAGGTTGCAGAACCTGAACAGGTCATTGAGCTCGAACAGGTCACCGAACCCGAACAGGTTACCGAACCCGAACAGGTTACTGAACCCGAACAGGCTACCGAACCCGAGCAGATCATCGAACCCGAACAGGTCATCGAACCCGAACAGATCGCAGAACCCGAACAGGTCACCGAAGCCGAACAGAATCCCGAAGCAGAAACAGAAGAAACACCTGAAGACATCAAGGCAATCGAAGAAGCTGTGCCTCAGCAGGAAGAAACTGAACTGATCGAACTTCTCACAGAAGATATGGATAAGTGCTGCTTGATCCTTCGTGAAGGTGAAGAATTCGCCAACCTGTACTATGAGCCGGATACCGACTCCAGAGTAATTTGTGAGATCCCTGCCAATGAATATGTCTACATGGTAAAGTATGACAAGTATTGGTCCAACGTATATTATCGGGGTTACCTGGGATATGTCGAAAATGAAAAACTGGCCATGTACAATCCGAAGGCGAAGACAGTCATTGCTGAAGAAACTCCTGCCGAAAATATTATTAATGAAGAAACTCTTTCAGAAGAAGATATCCTTGTTGAGATAAACGTACCGGATTCTGAAATCGCGGAAGAGATCGATGAAAGCTATGAGACTGATTCTGAAGTGATGACTGAAGAAGAAACCCAAATAACAACCGGAAATGAAGAAAGCATCGTAACGGAAATTACTGAAGAAGAACAGACCACAGTCGGAAATGAAGAAACCGAAAATTCCGAAACTGAAGAAGAAACAGAGGAAACCAGGGAAGATACAGAGAATATTGAAAATTACGAGTTCAGAAAAATGCATCTGAAGTCCAATATTGACGGTCAAAAGAACTTCTATGTAGGTCAAGTAGTCAATATGTATGCTGAATTGGAAGGCTTTGAAGGTTTGGACTACACAATCCAATGGCAGTGCAGTAAAGATCGCGTGAATATGGAGGACATTCCCGGAGCTACAGGTCCTGCTTACAGTTTTATTATCGATGAAACTACCTTCTATTATATTTGGACGTACAGAGTGATCCTGAATAATGCGGAATGATGTCAACAATAGAAGCTAAAGCAAATACCAATCTGGAGGGACTATTATGAATAATAATATGTTGAAGAGAATAACAGCATTGATTTTGACTCTTGCCATGCTGATTGGTATGGTTCCTTTAGCTGAGGCTGATACAATTGACCCATATGGGGGAGGAGGAAATCTGTCTCCGGCTCCGACACCTATTTTTTGGTCAAATGATTATCCATCAGACGCAATAGCGATTGAAAAAGGCAAGACATATACTTTCTATATTTACGTACAACAGGCGGCCCCTAATTGTCAAAGTTCTAACAGTTCTTGTGTTTTGCTGGAAAAAGATCCTGTACCATTAACCAACGTAGATCCGCTTGACCATAGTTGGGGGAAGTGGTCATTGTATCAAGTAACTGTTAAAGGAAACGACATCGGTGAAGCATACTTAAACGTATATTCTAATGTTAGTAATAAAGCTAAAAATGATGCAGGACAAATTACTTTAAAATTCACAGTGTCTACTCCGAAAACCTTGACTCTTTATCAGACCGACAATGATGGTAACTCAAAATCATACACCGGTTTATCATTTGTTTTACCAACATATAATGATTGCAGTGATGAATTTGATGATGAACCTAAAGACCTATACTTCGGGGGATGGATTGACGGTTCTGGAACAGTAAAGCAACCTGGGGAAACTATTTCTCTTGTTGACGATACTAAACTGTATGTAAAATGGAATCAAGCGTACTGTGTTCAATATATAGAAAACAATGACGAAAACGGGAATAATCGTTCTGACCCGATTTATGTAAAAGATACCAAAGTCTCTTCATTACCATTGCCTACGGTTTATGAATTTGTCGCACCAACCGGAAAAACATTCTTGGGATGGTCTTTGAACAATAACGCAACAACAGAAGAAGCAACAGCAATCGGTCAAACGTTGGATCTGACTAAAAGTGGAAAGACAGCTAATGACACAAGTTGGCTTGATCCATTGCCCATTTATGCAATCTGGGGAGTTACACACACGGTATCGTTTAATAGTGATGGCGGTAGTGGGAACATGAATCCGGTTACTGTAGTGGTCGGAGAAAATTACGAATTACCAGTATGCGAGTTTACCAAAGATGGGTATTCCTGCGATGGTTGGATTGTGAATGGGGAAAAGAAACCCATTGGCGATACGATTACCGTAAATGACGATATAGAGATCAAAGTATCTTGGGCGAAGACCTCAACCGTGTCATTTAATGGTGGTAGTGTTGCTAGCGGTTCCTGCGATAGAATAAGCGCTCTGCCTGGTGCCGAGATATCGCTCCCCGGCGCAGTATTCACACGAGCTGGATATCAACAGATTGGGTGGGCCACTGAACAATTAGAAGATTATAAAAGAAGTGATACTTTTACACCTAACTCCACAGCAGGCTTGTATGCAGTAGGAGATAATTATTCAGTCACAGAAGATGATGTATGCTTATATGCAGTTTGGACAGAATATAGCACAGACGAAATGCTTGTTCCTGGTAAAGATTATTATGTTACTAAAGATGAGACAATTACCCTTTATGTATACACTAATGGTACTAGTAACATTGGTATCCAAAAAGGTGATGTGGCTGGATATGTGATCGCCAATATCGATAACAGCGATACTGGAAATAATAATTTACCAAAGTATCAATTGGATATAACAGGCAGAAATATTGGTGATACGGAATTCTATATTTATTATGGAGCACTTGATAAGTCGACAACTGGAAATTACACATGTTATATTCATGTTGTTCCTGCAGGAAAGAAATTAATTTATGATGTCAATGGTGCAACAGGTTCTGTTGATACACAATATGGTGAGAAAAGTACTACTTGTACATTTCAATCTGGAAGCTCATTGGTGAAGGATGACGAATATTTCTATGGATGGTCTTTTGACAAAGATACCGAGTATTCTGATGTTAACGCGTATTATAAAACAGGAGATAGATATACATTTACTGGAACTGATCAGATGGTATATGCTGTCTGGGGACCTTCCAGAAAACTAACCTATGACTTGAATGGCGGAGAAGGAAGCATACCATCTGCTCAATATTTCTCAGTGCTGGGTTCTTCTGCCGAAGAATATGTGGCAACCAGTGAAAAATTCTCAAAAGATGGCAAAATATTCATTGGATGGTCCACAAAGCAGAATCCTGTACTTGGCACAGATATATTGTATCAGCCCGGCGAAACAATAACGTTATCTGCAGAATCAACAACACTTTATGCCATCTGGGACGAAGGATATACGTTGACCTATCACGCCGGGGATTTATCAGGGACAGCACCAGACCCGGTTGTGGGTCGTAAAAATGTTACCCCGCCAGACTGGACTAACATAGCCAGTGGAAACAGATTGGAAGCAGGCGATGGCAAATACTTTATCGGTTGGTGGCCAACAAAGCAAACTACTGATTCACCGGATTTGAGTAATGAGAACGATCTGAAACAAATCATTCGACCAGGTACTGTATTCAAGATTGATAAAGATTATGACCTTTATCCTGTTGTTGCGGGAAGATTCTCTTTGACATATAGCGCGAACACTATGGGTGGTGATGCCCCGGCGACTGAATATGGACCTGCTGTAGAAAACTACAAAGAAATCGCTTTACCATACCCGGTGGATTTAACAACGACTAATGGACAGATATTTTATGGATGGTCACCAAGTGCAGGCGCAAAACCTGATGACGGTGTATCGACAATCTATAAACCCGGTGTTAAAATTACTATCGATTCAAATAAAACATTATATGCAATTCAAGATGCCCCGTTAGCTTTGTCATTTGACTTGAATGGCGGGAATGGAACAGCGCCAAATTCTTTGAACGGTCCAAAGGTTGATTTCAAAGATGTTGTTTTGCCTGAATTACCTTCCGGTGTGACTCCACCAACAGGGAAACTGTTTGCCGGTTGGTTGGAAGTTGCTGAAGATAGCAGTGAGTTGGTTTATCCTGCAGGAGCAACTTATACGATTAATAGGAACGTTACATTAAAGGCGGTTTGGGAAATTGCTGTAGACGTTTCCTACGATCCGAATAACGGCAGCTTTGAAGGCAAGGTACCAATAGTGGAGTACGCCGGTGTATCCGAAGCTGGAAAATTACGCGTCAAAACTGCGAAGGCAGATTCAGTTTGGACACCTTCAAGCGGTAACTATACATTCTATGGTTGGTCTACAAGTGCATCTACCAGTTATGAAAACGAAACCGACTACACTGCCCCTGGCGGAGTATTGGAACTGGATCCGTCACTGGAATCTGAAGTGAAACTTTATGCTGTTTGGGGTCCAAAACAGTATACTGTTGAATTTGATGGTAATGGCGGTCCATGTGCTGTGCCTTCTGTGCTAACACAGGTTGGCAAGTCATTTGTTCTGCCACAGAATACTGCTCTGAAATATACGGATAGTGAAGGAAGAGTCTTTGAATTCCGTGGATGGAGCCGTCAGGATAATGCTGATGAACTGAAGACTTCCAGTCAGCGTGATCTTCCCGCAGTATACAGCGCCGGTGATTTGTATTACTTTGATAAAAATGAAACAGATGCAGACGGCAAAACAAAGCTGTATGCAATCTGGCGTCAGGTAGATGGACCGGTTAAAGGGAAAATAGAAATTGCTATACAGATGAGCAATACGATTCCTTCAGAACCGGCTGTATATCCTGCAACATATTATTATGCTGCGAATCTGGATGATAAAAATCTCCTTGATTACTTTACAGCATGGGAGTCAGTAACCGGATTTTCTGCTGTTGCCAATCACCTCAAGCCGGCTTTCTGGAAATACGTAGAGAGTCAGATCGGAAAAGAATCCCGTGATAATAGTTCGGTAAAATTCCCTGTTAATGACTACAATCCTGATACGGATGAGATACTCTTTTATGTTATCAAATACCAATCTGCAGCTGCCAATGGTAATGCTGATGGTACTCCTTCTTTCCATGTTGATGGAATTCTGTTGCGCAATGGTAATTGCGGTCTGGTCTATGAGCCCAACGGTGGATCCGGTAAAGTGCCAGAGGGATGGATGGATGTACCAATTGGTTTTGTAGAAGAAATTAAGGGCAATATTACAAGTAAATCTTCGTTGACAAGGCCAGGATATGAATTCCTCGGCTGGAGTCTTTATCCGGATGGCAGAGGACTTTTGTATAACGCTGGTGACAAATTCGCGATATTGAAAGATACCTTCAATGACGAAAATGGTCGGAAAATCGTTCACCTCTATGCACAATGGGAACCCTTGTCTTCTGATGGAAACTACTATGTTAAAACAACAAAGACATGGGTAGATAACAATAACGCAGAAGGAAAGAGACCGGAAGTCCTTCGAGTATCCATTAAGGGCTATGAGGACGATGTACCCTTTGGAATTGAGAATTCTACAGCCGAACTCCGAGAACCATACTGGACCTGGACATTTAAGGTACCTAAAAATCCAAAGAGTGCTAGCATCAAATATGAAATAATCGAAGAGGATCTGTCAGCACTCGGATATGTGGCAACAATCAATGGTACTAATATTACCAATGAAATACCGACTGTGCCGACAACTGATATGACATTTACCAAGGTTTGGGATGATAATAGCGATGCCGAGGGTGCACGTCCCGTTACCATTGATGTACAACTGTACCGCTATGATCCGGATACAGAGACAAAAGCGGATGCAGATTATGTCAAGACAGGCACATTCGGGCCGAATCTTGCCAATACAACCGTAAGTGGAAACAACTGGACAGGTAAATTTACTGGCCTTGAGAAATATGTCAGCGATGAAAGTACAACAGAATGGAACTACCTGATTCAGGAATGCTCTGTTACCGGCTATTCAAGTACATTGAGTGATGACGGGAAGACCATCACGAATGTTTATGGTGCAGAAACAACTGATATTGTTGTTATCAAGGTCTGGGATGACAAGAGCAATCAGGATGGTCTGCGTGCCAGTTATACTGTAAGCCTGTATGCAGACGGTACCGAAGTGTCTACAGTGACCCTGACAAAGGATCAGACACAATACACCTGGAATGACCAACCCCTAAAGAATGCCGGAAAGACAATCGTATATACAGTTGGAGAAACTGTTGTGCCAAACGGCTATACAGCTAGTGTGGACGGGTTTACGATCAAGAACACGCATAAGGCAGATACAACAACATACACGGTTACCAAGCAGTGGATCGATGACGACAATAATGACGGAAAGCGTCCCGAGAGCATCGTCGTAACCCTGAACACAGACACCGGAGTA
>JAZRXJ010000118.1:0-1000 GCA_045600165.1 Clostridia bacterium
CAGATGCACGGTGACGGTTACGGCAGGGATCCACGTCGATAACGCCGGACCGGACGAGCTTACAGAGCTGAACGCAGTTTGTGAAGCCTGCCTTGTGAAGCTGCTGCAGGCAATGGAGGAAAAAATATGAGACTCATCGTCGGTATCACCGGAGCCAGCGGCGTCATCATGGGCTATCAGCTTCTGAAAACGCTGCGTGAGACCCCGGAGACTGAGATACATCTGATTGTCACGGAAGATGCGGTCGAGACATGGAATCTGGAGACGGAAAAGCCGATCTCCGACCTTTATGATCTCGCTGACGTGGTCTATGATCCGCATGACATGGCCGCCCCAATCTCCAGCGGCTCTTATATGACGGACGGTATGATCGTACTGCCGTGCAGCATGAAAACGCTGGCGGGCGTTGTCAGCGGCTTTGCAAATAATCTGCTGCTCCGCGCAGCGGACGTCTGCCTGAAAGAGGGCAGAAAACTTGTCCTTTGTCCTCGTGAAATGCCGCTGAGCCGCGTACACCTGCGGAACATGAAGGAAGCTGCGGACGTCGGCTGTACCATCGTACCGCCGATGCTGACTTTTTATAACCACCCCGAAAGCATCGAGGATCAGATCAATCACGTGATCGGGAAGATTCTGATGCAGTTCGGCATTGTACCGCAAAGCTTCAAACCCTGGGAATAAATGATGATATGTTAAAACAGCCCTGCCGGAATTCCGGCAGGGCTGTTTTGCAAAAGAGAGGATATAGAAGGATCAGTTTTCTTTCTTCTTGCCCTTGAGCATGACGTTGGTCAGGATGCCGAGGATCAGAGCGCAGGCAACTTCGGTAATGGTGACAGAACCGAAGGAGAGGGTCATGCCGCCGATACCGGCGATCAGAATGACGGAAACGACGAACAGATTGTGATTGTCGTTCAGATCAACATTCTGGATCATCTTCAGACCGGAGACAGCGATGAAGCCGTAAAGGGAGATGCAGACTCCGCCCATGACACAGTTG
>JAZRXJ010000119.1:0-1164 GCA_045600165.1 Clostridia bacterium
TTGCCCAGCGCGTCATAGGTATAGGAAACACTGGTGCCGTCTGCAAAGGTGACCTTTGCAAGATCGCCACGGGAAGTATATCGGTAGATCGTTTTTTCGCCCAGTGCGTTGGTTACTGTTGCTATGCGGTTATTGGCGTCATACCTGATCTGTGTCTTGTTGCCGTTCGAATCAGTTGTCTCAGACAATAACCCGTTCTTATCATACGCGTAAGATGTAATATGACCAGCCGCGTCAGTCACGGTCAGCACATGACCATCTTTGTCATATGTGTACGCCGTTACACCACCGTCCGGCGCGGTTTCTGTCAGCAGATTTCCGTTCTTGTCGTAGGTATAGGAGGTAAGATTTCCGTTCTGATCCTTCCTGCTCAACAGATGGTGCTTTCCATCCCACTCAAAGAACACAGATATTCCGCGCGCATCCGTTTCGCTGACCTTATCCCCGTATTCGTTATACGCGTAGACCGTGACTCTGCCCAAGGCATCCTGTTTGGAAATGATTTCACCCTGAATGCCATAGGTAAAGGTGGTTTCGCCTTTATCTTCCACAATCCGGGTCGTGCGTTGTTTTTCATCCCGGTAATACGTGACTTTGTTACCTTCGGCATCGGTAGTAACGGTGTAGTCATCGCCATACTCAAGCGCATACCGTCCGCCTTCAGCGTCTGTCTGCGCAATCACCCGCCATTGATCATCATATTCATTCCGCACCTGGCAGGTACCGTTTCCGTCGTACCAGGCGGACATCAGGTCCAATCCTGTATATTCATACCGCACAGTATATCCGTCCGGATCCGTTACGGAAACAAGATCATTCCCGTCATACGTGTAAATGACCTGTTTTCCGTCCGGCAGCGTGAGCCTTGTGATGTGCCCGTCCTTGTCGGTGCGAACAGCGATCTTCTTGCCGGAGGCAAGTGTAATGCTCTTCAGGTTTCCAAGGTTATCACGCACGAGCGTGATGATCTGTTGTCCGTTATTCTTTTCGATGGCGGAGAGGGTACCATCAGCGGCAAAAACATATACCGTATCGTCCGTCAGCGTGATCGAATAGCCAGCTCTGTTCTCCGTCAGCTGTTCATATTCGCTGCTGTTATTGCGCCAGAAACCGTTGGCGTCCCGGATCCACAAGACTTCACTGCCGTCTGTACGCCGCCAGCGT
>JAZRXJ010000120.1:0-31582 GCA_045600165.1 Clostridia bacterium
CTTGGCGGAGAAGCAACGTTCGCCCTTGAGGAAGAGCTTGGTGCCCTCGCGGCGGCACATACGGCATACGGAACCAGTATATCTAGCCATTTGTTTGTACCTCCTCGATTACACTCTTCTACGCTTGGGCGGACGGCAGCCGTTGTGGGGAATGGGCGTGACATCTTTGATCATGTTGACGTCCAGACCGGCGGCCTGCAGGGAACGGATAGCGGCTTCACGGCCGGAACCGGGACCCTTCACGTATACTTCCACTGTTTTCAGACCGTATTCCATAGCGGCCTTGGCAGCGGTTTCAGCGGCCATCTGAGCAGCAAAGGGAGTGGATTTCTTGCTTCCGCGGAAGCCCAGTCCACCAGCAGATGCCCAGGACAGGGCATTCCCCTGAGTGTCAGTGATGGTCACGATGGTATTGTTGAAAGAAGAACTGATATGGGCGGCGCCACGTTCAACGAGCTTACGCTCACGACGTTTGCGCGAAACCTTCTTGAGCTTTTGCTTAGGTGCCATTGATTTTTCCCTCCGTAACCCGCTAATAGGCGGGTATCATTCGCTATATCAGCTTACTTGGTAGCTTTCTTCTTACCGGCAATGGTCTTCTTGGGGCCCTTGCGAGTGCGGGCATTCTGCTTGGTGTTCTGTCCGCGGACGGGAAGACCATGACGATGACGTACGCCACGGTAGCAACCGATTTCAACCAGACGCTTGATGTTGAGCGAAACTTCACGGCGAAGATCACCTTCAACCTTCAGGTTGTGCTCAATGTAGTCACGCAGTTTGCTGATTTCGGTCTCGGAGAGATCCTTCACCCGGGTGTCGGGATTCACGCCGACTTCCGCGAGCATTTTCTGCGAGGTGGTCAGGCCGATGCCATAGATGTAGGTCAGGCCGATCTCAACGCGTTTTTCTCTGGGCAGGTCAACACCTGCAATGCGTGCCATGTGTTCAAAACACCTCCGTATGTTGTTTGGCTTTACAGCCAACCGGGGAAAACAGGTCGTGTCTTTCGCGGCAACCCACCGGGAAAGGCATACTGTTGCTTTGTTGGCGCCTGGTGAAAGCAAGCGCACAACAACACTGACCAGCCGTTGTGGAAGGTCGGCAGGACAGTGCCTGATGAGAGACGTATCGATCTGCCGCCGGAACATACGTCAGAGTCACGTATGCAGCCGCCCAGCGGGCAAATCAAGGCTAACTTCGACAGTTTAGCACAGGTCTGACCAAAAGACAATATTTTTTCCAATGAAATTCTTAAATTTTTGTTACAAACTCTGCAAATGGGCTTTGGCAGAGTTTTGTAACAAAAATCAGGGGGAAGGGGAGCGCGACTTCGGTCGCGGACTCCTTCAGTCGCCTCCGGCGACAGCTCCCTCGGAGAGGGAGCCTTAGTTTGTGGGCGCTGCGCGTCGGCAATCCCCTCACCGCTTCGCGGAGCTCCCCTTGTTGAACAAGGGGAGCCTTAGTTTGTGGGCGCTACGCGCCAGCAATCCCCTCACCGCTTCGCGGAGCTCCCCTTGTTGAACAAGGGGAGCCTTAGTTTGTGGGCGCTGCGCGCCAGCAATCCCCTCACCGCTTCGCGGAGCTGTCTCGCTCCGCTCGGTCAAATTCGCAATAGTCGTGCGGAATCGCACTCCTTTGCTCATTACGCCTTCTCCCGTTTTCTCCTTTGGAGAACAGCCTTCCACGACTTTCGCATGCGAGAAGTCGCTCCAGGCCCCCGCGTTTTCGTAAACGAGAAACGCTCGGTCACACTGTGCTGGCACGGGATACGGCGCCTTGCTTCAAGGGGAGCCTTAGTTTGTGGGAGCTACGCGCCAGCGGGGTGGATTTGGAGGGGAGAGCAGGGAAAATCGCAAGTTGTGGTTGATTTGAGGCGGGTCGTTCTTTATAATTGATAGGTATGATTTTTTTCGAACGAAAGGAGCGGTAAAACATGAAACTGCCTGAACAGGTGGCAGAAATTATTGGAAAACTGCACGAGTACGGTTTTGCCGCTTATGCTGTCGGAGGATGCGTGCGGGATACCATCCTCGGGCTGAAACCCAATGACTGGGACATCTGCACATCAGCTCTCCCGGAAGAAATGAAACAGGTGTTTGCCGGATATCATACTGTGGATACCGGACTGAAGCACGGGACTCTGACCGTGGTGATACAGCATATTCCATACGAGATCACTACCTTCCGGGTAGACGGAGCGTACACGGATCACCGGCATCCGGACAGCGTGCATTTTGTTGATCGTGTGAATGAGGATCTGGCCAGACGTGACTTCACCGTCAATGCCATGGCCTACAGTGATGAAGCCGGAATAGTGGACCTGTACGGCGGACAGGAAGACCTCGAAAAGAAGATCATCCGCTGCGTCGGAGAACCCGCAAAGCGTTTTGAGGAAGACGCGCTGCGGATCCTGCGCGCGCTCAGATTCGCCTCCACATACGATTTCAATGTTGAAGAAAAAACATCCACCGCGATCCATGCGCTGTACCCGACTCTGAATCAGGTCGCGGCGGAAAGGATCCGGGAAGAATTGCTGAAACTGCTCTGCGGGAAAGCTTGTGGAAGGATCCTCAGAGAATATACGGATGTTTTTTGCGGGATCATTCCGGAATTGAAACCGGCGGTCGGTTTTGATCAGAACAATCCGCATCACCTGTATGATGTATGGGAACATACGATCCGCGGAGTGGAAAATATAGAAGCGATCCCGCTGCTGAAACTGACGATGCTGCTTCATGATACCGGAAAACCGCTGACCATGACGCTGGACGAGAAAGGTATATCCCATTACTACGGTCATCCCGACAAATCAGCTGAGATAGCCGGACGTGTCGCGGAAAGGCTTCGCCTGGACCGGAATACCGCGGACAACCTGGTGACGCTGGTACGTGCGCATGATATTGAGCTCAAAAATGACAGAAAGATCATGCTCAGACGGTTGAAAAAATTCGGGAAGGACAATCTTGAACGCCTTTTTCTGATCCACAGGGCGGACAGGATCGCTACCGGTACCCGGGACAGGGACGAAAAGGAAGCAGATACCCGGATACTTCAGGAAAGTCTGGAAATGCTTCTTCAGGAGCATCCGTGCTACTCACTGAAGGATCTGGCTGTGAACGGAAGAGATCTGACTGCCATGGGTCTGAAAGGTCCGGAAGTCGGAAAAACTCTGGAAAGATTGCTTGATAAAGTCATTGACGGGAAAGTGGCGAATGAACGCGATGCGCTGCTTCGCTGCGCTTCGAGTTCATTCGAGGGTACAGGATACAGGGTGAAGGGTGAAGGAGAGGGAGAGACTCGTGGATGAAGAATTGATCATGATCCGGTGGCATGTGAACAGGACAGAGGAAGTACCGGTCTATGAACTGATCTGTACCAATGATGATCCTGAACTGAAGGAACTGAAAGTCAGTGTTTCTTCGGAAGATGCCACAGAACGTGTGGCACGGGCAAAGCTGATCGAAAAGATGTTTGCTCTGGTCCGGGAAAAAGGAATAGACGGTACCAGACTGCGCTTCCAGGTCAACGGGATCGACGAGTAAACCGCGAGAAAGGATCGAAGAAGATGGAATACAGGATCGAACATGATTCCATGGGAGAGATGAAAGTACCGGCAGACCGGTACTGGGGCGCGCAGACCCAGCGTTCCGTGGAGAATTTTCCGATCGGATCCGGACGTGAAACCATGCCGGAAGAGATCATACAGGCCTTCGGCCTGATGAAACACGCGGCGGCACTGACCAATCGTGAACTCGCCGCGGCTAAAATGACAGATGAAAAGTGTGAAGCGATCTGCAGTGCCGCGGCTGAAGTCGCCGAAGGAAAGCTGAACAGCCATTTCCCTCTGGTGGTCTGGCAGACCGGAAGCGGGACGCAAAGCAACATGAATGCCAATGAAGTCATCGCAAACCGCGGAAATGAAATCGCCGGTAAAAAGATCCTGCATCCCAACGATGATGTGAATATGTCCCAGTCTTCCAACGATACTTATCCGTCAGCCATGCATATTGCCGCGGTACTGATCCTGGAGCGGCAGACCATGCCGGCAGTTGAACGGCTGGTCGAAACGATGAGGAAGCTGGAAGAACAAAATACGGACATTATCAAATCCGGCAGGACTCATTTGCAGGACGCCACGCCGATCCGTTTTTCACAGGAGATCTCCGGCTGGCGCGCCAGCCTGGAAAGAGACCGGGAAATGATTCTGGCTGCCATTGAACCGCTTCGCGCGCTCGCGCTCGGCGGGACAGCTGTGGGAACCGGACTGAACGCGCCGAAAGGCTTCGGAACAATGGTCGCGGAAAAACTGACCGTGCTGACCGGAACACGCTTTGTATCGGCGGAAAACAAATTCCACGCGCTTACATCCAAGGACGAACTGGTGTTCGCGCACGGAGCACTGAAGGCACTTGCCTGCGATCTGATGAAGATCGCCAATGATATCCGCTGGCTGGCCAGCGGTCCGAGAAACGGACTGGGAGAAATCACCATACCGGAGAATGAGCCGGGTTCTTCCATCATGCCGGGCAAAGTCAACCCGACCCAGTGCGAACAGGTCACGATGGTGGCGGTACAGGTCATGGGGAATGATACGGCTGTCGGAATGGCGGCATCGCAGGGCAATTTTGAACTGAATGTGTTCATGCCGGTATGCGCGTATAATTTCCTGCAGTCAGCCAGACTGCTGGCGGAATCCATGCGTAGCTTTGAAGAAAGATGCGTGCGCGGACTCCGGGCAAACACAGAGCGGATGAAGGAAAATATGGACCGTTCTCTGATGCTGGTCACGGCGCTGAGCCCGGAGATCGGCTATGAGAACGCGACCAAAGTGGCGAAGACCGCTTTTTCGGAAGGAAAGACCCTGAAGCAGGTCTGCCTTGAAAAAGGGTTGCTGACGGAAGAGAAGATCGATGAACTGCTGCGGCCGGAAAAGATGGTGTAGGCGCGGCTGCAGCCGCGCCAGGGATTAGGGATTAGGGATTAGGGATTAGGGATTAGGGAAAAGGCTGCGGGGTTTCGCAGAAGCAATAGGTGCAAATTGATATGTTGAAGAGATATTTTGGTGACAAGGGTTTTTATAAGGCAGTACTGAGTCTGTTGATTCCGATGGTGATCCAGCAGTTCATTACCAGCTTTGTTTCATTGCTGGACAATATCATGGTGGGCAGCCTGGGCGTGGAAGCGATCAGTTCCGCTTCCATTGCAAACCAGGTGCTGATGGTTTTCAATCTGGCCATTTTCGGCGGAATGAGCGGAGCCGGCATCTTTGGCGCGCAGTTCTACGGAAAAGGCGACATGGAAGGAATGAAACATACCTTCCGGTTCAAAATGTATCTGAGCCTGGTGCTGACCTTCGCAGCCATACTTGTGTACAGTCTTTTCGGAGAAACGTTTGTACAGTCCTTCCTGGAAGGCGAGAGCAACGGCGGAGATATGGCACTGGCACTCAGGGGCGGAGTCGAGTACCTGCAGGTCATGCTCTGGGGACTGCTTCCTTTTGCCATTGTGCAGGCATACTCCGGAACCCTGCGTGAAGCCGGTGAGACCGTGGTCCCCATGGTGGCCGGGATCGCGGCGATCGTCACCAATCTGTTCCTGAACTGGGTGCTGATCTACGGCAATCTGGGCGCGCCGGAACTGGGAGTCCGCGGCGCCGCGATCGCGACGGTGATCTCACGGTATGTCGAACTGGCAATCGTGGTCATCTACGCGCATACCCATACCGTAAAGTGTCCGTACATGAAGGGCGCGTACAGCAGTCTGAAGATCCCCGGAAGTCTGACTGTACGGATCATCAAGACCGGAATGCCGCTTCTGGTGAACGAGATCCTCTGGTCATTGGGAATGACATTCATCAATCAGTTCTATTCGAGCCGCGGACTGAATGCCGTATCCGCGCTGAACATTACGGGAACGGCATGGAATCTTTTCTGCGTGATCATGTTCGCCATGGGTTCTGCTGTGTCCATTATGGTCGGACAGAAACTGGGTGCCGGGGAACTGGAAGAAGCCCGGGATGTGGACCGGAAACTGATCATGCTGACGGAAATCATTCATGTGATCATCGGAATCGCGATGATCATCGCGGCTCCATATGTTCCGCTGCTCTACAATGTAACGGAGGATGTCCGGGAACTGACCAGCCGCCTGCTTGTCTTTGCGGGTCTTTCCCTGCCGATCCATTCCTTCGCGCACGTGACCTATTTCACGATCCGCTGCGGCGGAAAGACATTGATCACATTCCTGTTTGACGCGGTATATACCTGGGTGGTCACTGTACTGCTGGCTTTTGTGCTTTGCCGTCTGACCGACTGGGATATTGTGACGATTTATGCCTGCGTGCAGTTCATTGATGTCGTCAAGGTCGTCATCGGACTGCTGATGCTGCGATCCGATTTCTGGGCGAAGAATGTGGTGAATGAGTGAGCGGCGGTTGCGACCGCCGCAGTGGATAGTGGATAGGGGATAGTGAATAGAAGAACGAAAATGCCCTGCCAGGTGAGCCTGACAGGGCTGTTTCTATGAAGATTATTCTTTGCGGAGCTTGGCGACAAAGGCTTGACGGCGTTTTTTACGTTTATCCTTCAGAGCCAGGCGTTCACCCAGATCGCGGGATCCGACACCGTAGACCAGATAGAGGATCAGTCCGCTGACCAGCATGATGAAAACCGTGGAAGCACACTGGCGGCCTTCGGCGTTCAGATTGTAGTACGCGCGGCTGTCGGTCTCTGTCATGCTCTTGATGACCATGGCGTATGTGGAAGCGGCCGGCGCGTGGAAGGTGGCGCCCATATCGTACTCGGAGAAGAGCTCATTGAAGCAAAGAGCGAATACGGCGAGCACACTGGGCAGAATGATCGGAAGCTTGACCCTGAGGAAGGTCCGGATCGGTCCGGAACCCAGATTCTTCGCGGCATCCTCCAGCTCCTCATCGATCGTGTAGAAGGATGCCTTGATCATTCGTAAACTGAATGGCAACTTCACTATTGTATACGCGAGGATCAACAACAGTCGCACATTATTGCCTCTGTACAGGTTCTGCCCAAAGACATAGAAGATATCGCTGTTGTTGAAGTAAGTACGCAGACTGTAGCAGATCAGGATCGTCGGCAGCATCCACGGAAGCAGCAGGCTGTATTCCAGAAGCGCACCACTCTTCCTGTGCTTGAAAATATAACAGCAGGCGATCACAACGATGATACAGGCAAGCGCCGCTGCCAGTACAGACAGAATGGAACTGGTGGTGATACCGCTCAGGGCCTTTTCGTTGGAGAACAGTCCCGAAACGGCGTCTGTTGTGGTCTTGGTCTTTCCCCGGACGGTATATTCCCAGTTATACGTGCCGAAATAGTTAATGGTGGTCCATCCTTCGGGGTTAATGATCTTTTGCTTGATGGAACCGTAATCCTGGAAGGAGAAGATCACAATCAGGACTACCGGCATCATATAGATGATAAAGAGAACATAAGCCAGAATATGAGCAAATACATTTCCGACGGGGTTGTTGATCTTCTGCTTGACCAGCTTGGCCTTGGTCTTGCTGACGCTCAGATAGTGCCCCTTATGTTCATAATGGGTCAGGATCGAGAGCAGGATGATCGTGAACAAGGCCAGAATGATGCTCAGCAGGGCAGCACGCGCCTGCGGGAAGGCTTCATCAGCAGGAGAAGAACCGGCCAGACGGACGATTTCGGGATTGATGGCGTCATAACCGATCAGAGTGGGCGCGGACATAGCGCACAGACCAGTGATGAAAGTCATGACAGTCAGCGAAAAAACAGTGGGAAGCAAAGTGGGGAAGACCACTTTGAACAGGACCTTCATGGGACCGGCTCCCATATTTCGGGCTGCTTCCACCGTATTGTAATCGATGCCGCGGATGGCATTGCGGAGAAACAGCATATGATTGCTGGTACAGGCAAACGTCATGGTAAACAGGACGGCACCGAAGCCGGAAAACCAGTTCTTGTTGATCCCCGGGAACGCGTTCGTCAGCAGGGTCGTGATGATACCGTCGTTATCATAAAGGAAAAGATAACCGGTGACCAGCGCCACGCCGCTGTAGATCATGGTGGTCATGTAGCCCAGCCGCAGGATCTTCGCGCCTTTGATATCGAAATACTCGGTGAGAAGTACCAGCGTGATGCCGACAAGATTGACGGTAATGACCAGACATACGGCCAGTTTCAGTGAGTTCAGCACATCATTCAGCATGCTGCCGGCAAAGAAGAAGCGGATGACCGCGAAAGGGTCCCCTTCCTTGGCGGTGAACACACTGGTCAGAGTGTTCAGACACGGGGCCAGCATAAAGCCCACAAAGAAATAGACAAAGAGCAGCAGACCGAGCAGTGTGCCGATCCAGGAGGAGTTTGCCGCTTTTCGTCCCTGCAATGACTTACTTGACAAGCTCCTGACCTCCTTCTGCCGGATAGGACATGAGATTGACGGGATCGATGCTGACAGTGACAGTGGATCCGACGTCATAGATGCGGATACCGTCATTCCGCTCAATGACCTTCAGCGTCTGGCTGCCGACATCGATATAATATTTGATATAGAGTCCGTAGTATTCCATATTGACCACGGTCCCCTGGATCTGCAATACATTGGGAGACGGATCCTCGTTCACATGGACCCGCTCAAGCCGGATATAGTGATGATCTCCCGCCTTCAGCGGCGCGCCGCCGGTAATGAGCTTGCCGACGATGTCATCGGAAAGACGGTTGATATCCCCGATAAAGTTACAGACGAATTCGGTCGCGGAGTGGTTATACACTTCGTTGGGAGTTCCGATCTGCTCAATATATCCCTTGTTAAAAACAGCAATGCGGTCAGAAAGCGTCAGGGCTTCTTCCTGATCGTGAGTCACGTAAATACTGGTGATGCCGAAGTCCTTCTGCATGTTCTTCAGCTCTGTACGGAGCTGGACACGGAGCTTGGCATCCAGATTGCTCAACGGTTCATCCAGACAGATGATGGCCGGTTCAGTCACCAGCGCACGGGCAATGGCCACACGCTGCTGCTGTCCGCCGCTCAGCTGGGAAACGGCTTTTTCCAGTTGCTCATCGCTCAGGTCAACTTTCCGGGCGATCTCCCGGACTTTTTTGTCGATCTCGGCTTTGCCAAGATGCTTGATTTTCAGACCGAAGGCAATGTTGTTGTAGACAGTCATGGTGGGGAAGAGGGCATAACTCTGGAACACAATGCCGATGTTGCGCTTCTCGATCGGGACTTTGGTGATATCCCGTCCTTCCATTTCCACTGTGCCTTTCGCGGGATCGATAAATCCCGTAACGGTGCGCAGAGTCGTAGTCTTACCGCAGCCGGAAGGACCGAGGAACGTGAAGAATTCTCCTTTTTTCACTTCAACATTGATATTGTGCAGGGCTTCGAAATCGCCGAAACGGACAACGATATCGTTCAGCCGGATCATGGCATCGCTCATAGAGGTGACCCCTTTCAACAACATATATTTCCTGAAACGGATATGGCGAGCCGACTATGTCAGGCTCGCCATACCCTTACAATCATTGATGAGTAGATTCAGTCCGGCCGATTATTCGGCGACAGCCTGAGTCAGAACGCTCCAGTCCAGATTGTCCCAGTCGGGTTCGGCGTTGGGGGCGCTCATGTCTTTCCAGAAGTAGCCGAGGTTGGTCATGATATTGGTCCATTCAGCGGAATGGGCGGCAACATATTCATTGTACTTCATTTCGGTGCCGGGAACAGTCTGAAGAGCCATGTTGTTCAGAGCGTAAATGCCGGCATAGTCATCCATGTCACTGCCTTCAGCAGCGGCCTTGTTGCAGGGATAACGGTCGAATTCATTGGCCCAGCCGATCTGGGTTTCGGTGGATCCGAACCATTCACAGAAAGCCTTGGCGGCTTCGGTTTCATGTTCAGAACGGCCTTCGCGTTCCAGAACACCGATGTATTCGGCGATGAAGTAAGAACCGTCGTCGATGTCAACCAGGGCCCAGTTGCCGGGCTTGTTGGCTTCTTCGTCATAGGTCAGGGGCTTTTCACTGCTCTCGGCGGCCACGTCGACGTTGCCGTACAGGGAGCTGGAGTAGAAGGTGGACAGTGCAACTTCGCCTCTGTTCAGGGGATCGAAGCCATAGCTGTCACCGGTGAAGTTGCCGCCCGCGCAGTACTTCCACAGAGCTTTCCAACCGTCCAGAGAAATGCCGCCGGCGGGAGAGGTGGGATCAGCATAGGGGAACAGCATGCAGTTGTTGATGTTGCCGTTGGTGGTGCCGCCAACTTTGCCCTGACGATAGTAGGCCAGACCGGCATCAGCCATTTCAGACCAGTGAGCAAAGTGCAGGGCTTCACCGTTGGTGCCCAGATCATCGGTACGATAGAGCATCAGAACATCCTGAATGGTCACGCCGTAAGCCTTGTTCTCATAGAAGAAGGCACCGACCTGATCTGCCCAGGTGGGAGTCCAGTCAACCAGGGAAAGGTTGGCATAGGAGCCGTTGATGACCTGATTCCAGCGGGTTTCATTCAGACCGAACAGAACGTCGCCGTCCTTGTTTTCATCTGCAGCCTGAACAGCGGCAGTGTCGCCGGACAGGACAGTGTTATCATCGATGCTGATAGTGAAGCCGGCTGCAGCAGCCTTGGCTTTCAGCCAGGCGACTTCGGATTCATCGTTGGTATTGGAATAGATACGGATGGTGACATCGGAGTAATCCTCGGCGGAGGCCACGGTGACCAAGGACAGGGCCAGGATCGCTACGAGCAAAAGGGACAAAAACTTCTTCATGGACCAGATCTCCTTTTTCAATTTTTGCGACATATGCCGCTTCTTGCATCAAGTATAACTGAAAAACATAAAAAATGCAATAACGATTACATGATTGCAAAAAATGGAAATGTGTCATGCAACATACATATACCGGAACAGACAAAAAAGTACTGCCGGGAGATCATACCGGCAGCACCGAAAAACACTTGGAATGATTATTTCTTTCCACCAAGGAAACCTTCGACGAGATCTCCGAGGATATCGCCGAGTCCGCCCGAAGAGGAGGAAGAGGAGGAACCGGTGGCGACACCCAGCAGGTTGGTCACGGTTTCATTCATTTCGCCCTTCAGGATCTTCAGCGCGATCTTCTTATTGTCGGAAGTCGCGGTGCGGTAGGCTTCCACGAGTTTCTTTTCGGTCGTGGTGACCTTCATGGAAGTATTGGCATTGGCGGGAGTAGTGGGCTTTTTGGCAGTGGTGGTTTTCTTTTCAGTAGTCTTCTTGGCGGTGGTTGTGGTCTTCTTTTCCGCAGTCTTTTTAGCGGTAGTTGTGGTTTTCTTGGCAGTGTCAGTCTTTTTGGCGGTAGTAGCGGTCTTCTTTTCAGCAGCGGCTTTCTTGGCGGCGGCAGCGGAAAGGTTCTTCGGCGCGTTGACCAGAGAGGTCTGGGTCACTCCGCAAACTTTAGCGATGGACTTCAGCTGAGCGGAAGTCAGGTCAGCTTTCAGCTGTTCACATTTACTGATATCATTGGCGGTCAGACCTTCACCAGCTTTCTTGGCCAGTTTTTCCTGGGTCAGATCGGCAGCAGTACGGGCTTCTTTCACAAGGACTCCGACTTTTTTGGTAGCCATAAAAATCTATTCCTCCTCAATCATTTTTTAATATACTACACCATTTTTGCCCTTTTTGAAATACTTTTTTATCTTTTCCTTGAAATACACCGGTTTGTGTCGTATAATCTACCCGAAACCAAGAGAACTGATAAAAGGAGAGTTAAAACATGGATATTCAGAAAATTATTGCTGATCTGACTGAAAAACTGGGCGGAAAAGCCGACCTGCTGAAGAATTTTCTGGCTGATCCCGCGAAGAGCATCAAAGAACTGCTGAACATCGACATCGATGCCGACAAGATCGGTGAAATCG
This sequence comes from Clostridia bacterium, assembly GCA_045600165.1. Lineage (GTDB taxonomy): Bacteria > Bacillota > Clostridia > Christensenellales > Aristaeellaceae > Aristaeella. The sequence goes on from JAZRXJ010000120.1 coordinate 11,899, forward strand.
TTGCCGGCGTGAAAGACAAGCTGGGCGACGGACTGGAAGATGCCACCAAAGAAGGCAAAGGTATCCTCAGCAAGATCCTGGGCTTCTTCAAGAAAAAGTAAGTAAACCCTGGCCCTCCCCGAGATCCGGGGAGGGCTTTCATTTTTATAACGGAGGAGCAGACCGATGAAAAAACTGACTTTTGCGGCGATCATCATGATCCTGTGCGCCATTTTTTCCACCGCACTGGGCGACGTGGTCATCAATGAAGTCATGGCGTCGAACGGTATTTTTGAAAACGGACAGTCATATGACTGGATCGAACTGTATAACGACGGAAAAACGACTGCCGACCTTTCCGGATGGTATCTCAGCGACAGCGGAAAAGATCCGCTCAAATGGTCCTTTCCCAAAGGATCGAAATTGAAATCCGGCGCATACCTGACAGTCTGGTGTACCGGCGAAGAAGGTCACGAAAAAGGCAACGGAAATATCTTCTATGCGGATTTTGCCATTTCAGCCTCCGGAGAAAAGATCATTCTGACAGATGCTGACGGGAATGAGATCCAGAAACTGAAGCTACCGGAACAGTACGGATGTATCAGCTACGGTCGGGCAAACGGATCGGGAGAGTACGGCTTTTTTGAGAACGCCACACGGGGAAAGAAAAATGAAGGACAGGTTTTTCTGAGCCGGACGGAAGCTCCGGCGCTGGAAACAGACGGTGGTTTTTATACCGGCGAAGTCAGAGTGACGGCACGGACACCGGCCGGGACAACGCTTCGATACACGACGGACGGAGAAACACCGACAGAGAAATCCAAAGCGTTTCCGGAAGACGGCCTCCTGCTGAAGAAAACGACAGTCCTGCGGATCAAAAGTTTCCGGGTGGACGCGGTCTCCTCTGTCACCGTCAGCGCAAGCTACTTCATCAACGATGATCCAAAGACGCCGGTGGTTTCACTGATTACCGATGACCGGTATCTTTTCAATAAGAAAACCGGTATGCTGGTCAAAGGAACCGGGAACCCCCCCAATTACTCCAAAGGATTCGAGTATCCGGTCAATATCGAATACTTCAACGGTGACGGCCGATGCGAGATCAACCAGATGGGAACATTTACCTGTTCCGGTCATTCCGCACGGGTCAACAGCCAGAAATCCATGGCACTGTATGCCAGAAAAGCTTATGGGAAAGAAGAATTCAGCTTCAATCCTTTCCCGACACGGAACTATCCGGGCTATAAATCTCTCCTGCTCCGGGCAGCCAATTCGGACACCTACGCGACAAGACTGCGCGATGTGGTGGCCAGCTCCCTTGCCGAGGGGCAGGGGATCCTGTATCAGGACTATGTTGTCATTCAGGTTTATATCAACGGTGAATACTGGGGACATTACAACCTGCGAGAAAAGATCAACAAGCATTTCATTGCCCAGTATGAGGGCGTGACAGAAGAAAAGGACATAGACAATATCGACATTCTCGCCCGGACCGGGACAGATCAGTTCCTCCAGAACGGAGACAATGCCGACTGGCTGGAACTGTGCGACTTCTGTAAAAAGAATGACCTGAATATCCCGGAAAACCTGCAATATGTGGAAGAACGTCTGGATATCGACAATATGTTCACCCATGCCGCGTTCGAGATCATTCTGGGGAATGTCGATTTCACCAATGTGCGGGTCTACCGTGTACCGGGCGGCAAGTGGAAATACCTGCTGTTTGACGTGGAGGCCTGCTGGAGAAACCTGGATCCGACACCGATCGAATACTATATCAAGAATGTCGGCGCGAAGATCCAGGGATTCCGGCATGAACCGCTGAACGCGCTGCTTCAGGTCCCGGAAATGAAAGCCAGATTTCTGACACGTGTGGCAGAGATACTGGACCAGTGCTTCCGTTGGCCGTATGTGGAAAGCCGGTTCGATCGTGTGACGGATCAACTGGAGCCGATACTGGACAGGCATATCTCCCGCTGGAAGAATATGAAGCTGACCAACTGGCGGAAGAACATGAGCGCGATCAAATACTATGCCAGGGTACGTCCGAAAAAGATCCCGGAAATGCTGCAGAAAGCCATGAAACTGACGGATGAGGAAGTCGATCAGTACTTCGGCGAAGTACTGAAGACCCTGGAAATTACCAATGCCAAACCGGAGTAAGGATGGAAACAGATATGAATAAATCATTGATCACCGTTAACGGACGGACCTGTGAAAACGAGGGGATCCTCTGGCTGACGATGTCCGCAAGCGGAGTATCCTTCAAAACACTGAACGCAAAACACTGTGAGTTCTCTCTGAAGGGAGACAGAACAGCAGAAGAAGATGGGGACCGGGCACACCGGGCCTGGTTTGAGATCCGTGTCGACGGAAAGACTGTATGCCGGGATGAAATGGATACTCCGGACAAGACAGTCGTTGCTTTTGAAAACGATCTGCCCGGAGACCATGAAGTGCGTCTGACCAAGCTGACGGAAAGCACCAGCTCACTGCTGGGGATTCGGGATATTGAATCGGACGGCACGATCCTGCCGGTGGAAATGCCGGAAAAGAAACTGCTGGTGATCGGAGATTCCATCACCTGCGGGTATGGGGTGAACGGAGACCTTACCCAGCAGTTCATGACCGCAACGGAAGACGCCACGGCCGCGTACGGCTGGCTGACCGCGCAGGAACTGGGCATGGATGTACAGCTGGTCAGCTTCAGTGGATTCGGGATCATCAGCGGATATACCGATAACGGAGAAATCAATGATCTGTGCCTGGTTCCGACTTATTACGGAAAATGCGGTCTGAACACGCACACCTTTCCGGACGGGAAGCAGGCGCAGGACCAACCGTGGGATTTCGGGCAGTATGACGCGGACTGGATCATCGTGAATCTGGGGACCAACGATCTTTCCTACTGCCTGGAGGACACGAGGAAGAAAGAATGGTATCGTGACGAATACGCAAAGTTTTTGAAAACGGTCCGCCGTCACGACCCGAAAGCGAATATTCTCTGTATTCTCGGAATCATGGGGACGGGTCTGAATACCTATATGTCAGATGCTGTGCGGAAATACAGCCTGGAAACCGGGGATCAAAAGATACGCGCGCTGGAACTGGCAGAACAGGATCAGCAGGCGGACGGAGTGGGAACCAACTGGCATCCGTCACGCGTGACCCAGAAGAAACTGGCAGAGCGGGTCAGCGGGGCAATCAGACAATGGATGGCGGAGGAGTGAATCAAGTGAAGTATAAATGCCTTGTCCTGGATCATGATGATACCGTGGTGAACAGTACCGCCACTGTACACTATCCATGCTTTGTTGAATACATGAATAAGTATCATCCCGGGTTTGAAATGAACCTGGAGGAGTATTTCATCAAGAATTTTGATCCCGGCATTCTGGAGCTCTTCCGCGATATCATCGGTATGGATGAAGACGAGATCATCCTTGAACAGAAATGCTGGAATGATTATGTGCAGAAACATGTTCCGGAAGCTTATCCGGGAATCCGGGAGATCATGACAGATTTCAGAAACGCCGGCGGAAAGCTATGCGTGATATCGCATTCCTATACCGCCAACATCCTGCGTGATTATCGGGCGAATGATCTGCCCGAGCCGGATATGATCTTTGGATGGGAAAGCCCGGAAGAGGAACGGAAACCTGCGCCGTTCCCCCTGTACCGGATCATGGAAAACTACGGATTCAAGCCGGACGAACTGCTGGTCGTGGATGACCTGAAACCCGGGTATGATATGGCCAGAGCGGCGGGAGTCCCTTTTGCCGCGGCAGGATGGGCCAATGACATTCCGGAGATCGAACAATTCATGAGAAAGAATTGTGACCTCTATTTCAAGAAAGTCGGGGACCTCAAAAACCATCTGAAATAACAGGAAAGACAGCAGAAAAGCTCCCTGATGGGGAGCTTTTCTGATTTACCTGTTGCCGGAAGCGATATGTCTGGGTTTGAATCGCACAGAATCTGCGAATACGATCTGATGGGTTGTGATTCCCAGCCCGGCGGCACATACAGCCAACAGCGTATAGAGAATTTCATAGGGCCAATCGGACTTGTCCACGGCAAATTCGATGCCGATGCATCCACCGACACAAAGGAAGAAAATGACGGTGCAGATGATGATCCGTGCTTTTGTCTGTGCTTTGTTTGGAACTTTTGACCATCTGACAATGGCGGTAATGATCATGAACAGCATAACGATGACCGCTGTCAACTGGGAAACACGAACCAGGAACCAGCGCAGGAAATTATCCCGGCGCAGGCTTTCCAACAGGACCTGACAGGAACCGTACAGGATCAGGAATTTCCGCGCACCGTCACCGTCGCGGGCAGGAGAATAATACAGCATGATCATAAAAATGACCAGGGCAGCGATCCCCTCAAAGACAAAAACGGCAAGATGCCATTCATCCCATACATTCACGCAGAACGGGAAACGGCAGAAAAGCGGGTTTTCGATCGTGATACCATGTCCTTCACCGATGAAGTTTTCACTGAAACGGGTGATACAGATCATCAAGGCAGCCGGAGCGGCTAAAGCATCGAGCAGTTTCCCAAGGGGTTGCCTGCTTGCTTTGGCAACAATCAGGGCAGCGGCAACGGTGCCGCCGACAGCTCCCCACAGGGCATAACCACCGCCGGGAACCAGATCCCAGTCCATTTCCGTACCGGTTTCCTTCCATACATGGAGAATGTTCTGAAGGATTTCCGGATAATTCGGCAGACGAACCAAAACATAGAACAGCCGTGCTCCGATCAGCCCGAGCGGCAGAGCCAGAGTTGCCAGAACAAACGAGGAATCACCCTTCAGCTTTTTGCCTGTCCGGAACAGCAGGATCAGTAATCCGGCGAGAACAGCCAGACAGACACAGACGGCGTATGCCGTGACATCCAGTCCGAAAACACTGAACAGAACTGGGGTCATTTGCATTTCTTCCATCATTCAGCGATCCTTTCTTATTCGGCGGTTCCATCCGGTTCCCAGGCACTGGCGAAATAGATGATATCAGCCAGAAACCTTGCGGAGTTCCTGTTGGAATTCATCTTGCCGAATTTGCCTTTTGTAGTCCGGAAAACCATCGTGGAGGAAGAACCACCGTCCAGATTATACGCGTTTATGATCCCGCCAAAGCTGTACACCAGATCGGAAAATTCATCCAGAGTCAGACCAACCGAACCGTCGAGCTTATAATCCTCTGGGCTGGAACTGGCGACGAAGAGATATTCCAGGGGACCGACCTGAGCGATCGCCATTCGCTGGGCAGGCCGTTCCGTACTGATGCCGCTGTGGGTTTTCTCCGTGAATCCTTTGTACTGCACACCGTCAATCACCAGTCCGGGCCCGAAGGAAAAACTCTGATACACTTTGCTGTCAAAGTTTTTGTCGCTTGCATCAAGGCCGTTGATGATCGCCGGATCGGCATCGTCAAGCGTCGCGATATACGCATCCAGCGCTTCATTATCCGGTTTTTGCAGGATATGCAAATCGCCGTGATAGTCGATGATGAGGATATCATATTCGGATTTGCATTTTTTTCGATATTGATGTCCCTGACGCGTCAGATAACCATGACCGTTTTTACTGGTATAATAATCGCCGTTGACCGCGAAGACTGCGTTCATTGATTTGGCGAGTGAGGTACCGAGAACAGCGCTTTCAGTGCCGAAACGGCCGCTGAAGGCTGACCGCAGCTGCGTCACGGAATTGATCTTTACGCGCGCGGCGACATAGCTGGTGTTATGGTAAACACCGCGCGAGATCCGGACGGAAATGGAAGGATCCTCATATCCGACAGGATCCGCCGTGTTTTCTTCATATATATAGCAACTGTCGCACGCGCCAAGCTTCGGATCCTTGTCAATCGGGATCGAAATGATCTCAGCCAGCGTGGCGGAGGGAATCAGAAGCAGAAATGCCGCCAGGAACAACAGAATCAAAATGATACACAGGCCCCGTTTCATTCGTTAACCTCCTGAACAACGATTACAAAAACAACAAAATATTATATATTATCACAACTTTTTGTGTCAATTGACAACAGGAAACTGCCCGGGTTCTGCCTGAAGATATGTTTCCAGACAGATCCCGTTACTGACAAGGACGATATTGCCGTCATGAGGACTGCTGTATACCGATGCCTGGAGCGTATTGACCACATTACAGAATTCACGTACGGCGGCGCCGTTCCGCGCGGTCAGCAGGACAATGGAACTGTTCATTTTATTAATGATATTTTTGGAAATATAGAACGGTTTCAGACCGTGATGCGGGAAGATCAGAACATCGATATCACGGATCTCGTCAGGATGGCGTACATTGAGCGCATCGTGAACATAGTCTCCCGTGATCATGAAAGACGTTTCTCCATAGTCCATGCGGACATTCAGGGAATCGGCATTGTTTTCGCCCGTGACTTCGGCGGATTCGGGTCCGAGACACAGGAAACCGATATCTCCGACAGAAAACGAGTCGCCATCCTTCAACTGGACATAGCTTCCGGCCGCAAGGGGAAGAAAGCGCTTCGGAAGGGAGACTGAAGGCCCGTAAATAACGGTATCATCGGTTCCGTAGAGATCCAGAAGGATATTCAGATTGATCGCGTGATCATTATGATAGTGTGTAACGATCCAGTGATCGATATGGTCGATCCCGGCGGCAGCCAGGTATTCCAGCAGATCTTTATTACTGCTGTATTCATCATCCGTGTCTGTTCCGCAGTCCACCAGAATGACAGTGTTCCCGACAGTGATCAGGTTTCCGTTGGCACAGCCCAGGTCGATCTGATGAAAATACAAAGGAATCATTTCAGCAGACGGCTCTTCTTCCACGGCACCGGCAGAAACGGAGGCTGCGGTCAGCACCAGAATCAGCAGAATGATCAGCAAACGGTACACACTATGTTTCATGAGTTCCTCCGGTCAATGAAATATCAGTATTATACAGAATTAACGAAACAAAGGCAATAAAAAACCCCTGCACGAAGCAGGGGAATATGAGCTGAAATTACTTGTTGATCTGATCCTTCAGAGCTTTGCCGGCCTTGAAAACGGGGGCCTTGCAAGCAGCGATCTTCACTTCTTCGCCGGTGCGGGGATTGCGGGCAACGCGGGCGGGACGCTTCTTGGCTTCGAAGGTGCCGAAGCCGACCAGCTGGATCTTTTCTCCCTTGGCCAGAGTGTCGCTGATGACTTCCAGCAGAGCGTTCAGAGCAGTTTCGGAATCTTTCTTGGTCATTTCAGTCTTGGCATACAGAGCAGCAACCAGTTCACCTTTATTCATTGTAGGTGCCTCCTTCATTTTTTGTTGCTTTTCAAGTATATCGGAAATGCGGAAGATGTCAAGGGGGAACGCTGAAGTCGCACGGTGGCGCAGGAAAGATGAAGGACTCAGCCCGCATGGAAATCCAACCCTCTTTTTGCCGCTATATAATAAGAAACGATACAGATAGGATAACGGCCCCGGTCTGTAACATATATCATATCTGTATTCTTGCCTGAAGCCCCGAAAGATGATAAAATAATGTGAAATGAGCTTTCAGAGGTGCAAAAATGAAGGATAAGCTGGTGGTCATTGTCGGAACCAACGCTTCCGGGAAAAGCAGCCTGGGCGTAGAACTGGCAGCCAGATTCAACGGAGAAATCGTTTCGGCTGATTCCAGACAGGTTTATGAACGCCTGAATCTGGGAAGCGGAAAAATCACGCGTGAGGAAATGAAAGGTGTTCCGCATCATCTGCTGGATGTACGCAAGCCGGGCGAATTCTTTTCCATGGCTGATTTCCAGGAGCTTGCCTATGAAGCCATCGACGGGATCATTGCCAGAGGTCATGTGCCGTTCCTGGTTGGCGGTACCGGTCTTTACGTGGATGCTGTCGCGGATGGTTATGTCCTTTCAGATATGGCACCGGACGCCGAATTGCGGGAGAAGCTTGAAAAATACTCCACTCCGGAATTGTATGAGATGCTGAAGGAACAGGATCCGGATACCGACATAGAACCGAAAAACCGGCACAGGGTCATGAGAATGCTGGAAAAACTGGCTGCCGGAGATACAGAACCGCTCGGTAAACAGCCACGCTACGAGATCCTGAAACTGGGCGTCACCTGGGACCGTGAAACCCTGAAAAACAGGATCGATGAACGTCTGGATAAACGTCTTGAACAGGGAATGATACGGGAAACAGAAACGCTCCTGAAGGAAGGCATTTCCGAAGAGTTCATGCTGAAACTGGGACTGGAGTATAAATATCTGACCCGTTATCTGAAGGGCGAGTTTGCCTTCGACCAGATGAAGGAAGAACTGGGGAACGCCATCAAAAAGTTTGCCAAAAGACAGATGACCTGGTTCCGTAAGGACCCGAGGATCATCTGGCTGAACATGCGTGGAGATCCTGCCGCGCAGGCGGAAAAATACATACGGGATTTTTTGGAGGGAAATGACATGCAGCCTGAACAGATTCCGTCTCTTTATGAAGCCTATTCCGATGAATTCCGGATCGGTGAAGCCGCCGGGACACACTGGCTTTTTGCCGAGCCCTATACAGACCTTGTTCTGAAACACTTCAACTCGCTGACTGCCGAGAACGACATGAAGCCCTGGAGCATCCTTGACCGCAAAGCTACGCTTGAACAAAATGATCCGTTACACGCGGCAACCGATTTTTCACGCTGTGACCGGATCCTTGACTTTGCCCGGGACCATCAGGTGCCTGTACGGTTCCATACCCTTGTCTGGCATAACCAGACCCCGCGCTGGTTCTTCACGGAAAACTGGTCCGAACGTGACGATGCTCCTTTTGTGAACGCTGAGATACTGGGGCAGCGGCTGAATAACTACATCCGGGATGTCATGACACATGTCAATACCGCTTACCCGGGAGTCGTTTACTGCTGGGATGTAGTCAATGAAGCGATCGAACCGGAACACGGCGCGCCCGGTATGTACCGCTGCAAAAACAGCCTCTGGTATCAGATCATGGGTGAATCCTTCATTCGGATCGCTTTTACTGCGGCCAGAAAATACGCGGCAGAAGGACAAAAACTCTTCTATAATGATTACAACAGTTTTCAGGTTCCCAAACAGGATGCAATCATTGAACTGCTCAAAGGATTGCTGAAGGAGAATCTTGTGGACGGCATGGGCATGCAGGCCCACCTGACCATGGAATGGCCCTCCGTACCCGAATTTGCTGAAGCTTTACAGAAATATGCCTCTCTGGGACTGGCCATTCAGCTGACAGAACTGGATATCCATTGCCCGTCCGATTCTGATGAAGCCCAGGAGAAACTGGCAAGCCGGTATGGCGAACTTTTCGCCGCCTTGCTGGAAATGAAACGCGCGGGAACGAAAATCGAATGCGTCACTTTCTGGGGTGTCTCCGACAAGGACAGCTGGCTGACCGGGTTCCGTAAGGAGGGAAGCTGGCCACTTCTGTTCAATGAACGTCTCCAACCCAAGAAATCCTTCTTCTCCGTGATCAAAGCAGCCGAAGTCAAGTAATGGCTTTGATTCCTGACGGATACCGGATCTTTCTGACGGTATCCGTTTTTTATACTTTCGGAGAATTGTTGTGAAATTGCCCTGTCCGGGGAAGGAGTTAGCGGACAAAGAGCGAAATGATATATTAGTGTTAAACGGTAAATACAGTGATTGTATTTTCGGTGACAAATTATTGCAAACATTCTTGCATTCGTATAACTTTTGTGCTAAAATCTGTTTAGAAAAGAAAACAACGTAAACATCGCATGGTCAGTCATAGAAATATCACCCCGTATTCAACCGGAATCAGAAAAGATTATTATGAGTATTTATACATAGTAAAGGAGGAAACGTTATGCTTAGCAGGACAAGCAGACGACACGTGATCATCACGTTGGTTTCGTTTGTCCTTCTTTTGATGTTCAGCGTTTCTGCCGTTGCTGATGTTTTACTTCCGGAAGCCTCCGGAACCAAAGTGAAGAGAGATGGGTCACTGACTGTTGACTGCAGCCACATGGATGAGGGCTACATCATGGTGAAGGGTCCTGTCTCCAAAAAGAGGCTGAAAGTCAGAATCAAGACCGCAAGTGTGACGCTCAACTATGATCTGAATACCACAGGCGAATATGAAGTCTATCCTCTGCAGTTCGGCAGCGGAAAGTATCAGGTCGCCCTGTACAAGAACGCGTCCGGAAACAAGTACTCCGAGGAAGGCAAAGTTACCATCAATGCCGACATGGACAATGAACTGAGCTGCTTCCTTTATCCGAATCAATATGTCAACTACGGTGCAGATTCGATCGCTGTGAAGAATGCTGCCGATATATGCCAAGGCATGACGAACGACAAAGATAAATTCGAAGCCGTATGCGGTTACATGAAAGCAAACTTCCAGTATGATTTTATCAAGTCAGTTACAGTTGCACAGGGAACCATGCCGGACATTGACGGAACGATCCAGAAACGGATGGGAATCTGTCAGGATCTGGCGGCAGTCATGGTTTGCATGCTGAGAAGCCAGGGAATACCGGCACGCCTTATGATCGGTACTGTTGGCTCCAGTAATTACCATGCCTGGGTAACAGCGGTCGTGGATGGCAAGGATGTGTTCTTTGACCCGACAGCCGAACTCAACGCCAGTCCGCGGGATCAGCAGTATACCACTGAACGCTATTATTGATGATTGACGGATGTACCGTACATGAACCATGACCACGATGGAGGTTGGCAAATATGGAGAAAGTAACGCAGACCACTACAAATTACGGAAAGGGCATGTCGTCTGAGGAACTGAGCAGCTTTTGCGATCAGATCGCGTTGATGCTGGATTCCGGCATGACTCTGCGGGACGGAATGGAAATGCTGGCTGAAGATGAGCCTGCAGACGGTCTCCACCCTTATACTGATCTGCTGGAAGTCGTGGAAGAAACCGGTTCTCTCTATGAGGCTCTGAAGGCATCCGCCGGAGACTGGCCGCAGTATATGGTCGAGATGGTTGGGATCGGTGAAGAAACCGGCCGTCTGGAAGACATCATGCGCAACCTGAGCAGCTATTACCAACGTGAGGGACGCATCCGCAGCGCGGCTGTGAGCGCGGTCACATATCCTCTGGTCCTTGGTATCATGCTGGTTGTTATCATCCTTGTATTGCTGTGGCGTGTTCTTCCTGTCTTCAGACGGGTGCTTGATTCCATGGGCGTCGGTTCCACCGAATCGGGATCCGTGCTGATGAATATCGGCGCGACTGCCGGCTGGGTCGTTCTGGCTATTATCGGTGTCCTGGTTCTGGCCGTACTGGTCTGTCTCATCCTGATGAAGACCAAGATGAAGGATAAAGTCAAGAACTTCCTGATCAACCTTTTCCCGCCGCTCAAACAGATTAATGAAAAGCTGTCCGCGGCGCGTGTTGCCAGCATGCTGAGCCTGATGCTTGCCAGCGGTTTCCCCATGGAGAACGCACTGGAGATGGCACCGGCTGCTTTGACGGATGAGGATTCCATCAAAAAGGTCGAGGGAATCAGAAAAGAGATGCAGGACGGAGCGACTTTCTCTGATGCGCTGAACAACAGCGGTCTGTTTGCAGACTTCCATAACAGAATGATCAAAGTCGCGGCTGCCTCCGGTCATGAACCGCAGGTCATGGGAAAAGTTGCCGAACTGTATGAAGAACAGGTCGAAGATGGGTTGGACCGCCTGGTAGCCATTATTGAACCTACTCTGGTAGCCCTGCTGTGCGTCGTGATCGGCGCTGTGCTTCTGAGCGTGATGCTGCCTATGGCAGGCGTCCTCGGAAGCATCTGATGATTCATTCCGAAACTATGGGAAAGGAGCGACAAGGATGAAATTTAGCAGAAAAGATATTATCGCGCTGGCAGTCTTTGCCGCCCTGATTGTGATCTTCTGTATCCTTGTCATGTCCATTACCAACAAGGGTGATGACCGTGAGATCGATCTGGTACACGATGCTGTCAAGAACGCGGCTCTGACCTGTTATTCTGTCGAAGGTGTTTATCCTGACAATATTGATTATCTGCGTGCGTATTACGGACTGGCATATAACGAAGACCGTTATATTGTGTTCTACGACGCTTTCGCGTCGAATCTGATGCCCAGCATCAAGGTCGTGGAAAAGGGGGCTGACACGCCATGAGAAAACGTGATGTCACACCGCCCCGCATGATCCAGAATGTCTTTGTCCTGCTCCTGCTTGCGGTTTTTGCCGGACTGAGCACGCTGCTGGTCACCATGGGTGCCCAGATATACCGGGATACCGTGGAGACTTTTGACAATCATTCCACAGCACGTGTATTGAATTCCGTGGTACGCAGTTCCGTATGGACAGAAGACGGAAACGGTGAGATCTACGTAGAAAATTTTGACGAACTGGGGATCACTGCTCTGACAGTTGTCAATGACTATGACGGAGAACGTTATTTCAAACGGTTGTATTGCAAAGATGGCTGGCTTTATGAAAGCTTCATCTCCGAAGAACGCGAGTTTGATGGGGATACCGGGGAATCAATGTGTGAAGCCACAAGATTCGAGCCGACCATTGACGGACAGCTGATCCGGATCGATGTGGCCGATGCAGAGGGCAATCCGGATACGATATGTATTGCTCTGCGCACGGGAGGTGCTGATAAATGAAAGACAGTCACCGTGCCAATACGTTATTGCTCGAACTTCTGATCGTGCTGCTTTTCTTCATGCTGGCTGCCACCACGATCATTGAACTGTTTGCGACTGCCAGACAGAAGAGTCGTACGGCGACGATCCGGACCAACGCGATCGGTGTGGTCCAGAACATTGCGGATGAGTTATATCTTTCCGAAGATCCGGAAACTGTTCTGAATGCTTATGAGCTGACTGCCAACGAAAATGGTTGGGCAGGCGAACGGGACGGATATCAGATCAACGTGACAAGTGAAGATATCGCGAAGGCTGGCGGAACGCTCCGCAAGATGAAAATCAGTGTAGTTGCGGGTGAAAAGGTCTTATTTACGTTGCCTTGTGACAAATACATAGCAGGGGAGGCGACACCGTGAAGAAACGTAAGATAGCTTTGGGTCCCGGTGCTGCGTCCCTGATTTTGATCGTTGTCGTGCTCAGTATGTGTATGCTGGCAGTGCTGACGATCCTTTCCGCCAGGAATGATGAAAACCTGAGCCTGCGCAGCGCTGCCATGGTGAGCAATTACTACCATATGTCATCTGCAAGTGAGGAAAAGCTGGCTGAATTGGACGCGGTTCTGGTCGAGTGTGCCGCGGAAGCTTCTGATGATACGGCATACTATGAAGCTGTAGCAGAAAAGCTTCCGGAGGACATGATCTTTGACAACGAGACTGAGGAAGATCATGTTTATGTGACATGGTATGAAAAAAATGTGTCACAGTATCCGAAACTTACCGCACTGGAAGAAGTACTTGATACCTGCGCCGAAGATGCCATGAATGAAGAGGATTATATCAATCAGGTCGCGAAGTATCTTCCTGATGGCATGACAATCGACACGGACAAGAAAACTGTCACCTGGACCGAAGTGGTTGATGAGCAGGAAGTGGTCTGTACAATACAGATCCAAAATTATGTGGAGCCTCAACGCTATTTGTGGATCAGCACACCTTTCATGGTCAATGAAGATAAACGGATTCTTGAATGTACCGTAGAGGTTTGCCCGCTGTCCGAATCTGAACGCTTTGTCTGGAAAGCCCATCGCATCACGGTGGAAGAAGAGGCTGAAGAGGAGGAGAATTGGGATTGGTAATGGATTTGTGTGAATTGCTGAAAAAAGCATTGCAATATGACGGATCAGATGTATTCATCATACCCGGGTCCGCGATTATCACAAAATCGCACGGAAAGATGATCGAACTGACCCAAGAACGGGTTATGCCGTCTGATGTTGAAGTACTTGTCAGACAGGCATACGCTCTCGCGGGAAGATCCATCGAGATCATCGATCAGGCCGGGGATGATGACTTCTCGTTTGCCGTCAAGGATGTCAGCCGTTTCCGCTGCAATACCTACCGTCAGCGCGGCACACTGGCTGCCACGATGCGTACGGTTGCCTTTGGTCTCCCTGATTCCCAAACACTTCATATTCCGGAAACTGTCATGAAGTTGTCGGAACTCAGAAGCGGTATGGTCCTGGTTACAGGGCCAGCCGGCAACGGAAAATCGACGACACTGGCGTGCCTGGTCGACAGGATCAACCGGACACGGAGCGGACATATCATTACGATCGAAGACCCGATCGAGTATCTGCATCCCCATAAGAAAAGCCTCGTCAGTCAGCGTGAAGTTCCGGGTGATGCCGCTACATTCGCCCGTGCTCTGCGCGCAGCTCTGAGACAGGCACCGGATGTTATCATGCTTGGTGAAATGCGTGATACCGAAACGATTTCCACCGCCATTACAGCGGCTGAAACCGGTCATCTTCTGTTGTCCTCACTGCATACGATCGGCGCTGCCAAGACCATCGACCGTGTAGTTGATGCTTTCCCGGCCAGCCAGCAGAATCAGATCCGGGCACAGCTGAGTATGGTGCTGAAGGCGGTCATCAGCCAGCGACTGATTCTGACCAATGACGGGGAACAGATCCCTGTGTTTGAGGTCATGTGCGTGAATCCCGCTATCCAGAACCTGATCCGTGAGGGAAAGACGCATCAGATCGACAACGCGATTTACGGCGGTGGTGCTGATATGATCAGCATGGATACCGAACTTGCAAGACTGGTAAGAGAAGGCAGAATCAGCTCCGAAACAGCACACCTGTACGCTATCCACCCGGAAACACTGGATCGTCCGGGATTAGACCGGCCGATACGGAGTTTCAGATAAGAAACAAAAAACAAACTTTAGTCTGATCGCAATCCGATCAGACTTTTTCTTTGTTTAAAACGGTGAAAATTTAGCCATAACGGTTACATGAAGTATCAGCTACACTGCCGACGACAAAAATCAGTGACATTGAGGACGAAATTTGCTTTAAAGCGGGGGGATACTGTTGAAATGGCCATCAATATTACAAATTATGACTATATTTTTTTAATATTTCATCCAAAAATGAGAAAATTTTATTTTTTATCAAAATGTAACCGTTCACGTATCTGTTTTATGATATTATTTATAGCGTAGAGGTGTCTCTACTTATATATAGAATCCGAAAACGATGGATTCAAGCAGGAGGTTTGCATATGAAAAAGAATCTGAACAGAACGGTCGCATTGGCCCTGGCTGTTATGCTGGTGGTCTGCTTCCCCTTTGCCGTCAGCGGCGAGGAAGCGGCGGCGGAGATTCCTGTACAGACCGAAGAAGTCATCGAAGTGCCTGAAACGGTTGAACCCGCTGTCGAAGAGAACGTTCCGCAACCGGTAAGCGTCTGGATCATCACCCTTAATCTTGGCAGTACCGAGTTCTACTATGATGATCTGATGCTGGGCGCCAATATTGAAAATGCCACTGCCGCCGGTATCCGTTGGCAGATCTGCAAGACCTATAACAGAGACGGCGCCAATGACTGGAAAGACTACAAATACGATGAGGTTATTCATGTGACTGTGGAACCCGGCATTGAAAACTGGGCTTTCCGCTGCATCCTTCCTTCCGGAGATATGTCACAGGAATTTGTAGTCACCAAAAACTTCGGTTACAGACCTGCCGAAGAAGAAATAACCGAAGAGACTATTCCGGAAGAAAGCACTGAAACAACTGAAGAAATGATCGTCGAGTCGGAAGAAATCGAAGAAGAAACCGACGACGATGATTTTGTTGAATTTGAAGATGATGAACTGGTCGAATTCGATGATAACGACTGGGGCACCACCGAAGGCAGCGACTTCTCCGAACTGGACAATCTTGCCAACGGCGTTGAAGAAGCTGTTGAAACTGAATCCGAAGAAATCATCGTAGAAACCGAAACAGAAGAAATCGAAGAAGTGACCGAAGAAGCTGAAACCGAAACTCCTGCGGCTGAAGCTGAAGAGATCGCTAATGTTGTGGTGGAAGAAGAGAAGGAAGAAGCTAACGAAGAAATTGAAGAAGTGACCGAAGAAGCCGAAGCTGAAACTCCTGCGGCGGAAGCTGAAGAGATCGCTCATGTTGTGGTGGAAGAAGAGAAAGAAGAAGCTAACGAAGAAATCGAAGAAGTGACCGAAGAAGCTGAAGCTGAAACTCCTGCAGCCGAAGCTGAAGTGATCACAAATGTTGTGGTGGAAGAAGAGAAAGAAGCAGAAATCGAAGAAGTGACCGAAGAAGCTGAAACTGAAACTCCTGCGGTTGAAGCTGAAGCGCTTACCGAAGAAGAACAGACCGAAGTCGATAATGCTGAAGTTGAAGAGAATATTTCCGAAGAAACTGAAAAAATTACGGAAGAAATCGAAGAAGTGAACGAAGAAGTCGAAATCGAAACTTCTGCGGCGGAAGCTGAAACGGTTACCGAACAAGAACAGACCGAAGTTAAAAACACTGAAATCGTTGAAAGTATTCCCGAAGCAGTAGAAGTAATTGAAGGAACCGTAACCGAACTCCCTGCGGTGGAAGCTGAAGAGATCACTGAAGAAGAACAAAACGAAATTGAGAGATACTATACAATCACAACATCGATTGATGAATTGGGATATGCGATGAATGGTGACGATATCATATTGTATGCTAATTTGTATGGCTACGAAGACGTTAGTTATACAATACAGTGGGTATATTCAACGGATACTATCAATTGGATCACAATCCCAGATGCCAATGACTTATCGCTTGTTATAGAAGCAAATGCTGATAACTTTGCTTTATATTGGGATGTTATAATAACAATAACTGATTAACATTTAATGATGGTATTCAGGTGAGCATTTGCTAGTTTTTTATGAAGTCATATATCAGCATCACAATGGAGGCGTCACTATGTTGCAGAAAATGAAAAGATTTCTCGCACTGGTTTTGAGTATTGCTATGTTTGGTAGTATTGTACCAAGCACTTCTTTGGCATATACCCAAATTGGTGGTGAGATTAAATACTATGTTGAGACGAGAATAGTTGATGATATTTACAATCTTGTCGGTGAAAATATCGAACAATTCAATACTACACGGACTCTTAAAAAAGGAGAAGAAGTACTTGGTCAGTATTATTCTACGGTACTTGATAAACTGAAGAATGATACTCCATATTATAATGAAGCTTTTTCCACTGTGTGGTTTGGAACGAATAAGTCAGACAGCGGATTATATCAATCTGATCAATATCAAATTCGTATCGTAGAAAAAGAAAATCCCCAAAACGTATTGATGGACTGGACTAAAGCTCAATGGAATCCGACTAATCTTAGCTTTAAGCAACCAGAAAAGGATATTATTGTAGAGTTTAAATTTGAACCTGTACTGCATAAGTTCAATATCAACTTTAATGCTAATGATATGTACGGCGCTGGCTATTATTATTATGACAATGTAAAGCGTACAGGGAACCTAGAAGTTTGGCTTCCTGCTGGCACTGTTGTACATGCACCCACACTGCCTGTAGTAGAAGGGCATCCTGAAGTATTCTTTGGTAGTACAGATCATAAAACAGCAGCATGGTGTCTCGAACAAGATACTAGAAGAATATATGGAACTTCCAGTTCTACAGTTGATTTAACAAGTGATACCATTTTCTATAGCCCTACTGCAAGTATGGCAAGTGCAAATAAGAGTGCCTTTGTCAATGGCAGCGGTGGCAGTTTATATCCAGAATATTTTGTAATGCCTGCATATAATAATATTGAATTTCAAGGGCACTTTTCAAATCCTCAAAATGATGATGGCAAAATTGGTGCTGCTATTGTAATTATTTCTGCTGATCATGAGTTTAAATACAATGGGTCCGCTCAAATTGATCCAAGCTATGAAGTGTATTATGGGGGGACGAAAGCAACATTCCAAGAAAAAATTGGCGACAGTAGTCGATACAAATTGTCAAATGGAGACTATGTGACAGTAACCCCTGCAAGAACAGGATTAAGTGGTGTAACTACTGTAGACGAAGGAAAGATAAACAATGATTTCGACTATACAGTGGATCCACAATCACATTCACTGCCTAATGGGGGCTCGTTCACATTTAAGTATAACAAAGATAATGATACTAAAACTATTGGAAAGCTGACAATAAAGCCTCGAGAAGTAATAGTATATGCTGAAGCAGAGTATCCTTATGACGGTAAAGAAAAGAAAATTCAGTTTAGCGGAAATGATGTAAACAAGATTCAATCGGGAAGCATTGCCGCTGGTGATAATTTGAATTTGTCAGCAGTTATTAAGGGAACTGAAAAGGGTGAATATACGATTGTCGAAAAAGTTGGCTCTGTATTCTATAGTGTTAAACATGGCAATGAAGACAGAACCAATAACTACAAAATTACTATTACAGGCAAATTAACAATCACTAAACCATTAACTGATGATACCTCCATTGTCATTACCAGTGAATCCTATTCCTGGGTTTATGACGGCGAGAATCATACCTATCCTATTTATACCGTTAAATATGGTAACAACGATCCTATTTCTGCCACACTAAATACTACAACCAATAAATATGAAGCAACACTTAGCACCGGTGATAAAGTAACCATTACGCCTACTGCATCGGGTGTGACTAATGTCAATGAAACTGATGCGAATAAGGTGAATAACTACACTTATGAACTCGATGCCAAATACACCAATGTAACCGCTAATAAGGGTACATTGAGTATCAATCCTCGTCCTGTCACCATCACAGTTAATTCTAATGAAGAAACTTATGATGGAACCAGGAAGACGGTCAAGGATACCAATGGTAAAGAATATGTAGTAGAACCTGAGAACACCACCAACAAGACCGGTATTCTTGCGGCTGATGCAAGCAAACTGAGTTCTTTGGCTGTTTCCTATAAGAGTGCAACAGACACAACTGATACGGCAACAACAGATGGTAAGATCAATGCGGATACTTATACTGCCACCACTGATAAAAACACAGCGCAAACCGCAGCCGGCAGCAACTATAAGGTCACTGTTGTACCTGGAACGCTGACAATCAAAAAGAATACATCTGTTATTGTAACGATTGCTGAGGACAGTCGCGAATTTACCTACAATGGCAAAGAGCAAACCGCAAAGGGATATACAGTAGTATCTGTAACAATCAACGGGAAAGCGACAGATACATATATTGATAATGAAGATTTCCGCTTTGTTGGAGAAGACTCAGTTAAGATTGCTACAGGAACTGATGTTGGTACATACCACATTTATCTGGAAGACGAAGACTTTGAAAACATCAACTCAAACTATGACGAGGTTGAGTTTGTCATTATCGACGGCACACTGACAATCGATCCGAAGCCGGTGGAATTGAGCACAGGAACGATGAGCTGGGTCTATGACGGAAAAGAACACAGCCTGCCTGATGTGACCGGAGCGGATGGATTCTATGCCCGTGACGGTATCAGCGTGAGTGCCACCACAACAGTGAAGAATGTCGGAGACGAAAAGTCCAACACGATCACTGTAACAGGCGATACCAAGAACTATATTGTCACCAAGAGCGAAGGCACACTGAAGATCAATCCTCTGAAGGACATCGTTGTAACAATCAAAGAAAACAGCAGCAGCGTAACCTACAATGGAGAAGAACAGAGTGTATATGGTTATGAAGTAATCTCTATCACCATTGACGGAGAAGAAACTGATC
>JAZRXJ010000121.1:0-23318 GCA_045600165.1 Clostridia bacterium
ATTGTCGCGCAATTTCCTTGTGGCGTCATGGTCTCGCTACGCTCGGTCAGCTTCACAATAGTCGTTTTGCTTTGCAAAACTCCTTTGTTCAGCAGGCTTCCGATTCGCTGCTTCCGCCACAGGCGGCGCTCATCTCCGCCCTCTGTTTCGCGCTAACGAACTCAGCTTCCTTCAACTACGTTGACAGCCTTCCACGACTTTCGCAAGCGAGAAGTCGCTCCAGGCCCAGCGTTTTCGCACCCCCGCGTTTCGCTTTGCGAGAACGCTCGGTACGCGAGAAACGCTCGGTCACACTGGGCTGACGGTCGCATCGTTCGCCCCTCAGACGCTACGCGTCAGCTCCCCTTGCACTTCAAGGGGAGCCTAAGTTTGTTAATTGCTATGGCGGAGCTGAAGGGGCGCAGGACATTAGTTTTCTAATGTCTGTTCTTCCACATCATTCAGTTTTCTTTGAATCGTGCGGGTTTTGCTGACGGCTGAATCAATGGATTCACCGGCTTGTTCGATGCGCTTGCGGGTGGTTTCGAGCATCTCGGCAAAACGTCCGAAATCGGTCCGGATCTCACCCAGCAGATGCCATACTTCAGTGGTGCGCTGCTCGATGGCCATGGTACGGAATCCCATCTGAAGGGCATTCAGCATGGCAGAGAATGTACCAGGACCTGCAATCACGACCCTGCGGTCCCGCTGGAGCGATTCGGCCAGTTCAGGATCCTGCATCACTTCGGCGTACAGCCCTTCCACAGGCAGGAACATAATGGCAAAATCGGTGGTGTAGGGAGGCGCGATATACTTTTCATTGATGCTTTTAGCCTCTGCTTTGATCCTGGTGATCAGTGCCTTACGGGCGGCTTCGGTTTCAGCGGCATTGCCGGCCTGGGAGGCTTCCGTAAGACGGATATAGTCTTCCTGGGGAAATTTGCTGTCGACCGGGAGGCGTACAATCGTTCCGGTTCGGTCGGGAAGCCGGATGGCGAATTCCACACGCTCGGACGATCCGGGAACAACGGCTACGTTTTCATCATACTGTCCAGGAGCCAGGATCTGCCGGATGATATTTCCAAGCTGCATTTCACCCCAGATGCCGCGGGTCTTCACGTTGGTGAGGACCTTTTTCAGATCACCAACACCCGATGCGAGTGTGTGCATTTCACCAAGCCCCTTGTAGACTGCTTCCAGCCTTTGGCTGACCTGCGCGAAGGATTCGTTCAGCTTTTTATCCAGAGAATCGGAGAGCTTCTCGTCCACAGTATGCCGCATTTCGGTCAGCTGCCGTTCGTTTTCCTGCCGGAGAGAGTCAAGACGTTCCTCCTGATTCCTTGTAGAAAGAAGGATCTGACGCTGCATGCTTTCCAACAGGGAAGTCTGAGTACGACTGAGCTCAGAGACATTGGAAATCATGGACTGATTTGCAGCGGTGAGCGAATGCTGCATTTCCGCCTGCTGGTCTTCCATCTCATCCAGTAAGGAATTGCCTAAAGTACGCAGATCGGATTCTTGCTGACGGCGCAATACGTCCGCTTCACGAAGATTTCTGTCCTGACGCACCAAAAGAATGATCAGCAGAATAATACAGATCAGTAATAACGGCGGGATCCAGTAAAGAAGATCATTCATACTTCTCTGCGACCTTCCAGAGCTTTCTGGAGTGTGACCTCATCGGTATACTCCAGATCACCTCCGACGGGGACTCCGTGGGCGATGCGAGTACAAACGATACCGGCAGGCTTCAGCAGACGCGCGATATAGGAAGCGGTGGCTTCGCCTTCGACATCCGGATTTGTGGCAAGGATCACTTCACGGACCTCTTCCGTCTCCACACGTTCCATCAGTTCTTTGATACGGATGTCATCCGGTCCGATTCCGTCCATGGGTGACAGCGTACCGTGCAGGACATGATAAAGTCCGCCGTAGGCATGCATGCGTTCCATGGCAGCGACATCACGGGGATCACGGACTACGCAGATCTGACCGTTGTGACGCTGCGGAGCAGCACAGACGGAACAAGTCTCTTCGGACGAGTAGTTTCCGCAGACGGCACAATAGCGGATCGCTTTACGCCCCTGCCAGAGAGCCACGGAAAGGTTCCGGACATCGTCCAGAGGCATGCCGGCAATATGATAGGCAAGACGAACAGCCGTCTTTTTCCCGATCCCGGGAAGACGGTTCAGTTCTGCTGCCATGGTTTCAATCGGTTCAATCTGCGCGGACATATCAGAACATTCCACCCATTCCGGGGGCCATGCGGCTCATGGTCGCTTCACGGGTCTCTTCACCCTTGCGCAGGGCTTCGTTGACCGCGGCCATGATCAGATCCTGCAGCATTTCGACATCGTCCGGATCCACAACCTGAGGATCAATGGTGATCGAAGTGAGTTCACGCTTGCCGGATACCTTGACACTAACCATTCCACCGCCGCTGGCTGCTTCGTACTCCGCGACATCGAGCTGCTCCTGGGCTTCCTGAAGCTGTTGCTGCATTTTTTGTGCCTGACGCATAAGCTGCTGCATATTGGCGCCGCCGCCAAATCCGCCGAAATTCTGTCTGGCCATAGAAAGATTCCTCCTCGATATTCATAAATCATCTATACAAGGACCGCAGTCCTGTAAAGCAGGGGATCAGGCGTTGCCTGTAATTTCAAGATCACCTGAGACTGTGGACATAGTGATCTTGGGAGCGTCATCCGTGATAAAGATCCGGTTGGTGCGGATCCTGCCGGAAACGGAACGTACATGCGCGTCCACTTTGTCGAGCGGAACGGAGATGAATACGTTACCGCTGACGGAACTGCCGTTGAGTTTTTCCAAAGGCTGAGTCAGATTGAGCGTCATATCGCCGCTGGCTGCAGTCAGCTTCCAGACAGAAGCCGCCCCGCTGTTCAGCCGGAAATCACCGGAAACAGTGCGCAGCGTGCAGGTATCGCAGTCCACGCCGGAAATATCAATGTCGCCGGATACCGTGATCAGCTTAACCGTTATACCGTTGATGTTTCCCGCCCGGATATTACCGGATACTGATTCAAGTTTGATATCGGAACCGGAGACCGTTTCAACCGACAGACGTCCGGATACGGTGGAAAGGTCCACAGAGCCTTTCCATTGAGCCGGGATCAGAACAGATACCTGCAGCCACATCGGCTGGTTGATCTTATAAGTCAACCCCAGTGCCGGCTGCTCGATCAGAAGGATGCCTTTCTCGACTTCGGCACGCATGTTTTCGCAACTGTTGTCATCACCGGCGATCAGGATCTGAAAATCGCTGCCGTTTGTGACTCCCACTTCAAGGGATCCCCAGGCCATATTAACTTCCAGACCGGTCAGGTTCAACGCGGGGAAAGTTTCATTCCTGTCCATATAAACACCTCACATTTTCACTGCCGTTCAGTCGGCTGATTCTATTCCTGTGACGATATCATCCAGGATCGCCATGACATAGGGCATCCCCTTGCCCTGACGTCCCTGCATCAGGATCTCGGTCCGTGTCATGACGGTCGCGGGACTGTGGACCTGACTGATGACAAGTGTACCGGAGGCATCTTCGGGCGCTGCCGATACACCGGCTACAGCTTTACCGTTACTGCCGTTCTTGTTGAACCAGAAACAGCGAACACCTTTGCCACCGCGATGCTGCGGTTCAAAATCCATGACGGGTATCTTTTTGCCCCAGCCGCGATCTGAAAAGACTACAACAGCGTCACCTTCCGCGATTTGGGTAAACGAGGCGATACGGTCACCAACCTCAAGGGTCATTCCTTTAACGCCGCCCGCGGTACGTCCCTGAACAGGGATCTGATCGGCGGAGAACCGGATACTCATGCCGTCTCCGGAAATCAGCAGGATATCCTTGCCTGACTGCGCGAACTGTACCCCCAGAAGCTGATCGCCATCTTTCAGGGAGACAGCGGCGAACTTTTTACTCCGGACATCGTAGTCCGCGGCGGCAGAACGTTTGATGGTGCCCTTGGCGGTGACAAAGATCAGATCAGGCTGAGAAGTCAGGACTGACGGCTTCATGCAGAACATCAGGACTGCCTGCTCGTTTTCCTCCAGACCGGCAAGTACGCCGGTCAGCAACTGACCTCGGTCGCGCGGCTTGATCTCATTCAGTGATGCTACAGGAAGCGGATAACAATTGCCGCGGTCCGTAAAGATATACAGGTTTTCCGACGTGTCGGATTCAAACTGATAAAGTGCGCTTTCCTGCGTGTTTTCTTCACGGGTCGGCAGGGGATTCCGTTTCAGTACGGCGGGATCGATCCGCTTCAGATAACCGGCACGCGTATATACAACGACCGCGTCCAGGATCACGGCTTCTTCCCGGGGCTCCTCGACGACCGCGCTTGTATCCGCTTCCAGCGTCGTCCGGCGTTCGTCGGCATACTCGCCGGCAATCTCTTCCATTTCTTTCCGGATGACCTGGATCAGTTTCTTTTCGCTGCCCAGAATACCTTCAAGCCTGCTGATGAGCTTCAGCAGGTCGGCATACTCTTTTCGAAGCGTTTCAATCTCCAGATTGGTCAGGCGCTGCAGACGCATGTCAAGGATCGCCTGTGCCTGTATTTCCGTGAGAGTGAAGCGCTCCATCAGTCCTTCACGGGCTTCTTTGGGGGTCTTGCTGGCGCGGATCAGGGCGATGACCTCATCCAGATTATCCAGTGCGATCATCAGTCCTTCCAGCACATGGGCGCGGGCTTTGGCCTGCTTGAGTTCATATTCGGTCCGACGGGTCACGACCTGCTTCTGATAATCGATATAGTACGCGATCATCTGCTTCAGACCCATCTGCACAGGCTTACCGCCGGCAATGGCAACCATGTTGACGCCGAAGGTGATCTGCAGATCGGAATACTTATAGAGATACGATAGGATCCTTTGAGGATCCACATCGCGTTTCAGTTCAATGACCGCGCGCATACCGTCCCGGTCGCTCTCATCGCGGATATCATAGATTCCGCTGAAGATCGTTTTCTTTTCTTCACTGAGCTTCAGAATCTTTTCCAGCATGGAGGACTTGTTGATCTGGAACGGGATCTCGGTGATGACCAGCAACTTTCTGCCGGCAGATGCATCTTCCACATGAACGCGTGCCCGAAGAGTCAGTTTGCTCCGGCCGGTTTCGTATCCCTGACGGATCTCGCTGTTATTCACGAGTATCCCGCCGGTCGGGAAGTCGGGTCCGGGCATGATCTGCATCAGATCATCCAGAGAAATATCAGGATCGTCCATCTGGGCAATGACTGCCCTGACGGCTTCGGACAGGTTATGCGGAGGTATGTTCGTGGCCAGACCGACAGCGATACCGTTGGCACCGTTGACCAGCAGATTCGGGAAACGGGCGGGAAGCATGTCCGGCTCTTTCAGCGTATCATCGAAATTCAGACGGAAGGGGACTGTATCTTTTTCGATGTCACGGAGCATCTGCATCGCCAGAGGCGTCATACGGGCTTCGGTATAACGCATGGCAGCGGGTCCGTCTCCATCAATGGAACCGAAGTTGCCGTGACCGTCCACGAGCTGACCACGCATGGAAAATTCCTGAGCCATATGGACGAGCGCACCGTAGACAGAACTGTCTCCGTGAGGATGATACTTACCAAGACAGTCACCGACGATACGCGCACACTTACGGTGCGGCTTGTCGGGCAGATTACCCAGCTCCATCATGGTATAAAGGATACGGCGCTGAACGGGCTTCAGACCGTCCTCGACGCGGGGAAGGGCACGCTCCAGAATGACATGTTCGGCATAGGGCATCATGCTGTTATGCATGACTTCTTCCATGTTGGTCTCCAGAATGCGGCTGGGGTCATCCTTGACGATGGGCTTATCGGATTCGTGCTTTTTTGCCATCTTTTACCGCACTCCTTCCTGCGTGGGATCTTCCGGTTTCTCGAATGTATCCTGACGGTTGAAATCGGCGTGTTCACAGATATAGTCCCGACGGGGCTCGACTTTATCCCCCATGAGGATGGTGGTCAGACGGTCCACCTGAGCCGCATCTTCAATGGAAACCCGGATGAGTTTTCTTTGGGATGGGTCCATGGTGGTTTCCCAGAGCTGGTCCGGATTCATTTCTCCCAGTCCCTTATAGCGCTGCAGCGTATAGCCTTTGCCCATGGACTTTGTAGCCTTCGCGAGTTCCTTGTCGTCATAGGCGTAAATGACTTTACTTCCCTTGGCAATCTTATAGAGCGGAGGCATACCGATATAGACATGACCGGCTGTAATCAGATCCTTCATGTAGCGGAAGAAGAAGGTGAGCAGGATAGCGCGGATATGGGCTCCGTCCTGGTCGGCATCGGAAAGGATAATGACCTTATGATATTTCAGATTATCCAGATTGAAGCTTTCATCAATGTTGGTACCGAGAGCTGTGATCAGGGAACGAAACTCCTCGTTTCCGAGCACCTGATCCAAACGTTTCTTTTCCGCGTTCAGCGGCTTTCCGCGGAGGGGAAGGATCGCCTGGAATCTGCGGTCACGGCCCTGTTTCGCGCTCCCTCCTGCGGAATCGCCTTCAACGATGAACAATTCGTTATCTACGGGATGACGGCCGGTGCAGCTGGCCAGTTTGCCTACCAGCGGAGCGGCTTCCAGCGCGCTGGCTTTCCGGATCGTTTCCTTTGCCTTGCGTGCGGCTTCACGGGCCTGCGCGGCTTTGACGGCTTTGGTGACAATGGCAGTCGCGACTTCCTGATTCTTCAGGTTGTCCAGCCAGTCAGTCAGCTGCTGGGCAATGATCGCTTCCACAACAGGACGGACTTCGCTGTTGCCGAGCCGCCCTTTGGTCTGTCCCTCGAACTGCGGATTCTTGACCATGGCGGTAAGCACGCATGTCAGCCCCTCACGGAAATCCTCGCCGGAAAGGTTGTTTTCCTTTTCTTTCAGCAACCCGGTCTTGCGGGCATAGTCATTGAAACACTTCGTGAAAGCGGCTTTGAAACCAGTCTCATGAGAACCGCCTTCGGGTGTGGTGATGTGGTTCACGTAGGAAAAAAGACTCTCGGTATAGCCGTCTGTATACTGGATGGCAGCCTGACAGATGATCTGATCACGCTTTCCTTCCAGAAGGATAACATCTTCGTGCAGCGCATTTTTCCCGGTGTTCAGGTAACGGACATAATCGGCGATGCCGCCGTCATACTGGAAGACACGGGTACGTTCCTCCGGGTTGGAAACGCGCTCATCGGTAAAGGTGATCTTAACCCCCTTGTTCAGATAGGCCAGTTCCTGAAGTCTGCGGGAGACAGTGTCTCCATGGAAGTTTACGTCTTCAAAGATCGTATCGTCCGGCAGAAAACGGACCAGGGTGCCTTTCTTACGGGTGTTTCCGAGCGTTTCCAGGGGACCGGCAGGCTTCCCGGCCACGACCTTCTGCTTGGCAGGATCATATTCGGAAGTGAACTGCATCCGATAGTGAGTCCAGTTACGGAAGACATCCACGGTCATCCATTTGCTAAGCGCGTTGACCACACTGGCACCGACTCCGTGCAGTCCGCCCGAATACTCATAGTTTTCATTGCCGAACTTACCGCCGGCATGGAGTACTGTATATACAACTTCAACGCCACTGATTCCCAGCGTGGGATGTATATCCACAGGAACACCGCGCCCGTAATCCTGCACGCTGGCGGAGCCATCCTTATGGAGTGTGACGTCGACCTGATCGCAGTAACCGTTGGAAGCTTCATCGATGGCGTTATCCACGATTTCCCACAGAAGATGATGAAGTCCGCGGGAGGAGGTGGTGCCGATATACATGCCGGGACGCATACGGACGGCTTCCAGTCCTTCCAGTACCTGTAGATTACCCGCGGTATAGTTGTTTTCTGCTGCCATGACAATGCTCCTTGCAGGGACAAAGAAATCCCGAGATTTTGACAGTATATTATACCATAGAATGTGGTCGGTGAAAAGGGGAACACTAAATTTGGTATCGTTGATCATGAAAGGAGACAAAAAAACGGCAGGGAACATGAAGTTCTTCTGCCGATTACGGTCAGATGCTGTTATGAACGGTTACGGTCATGGTTTTGCTGAAAGAGTCGGAGCAGACTTTTCACCTCTACTGAAAGTGATTCTGATCTTCAATATGTCTGTACCGAACCCGGACATTGACGAACGTCAGAGTACAGTACGTAAAATCCCGATTATGCCATAGATTTCAAAGTCACAAATGTTAACCAATGTTTTCCCACGTTGGTAAGTGAATAACCTATGGGACATTGAACAGCACACCGATCCGTTTATGTGGTCTGAACGTCTTTCCTGTTCTTCAGTTTTCTTTGAATGACCGGTGACAGCTGTGCCAGAATAACCGCCGTAAACATGAGTATGCATCCGGATGCCTCGCGGCCGGTCATTGTTTCACCTGCCAGGAGGACACCGAAAATCACCGCGAAGACGGACTCCAGACACATGATCAGGGACGCAATCGTGGGGTCGGCATCTTTTTGCGCAACGATCTGCAGAGTATATCCGACAGCTCCGGACAACAGACCGGCGTACAGCATGGGAATCAGTGAACCACGGATACCGTCCGTGGTGACGGTCTCGGTAAAGAATGAGATCAGGACGGAAAAAACACCGGAAATCAGGAACTGACCACAACTGAGCCGGATGGGGTCGACGAGAGGACTGTAGTGATCGATCACCAGGATGTGAACCGTGAAACAAACAGCGCAGACGGCAACCAACAGATCACCGGAGGAGATTCCGTGCTCAGACGGATCCCAGCACAGAAGCCACAGACCGGTGACGGCAAGGACAACTCCGACCCAGACCGGCCAGCCGGCACTTTTCCGGAATACGACGAGGTAGGCAACCGGTACCAGTACGACATACAATGCTGTAATGAATCCGGCTTTTCCGGGCTGCGTTGTCTGCAGTCCCATCTGCTGCGCGTTGGTGGACAGGAACAGACAGATGCCGCAGAGGATCTCCGCTTTCAACTGGGTCCTTTTTTCAACTTTTGATACGGGTTTCTTTCCTGTACCTTTCCGGTCTGATACAGCCACCGTGATCAACAGAGCCAAACCGGCAAGGATCTGCCGCATGCCGTTGAAACTCAACGGCTGCATATAATCCATTCCGTCGCTCTGGGCAACAAAAGCCGCACCCCAGATCATGGCTGTCAGCAGCAGGAGCAGATAACTGCGAATACGTTTGTTCATGTATACTCCAGTCAGATCATTCGAAGCGGGGCATGCCAGCCATCATCGCTTCATAATGTTCAATCATGGCGTCACACCAGGCGTCGAATTCAGGATCGGGGATCTGACATTCGGGATGGGAGAGAATGTATTCCACACTCTCACGCGCGCCCTGATCGAAACGGGTGGTGCAGCAGAATTCGGGCACGGCGCGTTTGATCTTTGTATTGTCAAACATCACGCTGTTACTCTTGTCTCCCATTAGTCCGCCCCATTGATCCGGGTAGGCGGCGGCAATCGTTTCGGTCGCGATATGCACGGCGTTCAGTTCTTTTCCCATCGCACCCGCGACAATGGTGTGGATCTGATTCCAGGTCAGACTTTCATCCGAAGTGATCTGATAGGCTTCCCCGATGGCGTGGATATTACCCATGAGTCCGACAAAGGCAACCGCGAAATCACGGCTGTGAGTCACGGTCCAGAAGGTGGTTCCATCTCCGGGAATGATGATCTTCTTGCCCTGACGGATACGTTCCAGGATCTGATAGGGTCCCTTCGGCCCGTGCAGGTCCAGCGGCAGGGTGCGTTCGCAATAGGTATGGGACGGCCTGATCAGGGTGACCGGGAAGCCGGAACGGTTGTAGGCTTCGGTCAGGATCTGTTCGCAGGCCGCTTTGTTACGGCTGTATTCCCAGTAGGGATTATGCAGGGGAGTGCTTTCAGTGATGAATGGAGAGGCAAGAGGCTTCTGATAGGCCGAAGCGGAGGAAATAAAGAAATACTGGGCGGTCTTCCCAGTGAAGAGACGTATGTCACGTTCGACATCGGCTGTTGAGAAAGCAATGAAATCAGCAACCACGTCCCAGGTCGTTCCTTCCAGGATCCTCGCGGCTTCCGCTTCGTCATGAATATCGCATTTCACCACTTTCGCGCCTTCTGGCACGAATTCAGTGGTTCTTCCGCGGTTGAGAAGAGTCAGGTCCCAGCCTTTTTTTACACAAAGTCTGGAAATTTCTGTACTGATGGTACCGGTTCCGCCGATAAAAAGAGCTTTCATCGTATATGTCCTCCTGTTTATTATATCGCTTTGCTTTCAGATATTTTATCATAACGACAGGAGACTTGTAAATTACAAAACGTTGACGGAGATATGATTTCAATAGTATAATAATTAACAAAGTAAACGGCCGAAGGAATGATGACGATGGACAAATGGGATGTCAGATTCATGGAAATGGCGCATACAATTGCCGGATGGAGCAGCTGCTACCGTGCGGGAAGAAGCATCGGATGCGTGATCGTGAAAGATAAACGTATCATGACCACCGGCTACAACGGCGCGCCGGCGGGGATGAAGACCTGCCGCGACCGTCAGGAATGCCTTCGTGACCGCCTCAACATCGCTTCCGGTACCAGAATGGAGATCTGTTACGCCGTGCATGCCGAGCAGAACGCGATCATTCAGGCGGCTAAGCTGGGGGTTTCCATTGACGGCGCTACGTTGTACTGCACACATCAGCCCTGCAGCCTTTGTGCCAAGATGATCATCAATGCCGGTATCAAAAGAGTGGTTTTTCAGGAAGGGTATCCGGATCAGTTTACGCTTGAAATCTTTGCCGAAGCCGGCGTCAGCCTGGAACAGTACGGCAGGGAAGAAAAATAAACGCCATACTCCGAAGAGTATGGCGTGACGGATCAGTCTTCCGGACAGGGCTCTTTTCCGACGCACCAGGACCGCAGCTTGTTGACTGTGCGTTCGACCGCGTCTTTACTGTTTTTCCAGCTTTCATTTTCATACCGGTAGTCGAATTTTTTGATAAACCAGGAAATATCTTCCTGGATCCGGTCCATATTGGTTTTCTCAAGACCGGTCATGACCTGAAGAAAACGGCTCAGTTCCTTGTTGCTGAGTTCCTTTTCCGCTATGGAGATCAGTTGAGCCAGATGCTTCAGACATACTCCCTTGCAGGAGGCAAAACGATTTCTGAATTCCTCGTCATTCTTCCAGAGATGGAAGAATGTGTGCAGATACCGTTCCATGTTTTCCCGAATCGAGTCGCACATAATGCAGGAACTTTCCATGGCGCTGATCTTCTCCGCGGCAGACAGAACATTATCCCGGGCAGATCTGTTTTTGGAAGGTGACAGAGTGCGTTCAAGCGTTTTCGCGGATTTTTGAAGTACATCCATACTTTTTTCAAGTTCGCGGATGGTTTCGGCAGTATGCGATTCCAGCATCAGCGCGTGCCCCAGACGGTTGCTCATGGAAAAAAGCATGGCATGATGTCTGGTACAGAATCCTTTTTCATTGACCTGTACACGGGTGTCCGGCTCCATGACGGAAGCCCCGAGATACCGCTCCGCCTCACCGAGCTCCACATGACGCTCCAGAGCGCAGAAAAGGCATTCGCCGTCCAGTTTGAGTGCATCCCATACCGGGATCGTGTCCAGATGATAACGCATAAATAACGTCCTCCGAATGACAGGTTCGGATGTTATGGTATCACAGAATATTCAAGAGTTTCAAGTGGAGGAATAAACATGACTGTACGTGAAGTGATGAATATTGTCAGAGGAGTCTGCCTGGCCGGCGAAGACCATCTGGATGACCCGGTGGATACCGCCTGCGGCTCCGATCTGATGAGCGATGTGCTGGCTTTTGTGAAAGACAAGACTGTACTGATCACCGGGCTGATCAATCCCCAGGTGATCCGAACAGCAGAAATGCTTGATATCGAATGCATCATATTCTCCAGAGGGAAAAGACCGAGTGACGAAATCCTCGAAATGGCCAACGAGATCGGTATGGTGATCCTTTCCAGCCAAATGACGACATATACCGCGTGCGGTGAACTTTATATGAACGGCCTGCCCGGAACTAAGGCAAAGACCGGTGTGAACGGAGGTGTCTGACATGGCTGTGATACTGGAACAGGTCTATCCTGTGGAGGCCGGTAATTACGCCAGCGCGGGTCAGGCGTCCACAACAATCAAACGAACGCTGAAACAGCTCGGGATCAATGCTGAAGTGCTCAGACGGCTCTCCGTGGCCAGCTATGAGGTGGAACTGAATCTGGTTATTCATTCCATGGGCGGGGAATTGCTGCTGCAGCTGGAACCAAATCAGATCACACTTATTTCCAGGGACGTAGGTCCGGGTATTCCCAATATTGAAAAAGCAATGACGGAAGGGTATTCCACCGCGAACGAAGAAGCCAGGACCCTGGGCTTCGGCGCCGGTATGGGTTTGCCCAATATGAAACGGAACGCGACTACTTTTGACATTGAAAGCGAAGTCGGAAAGGGAACGACCATCCGGATGTCTTTCGCACTTGATGAACAGTAAAGAAGGAGTTAGTCATGGACGAAGCAAAACGATTTCACAGTGTACGACTGGATAAGGATAAATGCCGCGCATGCACCAACTGCCTGAAGCGCTGCCCGACAGAAGCCATTCGGGTCCGCGGGGGCCGCGCGCATATTATTGATGAACGCTGCATCGATTGCGGTGAGTGCATCCGTGTATGTGAGTATCACGCGAAGATCGCCGTGACCGATCCGTTGTCATCCATCAGCCAGTTCAAATACAAGATCGCGTTGCCGGCGCCAAGCCTTTACGGGCAGTTCAAAAACATCAAATCAGTGGCCCAGGTTCTGACAGGATTGAAACAGATGGGGTTTGACGATGTTTTTGAAGTAGCCAGAGGCGCGGATGTGGTCACCCGGGCAATCCG
Source organism: Clostridia bacterium (assembly GCA_045600165.1). Lineage (GTDB taxonomy): Bacteria > Bacillota > Clostridia > Christensenellales > Aristaeellaceae > Aristaeella. The sequence continues at coordinate 12,887 of JAZRXJ010000121.1, forward strand.
GGAAAGGATGCGTAAGCCGGATATTCCGCGCCCGTTGATTTCAGCGGCGTGCCCTGCTATTGTCCGCTTGATTCAAGTCCGCTTTCCGGATTTGATTGACCATATCGTAGATGTGCGTCAGCCCATGGAAGTGGCTGCCATGATCGCCAGACAGGAGTTTGCCCGGAAGCATCACGTGGATGAAAGCGAAATCGGCTGTTTTTTCATTACGCCGTGCCCGGCCAAAGTGACTGCCATCCGGAACCCTATCGGGCATGAGAAATCAGCGGTGAACGGCGCTATCAGTGTTCTGGAAATCTACGGTCTTCTATCCAGTCAGCTGAAGAATCACGCTGAAGAGGCAGAGCTTGCTCAGGCATCGCAATACGGAATCGGATGGGCAAACAGCGGCGGAGAAAGCTTCGCGGTATGCCCGGACAATTCCATGGCGGTGGACGGAATCGAAAACGTTATCCGCGTTCTTGAGGAGATTGAAAACAATAAGCTGGAAGGACTGGATTTCTTCGAAGGATCCGCCTGCACAGGCGGCTGCAGCGGCGGTCCGCTGAACTTTGAAAACAACTATGTGGCCCGTAACACGATCCGACGCCTTGGCAGAATAGAATCCGGTCTGTATCCGGAACTGAAAGTCGATGTCGGACTGCTGACCAAATATCCGCTGTATACCAGCAAGGCAATAATGCCGAACAGTGCCATGAAGCTTGACGATGACATTGTCGAAGCCATGCGGAAGATGGAACGGATCGAGACAATCTACAAAAAGCTGCCCGGATACGATTGCGGTTCCTGCGGAAGCCCGACATGCCGGACTTTCGCCGAAGATATTGTGCAGGGATTTGCCAGAGAAATGGATTGCATCCACAAGATGAAGGACCAGCTCAAGATCATGGCACAGCAAATGGTCAATCTTGCCCAAACGACTCGTGAATAACGGAGGAAATATTATATGACTGTCAGTGAATTGATCCGGATCACCGGAGCTGTTAACAAGACTCCCGAGGCCAATACCGATAAGGAGGTTACGTGCGGGTACGCATGCGATCTTCTCAGCTGGGTCATGGCGCACGGAAAAGCGGGAATGGCATGGATCACTGTCCAGACCCATATGAATGTAATCGCGGTGGCGACACTGATGGAAATGTCCGCCGTACTGATCCCTGAAGGAATCGAAATGGAGCCGGCTTCTCTCCAAAAGGCAATCGATGAAGGTCTTGTCGTTCTTCAGAGTGAAAAAACCGCGTTTGAACTGTGCGCGCTGATGGCGGAAGCCGGTGTGAAGGGAAATACGCAGGAGGCATAAACATGCTTGTTGATCTGCATATCCATTCCTGCCTTTCTCCATGCGCTGAGAACGACATGACGCCGGCCAATATTTGCGGAATGGCATATATCAAAGGTTTGCAGGCGATAGCAGTCACCGACCATAATACCGCAAGAAATCTCCCATATGTTAAGGAAGCGGCGGACCATTACGGTTTGATTCTGCTGCCGGGAATGGAGATTACTACCCGCGAGGAAGTTCATCTTCTGGGATACTTTCATGATGTTGAGACAGCTGTCCGGGTCGGTGAAATCTTTTCACAGCATCTTCCGCCGATGAAAAACAAACCGGATTTCTTTGGCCATCAGTATGTTGTGGATACGGATGACGAAATCGTCAGCGAGGAAGAACGTCTCCTGATCGGTGCAACCGATATGGATCTTGAACAGTGTACCGTGCTGATCCGGGAACATGGCGGAATCGCCGTGCCTGCACATATCAACCGCGGAAGCAACGGATTGCTGATCAACCTGGGCTTTATGCCGCCCGAGCCTGTATTCAGTGTTGTTGAAACGGCTACGCATCTTCCTCTGGACGAGAAAGCCGTCGCGGGAAAACTGCAGCTTCATTCATCTGACGCACACCGGCTGGGCGATATCCTGGAAGCAGTCAATGATCTGCCGACGGAACGATTCTCTTTCGGCGGACTGTGGGACACGCTGGCGAAGTAAAAACATGGAACAATGATGTCATACAGGGATGCTTATACAGAAATCCATGATACAGAAGCAGACAAAATGCGGAGGAAGCTGGAATGAAAAAACCGTATTATGAAAAGCCGCACGGAGACATCTTTGTCGGAGACATCTGCAAAGGATATTTTCCACTCCATATTCATGAAGTTGTGGAAATCGTTGTCATACTCGAAGGCAATCTGGTTCTGAACCTGAACGGGGAAGAGCACATGCTGCTGCCGGGTGATTGTGCCATTGCTTTTCCGGAAGTCGTACACGGCTATGAACATGCTTCCGAGAATGCACACGGGCTTTGCCTTGCATTGATTCCGAATTCAATCAATGAATTCAATACCACATTTCATACCATGAAGCCGGTTTCTCCTGTTATCAGGATCGCGGATGATGACGAAGAAATGCATTATGTGATCCGAAAACTGAAGGAAATCTCCGAAAATAAATTAAATAAGAAGATGATGCTTGCCTATATGCATCTTTTTCTGGCTTGTCTCTTTACACGGATGCCCATGCAGACGCAACCCAAACCTGTTGAAAAAGGGCTTGTTTATGAAGTGCTGGAATATATATCCGAGAATTTTCAGAAGAACCTGAGCCTTGAATCCACCGCACATGAACTCGGAATCAGCAGTTCACATCTGTCACACCTGTTCTCGCAACAACTGCATATCAATTTCAGAAGATATCTGAACGTGATCCGGATCGAACATGCCTGCCTGCTTCTTCAGGATCCGCATTACAGCATTGCGGAAATCGCTTCCGAATGCGGATATGAATGCAGCAGAACATTTCACAGGGCTTTCATGGACGAATACAAGATGAAGCCAAACGAGTACAGAGCACAGACGATCGGAAGCTGGCGTAATATCGGTGAGGATGAAAAAAGTAAAAACTGAGCTGTCGAATTGTTTGTATATGTTAAGAAACTGCATCAAAAGTAGATTGTTGATGCAGTTTCTTTGTGTTTATGCATCACTTTTGATTACATTAAAATTAATTAAATTGTACATGTGGTGCATCACAACTGGGTTACAAGGCTAAAATTGACACAAAAAGGAATGCAATTTGACTGTTATAAAAGTTGTACAGACAAAAATTGCAAAATGATAAGCGAGTCAACATCGGATAGTTTTGTCATATATAGAATCGAAAAAGTCGAAAAACGCTGATATGTAACCATATACGTAATTGAAGAATTCTATAATATGTTATACAATAATAAAGTCAAAAGAAATATACTTTTATGACGAGAGACAAAAGCTGATTCCGGAGGGAACGATGATGATGAAAAAAGTGATGGCAATTCTGCTGGCAACAATGCTGATTCTGACCGAATGTGTCTGCGTATTTGCCGAAGAATGTAACTGCGACGATTGGACAGAAACTGAAATCACCGTAACCGAAGATGACGAAATGGTTGCAAATGCCGAATCCTCTGAAGACGACGAAGCAATCGGGGATGAATTCGTGGCATTCGAAGATGATGAAACGATCCTGCGGATCGATGATGGTGACCGGGGAAACACGGAAGGATCCGACCTTGGCAACCTTGACAATCTCGACAACAAAGAATCTGCTTCTGAAGAGCTTCCCGAAGAAACAACTGTTGACACAGAAATCGTCGAACAGGCTGCTGAAGAACCCGTTATCGTGGAAGAACCCGCCATCGCGGAAGAGCCTGTCATTGCAGAAGAACCTGTCATTGCAGAAGAACCCGTTATCGCAGAAGAACCCGTCATCGCGGAAGAACCCGTCATCACGGAAGAACCCGTCATCACGGAAGAAACAGATGATACAGAAATCATGAATGAGCCTGTTACAGAAGCAATCATTACCGAAACCGAAGATGACACTGATATTGATCATGAAACCGGCGAAACAGCGGAAGTAATTGAAAACCGGGCTGAAGAGGAAAACGCGGTTGTCGAAACGATTCCGGAACAGAAAGAAGTTCCAGAAGAGAAAGAAGAAAGAGTGATCGGCATGGCGGTCATTCAGGAAGACACCGCGCTCTACACCCGTCCTGAGGGAGCAAAGATCGACAATGTCATTCTTGAAAAGGACGAACTGTGTGCAGTCTATGAGTACGATGAGGTCTGGAGCCGCATCGGATATCATGAATACAAGGGCTATGTTGAGACCCGCCTTCTGGTTCCTTATGTAAGAGAAGAAAAGAAAGAAGAGGTTCCTGCGGAAGTGACCGTTGAGATCACAGAACCGGTAATTATTGAAATCAAGGACGAAGGAACCGATGTATCCGAAGCCATCAACACAGTCGAAGATATTGCTGTTGTTGAAGAATGTGCAGACAATGAAACCGCGGAAAACGAAATCGAAGACAACAATGAAGTTTTCACTGATGAAGAGATCGTTACTACAGTCGAAGAAAAAATCACCGTTGAAATGACGGACAACGAGTCTGTTGAGAATGATCCTGAAACTCCCGAAACATCCGACAGCACAGAAGAGACCCAAACAGAAGAAATTGCAGAAGAAATTGTAATTGAAGAAAACGAAACAGAAGTGATCGAAAATGTTTCCGAAGTGACTCTTTCCGCGGAAGACAACGACTCTCCTGAAGTCCTGATCGTTGAAGAATCCGCGGATGAAACGGATACAACCATTGAGACTGAAGTCGGATCTGAAGTCACAGCTGTTATCATCGAAGAAAGCGCTGAAACGGAAGCTACGGAAGTGGCAATCGAAGAAGCCACGAGTGAGGAGATTCCGGAGGATGAGATCCCTGCCGAGGAAATCAAAGGACAGACGATCCGGAAGACAAAGCTGTACAGTGATGACGGAGAAGTACTCCTGATCATGGAATCCGGACGTAGTATAGAAATTCTGGAAACCAACGAGAAACAGACCAGAGTTCGTTATAATGAGTATACCGGGCTTATCAGCAACGACGACATTGCGGTGATCGGCGCAAAGGCAGATGAAAACCTTCGCAGCATCATTCTTACCACCAATACTGAGGGAATGGATGTTGTATATGTTGGAATGACCATTGAGATCCATGCCGAGCTGAAGGGCTTTGAAGAGTTGGAATATGATGTACAATGGCAGATGTCACCCGATGGCGGAACTACAGTCATTGATATTCCAGGAGCTAATCAACTGACATACAGTTATACGCTGAACAGAGACAACTATGGATTCAGTTACAGAGTGTATATTAACGTGAAAGATCCAGTATGAATTTCCATCATGAATGATTTGTAAACCGGAATCTGGAGGGAAACGAAATGAAGTCTCAGATGAAACGAATTCTTGCATTGGTGATGAGTATCATGATGCTGATCGGCATGATGCCTGTTGATGCAGCCGCTGATTTTTCAGACTGGGTCAATCCGACGTTGTATGCCCAGCTGGCTGATGCGGATACATACAAGATGACGGATAATCATCTGAATCAAATCTACATTGGTGAAACCTTCAATTGGGATCCTACCAAGTATGGAAGCATGTGGGAATCCCGCAATCATGCAGGATCAACCGCGGCAGACAGTGATATAGCATATTTTGACTATAACAATAACCATCTGGTCGGTGAAAAAGAAGGATATGTCACTTATGTTTACAACGCTTCCGGCTCCAGTACAGGCGACGGTAATACATTCCTGGTCATTCAGGTTATTGATCCGCGCATTGAATTATCCAAGAAAAATGTGAGCGGAACAAAAAATGGAAGCGTACCGGTGGATGCCAGTCTGTTCCTGAAGTATGATGATAAGGCCAATATCATAAACAACAGTAGAATCACATGGACCACCAGCAATTCCTCCGTTGTTACTGTTACACCCAACTACAACGCGACAACGCTGAAAGCCGGGGCGACTCTCAACTTCAAAGGAAAAGGAACCGCAACGGTAACCGCAGAAGTGACAGTTAATGTAAACGGTGTGTCTACAACCAAACAAGATACAATCACTGTCACGGTTGACGATGCGCTGGAAGGCATATATCCGACACCCACCGAAATTGAGATGCTGGTTGGAGAAACCAGGACAATCAGCATCAAAGATGACGGCTGGTCACCGTCTGCCTATGTCAAGCTTAATGGTGAAACACTCAAAGCAGATGACTTTGAATGGGCAAGTTCCAATACGGGTATCGTAGATAAGTCCGGTGTATCCAACGGCGTATGCACGATCAAAGGTATATCCGAGGGTATTGCTCAAATCTATGTCGGTTATGGAAAGAAGACTGCCGAAGTCACAGTCAATGTGCGGGCTGTCCAGTTTAAGCTGATGCCTCAAACTGTCCGACTGGCCGAAGGACAGAGTATTGCGCTTACAGCCGAAATTTACCCGACGACTTACGGCAATAAGGTCGCGGTTGCTGAAACCAGTTATGATCATGATGTGGCGGATGTGGTCTGGCTTGACGACAAGAATTGCGTTATCACCGGTTTGAAGAAGGGTAAAACGGAAGCCACATTGAAAATGACCTATACCCTGAACGGTACTACCTATACAATCCCGCAAACCGTAACGATTATTGTTGATGAAGCACCGGCCTCCGGAACAGAAGTTTATTCAGTCACTTTTGTTGATTCGGACGGTACGATCATTAGCACTGAGACGGTCCCGGATGGTAAAGAAATTACTGTCCCATCGTCCAGCAAGGGGAAATCCGGATACACATTCCTCGGTTTCAGTGAGACCAATGAAGGCGAAAATACCGGTAAATATTTCGCAGCCGGTCAAGGTTATACGGTGAGCGGAAACGCTGTGTTGACTGCCGAATATGATATTGTTAAGAAGAAAGTTGTCTATGAAAACACCACACTATCCACACAATTGAGTCAGCCGGTACCAACTGCTCCGCAGGAGGTTCCGTACGGCAAGCTGCCCAATCAACCTCTTTACGGACTGAAGGACGGGGAAGGTATCGAAGTTCAGATTCCGCATGCCGAGTGGAAGGGTGAATACCGTTATTACCGTTTCATCGGTTGGAAACTGAAAGATGACACCGATGACAATCTGTATCATTTTGATAAGCCGGTTACGGAGGATATCACGCTTGTTCCTGTATGGAAGATGCAAACCTGTGAAATTGTTCTAAGAACATTTGAAGGTGCAGTGGAAGGAACTCCCATTGTCCTTGAAAAGGGTTCGTATCAGTACGGATATGAAGTAGAACTTCCGAATTTCAATGCTGATCAGACACTTGGTAAGAAAACATACATTTTTACCAATAATAACGGAGTAGGTAAGGAAGTTGTTTTCCAATTCTGGCAACTCGGTAATGAACAAATCAAATTCAACAATGATTACGAAACCAGTAGAAAATATACTGTCAAAGGCCCAATTAATGAAGATGTCACAATCAGTGCCATTTATGAACCGGGTTTGGAAGCGGCTCTGCACTTGAACGGCAGTAAGAATCCCTTCTATCATTCCACTGATGTTTATGTGCCGCTTGTTTATGTACTTGAAGAAAACGGGACTGAAATTGGTGGCGTTGAAATGACATTGACGGACGTACATCCGTTACTGAATGTCAAGAATTATCAGGAATATGGATATGACCTGTCTTACACCAGAACTGTACAGGGCGCAGATTGGTGGGAACAGGATAAGGTAGATCAGCTTGGCGACGGAACTTACAATGATTATGGTGATACTTTTGATCGTTCCAAGTCTGCAAAATATGGTCTGGTCGATTTTGACGGAATGCTTGGCGATACGGTGACAATCAACGGTGTTGATTATGAAGTCTGCCGTACCGACAGCACCGGTGTCGTAGCTGTCTGGTCATGTATGATGATTGGTCATACGTTTAACGGATATTGCGCCGGTGGTACCTGGAATGCACTGGGCAAGACAAAGATCTACCTCCGTAAAAAGCTGACGGACAAAGCACAGATCAAGGTCAATTACTATGAGGTTCCAAACGATTGGGTATACGGGCAAGGCGGAGAGAATCTCAAAGTTACTATCAACAAGATCATTGAACCTGACACCCTGCTGAGCTATACCAATTACCAGAATGGGCTTGAAGGATATTATACCTACTATGGAAAAATGTGGCTCAGTGGTAAAGATGGCATGAAGGCAGTTGCCACTGAAAGCTATGAACTTAATCTGTACTATACTACCTATAACTATAATCTTGAAATACAGTACCTCAGAGCCGGAACTGAACAAACCGTAGCACCTACTTACCAGAAGACGCAGGTGGAGAACAACTATCGTTTTTATCGGTATTCACCTGAAGTTACCGTGAACTCTGTTAAACTTATTCCAGATCAGAAATCGGTTCAGGGTGTAGTGAATGCGGTTACTGCGACCGAATCACGTGAAAATGGTCAGTGGCTGGTCAAGAAGGTTTTTTATGACGCACCTGTCACACTGTATTATGTGCCTTTGTATGGCGGAACGGTAACCACTGCCAGTGAAAAGGTAGCCGAAGTCAGCGGCATACCAGTGGGATCCATTGCTGTAGCAAATAAAGGATTTACTTTTGATGCATGGTATGCCGATCAGGATTGCGGTAACGAGCTGACAATAACAAATCAGTTTATCCCTGGCAACAGTCAAAAAGTGAATAGTAAGTGGGTAGACGGAACAACCTTCTATGCTCGTTTTGTCTGCAATGAACCGATCAAAATCATTTCCGGTTCCCAGAGCTGGGTATATGACAGCAATGCTCACACCAACCGTGATTATACAGTGGAATTCGGCAACGGAACAGAAAAAACCACAATCACAGCCGTCAAGGATACGAACAGCGATATCTGGACAGCGACCCTGCCGACAGGGGACAAGGTTACTATCACGCCGAAAACTGAAGCATCGATTGTGAATGTCAGTCAGAATGATGTCCCCAATACGTTCACATATACCATCGAACACATCGACACCTATTCGTCCGTGAGTACACAGATGGGTAAGCTGAAGATCAATCCGCGTCCGGTGGAAATCACGGTCAATTCGGCTTCCTTTGCCTATGATAGTGACGAACATTCGGTCATTGATACGAATGGCAGAACCTTCTATTATAATGAGTCCACGACAGCGACGCCGGATGAGGGTGTACTGGCTGATGATAAGGATCTGTTCGAAGCTCTGCATGTGGTCTACGGACCGAACGAAGATGCGTCCGAATCCTTGATCGGTGAATATGCCGCCAAGATCAAATCCAATGAACTTACCAGTCTGATTAATACCCTATCTACCAATTACAAGATTACAAATAAAGATGGTCTGCTGACAATTTACGGTGATCAGCCGGATCCGCTGAAGGAAGCCGATGATATATCGACCAAGGGCGTCTATCTGGGCGATGAAATCACCTATACCGTTACATGGACCAATCAGGCTAATGAAGGTGTATGCGTTACCTTCACGGATCCTTTGCCGACTGGTCTGAAATTCATCAATGCGGACAGCGCAGATTGCAACGGGAGCTATAACAGCGCCACCGGCACAGTGACCTGGTCCATTGCTGAAGTCGCACCCGGTCAGACGGTCACTTTGCTGCTTGTGACCAAGGTCACGCAGGCTGCTCTGGATGCCGCCACTTCTTACGAGATTGATAACACTGTCTATCTGGAAATTGAAAATGAAAGTGAACCGAGGATATCGACTGCCAAAGTTCCGACTTTAACAAGTGTCACTGTCAATAAGGAATGGCTGAACGGGGATGGTGAAGAAATCAGTGTACCCGGAGATATCACCATCGTCCTTTACAGTAATGATAAATACGTGAGCAGCCTGACAATCGAACAGAATGACGATCCGAAGCAGGTGATATTTGAAAGACTGCCGGCTGATGATGTCTATACTGTAAAGGAAGCCGGAACCGTCAATGGCGAAATCTCCATTAACAATCAGGTATATCAGGTAAGCGGCGGAACACTTGTCAAGAATGCTCATAACGGTTATGAAACAACTATCACCAATACGCTTGGCAACCTGCCGCCCGAACCGCCAAAGAAGTCGGTGAGCACCGCCGTGGCTTCTTACGGTGAAGAAATCACCTATACGATCAGCGGCATCAACACGACCAACGCCAAAGCCACCATGACGCTGACGGACAAGCTGCCCGCCGAAGTGGATTACAAGGGAAGTTCCGATAACGGCGCATATGACGAAGACACGCATACAGTCGTATGGACATTCAGTAATGTGGAACCGCAGGAAAGCAAGACTGTCACCGTAACCGTCAAAGTGAACGGAAGCGCGCTGTCCATTGATACCATCACCAACAAGGCGACCAAGAAGCTGGATGACGATCCCGGCAGCGAACTGACCAGTAACGAAGTCAAGACAGATGTTCTGAAGCCGGATCTGACCATTGAAAAGACAGTCAACCGCCAGACGATCAGCTATAACGAGCTGTCCGCCGGCGCGGTCGAACTGATCTACACCGTGAAAGTAACGAATACCGGCGCGGGCAACGCGGCGAG
>JAZRXJ010000122.1:0-26171 GCA_045600165.1 Clostridia bacterium
AGAGTTCTTCCGGTTCTATCGGGATAAGCTGCTGCCGGAGGGAATTCAGCCCAACAAGGCGCATCTGAAACTGGCAGAAATGGAACAGGCGGGGAAACTGACCGGTGTCGTGACCCAGAACATCGACGGTCTGCATCAGGCCGCCGGAAGCAAGAGGGTTTTTGAACTGCACGGAAGCACCCAGAGGAACTACTGCCAAAGATGCGGGAAGTTCTATGGGCCTGAGGTTATCCGGGACAGCAAGGAAGAAGTACCGGTCTGCCCCTGCGGAGGACGGATCAAGCCGGATGTGGTCCTGTATGAGGAAGGACTGGATGACAATGTGGTGGCGGGAGCTATTCACGCGATCCGGACCGCGGACATGATGATCGTGGCCGGGACAAGTCTGACGGTTTATCCTGCGGCGGGGCTGCTGAATTATTTCAGAGGAAAGTATCTGGTGCTCATCAACCGGGACGCGACGCCGGTGGATGGGGAGTGCAATCTGGTGATACATGATAAGGTGGGAGAGGTACTGGGAGATATCAGGGTATAAAGGGATTAGGGATTAGGGATTAGGGATTAGGGATTAGGGATTAGGGATTAGGGATTAGGGATTAGGGATTAGGGATTAGGGATTAGGGAGAGACAGCCGCCTACGACGGAGGTATGAATTATAAAGTATGAGGTATAAGGTTTAGTTAGTGGGCGCTTCGCGACAGCGGAATAACTCCTTCAGTCAGCGCAAGCGCTGACAGCTCCCTCACGGAGGGAGCCTTAGTTAGAGGTCGCTTCGCGACAGCTTACCACAACCCCCTCAGTCGCCTTCGGCGACAGCGTCTCGTACAGCAAGCTGTACTCGGTCAGCTTCGCAATAGTCGTTTTGCTTTGCAAAACTCGTTTGCTCAGCAGACTTCCGATTCGCTTCCGACTTCGTCGGACACTCTACCAGACTGACGCTCATCTCCGTCCCCTGACCAGGGGCGGCCTTGGATACTGGTCACCTTCGGTGACAACTCTGCGCGTTTTCGCAAGCGAGAAACGCTTGGTCACACTGTACTGACACGGGATACAGCGCCTTGCAACTCCTTCAGGCGCTACGCGCCAGCTCCCCCAAAGGAGGAGCCAAGACGGGGAGCCTTAGTAAGTAGGCGTTTCGCACCAGCTCACCACACCCTCTTCAGACACTACGCGGCAGACTATAGTGGTGGTTGCAAGGGGAATATGATTGATGTAAAATATACAGGTTACTGTAATACCCTGATTGGTTATCGGAGGAAATATGGCAAAGGTTAGTCAGAAGAAAACAGTATTACCGGTGCTGGCGCTGAGAGGACTGATGGTCTTCCCGCATATGGTGCTGCATTTTGATGTGGGCCGGTCGAAGTCTGTGGCGGCACTGGAACAGGCAATGATGGAAGACCAGAAGATCTTTCTCGTCTGTCAGAAAAACGAAGATATAGAAGAACCGACGTTTGACGATCTGTGCAAGGTGGGAACCATCGCACAGGTCAAACAGGTCATGAATCTGCCCGGGGATAATCTGCGCGTATTAGTGGAAGGCGAGACCCGCGGAACCGTGGCGGAAGTCATGCAGGACGATCCTTACCTGCAGGCGACCGTGGAAGCGCACCCGGACAAGAATCCTCGCTCGGTGGAAGCCAAGGCGCTGGTCCGGACCACGCAGGATCTCTTTGAAGAATACGCGAAATCCAGCCAGAAGGTCTCCCGTGAGACGGTTGAATCCATCCGTGATCTGGATAACGCGGGACAGCTGGGCGATGTACTGGCTGCCAATGTGCTGCTGAAGCTGGAAGACCGGCAGGAGATCCTGGAGGAAGCCGATGTCTGCGCCAGACTGGAAAAGCTGTGCAAATTCCTGCTGCGCGAAACGGAACTGGCTGACGTGGAAAAGCAGGTACAGAGCCGGCTGAAACAGCAGATGGACAAGAATCAGAAGGATTACTATCTGCGCGAACAGATCAAGGCGATCCAGAACGAGCTGGGCGACGGCGATGACCTGGATACCAGCGAACTGCACAAGCGGATGGAAAATACGCCTCTGAACGAGGAAGCCCGTCAGAAGTGTGAAAAGGAACTGGAACGGCTGGCCCGCATGGCTCCGGGTTCTCCCGAAGCCGGTGTCAGCCAGACCTATATCGAATGGATCCTGGATCTGCCCTGGGGAAAGGAAACGGAAGACAATCTGGATCTTGAAAGAGCCCGGACCATTCTCGAACGCGACCATTACGGACTGAAGGATGTCAAGGAACGGATCATCGAATACCTGGCTGTGCTCCGGATGAAGAAGGACATGAAGGGTCCGATCCTCTGCTTCGTCGGACCTCCCGGCGTGGGCAAGACCTCCATCGTCAGGGCTGTCGCTGAAGCGGTCGGACGGAAGTTTGTACAGATGTCCCTGGGCGGCGTACGTGACGAGGCGGAGATCCGCGGTCACAGAAGGACCTATATCGGCTCCATGCCCGGACGGATCATCTCCGGTCTGAAACAGGCGGGAACCGTTAACCCGGTCTTCCTGTTCGACGAGATCGACAAGATGGCCAACGACTTCCGCGGAGATCCCGCCAGCGCGCTGCTGGAAGTACTGGACGCTGAACAGAACAACGCGTTCCGGGATCACTACATGGAACTGCCCTTCGACCTCAGTAAGGTCATGTTCATCACCACCGCCAACACGGTGGAGACGATCCCGCCGGCACTGCTGGACAGACTGGAAGTCATCGAAGTCGCCAGCTATACAGAGGAAGAAAAACTGCAGATCCTGAAAAAGCATCTGCTGCCCAAGCAGGTTCAGGCACACGGCATGAAGAAGGGGACCGTCAGGATCTCCGATGCCGTCCTGAAGAACATCATCGAAGGTTATACCCGCGAAGCCGGCGTTCGTACACTGGAACGAGTCACCGCCAAGGTCGTGCGGAAATCCGCTGTGACGATCCTGGATACCGGCGTAAAGACTGTGACCGTGACCGCACAGCGCCTGAAGGAATATCTCGGAGCCGTACGCTACCTGAGAGAACAGCCGGAGAAGGAACCCAGAGTCGGCATCGTGAACGGACTGGCCTATACCACCGTCGGCGGTGAAATGCTGGAAGTCGAATGCGCGCTGATGCCCGGAAAGGGCAGCCTGCAGCTGACAGGACAACTGGGCGACGTCATGAAGGAATCCGCGGAAGCGGCGTTCAGCTGGGTCCGGACCCATTCCATGGAGCTGGGACTGGCAGACGACTTCTATAAGGAAAAGGATATTCACATTCACGTTCCGGAGGGCGCGGTTCCCAAGGACGGACCTTCCGCCGGCGTGACCATGACCACCGCGCTCGTGAGCGCGCTGACCGGTACCCCGGTCCGACAGGATGTCGCCATGACCGGCGAGATCACGCTCCGCGGACGGGTACTGCCCATCGGCGGACTGAAGGAAAAGACGCTGGCCGCGTACCGCGCCGGGATCAAGGTGCTGATCATCCCCGAAGAGAACGAAAAGGATCTGGAAGAGATCCCGGAACATGTACTGAAACAGTTCGGGATCGTCAAGGCCACACGGATCGAAGACGTACTGCAGACCGCGCTGAAGAAAGCGTAAGAGGAAAGGAAAAGCAAGTGGAGATCAAATCAGCCGATTTCATCACTTCCATGGCGGATTACGGTCCGTTTAACGGCAAGGGACTGCCGCAGATCGCCGTCGTCGGAAAAAGCAATGTCGGGAAAAGCACCCTGATCAACAAGCTCTGCAGAAGAAACAAGCTTGCGAGAACCAGCGCGACCCCCGGTAAGACGCGACTGATCAACGTGTTTCTCCTGAACGAAGAATTCCATCTGATCGATCTCCCCGGATACGGCTTTGCCAAGGTCGACAAGCAGGAAAAGCTGCGCTGGGGAAAAATGATGCAGGATTACTTCGAGACCGCGGAAGAACTGAAACATGTCTTCTGCCTGGTCGATATCCGGCATGAGCCCACGGAAGACGATATCACCATGAACCGCTTCCTGCGCGAGATGGATATCCCGTTCACCGTGATCGCCACCAAAGCGGACAAAATCAGCCGCGGAGCAAGAAGTAAACAGCTGGCCCCGATCTGCCGGGCGCTGCTGGTCCAGCCGTGGGAAATCATCTGTTTTTCCGGGGAAGACGGGACCGGCCGGGAGGACCTGTTGGCCCACATCGAAAAAATCCTGCGGGAAGGATAAAAAAGGCTCTTGCATCCAAAGAAAACGGGTGATATAATTCAACCCCGGATTAAGGGACCTGCCTGACCTGCAAAGGTAAAGTGGGTGCTGATGATCCTAAAATGGGAATGTCTTGCTGAATAGTGGCACAAAAGTGGTATGAAAGTGGTACTACGATGGCTAAAATTAGCTTGCAAGTGGAGCGATGTGGTTTCTGAAAACTGGAAACTGGTAAAACCGGCAGGCAAAGTGGTATTTACAAGACAATTTTGAGGAGGAAACCGGATGAAACTGGTAAAGTGTCCGCGTTGTGACCTGAATTACATCCGTGAAGATGAAAAGTATTGTAAAGTCTGTCTCCGCGAAATGAAGGGCGACCGTACTCCCGACGAGGTCGAACTCTGCAGCATCTGCAATGAGTCTCCCGCACTGCCCGGCAAGGATGTATGCCTTTTCTGCCTGAAGGAAATGAACGGCGAGAAGAATGTGGATCCGGATGAAAACGGCGGAGATCCCGTTGAACCCGGCAATCTCGGAGATATCGATTCCGTCAGCACGATGGACGAGATCATCCCTGAAATGGACGATGAGGAGATCCCCAGCCAGGAATACGGTGAGATCGAAAACGAACTGAGCCTGGAAGATGTCCGCGATGAAGAAGAAATGAACGAGAAGGACGACGATGAAGAATCCGGGGAGGATTACTGATCCGTCCCGCTTATAAGCGAACCTGAAAGGAAATATGTATGCGCCTGTTTGCAATCGGAGACCTGCATCTGCCCGGCGGCGATGATAAGCCCATGGACGTGTTCGATCCCGGTTGGAACGGGCACTTTTTTCGTATATCGGAAGACTGGCGTGAACGGGTCAGCCCGGAAGATACCGTACTGATCCCCGGAGATATCAGCTGGGCCCTCCAGCTGGGGAACGCGCTTCCGGATCTGCAGGCCATCGGCGAACTGCCGGGAAGAAAGATCCTGCTGAAAGGGAACCATGATTACTGGTGGACTTCTCTCAGCCGGGTGCGGGCAGCACTGCCGGAGGGAATGCAGGTACTGCAGTATGACGCCATCGATCTCGGGGACATCGTGATCTGCGGCAGTCGCGGATGGAACCAGCCGACGGAGGACACTCCGCTGGAGAAGGAAGACGAAAAGATCTACCTGCGCGAACTGCAGAGGCTTGAACTGTCTCTGCAGGCAGCCAACGCGAAAGCCACGGGGAAGCCGATCGCGGCCATGATGCATTTCCCACCGCTGTATGACACCATGCGCGATACTGCCTTTACCGCGCTGCTTGAAAAATACGGGGTGTCCAAAGTGGTTTATGGTCACCTGCACGGGCAGGGGATCCGGACCGGGTTCAACGGAATATGGAACGGGATCGAATACCGTCTGGTATCCTGCGACAGCCTCGGCTTCCGTCTCGCACAAATCGATTTCTGAACTCAAAAAATGACCTGTTGAGAACGGAAAACCGACAGCAAAACAGACCGAATTTTACAAAATAATTAACTTTTTATAAACAAAAATACCTGACTCGTCTGCAAATATGGCAGACGAGTTTTTTTATGTACCAAATATAGTTGTCACAGTCCTGACAGGCACAATTCACGACCAAAAACTTACAAATGTGTTACGAAAATATTACAAAAGAATAAATTAACTGTATAAAAAGTATTATAAACAATTTGAAACAACGCTTGTCAGAACGGCAAATCTGATATAAAATGGTGGGGAAAAAGGGAAGAAACATCCTATTTTGTGTAGAAAAGTGGTAGAAAAGGGGGCGGCATCGTGGCGGATCGTAAAAACGGCATGGATGATGTCAAGGTCACAGACAATGCCGCAACCGTTGATAATCAAAGGATTACGTCCGAAAAACGGAGAACTTCCCGCTTTACCGGTTCCTATAACCACACCATGGATGCCAAGGGACGGCTGGTGATCCCGGCCGGCTTCCGCGACAAGCTGGGAGAGACCTTCTACGTCGCTCCTTCCTATGACTTCAGATCCATCGCTGTCTATCCCAACGAAAAGTGGGAAGAACAGAGCGAAAAGTTCGAAAGCCTCGGCAAGTTCAACGCGAAATTGAACGCTTATCTTGAACAGTTCTACGCGCTGAGCTTTGAAGGACAGGAATGCGACAATCAGGGACGTCTTCTCCTGCCGGCAAACATCCGCACCAAGATCCTCGGAGATGAAAAAGAAATCGAAATCACCGGCGCGAACGACCATGTCCGTATCGTGGCCGCGCCTGCTGGACAGAAGGCCTGGGACAAATTCAACGATGATCTGCCTGACATGCTGGAACTGATCGGAAATCTTGAACAGCAGAACAGCAGCAAAGAATAAAAATCACGGAGGAGGGAAAAACAATGATGGTATCCATGCCAATCAACATGAAACATCGGCTGCAGAATATCCCACAGTACTTCCGTGAAAAGAAAGACGAGAAACTGGCGGAAAAGGAACAGGGAGCAGATATCAAGCGGGTACGGATGACCGAAGCGGACAGCCTCGGATCGAGCTTTGAATGGTCCGGAAAAAATACCCGGACAAGCAGCATGGTCCGTGTTGAAGCGGTGCGTGTTCACCGGAAAAGACAACCGATCATCACCGCCGAAGGAATCAACAAGAAAGCCGGATACGGAATCGTAGCGGTGCTGGCCTTTATTCTGGTCGTCGTTCTCCTTGTGGATCTGGGCGGCATCGGATATACCAACCGTCAGATCAAACGGACGGAAAACCGGATCGAAACCTTCCGCCGGGACAGCGAAAAGACTGAAACCCAGCTGGCTGATCAAAAAGGCGATTCAAAGCTGATCAGTCAGGCGGTCGGCCTGAATATGATATCTGCCGGAAGCAACGTGATCGTTCTACACGCGCCGGAAAATGCCAACCTGACATTTGACATGAACGAAGCAGCCCAGGTGCGCAGCGAAAACCTGGCCGTCATACAGGGAGACTGATGATTCAGCCTCCTTTTGGACGTTTATTACGGACGGAGTGATTTTTCATGATACTGAAGGATTTACTGAACGACCTCCCTTATCTGAAGGAGACCAGAGGAGATCTGAATACCGAGATCCTGAACGTGACCTCTTCCAGCAACGAAAAGACGGAAAAAGGTCTGTTCTTTTGCATTGTCGGCGCCCGCTTTGACGCCCATGATTTCGCCGGGGACGCGGTGAAGAACGGGTGTGTTGCCCTGATCGTCGAGCACTGGGTCGAACTGGATGTGCCCCAGGTGCTTGTTTCGAACGGCCGCGCGGCGATGGCACGGATCACAGCCGCTTTCTTTGGCTATCCCGGAAGGCAGATGAAACTGGTCGGTCTGACCGGAACCAAGGGAAAGACCACCACGACCTATCTGCTGAAGTCCATCTTCGAAAAGGCTGGGATGAAGTGCGGACTGATCGGGTCCACCGGATCCATGATCGGGCAGACTCACCTGGAAGGCAATCTGACCACCCCGGATCCCATCGACATGCAGAGGACCCTGCGTCAGATGGCCGACGCGGGAGTTCAGGTGGCATGCATGGAAGTATCCGCACACGCCATCGATATGCACCGTCTGGACGGAATGGTCTTTGAAGTGGGCTGCTATACCAACCTGAGTCAGGATCATCTGGATTATTTCGAAACCATGGAACGGTATTTTGAAACCAAGAAGTTGTTCTTTACCGGCGATATGGTCCGGAATGCCGCTTTCAACGCGGATGCCGAAACGTCCACGGCAATCATCAAGGACATCAGCGTACCGTATATCACCTATGGCATCGCGGAAGATACCGATCTTTACGCCAGAGACATTGAGATCACGGAAGAAGGGGTGTCGTTCAACATCCGCTTCCACCGCTCCTATGACATCCCGGTGAACCTGAAACTGACCGGACGGTTCAATGTCTACAACGCGCTGGCGGCCGCCAGCTGCGCCATGATCCTCGGCGTATCCGAGGAAGATATCAAAGCCGGTCTGGAAGCGATCACCAATGTGCCTGGACGGATCGAGATGCTGCAGACCGGAACGCCCTACAAGGTCGTTCTGGACTACTCTCATTCCCCGGTTGCTCTGGAGAACATCCTGCAGACCGTGCGCCAGTTCACCAAGGGTCGCGTGATCGCCCTGTTCGGCTGCGGCGGCGACCGGGACAAGGGCAAGCGCCCCATGATGGGCGAGATCGGCGGAAAGCTCGCGGATTACTGCATCCTGACTTCGGACAATCCGAGATCGGAAGATCCGATGACGATCCTGGCGGCGATCGAAAAGGGAATCAAACCGATCGGGAAGCCCTATACCGTGATCGAGAACCGGCGCGATGCCATCCGGACGGCCCTGGAAATGGGACGCGAGGGAGACATCATTGTGCTGGCCGGTAAGGGACATGAGACCTATCAGGAGATCATGGGGGTCAAGAGGCCGTTTGATGAGAAGGTGATTGTCAGCGAATTACTTGCGCAGATGATGCGCAAGTAATTCGCAGGGATTAGGGATTAGGGATTAGGGATTAGGGATTAGGGATTAGGGATTAGTGGGGGACGCCGCTGTGGCGGAACTCCTTCAGTCACCTTCGGTGGCAGCTCCATCCTGTAGAACAAGAGGTCTCGTACAGCAAGCTGTACTCGGTCAGCTTCGTCATAGTCGTATTGCTGCACTAACGTTTGCAATACTCGTTGACTCAGCAGGCTTCCGATTCACTTTCGACTACGTCGAACAGTCCACTGGACTAACGTTCATCTCCGCCCCTTAGTTAGTGGGCGCTACGCGCCGACTACACCCCCTCACCGCTTCGCGGAGCTCCCCCTCAAGGTGGAGCCTTAGTTAGAAGGCGCTTCGCGCCAGCCACTACAAATAAAGTGTACCCGATGGATAATGTTGACCAGATAAAGACTATAACTTAGGCCTAAGGCCAAATTTTTAGAAGGTGTTACAGATGATTCGGATGATGATTGCACTGGTTGCGGCTATGGTGATCGTATTGCTGATGGGACCCAAATTTATTCCGTTCCTGAGGAAAATGAGCTTCGGGCAGACAATCTATGATCTGGGACCGCAGACGCACAAAGCCAAGCAGGGGACTCCTGTCATGGGCGGACTCATGATGGCGGCGGCAATCACCGTAGTGACGCTGGCGGCCCATCCAGCACAGTGGCGTGGCGGCTGGGACTTTGTGATCCCGCTGTTGGGCGTGGCCCTTCTGAGCATGCTGGTCGGCTTCGCGGATGACTTTATCAAGGCAGTCAAAAAGCGCCATGAAGGACTGACTCCCTGGCAGAAGATCGCCGGACAGGTCCTGACGGCTCTCGGATTCAGCGTTTACTGCTATTTCAACCCCTCCGTGGGTTCGTCCGTGCAGATCCCTTTCTTTCATATTGAATGGGATCTCGGGATCTTCTATATCCCACTTATGACTTTGCTGGTCATCTTCATTGTCAACAGCAGCAATCTCCAGGACGGCCTGGACGGACTGCTGTCCACCGTGACAGTATCTTCCTCTGCCGGATGGGGTATGGTCTGTGTACTGACGATGCTGCTTGGCGCCGGAGTGACCGGTGACAGTGCCGAAACGGCCAACCTGCAGACAATCGGTGTCTTCGCGATGGCCATGACAGGCGCCTGCATCGGCTTCCTGCGGTTCAACCGTTATCCCGCCAAGACATTCATGGGCGATACCGGCTCCATGCTCCTGGGCGGCGGAACGGTCGCCATGGCGCTGCTCCTGCGTCAGCCCTTTATGCTTCTGTTCATGTTCTTCTGCCCGATCATGTCCTCCGTGAGCGTGATCCTGCAGAGATATTACTTCAAACTGACCCATGGCAAACGGATCTTCAAAATGTCTCCGATCCATCATCACTTTGAACTCAGCGGATACAGCGAAACACAGATCGTTGCCATGTATGCCAGTGTCACTACAGTATTGAGTCTGATTGCTGTTCTGTCCGTTTGCTGCTGATTACAGGCTGATGGAACTGAAAGGTGTGAACAGTATGATCTATAAAGATAAGAAGGTTCTGGTCGTCGGTATGGCCCGGAGCGGTGTCGCAGCGGCACAGCTGCTGAACATGGCCGGCGCGAAGGTCATCGTGAATGACAGCAAGACTGAAGCAGAACTGGGAGACAGCATCCTTCCGCTTCGGGATCTGCCTTTGACCCGTGAATTCGGAAAACCCGCGGGCGAACTTCTGGAAGGGATCGACGTACTGGTCATCAGCCCCGGGATCCCTGTAAACGCGCCTTTTGTGAAAGCCGCGCAGGAAAAGGGAATCTATGTCACCGGTGAACTGGAACTGGCTTTCCAACTGTCCAGGGGAACTTTAGTGGCTGTCACCGGGACGAATGGCAAGACGACCACCGTTTCCTTACTGGGGGAGATCTTCCGGAACGCCGGAAAAGTGACTCACGTAGTGGGTAACATCGGTTATCCCTATTCCGCGGCAGCTATGGTCAGCAAAAAGGAAGACGTCGTTGTATGCGAAGTCTCTTCCTTCCAGATGGAGACTGCCGATACATTCCATCCTCATGTCGGTGTTCTGACCAACATTACCGAAGACCATCTCAACCGTCACGGTACGATGGAAGTCTACACGACAATGAAGATGCGGATGTTCAAATGCCAGGGATCGGAAGACTATGCCATCTTCAACGCGGATGATCCGGCCCTTAAAGGTCTTCCCAAACAAGTCAAGAGCCGTGTACTGATGTTCTCCAGAAAACAGGAAGTGGAACGCGGTGCTTTCGTTCGGGATGATATGATCATGATCAATATCAACGGCGAGGAAAAAGCTGTATGTCGTACGGATGAAGTCATGATCCCGGGACCGCACAATCTGGAAAACGCGCTGGCGGCAGTATGCGCCGCGTCCGCCATGGAAGTGCCTGTGCCGGTGATCCGTCACAGCCTGAAGACCTTCCGCGGTGTGGAGCACCGGATCGAATCAGTACGGACGCTGGACGGTGTCGAATACTTCAACGACAGCAAGGGAACCAACGTCGATTCCACGATCAAGGCTGTACAGACCATGAAAAAACCGACCGCGATCATTCTGGGCGGCTATGACAAGCATTGCAGTTTTGATCCGCTGTCTGTAGAAATGGTGCAGAGCGAATATATCAAAGAAGCCGTGCTGATCGGAGAGACTGCCGATCAGATCGAAGCATCCCTGAGAAAGGAAGGCTTTGAAAACATCACGAGAACGGATACCCTGGAGAACGCGGTCAATATCTGCAGACAGCTCGCGGATGACGGATGGAATATCCTTCTTTCGCCGGCCTGCGCGAGTTTCGATATGTTCTCAGACTATGAAGAACGCGGTCGGGTTTTTAAACAGATCGTAAACGACCTAAAATAAACAGACTAAAGTCTAAAAACAAGGAGGCGGTTGTGAATGGACGGAAATACGGGACGTCATGCGCGATCCGCCTCTTTTTCCTATTCAGCGGAGAATGAAAATACCGCATCGGTCAGCAATGAGCAGATGAATCAGACCTCGAGACGCAGACGGATGGAAAGGTATGAGCGCAGCGGAGCTGCGCAAGGAGACAGGATACAGGGTGAAGGGTGGCGCAGCGAGGCTGCGCCAGGGCGAAGCGGTGCTTCGCTAGGAGATAGGGGTGCGCAAGGAGACAGGATACAGGGTGAAGGGTGGCGCAGCGGAGCTGCGCAGGGCGCAACGAAGTTGCGCAAGGATATAGGGCGCAGCGAGGCTGCGCAAGGGCGAAGCGGTGCTTCGCTAGGAGATAGGGCTGCGCCAGGGCGAAGCGGTGCTTCGCTAGGAGATAGGGCTGCGCAAGGAGATAGGGCTGCGCAAGGAGACAGGATACAGGGTGAAGGGTGGCGCAGCGAGGCTGCGCAAGGAGATTGGACGGTGCCGCAGGCACCATACAACGGGCAACAGCAGAATACCGCACTGCAGTATACATACAACGGGCAACAGCAGAATACCGCACCGCAGTATGCATACAACGGACAGCGGCAGCCCAGAATGGCTTCCAACGGGAGACCCATCAGAGAATGGCAGAAGAATGTGCCCAATCCTCCCATGACGATCCGGCGTGATCTGACAGAGGACGGAGAAGATCCGCTGATTGCTTCCACCCGATCCCCGGAGGTCTATAACCGTACAGGCAAATTCTGGGGCGAAAATGATCAGACAGGTTCCGGTGTGCCTGTGAATCCTGCCATGAATACAGGTCGGAACACAACACGGAATACAAGAGCCAACGGAGAGATCTTTCCGGATGTCGTGTCCGAAGAAGAAGAACCGCGCGTTGAAAGAACCGAACGCATGAAACCGCTCGTGACCGTGGGGATCTTTATCGCGGGACTGATCGTGATATGGATCATACTGAGATTCACGCTGTTCCGCGTCGGCAAGATCATCATCACGGGAACCGAAAGCTATACAGACGAATATGTGATCCAGCTCAGCGGCGTGCATATCGGGGACAACATGATGGCTCTGAACGAGGATCAGATCAAAACCGGCATCGCCAATGAGGTGCATCTTCAGTTTGCCTATCTGGAGAAAAAGGTGCCGGGAGAGATCGTCATTGCCGTGAAGGAACGGCAGCCGGCGGCGTATCTGAATTATTGCGGGATCACCTATGTGACCGACAAGAGCGGCATGGTCCTGGATGAAAACGAGGATCCGGAATACCATCCGCAGGGTCTGATCGAAGTCAAGGGAATGAAGATCCGGACCAGTTTCACGACCGGTCAGAATCTGCCGCTCGTGACCGAAGAACAGGGCGAAGTATTCAGGAGCCTGTTCCTTGAACTGCGTGTGATCGGCTGCAACAGTCTGATCCGTGAAGTTGACATCAGCAAGACAGACGAAGTCTATCTCCTGACCCAGGACGATATCTCCGTGGCCATGGGGAGCAATATCAACTTCCATGCCAAGCTACGGTCCATGATGGTTGTACGCGAGGAGATCATCGGCCGCGGATACACGGCCGGAACGATCGACGTGACCGATCCGGAACACCCGATATACGTTCCGCCGGTCCTGTGAAAAAATGGCAAAATCGTAACAAATTGTTACAAAATCGCAGAAAAACTTAACAAAACTTTTGAAATCGCTTGCAATGGAAGAAATTCCACGTTATAATAACTTGAGTACTATCATTAGACCGCGTGCGCGCACGATTGGTTCGTTACGCAAGCAGGAGGTTTGAGAGATTATGAAAACGACGGCTGTAGCCATTGACTTTGGAACCAGCAAGATCGTGACACTTATTGCCGAAAACAGCGGCGCACAGCGTTGTGATATTGTCGGGGCCGGTGTCGCGGCTTTTGACGGATATCTGGAAGAAGGCTGGAACAACCCGGATGCCCTGAATGAGGCGATCCGCCGCAGCATGATGGACGCGGAAGAGCAGTGGGGTTCCAAGATCCGCAATGTGAACGTCGGTGTCCCCGGAATGTTCACCAAGGTCTACGAGACAAAGGTTACCGTGGATCTGAAGGGAACCGATCCCCGTGTCACATCCGCTGACGTGAAGGAAGCCTTCCGGAAAGCAGCCGAGAATCTGGATGATATGCCCGGTGTCGTGATCCATTCCAGTCCCGCGTGGTTCATGGTGGACAGCGGCAAGAAGACTCTGCAGCCTGTCGGAATGAAGGGTCGTCAGATGACCGCCTACATCTCCTTCGTGGTCGGAAACCGTTTCTTTGTGGACGATATCAATAACCGCATGGCCGATCTCGGCATCACGGTGGACGGATTCTTCTCCACATCCGCCGGTGAAGCGATGCTCTATCTTTCCGAGGAAGAGCGCGATCACACTTCCGTCCTGATCGACATGGGCTACCTGAATACTGAAATCATCGGCGTCGAAGGCGACGCGATCATTTATCACAAGATGATCGATATGGGCGGCGGACATATCACCGCTGCTCTGGCAGATAAGCTGGACATCACCATGGATGCCGCGGAAGAAATCAAACGGCAGTTCGTATACGGTCTCGAGACCAGCGGCGAAACCTATGATGTTCCCGAAACGGACGATCAGAAGGCCGTCAGTTTCACCAGAGAACAAGTCAAACCCGTGATCTGTGAAGCAGTGGATGCCATTGCCGAGGAGATCAAACAGTCAATCAATGAAGATTTTACCAGCCTGGGCAACTGGTCCAGCGTGTTCCTGACCGGTGGCGGTCTCTGCCTGAACCGCGGCGGCAAGGAATATCTGGCCGGCAAACTGGGCAAACCTGTAAAGGAAACACCCCGCAGGACAACCAAGCTGAACAGCCATTCCTTCTCAAGCGCGCTCGGCCTGCTCGATCTGATCATCGACACCATTGAGCAGCAGCACCAGCCTTCCGCCACATTCGGCGGCAAGATCAAGGACTTTTTCAGCAGCCTGGTGGGCGGCTGATTCAGGATTGAACAACACACACAAACTACTATAAGTCAGGGGGATACGAACGTGATCGAATTCCAGCATGAAGAACAGAACTCCTTTGCCTCTATCAAGGTTGTCGGATGCGGCGGCGGCGGAAACAACGCCGTGAACCGCATGGTGGACGCCGGTCTGCGCGGAGTTGAATTCATCTCTGTCAATACCGACCGTCAGGCGCTGCAGCTGAGCAACGCCCAGGTCAAGATCCAGATTGGTGAAAAACTGACCAAGGGTCTGGGTGCCGGCGCCGTTCCCGAAGTGGGACGCCGTGCCGCCGAAGAAAGCCGCGAAGAGATCGCGCAGGCGCTGAAGGGTGCTGACCTGGTGTTCATCACCGCCGGTATGGGCGGCGGAACCGGAACCGGTGCTGCTCCCATCGTGGCTGAGATCGCCCGTGATCTGGGTACTCTGACCATCGCCGTGGTCACCAAGCCCTTCAACTTCGAAGGCAAACAGCGCATGAAGAATGCTGAAAACGGGATTGCCGAACTGAAGCAGCATGTGGATACTCTGGTTGTGATCCCGAATGACCGTCTGCTGCAGGTGGTCAGCAAGGGAACGACCATGCTGGAAGCTTTCCGGATTGCCGACGATATCCTGCGTCAGGGCATCCAGGGCATCAGCGATCTGATCGCCGTACCTGCCATGATCAACCTGGACTTTGCCGACGTCAAGACCGTTATGGAATCCGGCGGAATGGCCCATATGGGTATCGGCGTCGGAAGCGGCGAGAGCAAACTGGTCGATGCCGCCAAGAACGCGATCTCCAGCCCGCTGCTTGAAACCAACATTGACGGCGCACGCGCCGTGCTGATCAACGTGACCGGCGGTCCCGACATCTCCATCGTGGACATCAACGAAGCCGCCAACCTGGTCATGGAAGCCGCTGATCCCGATGCCAACATCATCTTCGGTGCCGGTATCGATGAGACGCTGGGTGACGAAGTACGCATCACCGTGATCGCCACCGGCTTTGAAAAGACTCCTTTCCCCATGAAGGAACCTGCCAGGAATGCACGTGAGATCGAACATGAGAGACTGTTCGGATCCGGCAGCTTCGGCACCAGCTACAGCCTGGGCAATGACAATGCCGAAATGGGCAGCACCGGTTCCTTTGCTCCTCTGGGAAATACCGGTTCCTTCGCTCCTGTGGGCGGAACCAATGAAATGCCCGCTTTCTCCACTTCCAGACCTTCCATGGGCGTTCCCGGAATGGCCAATACCGGAAGTTTCCAAACCGGCTTCAGCTATCAGCAGACTCAGCCCTACAGCAACAACAATCTGTTCGGCAACCAGCCCCAGCAGGGATATCAGCCCGTGTTCAACAACAACGGACAGATCACCGGACAGTCGACCGGAACTTTCAACGCCGGCACGATGACCCCGCCGCAGTCCACGAATATGGAAACGGATAACCATGGGGTGCCCGGATTCCTGAGAAGGAAAAAGTAATTAGGGGATAGTGGATAGTGGATAGTGGATAGTGGATAGTGGATAGTGATTAGTTTGCAGCTCCGTGAAAACGGGGCTGCTTTTAGTTTGGGGGCGCTGCGAGACAGGCTATTTATTCCTCTCAATCACTACGTGACAGCTCACAGACGAATCCCCTCACCGCTTCGCGGAGCTCCCCTTGCACTTCAAGGGGAGCCTTAGTTAGTGGGTGCTGCGCGCCAGGCGGTCCGTTCGCTCAATTGTCGCGTGAAGCCCTTGTAGCGGGCTTCACACTCTGTTTCGCGCTAACGAACTCAGCTTCCTTCAACTACGTTGACAGCCCACTGGGCTGACGGTCGCATCGTTCGCCCTCAGTCACCTGTGCTTTTGGCAACTTCTGACCAGAAAAACACTATCACTAACCACTAATCACTCATATAAAATCCCTTTTTTATAATGGGATTTGATATGGTCAAAGACTGATTCATGCTGTATAATTATCATGGATAGTTATGTAACAGGAGGCTGCTATGAAAAAGCATCTGACAATGAGAATCCTTGCCCTGGTGATGATCCTGATCCTGCTGAGCGTGAGTGCTGTCGGTGAAGGCACAAAACTGAAGATGGCCGGTTGTGACGACGAAAACGGAAATCATAACTGGGAAACCAATCTCTTCTTTCAGCGGATGGAAGAACGTACCGGGATCGGTTTCGAGTTTGAACAGTTCACGGATTACTCCAAGTGGACGGCCCGTAAGCAGGGGATCCTGGACGGGGCTGATGTGCCGGATGTGCTGTTCAAGGCTGAGCTGACCGATGATGAGGTCATCGCGCTCCACGAAGCGGGCATCCTGATCGATCTGAAACCCTATATCGAAGAGTACGCGCCCAATCTGTATGCCCTGCTGCAGGAGCATCCGGAATATGAGCAGGCGATCACACTGCCGGACGGCGCGATCGCTGCACTGCCCTGCGTGAATATGCTGCAGAACAATGACGCTATGTGGATCAATCAGACCTGGCTGGCGAATCTGGGCCTTGAGACACCCACGACTGCCGATGAACTGACAGAAGTCCTCAGAGCGTTCAAGACAGGCGATCCGAACCAGAACGGTAAAGCAGACGAGATCCCGCTCAACTTCATCGGCATGTGGGATCTGCGGTTCCTGTCCCATGCCTTCGGTATCGTGACGAACGATTATTATCTGTCCGTGGACGCAGAAGGAAAAGTAAACTGCCCCATCGGGACGGATGAATACCGCGCGTTCCTTCAGTGGCTGAACGACCTGTGGAATGAAAACCTTCTGTATCACGACGGATTCAGCATTACCGACTCGATGCGCCAGATCACGGAAGAAAACGCAGTCATGGTATCCGGTATGTTCTTCACGCCCACACCGGTCATGCTGGTCCCGACCAACGCTCTCAGTCAGTACGCGGTCCTGATGCCGATGGAATATAACGGACAGAGGATCTACCGTGATCTCTTCGGAAATGTGGTGAGGGGCGCGTTCGCCATTACCTCACAGTGCGCCGAACCTGAAAAGATGATGGCCTGGGTAGATTACCTCTATTCCCAGGAAGGCGGCACGATGGCACTCTATGGCCTGGAAAATACCGAATATGTCTGGAATGAAAACGGATACTGGATCTGGAACGACACGATGGAAAACGTCGCGAATGTGATCCTGCCCGACGCGACGATCGGCGAAGGCGGCGCCCTGCCCGGATATGTGGGCACGGAGTTCCAGACCAAATACGCTGAAGAAGTGACCCGGTCCAGTGTGGAACAGCTGGCTGAACTGAAAACATACTGTGTGCTTCCTGTCCCCCAGATGACCATGCAGACGGAGACCATGGAAAGGATCAACGCCCTGCAGGCAGAGATCGGGCCTTACGCCGAACAGACGCTTGCTGCGTTTGTGAACGGAGATACCGAACTGAACGACGAAAACTGGGAAGCGTTCCGGAACGGACTGGAAGAACGCGGTATGAGTGAAATGATCAAATTGTGGCAGACAGCTGTGGATACGCTCGTGAGCAAATAAAGCGTACGGGGGGAGACTGACATGCTTATGGAACTGGATACTCCGGAGATCCGGCAACGCCTGAAGACGCTGTACGGGAACCGTGAGGGAACCGTGGACCGGCAGATCGCACGGTATGAGACCCTGCTGAAAAGATTCGAAACCGATTTTCCGGAACAGAAAGCACCGCTGCTGATCAGCGCTCCCGGAAGGACAGAGATCGGCGGCAATCATACGGACCATAACCGCGGACGCGTACTGGCCGCGGCGGTGAATCTGGATACCGCGGCAGCCGTCGCGCCCCGTGACGACATGACGGTCAGTCTGCACAGCGAAGGATATCCGGCAATCCGGATCGATCTCAATGAGATGGGCATCGTGGAAGACGAAAAGGGAACGACTGCCGCGCTGATCCGCGGTGTCGCGGCCGGTATGAAGGAACGCGGATACAGGATCGGCGGCTTTGACGCGACCGTGACATCCACTGTGGCTTCGGGCAGCGGACTCAGCAGTTCAGCCGCCTTTGAAGTCTTGATCTGCGCGATCCTGGACCGGCTGTATAACGGATCGGTCATTCCTTTTGCCGAAAAGGCGAAGATCTCCCAGTACGCTGAAAACGCGTATTTCGGGAAGCCCTGCGGACTGCTGGACCAGATGGCTTCCGCAGCCGGCGGACTGGTGACGGTGGACTTCGGACCGGATGAGCCGGACATCAAAGCGATGAATTTTGATTTCGCGGCGAACGGCTACGCGCTGGTCGTGGTCGCCACCGGCGGCAGTCATGCCGACCTGACCGACTGCTACGCGGCGATCCCTGCGGAAATGAAAGCCGCGGCGGCGAGACTCGGCGGGACAGTCCTGCGGGACATCCCGGAAGCCGAGTTTATCCGGAACGCGGGCAAACTGCGCGCGGAGCTGGGTGACCGTCCGGTCATGCGGGCATTCCATTTTTACAGGGAAAACGAACGGGTGGTCCGTCAGGTGAACGCACTGGAGAAGAATGATCTCCGCGCCTTCCTGAATGAGATCACCGACAGCGGAAGATCCAGCTTCATGTATCTCCAGAACGTGTACGCGCATCCGGAAGAACAGGGACTTTCGCTGGCACTGTGCATCGCCGAAGGGATCCTGAAGGAGGACGGCGCGTGGCGCGTTCACGGCGGCGGGTTCGCCGGGACGACCCTCAATTTTGTACCCCAGAAGAAACTGGATGAATTTGTTACCGCCATGGAAGAAGCCTTCGGCAAGGGATGCTGCCATATCCTGGACATCCGCCCGGAAGGCGCGGCGGTCATTGAATGATATACAAGGGATGACCTGATATGAAAAAGAAGATGACGACACGGGATCTGACCACGATCGCGGTGCTGACGGCACTGGCATCGATCCTTTTCCTGATCGAGATCCCGGTGGTGGCGTTCTATAAACTCGACCTGAGCAACCTGCCGGTGCTGCTGGGCGCTTTTGCCATGGGACCGGCGGCGGGATTCCTGATCCTGCTGCTGAAGGACCTGATCGGAATGCTGCATTCCACTACCATGTATGTGGGTGAACTGGCGGACTTCCTCTCGGGACTGGCCTATATCCTGCCGGCGGCGCTGATCTACAACGCAGGAAAGACCCGGAAACGCGCCTTCTGGGGTATGGTAGTCGGGGTGGCTGTACTGATCCCCGTTTCGGTGGTCATCAACAAATGGATCATGATCCCGTTCTTCATGAACACATACGGAATGCCCATGGAGAGCGTCGTGGAAATGGCGACGAAGGTCCTGCCGTTTGTGGATACCGAATGGAAACTGCTGCTGTTTGTCACGGCTCCGTTCAATCTCCTGAAAGGTTTCGTGATCAGCCTGATCACCTATTTGATCTACAAGCCTCTTTCTCCCATCCTGAAGGGAGGAAAACGCAGGTGATCACCAAAGGACCGATGGAGACACGCGACGCGGGCAGACGGCTGGCCGCGAAACTCCGCGCGGGAGATGTGCTCCTGATGTACGGCGACCTGGGAGCCGGCAAGAGCGAAATGACCCGCGGGATCGCGGAAGGGCTGGGGGTCACGGAAACGGTGACCAGCCCGAGCTTTACCGTGCTGAATGTCTATGAGAGCGGGACGATCCCGCTTTACCATTTTGACTGGTACCGGCTGGAAAGCGCCGAAGAGATCTACGAGCTCGGCATGGATGAATATCTGGGCGGAGACGGGATCGCGGTCGTTGAATGGCCGACACAGTGTCCGGACGCGATCCCGGAGGATCATCTGAAGATCGAGATTACGCCTGTGAACGAGAACACACGCGAGATCCGATGGATCCCGCAGGGAGCTTTCCGGGAAATCACACTGGAGGAATGACACAATGAAGATACTTGCGGTGGATACTTCGGGTCCCGTCTGCGGTGTGGCCGTGGCGGAAGATCAGCATATCCTGAGTGAAATGACCGTGCTGAACAAGCGGACCCATTCCACCAATCTGATGCCGATGATCGAGGAAGTCCTGCAGGCGGCGGGAATGACGCTGGCGGATATGGACCGGATCGCCGCGGTCGTCGGACCCGGTTCCTTTACCGGGATCCGGATCGGTGTCAGCACCGTGAAGGGACTGGCACACGGCGCCGGGAAGCCCTGCGTCGGAGTCGACGCGCTGGAAGCACTGGCGCTGTCTGCGGGTGATTTTGACGGACTGGTCTGCCCGATCCAGGATGCCCGCGCGGGACAGGTCTACGGCGCGGTGTTCCGTAACGGGGAACGTCTGATGGAAGACACTCCAATCAAGCTGGAGGATTATATCGAACAGCTGAAAACACTGGGAGAACGGTACCTGTTTACCGGAGACGGAATGGACGTCCACCGGGGACGGCTGACAGAACTGCTGGGCGACCGCGCGTGCTTCCCGGAAGCACACCTCAATCATCTGAGACCTTCCGCGGTGGCGGTACTGGGAATGAAGACGGAAAAGACGGAAGATTACCTGAGCCTGATGCCCAACTACCTCCGGGCGCCCAATGCCGAGAAGAACAAGAAACTGATGGAGGCCATGGCTCATGAGTGAAGCGCTGATCCGCCGGATGGAGCTGAAGGATCTGGATGCGGTGGCTGCCATCGAAGTGGCGACCTTCGCCCGCCCCTGGAGCCGGGCATCCTTTGAACAGGAACTGACCCGGAATGTCGCGGCCCGGTATCTGGTGGCGGAACTTGACGGGCAGGTAGTCGGCTATGCCGGCGCGTGGATCATTCTGGATGAAAGCCATGTGACCAATATTGCTATTGAGGAAACCTTCCGCGGACGCGGGATCGGCAAACAGCTGACCGCGGGACTGATGCAGTACCTGTCCAATCTGGGCGCGGCCTACGCGACGCTGGAAGTACGCGTCAGCAATGAACGGGCGCAGAACCTGTACAGGAGCCTGGGCTTTATGAGTATCGGAAAACGCAAGAAATACTACGAAGACAACAACGAGGACGCGTTCCTCATGGTATGCGATCATATGCCGCCGGCTGATCCGGACTTTACCGAACCGGAGACTGTGACGGAATAAACGTACAACACTTTCTGAAGGAAGTGACGGGGGCTGTGAAAGAAACAGCGCCGGAATACTACAGCCGGTTCAGCTGCATCGCGGACCGGTGCAGGCATACCTGCTGCGCCGGCTGGGAAATCGACATCGATCCGGACAGTCTGGAACGGCACGAAAACCTGCCCGGAGCCCTGGGCGACAAGCTGCGTTCCCGGATCCGGAAGGAGCCGGAATGCGCCTCCTTCATCATGACGGAGGACGAGCGCTGCCCCTTCCTGCAGGAAAACGGACTGTGTGAGCTGATCCTGGCAAAAGGGGACGGGATCCTGTGCCAGATCTGCCGGGATCACCCCAGATTCTGGAACGAACTCTCCGACCGGAATGAGATGGGACTGGGCTTTTGCTGCGAGGAAGCATGCAGGCTGATCCTGGAAAACGAAGAACCCATGCGGATGACCGTAACCGATCCCGGAGAAGGGGAAGAACCCGAACCGGAGGAACAGATCTTCCTGGATCGCCGCGAGGCTTTATGGACACAGATCGCGGACAGGAGCCTGCCGGTCATGGAACGGATACGCAAGCTGGCGGCAGACGCGGCGATCAACTGGCTCACCAATACGGAACTGCTGAAACGATTCCTGCTGACGCTGGAATGCATGGATCCCGCCTGGCAGGAGCGCGTCCGGAAGATGGACGGAGCCGTTCTGTACGAAAAAAGCGTGTATCCGAAGGAGATCGAGATCGCGCTGGAGCAGCTGATGGCGGCGCTGATCTACCGGCACTATACCCGGATCCTGGACGGCGAAACAGAACAGGAAGTTCTGAAATGGATCATCCGGATGTGGCAGACCGTACTGATGGCAGCACGGACAGAGGGCGACATGACGCTGCAGGACCTGGAAGAGACTGTACGCATGTTCTCCGGGGAGATCGAGTATTCGGACGAGAATCCGCAGATGCTGACGGAATTCCTGAACTGTGAAACCACCGAGTTTGAGGACCGGGTCTACGCGTATGTACGCTCGATCCCCAAAGGAAAGGTCGCCACATACGGGGATGTGGCGAAAGCCATCGGATGCCCCGGCGGAGCACGGGCGGTCGGAAACGCCCTGCACCGGAACCCTGACCCAGACTGGACTCCGTGCTTCCGGATCCTGAACAGCCGCGGAGAAACGGCCGAACACTTCGGCGACGGCGGCCGGGAGGGACAGAAGAGAAGGCTGGAAGAGGACGGAATTCGGGTGGTGGATGGGAAAGTGGAGCTGGGAGGATACAGGGTGAAGGGTGAAGGGTGATAAGTGATGGGTGATAAGTGATAAGTGATGAGTGATGGGTGATAAGTGATGGGTGATAAGTGATGGGTGATAAGTGATGGGTGATAAGTGATGGGTGATAGATTAATAACAGGAGGTAATCGTATGAACGGGGAATGGTCACTGGAAAAACTGTACAAGGGATTTGAGGATCCGGCGTTTGCGGAAGACGAGAAGAAACTGGCTGAACTGATCGAAAAGCTGGATGCTTTCAGCAAGGATCCGCAGGGGATTCCCGCGGAGGTTCTGAAGACCGGCGTGGGTTTGTTCCGGGATATTGAGTATACGGCATCCAAACTGTTCAGTTTCGCGAGCCTGCGTCAGTCCGTCAATACTTCCGACACGGAAGCATCCGCCGCATGCGGACGTCTGTATCAGCTGACCGCGGGGATCGCCGCGCCGCAAGCCCGTTTAACGGTTTATGTTGCCGGGCTCGAAGACCTGGACGCGATCATTGAAAGCGATCCGTTGCTGAAAGAACACAGTTTCTTCCTGCATAATATCAAGAAATCAAGTAAACACACGCTGTCTCCGGAAACCGAACAGGCGATCAGTCTGTATGAAGTCAGCGGCTCCGGCGCGTGGAGTGACCTGCAGAGCTATCTGACATCCATCGTACCGGTCGAATACAAGGGAGAGAAGACCAACCTTTCCGACATCCGCAACAAAGCCTACGATCCAGATCCTCAGGTCCGCAAGGAAGCGTATGAGGCCGAAATCAAGGCCTATGACCGGATCAAGGATGCCATCGCGTATTCCCTGAACTCCATCAAGATGGAAGTCATCAGCCGCTGCAAGCTGAAGGGATACGAGTCTCCTCTGGCGGAAACACTCGAAAACGCGCACATGACCCGCGCCACGCTGGACGCTCTGATCGGTGCCATGGTGGAATACCTGCCGAAGTTCTGGGAATACATGAAGGCCAAGGCAAAACTGCTGGGTCATGAAAACGGACTGCCCTGGTACGACCTGTTTGCTCCGCTGAAGGGCAACGAACGGAAATTCACCGCAGAAGAAGCCAAGGAATATCTGGTTTCCCTGTTCTCCGGCTTCTGCCAGGACGAAGCGGATATGATGGCCCGGGCTTTCGATGAGGAATGGATCGATTTCTATCCCAGAGAAGGCAAGGTCGGCGGCGCGTTCTGCTCCGAGATCTACGCGCTGGGCGAAAGCCGCGTACTGACCAACTTCGACGGCATGCTGGGCGATGTGATCACGCTGGCGCACGAACTGGGTCATGCATTCCATAATTTCAACCTGAAGGATAACAGTATTCTGAACCTGGATGTATCCATGCCCATGGCCGAGACGGCTTCCACCTTCAACGAAGTGGTCGCCATGAACGCCGCGATCGCCGAAGAAAAGGATCCGACAGCCCGCCGCGCCCTGATCGAAAGCCAGCTGATGGATGCCAACCAGATCATCTGCGATATATACTCCCGCTATCTGTTTGAAACGGCTGTATTTGAAAACCGGGAAAGCGAATTCATGTTCGCGGACGACCTCTGCAAGATCATGCTGGACGCCCAGCAGAAAGCTTACGGCGACGGTCTGGATCCCGAGATCAAGCATCCTTTCATGTGGGTGTGCAAGTCCCACTACTACAGCGGCGGACTGAGCTTCTACAACTTCCCCTATGCCTTCGGCGGACTGTTCGCCCGCGGACTGTATGCCAAGTATCTGCGTGAGGGTGAATCCTTCGTGCCCATGTACCGGAACATGCTGAAAGCCAGCGGCTCCATGAGCGTCGAAGACGCGGCGAAGCTGGCCGGCGTGGATACCACCGACAAGGAATTCTGGAAAGCCTCCCTGCAGATCCTCGCGGATGAGATCGACGAGTTTGTAAAACTCTGCGAAAACGAGTGAGTGAACGCCTGATGGAAACCAACTATAAAAAGACAATCTATGCCTGCTTCACCGGATACGTGGTGCAGGCGATCGTCAACAATTTTGCCCCGCTGCTGTTCCTGCTGTTCAACCGGGAATACGGCATCGCGCTGGAACGGATCACCCTGCTGGTGACACTGAATTTCGGGATCCAGCTGCTGGTCGACCTGCTGAGCGTGAAACTGGTGGACCGCATCGGTTACAGGGTCTCGATGATCCTGGCACACGCGTTTTCCGCACTCGGACTGGTGATGCTGGCCTTCCTGCCGGATATGATGCCGGATCCGTACGCGGGGCTCCTGATCGCGACAGTGTTCTACGCGCTGGGCGGCGGACTGCTGGAAGTGGTGGTCAGCCCGGTGATGGAAGCCTGTCCGACCCCGAACAAGGAAAAGGCCATGAGCCTGCTGCACTCCTTCTACTGCTGGGGGCATGTGGCAGTGGTCATGCTGAGCACCCTGTTCTTCACGGTCGCCGGGATCGAAAACTGGAAGATCATGGCCGTGATCTGGGCACTGGTGCCGCTGTATAACCTGTTTGTGTTCACCAGGGCACCCATCGCGCCGCTGATTCCTGAAGGACAGCAGGAGATGGGACTGAAGAAGCTGATCCGGAGCGGGATCTTCTGGCTGCTGATGCTGCTGATGATCTGTTCCGGCGCGTGCGAGCAGGCGGTGAGCCAGTGGGCATCCGCATTCGCGGAAAAAGCGCTGGGCGTGAGCAAGACGCTGGGCGACCTGACCGGCCCCATGCTCTTCGCGATCCTCATGGGCCTGGCAAGAGCCATTTACGGCAAGTACGGCGACAAGCTGCCCCTGCGGAAATGCATTGTCGTCTGCACACTGCTGTGTATCGTTTCGTATCTCATGAT
The DNA here is from genome assembly GCA_045600165.1 of Clostridia bacterium. Classification (GTDB taxonomy): domain Bacteria; phylum Bacillota; class Clostridia; order Christensenellales; family Aristaeellaceae; genus Aristaeella. The sequence continues at coordinate 25,611 of JAZRXJ010000122.1, forward strand.
CGCACTGGCGCCTGTGCCCGCGCTCGGACTCATCGGCTGCGGGCTCTGCGGATTCTCCGTGGGGATCATGTGGCCGGGTACTTTTTCATTGGCATGCAAGGCGATGCCCTACGGCGGAACGGCCATGTTCGCCCTGCTGGCGCTGGGCGGGGATGTCGGCTGCTCCGGCGGACCGACCTGGGTCGGACTGATGTCCGGCGCCATGGGGGATGACCTGCAGAAGGGCATCCTGACCGCTCTGATCTTTCCGCTGCTGATGATCATCGGACATGTGATCTGGCGGAAAGCAGACAAAACCGAGTCTGAAAACATTCAGTCAAAGGGGTGCTGAACCATGAATATCAGATATGAAGACCGGATCCCGGTACCGGACTATCTCCGGCTGCGGGCATCCGTCGGCTGGGCTGAAATGGCGCATGAACAGGCGGTCAACGCGGTCAGCAAATGCTTCACTTCGATCTGTGCCTATGACGGAGACAAGGTCATCGGGATGATCCGCCTCCTCTGGAACGGAGACAATTCCGCCTATATCTCCGATGTTATCGTGGACGAAAACTACCG
>JAZRXJ010000123.1:0-4789 GCA_045600165.1 Clostridia bacterium
TGTTATCACTCAGGAACTATGGGACCAGGCACAGAAAATGCTCGAAAGCCGAAAAGACGCAACACATACATCTCACGAGCACAGCCCCTTCAAAGGTATCGTTTATTGTGGGAAATGCGGAGCACCTATGTATGAAATCCAGCATGACTGTCTGATGCCGTCCGGAAAAGTCTGTCATTATGAGTTTTTTACTTGCCAGACTTACAAAAGTACTCCCACGCTATGTATCAAGAATTGTTTCAGTATCAAGCAGCTGCGTCCGTTGCTTCGGAAAACGATCCAGTCTGTCAGCCAATACGCGATTGCGAATGAAGCTGAATTTATCCAACGAATCCGGGATGCATCAAAGGTGAAACCGGAAGATGTTGCGCCATTGAAGAAAGAGATCGCCAATCGGAAACGCAGAATAGATGAACTGAACAGGATGCTGAAAAAGCTTTACGAGGATTATTCTTAACTTCCGAAAAATTTAACCCTCAACAATTTAGGACTTAGCCTTAGCTGTCGAAAACACGAGGAAATTCAACGTTTTCGGCATTTTTCTATTGCATTTGAGAGATAATTTGTCCGGCGACACATTGCCGTGGTTAAAAAAGTCACATTGTTTTCAACACTGACGACACCAGCGTGAGTAGAAATCAGCACCAGCGACATAAAGCCAGCAGCACAGAGATACAATACCATCAGCATGTTCATAGATGCGTCAATACAAGAAAAGGCGGAACCGGAGATCCGGAACCGCATTTTTCATTCATAGGTAGACAAGTTTTCGTAGATCATCATTCCAGTCCTTGCCAATCGGGATCAACATCGGAAGATCCGAATTTCGTTTCCGGCAGTCATCACCGGCCGAATCGTTGTCTACAGCCAGAACAACAGGAAGTTTCTTTGTGAGGCGGTCAATTGTCTGCTGGTTGGCAACACCGCCAATGCTGACATATACAGTAGGATCGGTTATACCCTGCGCCTTGTGGATCAGCATCAGACTGACAGCGTCAATTGCCGCTTCACAGATATAAGCTGTTTCAGGCTTGGCGTCATTCAAAAGATACCAGAACAGATCAGGCGATCTCTTCCGACAACCATGGAATGGTCTGCTGCCGGTTCCTCGGATCTCACAGTAATCCTCATCCGGAGTGACAAAGACAGCGTTGCCATAGAGAGTGTCCTGGTATAGCAGGTTTTCCCGGATCAGGAACATGACTGTTTCCGGCGGGATTCCTCTCCCGGTGAGGTACGTCATGACGCGATCAAAAGGAGGCTCTGCTTTTTCCGGCAAGTGGAATGAACTCCTGACTGTCATGGTATTGTTTTGCGGAAATTCACGTAAACCACAAAGCTCTTTGACCGCATCCACAAAGGAGTATTTCAGGTGACGCGTCAGGAAATCAATACTGTTGCCATGCTCTCCGGTGGCAAAATCATGGTAGCCGGGAATGGAATGCTTCATATATAGACTTTGGTTTGCTTTCAAGCAAAGGCTGCTGCCGACAATCTTTACAGCAGCCGGGTGTTTCTCCAGAAGGAAGTCCGCCAGACTGACCCTTCTTGCCTGGCGGATCTGTTCTTTTGTCACATACATGGGTCTACGCAAGATTCCGGTTTTCGACAGCGGCAAGGATCACTTCGGAATCAATGACCTGCTTGTTGTTCTGCGCGCCGATCCGGAGGGCGTCCTTCATGAGATTGTCAATCACCCGAGGCGTCCCTTGGGAATGGCCGTGAATGGCGTTGAGCGCGGAATCAGCCAAGATGGTGGTTGAACCGCCCGCGACGGAGATTTTGTGGCGTACATAATCGGCGATTTCTCCATCCTCCAGCCCGTGAAAATTGTAGTGAACCGTCACACGCTGGAGCAGTGCCTCGTGGACCGGTTTATACAGCGTGTTGTTGAAATATGGTTCTCCACACAACACCAGGCACACACAGTTCAGAGAATCACAGTCAAAATTCAGAATAATCTTCAGGTCATTGAGAATCGCAGTGGATAAATACTGTGCTTCATCCAGCACCAGGAAAAGCGGCTGTCGCTTGACTTTGTACATATTCCACATCTGCTCCTTCATGTTCCGGAGCATGCCGGGCTTTCCACCCTTCTTCTCCACGCCCAACAGATCACACCACTGGCGGTAGAATTCCCCGACTGTTACGGTAGACAGGGCAATATATCCCGTCATAAACAGGTTGGGATTCAGATCCTCCATGAAACAGCGGATCGCCATGGTTTTCCCGTTTCCGGGACCGGCAGTAAATACGCCGATTCCCCGGCTCCTGCTCAGACTGTTCAGTCTGGCACTTGCCTCCCTGAAGTCTCTGGACTGAAAGGCGTTACCCTTATTTGAGTTTTCCTTCTCAAACGGGTCATAACGCAGGCCGTAGTAAACAAATGCTTCCGCCATGTTATTCACCCGCCTTCGAATAATCCAGTGTCAGACCCGTAGTGGACCGGCGGGTCTTTCCGTTTTCGACCTTGTTTGTCTTCCGGATCGGGTACTTCTGCCCGTTGGAATAAACGCAGGCTGTGCTCATGTCATGAGGTATATAGCGGATCTCAACTTTGCTGTGGATGAATTGCTGGGGTACATCGTATTGAATATTATCAATCGTAACGGTGGCGTCGCCCTTCACCTTACGTGTCACCCGGTTCATGAAACTGGTATTGAGCCATTCCTCAGATTCCGGGCAGCGGAGCTTCGCGGAAGACGTCTCAAAGCGATCATACGGCTTTCCCTGAATCCCTTCATGAAAGCTGTGGTTGTAGCGGTGAATGTAATCGGCATAGAGCTCGTTAAACTGCTTCAAACTGTGAATTTTTGCGGTGTCAGTTCCAAAAAGAAGCTGCTCTTTAACGCGGCGCCAGTACCGTTCCTGTTTACCTTTCTGGGCTCCGTCCCGTACCGCGCAATGGACAATGACGATTCCAAGTGTTCCGCAGATCAATGAAAGTTGTTCATTGGAGTACGGTGAGCCGTTGTCGAGCAGAAGCTTGCGTGGAATGCCGTAGCGGGCAATGGCGTCTTTGAGCACCTTCTGGAAATTGGCCGCTGTATCTTCATAGAACAGTTCGGAAGCAACCACCATCCTTGAATGGTCGTCCAGGATGCAGACGCAATAGCATCGGCGGTTCTTCCCGTCTTCAGTAATGTATGGGAAATAGCATGTATCCGCCTGCCAGATGTCTCCGAACTCCTCCGCCTCGAAAGCTTTCCGGTCTTTCTCCTGCCGGAAAACCGGATTGCGCAAATCATGATTCCGGATATACCGCTGGACACTTCTGGCGCTGAGTGTCATTTCAGAAAAGCCGTTTTCTTTCAGGTGCTCACAGATTTGCTGCCCTTTCAGCCTGGGGAATTTCTCCAACACCCGACGGATCTCTTCTTCAGCTTCCGGCGTCAACACCCGGGTGGATCCCTTGTCCGCCCGTTCTTTCGGAATGAGTGCCTCAAAACCGTAACGCCTGTATTCAGAAGTCCATTTCTGTAATGTGTTTGGGCAGAGCTGTACCTCCATGTTGTCCGGGCGCATCAGCGGCTGTTCCGTAACGCGCCTGTAATAGGCCCTCTCGGAAATTTCCGGATAGGTGTTCTGGATCACCGGCGCAATGAGACCGAACCGCCACTGCGCTACCGCGATCTGTTCAGGTGTAGGAGTGTTGGGTGAATTGGTTGCCATGGTGGATTCCTCCTTCATATTAGGATGGATCCATTGTAGGCGCCCGGTGGACCTTTGACCATGACATGTTATGTGGATTCTGAAAATTCGGATTCTAACTGAAAACCGGCAGCCTGGTATTTGACGGATTTCTGTGTTTTTGCATTGGCATCTTCTCCGTCCTGTGCAGGAAGCTTCCGGCAAATTCCAACACATAATCCTTCAGCCTGAAGAGCTTGCCCAATGCTTCTCTGGCACTAAGCTTTTCGGACTCCATTCTGCCAAGGTATCGGTCTTTTTGTTCCTGAAACCGTTTCTTCCATCGATACAGCAGAACCGGTTCTATCCCCAGTGTCTCACAGTCAGCTTCTACGGTTTGACCACTTGTATAATGCCGATCCAACGCAATACCGATAAAGGTCGCTGTATACTTCAGATAGGGCACGATCTCTTCTGGCAGAACAGCGTGCGTCTTTCCGCAGTGTTTGCACTTGACACGCAGAATCCGGATTCGCGTCCCTTTATCTAAATCGCTGGGTTCCAGCATATACCCGCGGACATAGTACCCGTGCCGAATACATTCCCCCCGACAATGACAGTGATTGCATTCCAACCGGTATAGATTCAGAGTCACGATGAACTGTGTGTACATGTCAATCCATTCGGATGTTTTTTTCTCTGTTTTTCCAGAAAAGATATTGCAATGATGATGATTTACCGGTATCATAGCTTTGGCGTTTTCGGCGTCTGTGAGAGAGGAAGAACGTGGTCGCCAAACTTTGTGCTTCCTCTCTCACTTTATTCTCGCCGATCCTTTCCTGTACTGATATCTCAATATACCACAGGCAAGGAAGTTCGAACAACTGCTTTACGGGGCTGGAAAGAAAAAAACGTGTCGTTTCTTGCGACACGCCGTCTTCTTCAGCTTTTGTCTTTTGTGATTTTAATTTGTCGCGTAACCGTCGCCATCGGTCTCTATATTTCGTCGCTGGACACCTATACCGACAACTGCGACCCCACCGTCACCGTCTCCGACCTTTCCATCCCCGTCCCCGCCGGCATCCGTAAGTATGTTTGATTTCTTCGCGCGATAATTCCATACAATAAATCACCCCATGATAAAAATGCAAACAAAAAG
>JAZRXJ010000124.1:0-62001 GCA_045600165.1 Clostridia bacterium
GCGCATGGCCTGGGCTTCGCCCTTCTGGCTCAGCGTCATGGTGATGGCAGCGGTCAGGGTGGTCTTGCCGTGGTCAACGTGACCGATGGTACCGATGTTTACATGGGGCTTATTCCGTTCAAAATGTTCTTTTGCCATGGGAATTCCCTCCTAAATAATCGTTTTGTGTTATTATTCCTGTCTCTTGCCGATGATCTTTTCAGCCACAGACTTCGGAACTTCCTCGTAGTGGTCAAACTGCATGGTGAACATGCCGCGGCCCTGGGTACGGGAACGAAGGTCGGTGGTGTAGCCGAACATTTCGCTCAGCGGAACAAAGGCATGAATGATCTGATCCTGTCCCCGCATCTCAGTGCCTTCAACGCGGCCGCGACGGCTGGATACGTTACCCATCACGTCACCGAGATACTGATCGGGAACAATGATTTCCACTTTCATGGTGGGCTCCATCAGGCAGGGATCCGCTTTACGCACGGCATCCTTGAAGGCCATGCTTGCTGCGATCTTGTAAGCCATTTCGGAGGAGTCCACATCGTGGTAAGAACCGTCCGTGACCGCGGCTTTGAAGTTGACAACTTCGTATCCGGCCAGGGCGCCGGCCTTTGCGGCTTCCTGGATACCCTGATCGATGGGAGCGATGTATTCCTTCGGAATCACGCCGCCGACGATCTTGCTTTCGAACTCGTAGCCCTTGCCGGGTTCCTGGGGTTCGATTTCGATCCAGCAGTGACCGTACTGACCATGACCGCCGGTCTGACGGATAAAGCGTCCTTCAGCCTTAGCGGGTTTACGAATCGTTTCCTTATAAGTAACCTGGGGCTTGCCAACGGTTGCCTCAACCTTGAATTCACGAAGCAGGCGGTCGACGATGATTTCCAGATGGAGTTCACCCATACCGGCAATAATGGTCTGACCGGTTTCCTGATTGGTGTAGGTCTTGAAGGTGGGATCTTCTTCCGCCAGTCTGAGCAGGGCGTAGGTCATTTTTTCCTGACCAGCCTTGGTCTTGGGCTCGATGGCTACTTCGATAACGGGATCCGGGAACACCATGCTTTCCAGAATGATCTGGTGTTCTTCGTCGCACAGGGTATCACCCGTGGTGGTTTCCTTCAGACCGACCGCGCCGGCAATTTCGCCGGTGTAGATGGTTTCTACTTCTTCGCGATGGTTGGCATGCATCAGCATGATACGGCTCAGGCGCTCACGCTTCTGTTTGGTGGAGTTCATTACGTAGTTACCGGCGGAAAGGGTTCCGGAGTAAACACGGAAGAACGCCAGTTTTCCGACAAAGGGGTCAACCATGATCTTGAACGCCAGAGCAGAGAAAGGTTCGTCATCGGAAGGATGGCGTTCCATCTTCTTCTCGGCATCGTCAGGATCGACGCCTTCGATAGCGGGAATATCCAGAGGTGAGGGCATGTAGTCGATCACAGCATCCAGAAGGGGCTGAACGCCCTTGTTCCGGTAGCTCGTTCCGCAAAGGACGGGGTTCATGGTACATGAAACCGTAGCCTTGCGGATGGCTGTGCGAATCTCTTCCTCTGTGAGTTCTTCGCCTTCCAAGTACTTTTCCATCAGAGCGTCATCTGTTTCGGCGACCTTTTCCAGCAGGTTGGCACGGTATTCTTCGGCCAGTTCCATCATGTCGGCGGGGATCTCCTCATCACGGACATCCTTGCCCAGGTCATCGTAATAAATTTCCGCACGCATCCGGACCAGGTCAATGATTCCGCGGAAGGTGGCTTCTGCGCCGATCGGCAGCTGGATCGGAACGGCGTTCGCGCCGAGTCTTTCCTTCATCATGCCGACAACGCGGAAGAAGTCGGCACCCGTAATGTCCATCTTGTTGACATAAGCCATACGCGGGACCTTATAAGTTTCTGCCTGCTTCCATACGGTTTCACTCTGAGGTTCAACACCGCCCTTTGCGCAGAAGACGGAAACAGCGCCGTCCAGTACGCGCAGGCTGCGTTCAACTTCAACCGTGAAATCCACGTGACCGGGAGTGTCGATAATGTTGATACGGTACTGCTTGTTGGGATTTTGAGGATCCCGGGGATCATGCCAGATACAGGTGGTGGCAGCGGATGTGATCGTGATGCCGCGTTCCTGTTCCTGGGCCATCCAGTCCATGGTAGCGGTACCTTCGTGCGTTTCACCGATGCGGTGACTCTTTCCTGTATAGAACAGGATACGCTCTGTGGTGGTTGTCTTGCCGGCATCAATGTGTGCCATGATGCCGATATTGCGTACTCTTTCGAGAGGGTGGCTTCTAGGCATATTTGGCTTTTGCTCCTTTCAATTACTGCTGATATATCGGTTTCTCCAGGGAAACAGGTATTACCAGCGGTAGTGAGCGAATGCCTTGTTGGCCTCAGCCATACGGTGCATTTCTTCTTTACGCTTCACAGCGGCACCGGTGTTGTTGGCGGCGTCCATCAGTTCGCCGGCCAGACGTTCAGCCATTGTCTTTTCGCCGCGCTTCCGGGCAAAATCGACGATCCAGCGAAGGGCCAGAGTCTGACGCCGTTCGGGACGGATCTCGATAGGTACCTGGTAGGTAGCACCGCCAACACGGCGGGCCTTGACTTCCAGCTGGGGAGCAACGTTGGCCAGGGCAGCCTGGAACACTTCGTTGGCATCCTTGCCGGTCTTTTCGGCAACAGTTTCAAAGGCGCTATAGCAGACTTTCTGCGCGACTCCGCGCTTTCCGTCCAGCATGATCTGATTGATAAGTTTGGTGACTACCGTTGTTCCCAGTACAGGATCCGGCAGCACTTCGCGTTTAGGTATAAAACCGCGACGGGGCATAGGTTTCCCTCCTCAATGTTTTTCCTGAATGTAATCGGTCCGCTTCCTCTTCCTCACACTCTGTGTCAGCATCACAAAGTTCCGGTCACGTGTAGACCGGCCGGCTATGCCGCGATCTTCCCCTCTTTTCCGGTTCCTGTTCCGTGGAACCATCCTGTCCGGGCGCGGACTTCCGCCGTATCGGACTGCGTCGGCAGCTTACTTCTTACTTCTTCGGGCGCTTTGCGCCATACAGGGAACGCGCCTGCATCCGCTTGGCAACACCGGCGGTATCCAGAGCACCGCGGATGATGTGATAACGAACACCGGGCAGGTCACGTACACGACCACCACGGATCAGCACAACGCTATGTTCCTGCAGGTTGTGGCCGATACGGGGGATGTAGCAGGTACCTTCGATGGAGTTCGTCAGGCGGATTCTCGCGATCTTCCGCAGAGCGGAGTTAGGTTTCTTGGGCGTAGTGGTTTTTACGCTCAGGCACACGCCGCGCTTCTGAGGGCAACCCTGCAGAATAGGGGCAGTGGACTTCTTTTCAACCCTTTCACGACCCTTACGGACAAGCTGATTAATTGTGGGCATGAGAGCACCTCCTGAATAATATCCCAAAGACTCCGCAACCCTCGGAATCTTGTAGGCAAAATTGGGTTACCTGAGGATCCCGGCCGCGGCAGCGGGAACATCCACACCGCAAAGGATCCCCAGTTCTTTCATGGATGCCACCCTGACGCAGGGAACACCGGCGGCTTCTGCCGCGCGGGTCACTTCCTGATAGATGAAAGTGTCCGCATCATTGGCGACATAAACGCGGGAGACATTCCCGGCCTTCAGGCCCCGGACGACCTGTTTCGTTCCCACAACCCTGGGGGCTCCGGACCGTAACATTTCCATGAGCGAAGGCTCCTTTCTCCCTTGGTAAAAATGCGCGTTCAAAAAGGGCACACTCTCCCCTGAACATGCGACAACTCGATTATCATAGCACTCTGTCCATTGATTGTCAACGCTTTTTCGCCATTGTAACAGAAGAAATATGTTGAAGCGCGGTTGTCTCTCCCGCTTTACGCGCGTCAGATCCGTCTTCAAATCGAGTAGGTGATAACGAATTCACCTCTCACACCACCGGACATGCCGTGCGGCATCCGGCGGTTCGGTCCAATTTCAAAGCATGTTGGTTCAAATAGTAGTCGTAGTAACTGACCAAGCCTCGCTTGGTCAGTATTCCTTTTGAAACAGCAATTTTCAAGCACGATTTGGTGGCAACAAAAATGTAATGGTCGCCCCAATACGAAGTTTTGCTCGCAAGCCATTCCGGCACGCCTAACTTAACGGAAGTTTCGACAATCAGAAATAGAAATCGGCCAAACACATTGAAAACACAAGCGTTTAGCCGATTTGTTATGTAGCGCCAATGATGAATTTAGAAGTCTGTTCGGGGCAAATACCGCATGTCTGTTCTGTTTATTATTCCGGCAGACATCCTCCGCCTGCCGTTGCGCGGCTGCGCAAAAGCTTTCGACCGTATGGCACACACCTTTAGGATTCCCGGTGGATCCGGATGTATAAACAACCAGCGCGGGCATATCATCCCCGGCTGGTGTGCAATACTCATCATAATCATCAATATTGTCAAAAAAGTTCTGTTCTACTAACAGTTTCGCGTTACAGTCCCGCAGAATGTATTCCACTCTTTCCCGGGGATATGCCTTTGTCAGGGGTACTACAGCGCATCCTGCTTTCATAGCTCCAAGGTATGCGGCAATATACTCCGTACACCTTTCCATCAGGATAACTACAAAATCACCTTCACTGCATCCCGCGGCATGTATTTTCCCCGCCGCCAGTGAACTCATCCGGTCCAGTTCCCCGTAGGTCACTGTTCACGACGCGTTCCGGTCCACGACCGCCGCCCTGTTCTCGTTTTCACGGACGATCCGTGTGAAAAGACGGATATAGTTCATTGATTTTCTTTCCCTTCCACAGTGGTATTCACCGGCCATTTCATCAGTGTCATGTTCTGACCGAAGGAATAGTTATACTCAATATCCGGACAGAAGTGATGCGCCAGGGTCAGTCCGTAAGTCCTGTTTTCGTTCAGGCAGGCGGAAGTATTGAACGGAACCCCGTCATCCTTCAGCAGGACCGTCACTGCCTCCGCGTCCTCGCGAAGGAGCACATCGATATCGTGAGACGCGTTTCTGCCGGAGTGTTGAATAGTGTTCAGCAGCATTTCCTCCACACAGTGGGCGATCCGCGGGCCCAGATTGCTGTGCTTGCTTTCATGAAGCCAGTCCCAGAGGTCCTGCATGGCGGTTTCAAAGGCTTCCGGCGTGCAGGACACCGACAGGTCAAATGTCCTGCCTTCTGTTTCTTCGGCAGGAACCAGTTCCGGGAAGGTTACCTCCTTCCCGGCGATAAGCTTTGCAATACAGGTGCCTCCGATCAGTATCAGCAGGCAAAGGATACCAGCCAGTGGGAACGCCAGCCAGATATTTTCTTTCGGAAACACGCCCGAAACCACCAGACAACCAAGCAGGATCGATACAATAATGGACAGGTTCACCACAGAAGACAGGGCAAACCGTCCGATTACCTGAAAATGGGTAGTGCAGGGCATCAATAGTGTCAGTGCCATAATAAACGTACAGATCAGCGGAATACCCCGCGCGGCGAGCGTTTGCAGTCCCTCCGTATCCGCGCCGAACAAACCTGCCAACGGGCGCGGTATCAGCAGAGCGATCAGGAGGAACGCGAAACCGGTCAGCAGGCTGATGATCATTCCGCGGCGGTACAGATACCGAACGCCCTGGTAATCCTTCTGACCCATCATCGTTCCGCCGATTGCGGTAAATGCGCCGCTCATACCGCCTGCCACCATGCTGCTCACGCCAAGAATACTATAACCTATTGAGAGGACAAACATACCTTCCGTTTCCAGGGCATTCTGAACGAATATATTGCAGATCAGTTCAAGAGCGGTAATGGCAAGCACGCTGATTGTCTGTGCCACACTTCTGGCTACGATTTCACCCAGTTTGGCAAACGGTTTCCTGACTGAAAGATTCAGTTTCAGCATGCCTTTCTTACGCAGTATAAAAACAATCATGCCAAGAACACTGACCAGATTGCCCAGAACCGATGCCAGAGCCGCGCCGCCGATATCCATGCCGATTACCCGCACAAGCAGGATATCCAGCAGAATATTGACCGCGACACTCAGACTCATGATAATTGTTACAGCCTTGGGATATCCGCACACATTCACAAACGAGCTGAGCGCGTTGGCATAGATAAGGACCGTGCTGCCGATCAGCAGCACCTGGATGTATTTTTCGCACAGAGGCGCCAGTTCACCGCCGTTACTGACCAGACCGCCAAGCATACTGCCCAGAGGGCCGGAAACAATCAGCAGTATCAGTCCGAGGATCCATTGTGCAAAGGAGGAGACCGTGAAAACTTCATTCATACGATCCCGGTTCATCTCCCCCAGTGCGTTCGCGCCGATCAGCACCGCGCCGGCATATAGCAGAACCCCCAGAGTTGTGATGATATTGACCACGGGCATACACAGATTGATTGCGGCAAGTGCCTCCGGGCCCAGAAAATTGCCCATCAGGATGCCGTCCACCATTGTATTCAGATTGAACACAGCCATTGCGATAATCGATGCCACCAGATACTGTTTCAGGCTTTTGGTCACCAGATAGGAACTGCGTTGCTGTTTCATCTTTCAAACCTCATAAGCATATTCAGTAATCTTCTTCAGCTACCAACTTTATACCATATTCTACCACAAAAATTGATTCGCGTAAACATAAGTGCCTGTCAGCAATAATCCCGACTTTGCCAGAATGAAAAAGAGCAACCTCAAGCCAGATTATGACTTGAGGTATATTTGTCCAAAATAATTGGTACGTGCAATCAGAAGATCGCCACAGAAGATTTCAGCGAGCGGAGATCACCAAGTGTGAATAGCTGCAGAGGGATGTGCAGATTCAAGGCCGTCCATATCGTTTTCAGATCATCATTATTTAAGCACATGCCCATCATACTGAAAAAACGCGCAAAGCGGGCAAAAAAACAATATGAAACGGATTATTCCGAGGACAGTCTCCTTTCAACTTCGGAACGTACCGGAACGGATACAGCCGCGCCTTTCCGGGTCACCGCGATGGCGGCCGCCATGGACGCGTATCTCATTGCCCGCTCCGGACCATCTCCCTGCAGAAGGCTCGCGAGAAAGTATCCTGTGTAGGTATCTCCGGCTCCGGTGGTATCCGCGGCATCCGCCGGATACGCCTTCTGCCGGATCGTGATGCCGTCTTTCCGGAATGCGGAACCGTTGGTTCCGAGCGTCAGGACGGTGGCGGCATGCGGCCATTTCCGGCTGATCGCGTCCAGGATCCTTCCGGGTTCCTTTTCTCCGGTCAGCTGCTCCCCTTCCACTTCATTGAGCAGAAAGAGATCCACCAGACCGAGCGGACATTCCGCCACTTTTTCATCAAAGGGCGACGGATTCAGGGCGATCTTCATTCCCTTTTCCTTTGCCAGTTCCATCAGCATCCCGATTCCGTTCACTTCATTCTGCAGGAGCAGCCAGTCTCCCTGTTCAAACGGACCGACTGCCTCCCGGAGCCATTCCGTTCTCTGCATGCGGTTTGTTCCCGGATAAAGGACGATGGAATTCTGTCCGTTTTCATCCACCTGAATGATCGCGTGACCGGTCGGGGCATCGATTTCGCGGATCAGTGAGACATCCGCGCCCGCCTCCGCGCACAGTCGTTTCAGAAAGACTCCGTCCGTACCGATGCAGCCGCCGTGCCATACATTTGCCCCGGCACGCGCCAGCGCCACGGACTGATTCAGTCCCTTTCCCCCGGGAAATCGTTCCATCGACCGTGAAGTCAGGGTCTCACCGGGGCGGACGATATGTCCGACCTGATAGGTATCATCGATATTCAGGCTGCCGTAATTGAGAATCTTCATGATCTGTTTCTCCTTCGGTGTCAGCAGTCGGAAGGTTCAGCGTTCCGTACGGGTCCGCCGGGTCCATTACCCGTTCGGGATCACATAGATCTCCGCTTCACTGTTGCTGAAAACGCATGGATACAGTTCAGCCATTGTTTCGCGGTCCACTTCATAGGAACTGTATTCGTAGCTGGAGATATAGATATAATCCACGCCGTATTTTTCGATCACATCACTGTTGCCGGCGGGATCTTCCATAAAGCGTCGGATGTCCTCCTGCCGCTCCGTGGTGTCGAAGCCGTGCCAGTACAGCCAGAGATCCGGTCCGCAGACGATTGTCTTTCCTCCGATGGACAAAACCGGGTTCAGATGCTGCGTGCCGGTCAGGAAGACCGCGTCGTCCTCTGTTTCGTCCCGGGCCCATACGCCCGCCTCCACCGCCGGCGCGCTGTACGCCTGATAGGAGGAAACGCATTCTCTCCAGAGCGTGAGACCGGCGGACACGAAGATCACAAACGCACCCAGTACCGCCATGACATAACGGCAGCGCAGTCCCTTCAGCCTGCCCCAGATCACCGCGACCCAGTCCGCGATCACCATGCAGCACATCAGCCAGGCGAGATACAGAAGCTTGTTGTTGTCATAGTCATTGGGCTGGAAACGGATCAGTTCGGCCGCCAGAACGATCATCAGCGCGCCGCTGAGGATCCGGGCGTTCTTCCGGTTGGGATCGAAGACCGCGAGCAGCAGGAAAATGAACGGGATGCCGATATTCTTGACGTAGAACCAAAGGTACATATCCTTCATTCCCGCGAAGCCGCCGGTACTGTTCACCCAGTTGAAGTGGAAAGTCAGGAAACTGTGGCTCCCTTCCCCCTGAAAGGTCTGGGTGAAAGTGAAGCAGAGCAGCTGCGGCAGCGCGAGCAGGATCGTGATACCGCCATAGATCAGATACTGTTTCAGGATCGCGGACCGCTTCCTGGGGTCCCGCGCGGGCAGATCCCGCGGATCTCCGGCGATCAGGTCAAAGATCATGATCCCGGCGGTGTACAGTCCCAATGCCAGAAAACTGTGGGTGTGGATCAGTGGCAAAGCACCTGCCCAGATTCCCAGGAGGATCACTCCCCGGTACCCGGATGTCTGTTCCGTTTTTCCCGGGCGGAAACATGTTTCCAGCAGATAGAAGCACGGCAGGACCGCGCACCATCCGCCGAGCAGGGTCCGCTGCGGCACCATCAGATCGGCAATGACATTGCTCCAGCGCAGGTTGTTGGGGTCCGGCTGATTGGTGGGTGTCTTGTAGTAACCCTGCAGGATATTTTCGATCCTCCGCCAGAGAGTCAGTGTTCCGTCGTATTCCGTGCCCCCCGCCAGGTCAAAATCATACAGGAATCCGAGTCCGCCGTTCAGGAAGAACAGCAGTGCCGCCAGAATCACTGTTTTTTTACCGGCGGTCATCTCCCGTCCCAGGATCATGACTCCGGCAAAGCACAGGAACATCATCAGTGTCGCGGGCAGGATCGTTGCCATCTGCAGACTGCAGCCCATCAGATAAAAGGTCGTGCTCAGCGAATCCGTCAGGAAGGGATAGCTCAACCGGGTACCCGGATAGAACGGATAATCCGCCGGGAACATTTTGTCCTTCAGACCTGTGATGAAGCTCAGATGCATGGGCAGATCCCCATAGGTGCTCTGACCGACATTCCAGTTCCCGGCTCCGTCCACACGCATGACATGCGTATATTGGAGATATCCGCCGAGGACCGTCAGCGGCAGTAAGACCCATAGCATCCGCCGCAGCATCTGCTTTTCGTCATCGTCCCAGTTTCGCGCCGGTTTCGGATCCCGCATCAGGATGCACAGCAGGGTCACGACGGCAAGCAGCGCGAGAGCGAGCAGATGCGAAGTGATACCGAAGCCGAAGAAAAAGGCAAACACAGCCGGAAACCACATTTCTTCCAGCACGCCCAGCGAAAGTCCGAGCCATATCCGGTTCAGCGGACGGTGTCCCGGCAGGACGCACCGCACGGTCATGAGTCCGCAGACCAGGTAAGCCGCCATATACAGTATTGAGAGGATCATGATCTCATTTCCCCCTGCCCCGATTTTTCCTGTTCTTCCAGTTCGGATTCTCTTTCAATTTCCTCAGCGATCTCCATCAGCCTGCGCATCCGGTGATTGATCCCGCTTTTTCCGACAGGCGGATCCATCATCTGCCCGATCTCTGTCAGGCTGAGTTCCGTATGTTCTCTCCGTAACTTGGCGACCTCCCTCAAAGCCGGCGGCAGGGTGAACAGGCCCCGTTTCAGTGTAATGGTCCGGATTGCTTCCGCCTGCCGCTGCGCGGCATCGAGCATTTTCTCGCTGTTATGTTCGTCGCAGTTGGTTGCCCGAGCCGCGGACGCGCGGATCTGTTTCTTGATCCGGATATCCTCCAGCTCCAGTACGGTCTGGGTCGCGCCCATCATTGTCAGGATATCCGCGATCTGCTGCGCGCTTTTCAGATAGACGACTTTCTTTCCTTTCCGTTCATAGCAGTGATACGGCAGATCACACTTGTACAGCAGTCTTTCCAGTGTCAGCGGCAATGCGTCGTCATCTGATTTCCATTCGAAATGGTACCCTTTTTCCGGATTGTTGACGGTACCCGCGCCCAGAAAAGCCCCTCTGAAAAAAGCACGTCTGCAGCACTGGCGTGTCATCGGATGACGCGGAGTGGTCCGTTTCAGATGCAGCTGTCCGTCCTCATCGGTCTCCATCATATGCAGCGCGGTCAGCAGGACCTTGCTGTCTTCGTCGTCAAGGGTCAGCACACAGGTCTTGTGTCCGTCCTGCGGTGTTGACTGCGAAAAATGCAGGGTCGGGGAAAGATTCAGCTGCTTTTTGAGCAGCTGAAACAAACGGCGCGCGATTCCCGCGTGATCCACGCGGTAGGTCACTCCCAGACGTCCCGCGCCCCGGAATGTCAGATGCCCCAGCGTCTGTGTCAGCGCACTCAGTTCACTGAGCAAACAGCAGCTCTTTCCGAGCGGGAGCCGGATCAGTTCATCCTTGACTCCTGTGGCAAAACTGCGTCCTTCACTGCCGTACATCAGTCTTCTCCTTCCGCGATTCCTCTCCAGCGGGCCTGTTCGATCTGAATATCCCGGTGACTGATTTCAGTCGGATATCCTTTTTCCCGCAGATATTTCCCGATTGATTCCGCGATCGCCACGCTCCGGTGCGCACCGCCGGTACAGCCGATGGCGATCATCAGGCGCTGTTTCCCTTCCTCCCTGTAGCCGGGCAGCAGGAAATCCAGCATCGCGGTAAACTGTTTCATAAACTCTTCCGTCACCGGATGATTCATGACAAAGGAACATACATCCTCGTCCAGGCCCGTATGTCTGCAAAGTCCTTCAATATAAAAGGGATTCGGCAGAAAACGGACATCCATGACCAGATCGGCCTGACGGGGCAAACCGCGCTTAAAACCGAAGCTCATGACTTCCACTCTAAGCGGCGGCACCGTCCCACCTTCGCTGCGCAGTACCTCTGCCAGCAGTTTCTGGAATCCCTTTGCTTTTGTCGCGGTGGTGTCGATCACATAGTTGGCTGTTTCACGGAGCGGCTGAAGCATATTGCGTTCAATGGCAATTGCTTCCATCAGTCCGGTCCCGTCCTTCGCCAGCGGGTGATCCCGGCGTGTTTCCTTATATCGGGAGACCAGCGTTTCATCACTGGCTTCCAGGAAGACGGTCTCCACCTGATGTCCCAGGGCACGGGTCTCGTTGATCAGATTGGCCACTGCTTTCGCGTCGAAAAATTCACCGCTTCTCACATCCATGGCCAGGACCACTGAGGAAAAATGATTGGCTCCGTTCTCACACGCCTCGATCAGTTTCGGCATCATCATGGGCGGCAGGTTATCCATGCACAGGGACCCGTTATCTTCAAAGAAGCGCAGGGCCGAGGTCTTTCCCGCCCCGCTCATGCCGGTCACAACAACATATCTCATGATTCTTCCTCCCCGATGATTTTGACTTCCGTTTCCAGTTTCACGCCGGTCTGTTCGAGCACAGTCTTCTGAACATACCGGATCAGTTCCATAAAGTCCTTCGCGCTGTTTCCCATGTTGACCAGGAAACCGGCATGTTTCTCACTCACCTGAGCTCCGCCGATCGTGTACCCTTTCAGACCGCACTGTTCGATCAGCGCCCCGGCGAAATGTCCCTCTGGACGTTTGAACGTGCTGCCCGCGCTGGGCAGGTTCAAAGGCTGCTTTTCATTCCTGCGGCGGTTCAGTTCCTGCATCCGGGCACGGATTCCATCCCGGCTTCCTGTCTGCAGGGTCATCACAACGTCTGTCACGATCAGGTTTTCCTCCGCGGCACGGGAAGCCCGGTATCCGAAATGCATTTCAGGACCGGCAAAGCTGAACGGCGTCCCGTTCGGACGGATCCCGTCCACGCGCGTCACGACCTGAGCCATTTCGCCTCCGTAAGCACCGGCGTTCATGAACGCGCCTCCGCCGACGGTCCCCGGGATCCCGGAGGCAAATTCAAGACCGGCCAGACCGGCTTCGGCCGCGGCTGCCGCGACCGTTCCCAGCATGGCACCGGCCTGGGCATAAACCGTATTCCCTTCGGTCCGGACTTCGCTCATTTCTTTTCCGATCCGGATCACCAGACCCCGGATGCCGCCGTCCAGCACCAGCAGATTGCTTCCGTGGCCGATGACTGTCACAGGCATTTTCGCCTGTCCGGCTTCACTGATCAGCCGGACGATTTCATTCCGGTTGGCGGGGAAAGCCAGCCAGTCTGCCGGACCGCCCAGCTTCAGGGTCGTATATTCGCTCATCCGGGCATCCCGGATCACTTTGATCCCTTCAAACAATTTCATCAGCTTCCTTTCGGAGAACGATCTGTATCCCAATTATCATATCACAAAAAAAAGCTGACGGAAACACCAGCCTCCGTGTAAAAGAAAAAATCCCTCTCCGTTTCCGGAGAGGGATCTGGAATTCAATCAGTGCCAGGCAAAGGTGATCAGGCCGTAAACATACAGGACAATGACGGCAACGGGAACGACATACATGAAGATGGGCTTCATCCATGCCTTGACCTTCATGCCTTCGCCGGCATTGGCTTCGGCAATCATGTTGTCCCAGCCCCAGCCAAACTTCTTGTAGCAGCAGAAGATCACGTAGCACAGCGAGCCGAGCGGCAGCAGGTTGGTAGAAACAATGAAGTCCCAGAAATCCAGCCAGGCGGTACCATCCGCGAAGGGTTGGAAGTGGAAGACGCTGTATCCCAGAGCAGTGGTGGTCGCAAGAGCGATCAGGACCAGCCCGCAGACGATGCTGCCCTTGATCCGGTTCCAGCCGGTCACTTCGCGGACCATGGCCAGAATGTTTTCCAGCACGCCGAGCACGGTGGACAGTGCGGCAAAGACCATGAACAGGAAGAAGAGGCTTCCCCAGATCCGTCCGCCTTCCATGTTGACGAACACGGAAGCCATGGTGTCAAACAGCAGTCCGGGACCGGCGTTCACATTGCCGCCGTTGTAGGTGAAGCAGGCAGGGAAAATGATCAGACCGGCCATCAGGGCAACGAAAGTATCCAGGCAGATGACCCGAACAGATTCACCCATGATACTGCGTTCCTTGCCAATATAGCTTCCGAAGATCGCCATGCTGCCGATACCCAGACTCAGAGTGAAGAAGGCCTGGTTCATCGCGCCGACAAACACTTCGCCGGTAACCTTGGAGAAATCGGGGACCAGATAGAATTTCAGACCCTCACCCGCGTTGGAAAGCAGGCAGGAACGAACAGCCAGAACGATCATCAGAGCCAGCAGACCGACCATCATGTACTTGGTGATCCGTTCAAGACCCTTCTGCAGACCGATGCAGAGGATCGCGAAGCTGATCACGATCGTCACGATCATGTAGCCCTCATTCAGCGGAGCATTAAAGATCATACCGGTCATATTGCCGGCTTCATCCACACCGGCAAAACTGAGGCCCTGATAATCTCCTCTGACGAAGGATACAAAGTAATGCAGGATCCAGCCGGTAACCACGGTATAGAAAGACATCAGGGCCACGTTGCCCAGCAGGGCAAAGGGACCGTATGCATGCCACTTCTGACCGGGTTTTTCAAGCTTCCGCATCATTTTGATGGGGCTGGCCTGAGCCGCGCGGCCAAGGGCAAACTCCATGATCATGACGGGCAGGCCCAGCACGACCAGGCAGAGGATATAGATCAGCACGAAGGCAGCGCCGCCGTACTGTCCGCACATCCACGGGAACTTCCACACGTTGCCGCAGCCGATGGCGCAACCCGCGCTGAGCAGGATAAAGCCGAGACGGCTGGACAGTTTCTCTCTGTTTTCCATTTGTCTCTCTCCTTGTTTTTACAGACTATATAACGCGACCCCGGTCGTTCCGTCGATCTCTTCCACCTGAACAGAAACGACTTCGTTTCTGGATGTCGGAAGGTTCTTTCCGACATAGTCAGGCCTGATCGGCAGTTCACGATGCCCGCGATCGATCAGAACAGCCAGCTGGATCTCCTGCGGGCGCCCATGATCAAATACTGCTTCGATTGCGGCTCTTACGGTTCTTCCGGTATAAATCACATCGTCTACTATAATAACCTTTTTTCCGGTTACGTCAAATGGAATATGGCTTTCTCCTGTTTCTGGTGTGTCTTTTTTTTCGGTCAGGTCATCCCGGTACAGGGAAATGTCCACATATCCCATCGGAATATCCGTTCCTTCGAACCGTTTCATATTGTCCGCCAGCATTCTGGCAAGCGGTTCTCCCCTTCTGCGGATCCCGAGAAGGATCAGGTTCTCAGTCCCTTTATTCTTTTCGATGATCTCATGGGTGATCCGTGCCATGGAGCGGCGCACTGAAGTCTCATCCATTACAACCGATTTCAGTTCCATATTTACCTCTTTAACTGAAAAAGGCTGCTGCAAGGCAGCAGCCTCAGTTTATTTGCAGTTACTCGGCCTTTTCTTCCTTGGCGCGCTTGTTGAAGATCACGTTCACCAGGATACCGACGATCAGGGCGGTAGCAATGGCAGAGATCTGCACGGCACCGAAGTTCAGGGTCAGACCGCCGATACCGAGGACGAAGATGGCAGCGGCAACGAACAGGTTGCGGTTGTCACCCAGATCCACAGGCTGCAGCATCTTCAGACCGGAAACCGCGATGAAGCCGTACAGAGCGATGCAGACGCCGCCGACGATGCAGTCCGGGATGCTGTTGACGAAGCAGACGAAGGGATGGAAGAAGCTGAGGATGATGCAGTAGATCGCGGCAATGACGATAGTGGACACGGAAGCATTGCCGGTAATGGCCACACAGCCGACAGACTCACCGTAGGTGGTGTTGGGGCAGCCGCCGAAGAAGGAACCTAAGATGGAGCCGACACCGTCACCGATCAGGGTGCGATGAAGTCCGGGTTCGGTGATCAGATCACGGTTGATGATGCTGCTCAGATTCTTGTGGTCCGCGATATGTTCAGCCAGAACAACGAAAGCCACCGGAGCAAACAGGACAAAGATGTTCAGTACGTCCGCGAAGGAAGTGATGGTCTTGGCGTCTTCTTCATAAGCACCGAACATTCCCAGGAAGGTGAACTTCGGAACTTCAAAGAGCTTCATGTCCTTGAAAGCATCCAGCTTGACAACCGGAATGCCGCAGAAAGTCAGGATCAATCCGATCACATAGGCTCCCAGGATACCGATAATGAAGGGGACCATGCTCAGGCGCTTTCCGCCCTTGACGGAAGCCCATACTGTAATGAAGAAGGCAATGATACCCAGCAGGATATATACCAGTTCATAATCAGGATTCACACCGTTGTTCTTCAGGTTGCCGACAGCGCTTCCGCACAGGCTCAGACCGATCAGAGCCACGGTGGGACCGATGACAACGGGAGGAAGGAGCTTGTTGACCCAGGCGGAACCGGTCGCTTTGATGATGGCGGCGATCAGGGCATACACCAAACCGGCGAAAACAGCACCCAGGAAAATGCCGCAGTAGCCGAAAGCAGCCGCGCCGATCAGGGGGCTGATGAAGGCAAAAGAGCTTCCCAGGAAGACAGGGCTCAGCTTCTTAGTCACAAAGATGTAGAACAGGGTTCCGAATCCGGCGCCGCACAGAGCCGCAGCCTGATTCATGTAATTGATTCCGGTCCCATCGGAATTCGCGCCGTTGTTGACCAGAGCAGGAACCAGCAGGGTGGCAGCCATGATGGCCAGCAGTTGCTGGAAGGCAAAAACGAGGTTTTTCTTAAGCGGTACTTTGTCCTTGACATCGTAAACCAGTTTCACTTGTATCATCCTCCGTTCATTTTTGCGGATCCCCGGGCAGAAAAAAAGCTTGCCGCGGGCATACGACAAGCTGCATTTCAACTTCACGATCACATCTTGTCGGTATCCCGTACCGCCTTAAAGATCCATCGCGAAAAAAGATACCACTCACCCCTCTGAAAGTCAATGAAGATTCCGTTACATTTTTATAACAACCGTAATATATAGCATTGTATACAGGATTCTTTGGTCTATTCTTCGGAAAATCAGCATAAAACACACTTTTCTTTCCATATAACATTCGTGTTTATTGACAAAATTGTTTTTTTCGTGTAAATTGTATCCAAAGTACACGGTTCAAACATTGTGTACCATACTATAGATATCAGGAGGAGAACGGACATGGCTCTGACCTTTGAACCTATGACGGAAAGCCGTCCCATCCGTGAAATTGCATACGATGTGCTGAAGAAAGCCATCATTACCGGAGAGATCCCTGCCGGGGAACGGATCGTGGAGACCGATTACGCCGACCGTCTTCATATCAGCCGTACTCCCCTGAGAGAAGCCCTCCGTAAGCTGGAGCGCGACGGTCTCGTCGAGTATGTGATGCGCCGCGGTGTCGTGGTCCGTGCTTTCACGATCGAGGATGTTGAACAGATCTATACGATCCGTAACGCGCTCGAAATGCTGACGCTTCCCGCCATTATCGAAAACGCCACCGCCGAAGATATCGCTTCCCTGCGTGAGAAACTGGCGCAGATGGATATCCTGCAGGAACAGGAAGATTTCGAAGCGCTGTCCCTTCTGGCCCGTTCCTTCCATTCCGATCTGACCGCGATCAGCCGGAAAAAGCGGATCCTTCGCGTTATCGAAGGTCAGGATGAATATATCCGCCGTTTCAGCGCCATGTCCATCAAGCATGAGAACCGCCGTCAGGATGCGCATAAAGAACACTATCTGCTGGTCGACTATGTAGAGCAGAAAAAGTTGGATGAATTCACAGCGCTGATGCATTCACACATTGAGCGGAGCAAGGAGAATTGTCTCGCCGCTCTCGCGGAACAGAAACAAAACAAGAAAGAAGAATGAAGACGCGGCGGATGGTTCCCATCCGCCGTTTCGTTTGGTATAATGTCTTCTGTCGGTGCTTCCGCGCCGAAACCGTATGATATTGAAATAAGGAAGGTTTGATATGAAAGCTTCTGTCCGTACGATTCTGATTGTTCTGACCGCCGCCGTTATTTTTCTCTTCCCGTTCCTGCTTTCCTCCCCTGCCATGGT
Organism: Clostridia bacterium; assembly: GCA_045600165.1. Lineage (GTDB taxonomy): Bacteria > Bacillota > Clostridia > Christensenellales > Aristaeellaceae > Aristaeella. The sequence goes on from JAZRXJ010000124.1 coordinate 17,367, forward strand.
GACCGAGTATGCGGATCTCCTGCAGGAAGAAGCTGAAGACAGCGAAGAAGAGTACGATGAAGAAGAGGAAGCATTCTCTGTTCTGGACTGGTTCCTTTCTTCCGCCCGTGCCGAGGATCTGGAAGAGATCACCGTCTATGAACTTCCCACCGATTTCACGGTCCCTCCGGCGCCGGATCCCGCGAACTACACCGATGACAGTTATGAGGATGACAGTATCTCTGTAAAGATGGAAACCATTGAACAGGACGGCATCGTGTACCGTGTGGCCCGCGTCACTGTTTCCTCCGCTTCCCAGCTGCGTACTGCCGTTGTCGGTAAGCCGGTTCAGAAAGGCAACAATGTTCATGTGATCGATATTGCGAAAGGCAACAACGCGGTTGTGGCCATCAACAGCGATTTCTTCCGGAATGATCCCGACAAGACTTCTTTTGAATACCGCCAGGGAACCAAGATCCGCGCCAAGAGCAACAGCAAGAAAGATAAACTGATCATTGATTACAGCGGTAACTTCCATACTTTCTTTGCCGCAAAGGGTGACCCTGATTTCTCAAAGAAAGAGATCTATCAGGCATTTACTTTCGGACCGATTCTGGTACATGAGGGTGTCATCAATACCGACTATTCCAAGTACACCGCCCAGAACTCCTACAATACCGGCAGACCTGAACCCCGGACCGCGATCGGCCAGACCGGCGAGCTGTCCTATCTTCTTGTTGTCGCCGAAGGACGCGGTGAGTCAGCCGGCGCGACCATGGAGCAGCTGGCCCGGTTCATGCTGGATCAGGGCTGTATCGAAGCTTTTAATCTGGATGGCGGCAACTCCAGCTACATGGTCTTCCATGATCAGTATTACAATGAGTTCTCCAGTTCAGAACGGTCCCAGAGCGATATCATCTATTTCGCGACCGGGATCCAATAATCCGTCTTGCATGCGAAAGGAGTCCCGTTATGTGGGATGAAGTTTCCAAAGTTTCTTTGTTCGGTCAGGATGTTTATGGGTGGGGACTGTGCTGTGCCATCGGCGCGCTGCTGTTTGTCCTCTCCCTGCACCTTATGGAAAAACCGTCCCGGCTCAAAAAAGGAACATCCTCTCTTCTCGGACTGATGTCCCTGATTGCCGGTTTTCTGTTTTCCCGGGCCCTGTTCTGTCTGCTGGACCGTTCGCTCGGTTTCGGGATCCCGTTGAATGCCTGGTACCGTGTTGACGGCGGCGGAGCTTCCATGTTCGGGGCGCTGGGCGGCGTCATTCTAGCCTGCTGGCTGGTTTCCGCCGTGACAGATCAGTCTTTTGCCTGTGTCGCTGATCTGGCCGCGCCCGCTTTCCTGCTCTTTGTCATGGCGGAACGGATCGGCGAGCACTGGATCCCCGATTTCGGCGTCAGCCGTCAGCTGGAAGGCGAATGGATCTCCGGATCTTTTCTTGCGGTTCAGGGTGAATACGGAGCCGCCTATCTGGCGACATATTTCCTGGAAGCCGCGTGCGCGCTGATCCTGTTTATCATTCTGTCCGCGGCGCTTCGCAAAGAGCACCGTGACGGAAGGGTCGGCTTCCTGTTCCTTCTTCTCTTCGGAGCCTCCCAGACACTGATGGAAAGCCTGCGTTATGACTATCATATCAGCATTTCCTTCGTCGGACTTCAGCAGATCCTGGCATACATTCTGATCATCATTGCCGTGATCGTCGCGGCTGTCCGGTATGGAAAAAAGCATCGCGGTCTTTCCGCCGCGGCACTGGTCTCCCTGCCCGTGACCGTCGGTCTTCTGATCCTGCTCGAGTTCGCGCTGGACCGAACCGCGATCAGCAAATATCTGCTGTATCCTCTGTTCATTCTGATGCTTGCCGTGCCGGTCACGCTGGCGCTTCTCCTCACGAAATCCGGTAAACAAAAAGCTTGATTTTTCAATATGGATATGATATCATACCAACGCTGACATTTTAGGAGGTTTGATTTTTATGTATATTGCATGTGCTATCGTGATGGTTATTGCCGCTCTGTTCATGATCGTGACCGTTCTGCTCCAGTCTTCCGATGACAACGGAATGGGTGCTATCACCGGTCAGTCTTCCAATAGTTTCCTGGCCAAGGCCAAGAACAAGACCATCGAAGCCAAGCTCGAACTGGGCACCAAGATCGCTGCCATCGTTTTCGTAGTGGTCGCTTTGCTGATGTGCCTGCCCGGAATCAGAGGCTAAGATTCATAAAGCATTAAAGCTCCGGTAAAACCGGAGCTTTTTTCTTTACCCTTTTTCTCATAAAAAGAGCCGGACACCGTCCGGCTCAACAAACTAAGGCTCCACCTGGTCAGGGCGCCGTATCCCGTGTCAGCACAGTGTGCTGACATTCGACTCTGACCCTAAAACCTCGCAAGCGCCGCAGTCGCGGCGTTTAGCGCTCCTCCCTGAAATAATTCAGTCCCAGCGATGTCGGTGGCTGATTTTCTTTCTTGTTGCGGATACTGGTGATCACCAGGACCAGGATCGTTACAAAGTACGGCAGCATTTTCATGATCGGCTTGGCCGCCATAGTAATAGTAATACCAGGGATCGTCGCGATGAAGGAACTGCAGCAGAACAGCGCGCCGAAGACCAGCGAACCGATAATGGTCAGATGCGGTCTCCACAGGGCGAAGATCACCAGTGCGATACTCAGCCAACCGAAGGCTTCCACGCTGAGATAAGCCTCCTGGGACGCCATGTAGTCGATAATGTAGTAGAATCCGCCCAGTCCGGCGATCCCGCTTCCGATGCAGGTGGTCCAGTACTTATACCGGGTCACGTTGATTCCCACGGCATCCGCGGTAGCGGGGTTCTCACCCACTGCTCTGAGTTTCAGTCCTGTTTTGGTCTTATACAGGACCATGGACGATACAACCGCTATGATCAGGGCCAGGAAGAACAGGACACCAAAGGTCTGCAGAGCGTCCGTACGCTGGGCGAATGGCCAGCGGTACATCATTCTGGGACCGACCAGATAAACATTGACATCCACGTTTTTCATCAGAACCGCCATCAGGCCGGTACCGAAGGTGGTCATGGCCAGACCGGTCACATTCTGGTTGGCTCTCATGGTGACCGTCAGGAAGCTGTAGATCAGTCCCATCAGCATCGCCATGGCAAAAGCCGCCAGAATACCGAGCGTCACGATCAGGAAAGGTGGCAGGGTGCTCTTTCCCACCAGATTCAGCATCAGGCACCCGCCGGCGCCGCCCATGCACATGATTCCGGGGATTCCCAGATTCAGATGTCCAACTTTTTCCATCAGGATCTCACCGGTGGAACCGTACATGAAAGTCGCGCCGAAAGCCAGCGAGTTCACAAGAAAATTCAGCCAGTTGCTCATGCTTTCAGCACCTCCTTTTCCACGGTGTTCTTCCTTCTGAAGTGGATCTGATAGTTGATGAAGAACTCACATCCGATAATGAAGAACAGGATGATTCCCACCACCATGCTCGGGAAGGCATCGCTGACGCCGAAATCCTGGGAGATCTGCGCTCCGCCCTGATTCAGGATCGTAATAAGGGCCGAGGTCAGAACCATGATGAACGGATTAAACTTCGCCAGCCAGCTGACCATGATGGCGGTAAATCCCTGTCCGCCCACGGAATCGGCTGTTACGCTCTGATCCAGTCCGGCTCCGATCAGGTAAGCGGCCAATCCACACAAGGCGCCGGAAAGGATCATCGTCCGGATGATGACTTTCTTGACATTGATACCCACATAACGGGCTGTATTTTCACTCTCGCCGACCACAGAGATCTCATATCCGTGTTTGCTGTTGTTCAGGTAGAAGAACAGCATGATCGTCAGAATCGCGGCTACCAGAACAATGACCAGATAATCATGTCCGAAGGAGGGCAGTTTCCCGTTCTTCAGTTTACCCAGCGAGGAAGAACCACTGGGGACCCAGATGATCAGGAAGTACCCCACGAGGTAGGTCGCGATATAGTTCATCATCAGGGTAAAAAGCGTTTCATTGGTATTCCATTTCGCCTTGAACAAAGCAGGGATCAATCCCCAGACAGCCGAGCTGATCAGAGCAGCCGCCAGCATCAGCACCAGCAGCAGCCATTCCGGGATCTTTCCGCCCAGATAGAAGTCCACTGCAATGCAGCCCAGAACACCAACCAGTGTCTGACCTTCCGCGCCGATATTCCAGAAACGCATCCTGAACGCGGGCGTCACAGCCAGAGAGATACAAAGCAGGATTGCCGTGCTCTTCAGAAATTTCCACAGCTTTCTGCTGGTGGAAAAATTGCCTTTGATAAATGATTCGTAGAATTTTCCGATCTTTGTCGGATCCTCCCGGATCTTGTCCACCAGAACAAAAGCCAGCAGTCCGCAAACAAGAAGTGCCACCGCGAAAGCGATAATTCTGACCAGTATGCCTTTCCACGGGCTGGTATACGCACGCTTGGAAATATGGATCAGAGGTTCCCGTACAGTTGTTTTACTGTTCTTACTCACCGACAGTCGCCTCCTTTGTCCGGTTATCCGTCTTCGTCATCAGCAGACCGATTTCTTCCTTGGTCGCCGTTCTGGCATCCACGATCCCTGTCACAGCACCGGAGTTGATGACCAGGATACGGTCGCACAGTTCCAGCAGCACATCCAGATCCTCACCGACGAAAATCACGGCTGTCCCGCTTTCCTTCTGCCTGTTCAGCAGATTATAGATCGCGTAGGAGGAGTTGATGTCCAGCCCGCGCACGGGATAAGCAGCCATCAGTACTTTCGGTGCGAAAGCTATCTCACGTCCGACCAGCACTTTCTGTACATTACCGCCGGACAGCCGTCTCACCGGTGTATTTACGCCCGGAGTCACGACTTCAAGTTCCTTAATGATTTCATCTGCCAGTTCTCTGGGTTTGTGGCGGTCCAGGAACATGGAAGGACCCTTCCGGTAACTTCTGAGCATCATATTGTCCGTAATGCCCATATTGCCAACCAGACCCATGCCCAGCCGGTCTTCCGGAACAAAGCTGAGCCGGACGCCCAGTTCACGGATCTCCAGCGGAGTCTTGTCCCGCAGGCTCATGATTTCGTCTTTGTTGAACAGGACATCACCAGATGCGACCCATTGCCTGATAGCGGATTTTTTCAATCCTTTAAAGCTGACAGGATAGCCTCTCCCATCATGGAACGCGCCTTCCTGTTCCAGTTCCCGGACCCGTTTCATCGACTTATGGAAGAAAGTCACCGGCTTATCCTTCTTGGGATTATGGAAGATGATTTCTCCGCTTTCAAGCGTATTCAATCCGGCGATAGATTCCAGCAATTCTCTCTGTCCGCTTCCGGCGATCCCGGCAATGCCCAGGATCTCACCGCCATTGGCTGTAAAACTGATATCGTTCAGAACCTTCCTGCCTTCCTCGTTCAGCAGATTCAGATTCCGTACTTCCAGACGAGGCTTGGGATTTACGGGATTTCTGCGTTCGATATTCAGACTGACCTTCTTGCCTACCATCATCTCAGTCAGTTCGGATTCATTCGTCTCGGCGGTATTGACTGTGGCGATATGCTCGCCTTTGCGTAGGATCGCCACCCGGTCGGATACGGACAGCACTTCATGCAGCTTATGGGTAATGATGATGATGGACTTCCCGTCCTCTTTCATCTTCCGGAGAACAGCAAAAAGCTTGTCGATTTCCTGAGGGGTCAGGACCGCTGTCGGCTCGTCCAGGATCAGGATATCGGCACCGCGATAGAGGACCTTGATGATCTCCACGGTCTGTTTCTCGGAAACAGACATATCGTAGATCTTTTTCTGAGGATCTATATTGAATCCGTATCTGTTGGCAATTTCCAACACACGGTTGTTGACGTTCTTCAGATTATAACCGTTCCCGTCGTCGACACCCAGTACGATGTTTTCGGCAGCGGTGAACAGATCGACCAGTTTGAAATGCTGGTGGATCATACCGATCCCATGCTCAAAAGCATCCTTCGGAGAGGAAATGACGATTTCTTCTCCGTTCATAAAGATCTTTCCTTCATCCGGATAGTAGATGCCGGCGACCATGTTCATCAGAGTCGTCTTGCCACATCCGTTTTCACCCAGGATTGAAAGGATCTCACCGCGATACACATCCAGATTGACGTGATTATTCGCGATGACTTTTCCGAATTTCTTTGTGATATTGCGCATTTCCAGCGCTACAGCATTACTCACGGTACAACCTCCGTACACTTTTATAAGTCCAGAAAAGCAGGTTAGAAAAGCCGATGCGGACTGCCGCGAAAATTCGCGGCAGTCCGCTCGTGAAAAGGTACTTAACCGTCAGTCGATATTAGAAAGCATTGTTCAGCAGTTCGATACCGTCGATCTGAACATCGAAGTAAGGAGCAGAACGGTATTCGGATTCATGGAAATATCCATCAGCCACAGCTTCAGTATCAGGAGTGAAAGCATCGTCGGTGTCCACATCAGCCATGTAGCTGGTCAAAGCAGCACCGTCCTTGGTGATGAAGCCTTCGGTCGCGGTGTCGAACACCTTGATGGAGCCATCCAGCAGACCGGCCTTGACTTCTTCGATCTTTTCCACAGTGCCTTCAGCGGCAACGGCGGTGTTCACATCGGTCAGGACCACGGAACCGGTAGCGATGGTGCCGGTCCAGTCGTCGGCAAAGGGTTCGCCCTGGCTGCCCAGTTCGATGATGTACTTGAAGTAAGGAGCCCAGTTGATACGGCTGGCCACAATGAAGGTGTTGGGGCAGCTTTCAATGGTGGAACCATTGTAGGAAACGTTGGGGATACCGGCATTTTCACAAGCCTGGGGAGCACCCATAGAGTCAGCATGCTGGGAAATCAGATCACAGCCGGCAGCGATCAGAGCTTCGGCAGCGGACTTTTCTTCCATCTCATCGTACCAGGAACCGGTGAACTGAACCTTCATGATCACATCGGGGCAAACGCTCTTGGCGCCCAGATAGAAAGAGGTATAACCGGAGATAACTTCAGCATAGGTGAAAGCACCGACATAGCCGATCATGGGAACTTCGCCCTTCAGGTTGCCAGCAGCCTTGATTTCATTCAGCTTCATTCCAGCGGCAACACCGGCCAGATAACGGCCTTCGTAGATGGAAGCAAAAGCATCGTGGAAGTTATCCAGACCAGCAGTGTGGGCCATCGTACCGGTAGCGTGGCAGAACTGTACTTCGGTGCATTCCTTGGCAGCATCCAGCAGGTAGGTCTCATGACCGAAGCTGTCAGCGAAAATAACCTTGCAGCCTTCGTCAGCCAGATCCAAAGCAGCGTTCTTGCAATCTTCGGATTCAGCAATATTACGAATGATGATCACCTGATCGTCAGTCAGGCCCAGTTCAGCCTGTGCTTCCCAGATACCGTTCAGGAAGTTCAGGTCATAGGTAGACTTTTCATCGTGCAGCAGGATGATACCGATTTTGAATTCGGGATCGATTGCGGGGGCTTCGGCAACAACTGCCACAGCAGTCAGGCACAGAGCCAGAGCCAGAACCAGAGCCAGGATCTTCTTCATAAATAGTTCCTCCTCATTCATATAGGGGTCTCATATATCGGCACGGGCAAATGCCCGGTTGCCACAACTTATTGTTCCCGGAAAACAAACTTCCCATCATCAATTGCATCGATAATTGCCATGGATCTCAGCTTATAGCCCTGCTCCCGCAGCATCTTTCCGCCATTCTGAAAGCCTTTCTCGACGGCGATCCCGATTCCGACAACATCCGCTTCTGCCTGTCGGCAGAGTTCGATCATACCCTGGGTTGCTTCACCGTTGGCAAGGAAATCGTCCACGATCAGCACGCGGCTTCCCTCCGGAATGTAATTCTTATTGATCCGGATGATGTTTTGCTGCTTGTGAGTGAAGCTGTAGACCGGCGCCTGAAGCATATCTTCCGTCTGAACGATTGTCTGGCTCTTCTTCGCGAAGAGGACCGGAATGCCGTCCAGATGAGCCGCCGCCGCCAGTGCGATCGCAATCCCGCTGGCTTCCACTGTCAGCACCAATGTAGGCTTATCTTCACGAAACTCATTCGCAAAAGCCTCTCCCATTTTCATCAGGAGCGCGGTATCGATCCGGTGGTTCAGGAACATGTCCACTTTGACCACTTCGGTTCCCAGTCCAATGCCGTATTTTCGGATCGCATCTTTCAGTTCTTTCATCGCCAGCCTCCAAAACACGAACATTCTTTCCGAGAACAACGAGATTGTACACCTTTTTTCCGAATGTTTCAATAGTTATTTCTGTAAAATAGTAAGAAATATCCGTAACATTCTCTTAACAAGTTCCCCTCCCAAAACATAAAACCGGGAAACCCGAACGTTCCCCGGAATTATTGTGATTTACTGACTACTAATGATTAAAATATTCCATTCAATGCCTGATTGATGATGTGCCCGATAAAGTAACCCGGCTGACGCGGAGCGTCCACAAACCAAAACTCCACCTGATCAGTGGGAGCTGTCACCGAAGTTGACTGAGGGGGGTGCGGTCTCGTTCACGCTCAGCCTCTCGTCACTTTCGCTTCGCGACAAGTGATTGTCGGTCCCGCGTTTTCGATAAAGCGAAAACGCTCGGCTCACAGCTTCTCCACATCCGCGTCGGAAATGAGATGCATTCCGGCAGCTTCGATTGTTTGCTCAGCAACCGCCGTATCCGCTACTCTGAGCACCATGTATGCATGCTTTTCAGTACGCGCGCAGAACGCGTACAGATACTCAAGATTGATTTCAGCGCGATTCAGAATTTCCAAAGTTTCGGCCAGAGCGCCCGGACGGTCACCGATCTTGACACCGACTACTTCCGTGATACGGGTCAGACATCCGACCGCTTTCAGGGCCGCCATGGCTTTCTCGGTATCAGAAACGATCAGCCTCAGGATCCCGAAATGTTCTGTATCCGCGATGGACATTGCTTTCAGGTTGATCCCGGCTTCTGCCAGGATCCGGGTGACCTTGGCCAGTTCTCCTTTTTCATTACTGACCATGACAGAGAGTTGTTTCAATGCCATTATTCTCACCCTTTCCACTGTGCGTCTGACAGGAGTTTGCGTTTGTCGACCACACGGACAGCCTTGCCCTCACTGCGGGTAATGCTGTGCGGCGCGACAAGATGAACAGCGGGATTGATTCCCAGCATGGTCTTGATGGCGGATGCCAGTGCCTTTTCCGACGCCGTGACGGCGCTGACGGTATCGAAGAAGCTCTCTTCGTTCATTTCCACCATGATATCAAACGTATCATTGTTATTCACCCGGTCAAGCACGATCTGATAGTTGGAAGAATATCCTTCCTTCAGCAGGACCGTTTCGATCTGGCTGGGGAATACATTCACACCGCGGATGATCAGCATATCATCACTGCGGCCCATCGGTTTGGTCATACGGATAAAGGTCCGTCCACAGGAACACTTTTTCCGGCTCAGGATACAGATATCCCTCGTGCGGTAGCGCAGGAGCGGGAAGGCTTCCTTATCCAGACTGGTGAAGACCAGTTCGCCCTTGCTTCCTTCCGTAAGCACTTCCCCGGTTTCCGGGTCAATGATTTCGGCGATGAAGTGATCTTCGTTGATATGCATTCCCTGCTGTTCGCAGCATTCAAACGCCACCCCGGGACCGGATGTTTCCGTCAGACCGTAGATGTCGTATGCCTTGATGCCCAGAGACGCCTCAATGCTGTGACGCATTTCCTCCGTCCAGGGTTCGGCGCCGAAAACACCGATCCGCAGCGGATTATCTTCGGGGCTCATTCCCTGTTCCTTCATTGCTTCCGCGAGATACGCGGCATAGCTGGGCGTACAGCAGAGCACCGTTGCTTCCAGATCTTTCATGAACTGCAGCTGTCTTTCGGTATTGCCGGAGGACATCGGCAGTGTCAGGCATCCCAGTTTGTGGGATCCGCCGTTCAGTCCGGCACCGCCGGTGAACAGACCGAATCCGTACGCAATCTGGCAGGTATCCTCCTTTGTGGCACCCGCGGCCACCAGTGCCCGCGCGCAGCATTCCTCCCACAGATCCACATCGTGCTGTGTGTAGAAAGCCACCACACGTCTGCCGGTCGTACCGGATGTGGAATGGATCCGGACACATTCGCTTCTCGGAACGGCCAGAAATCCGCTTGGATACTGATCACGAAGGTCGGATTTCGTCAGGAACGGCAGTTTGTGAAGGTCCTCGATCCCGTGGATATCTTCAGGTTTCAGACCTTTCTTCTCCATCATTTCCCGGTAGACAGGCACATGATCGTATACATGCTTCACCTGCCGGACCAGTTTTTCGGACTGCATGGCCTTCAGTTCATCCACCGCCATGGTCTCGATTTCTTCAGTAAAATATTTCAAAATGAATCATCTCCCGGTAAACCGAAATACCTGTCCGGGTTTACACCCGAGCGGAACTGTATCCGAGTTCAAATGCTTTCAGGTTCATCTCGATAAACTTAGGCGCGATGACCCTCTTCATGGCCTCGATCCATTTTTCCTTTTCAATACCGAGGTTGGCGGCAAAACGTCCCATCAGCACAATGTTCACCGCTTTGCTGCTGCCGGCGTTTTCCGCGGGAGTCAGCGCGTCGAACGCGTCCACATCGATTCCCTTTGCGGTCAGTTGGTCCAGCACATCGGTCGGGTAGACCGCCGCACCAGTGATGACAGGCATGGGATCGATCTCCTGCGTGTTCACGATGATCTTTCCGGTCTTTTTGAGATAAGCGGCATAGCGGGCGGCTTCCAGTTTTTCAAAGGAAATGATGTAGTCGCATTCGCCTTCCGTCACGATGGGGGAATAAACTTTTTCCCCGAAACGGACATAAGTCACGACACTTCCGCCGCGCTGACTCATTCCGTGCACTTCACTGACCTTCACGTCATATCCGTTTTCCGTCAGCAGCGTACCCAGCAGTTTTGAAGCCAGCAGACTTCCCTGTCCGCCCACACCGACGATCATAATGCTTGTCGTATTCATTCCGTACACCTCATTCCCCGATCGCGCCGAACGCGCACAGCTGAGAGCAGACATTGCAGCCCACACACAGTGTGGCATCGATCCTGGCTTTTCCGTCCTTCATGCTGATGGCAGGACAGCCAAGTCCCATACAGCGTTTGCAGCTTCTGCACTTATCCGCGTCCACATGCAGCGGAGCGTTATGCTTCACATACTTGAGCAGAACGCAGGGTCTTCTGGAAATGATCACGGAAGGTTCTTCCGCGGCCAGTTCTTCCTTCAGCACCGTATCGCAGGCTTTCAGATCATAAGGATCCACGACGCGGACCCGGTTGATGCCCAGCGCGCGGCAGAGCGCTTCCAGATCCACCTTGGCAGCCGGATCACCCTTGATGTTGTAGCCCGTGGTCGGATTCTGCTGATGACCGGTCATACCGGTGATCGAGTTATCCAGAATGATCACGGTGGAATTGGTGGCATTGTACGCGATATTCACCAGTCCGGTCATACCGCTGTGCATGAAGGTGGAGTCACCGATCACGGCAACTGTCTTCTTTTCCTGTTCACTGCCTCTGGCGGCATTGAAGCCGTGAATGCTGCTGACGCTGGCACCCATGCACAGCGTGGAATCCAGTGCGTTCAGCGGCGCGACCGCGCCCAGTGTATAGCAGCCGATATCGCCCAGAACAGTGATATGGTTCTTCACCAGTGTATAGTACATGCCGCGGTGAGGACAGCCGGCGCACATCATCGGCGGACGACCGGGAACCGCGGGTGCTTCCACAGTTTCTCCCACGGTCAGACCGAACGCGTCGCGGATCGTTTTCTGGCTGAATTCTCCGATGGCGCTGAACATTTCCTTTCCGATGACTTCGATTCCCAGCGCGCGCACATGGTTTTCGATCACCGGATCCAGTTCCTCGATCACATACAGTTTCTTCACCTTCGCGGCGAAGTCGCGGATAGTCTTTTCCGGCAGCGGATTCGGCATGCCGATCTTCAGAATGTTGACGGAATCGCCAAGCGCTTCTTTCACATATAGGTAACTGCAGCCGGAAGTGATGATTCCGATATCACTGTCAGCGTACTCAACTTTGTTGTACATGCAGTTTTCCGCCAGTTCACGAAGGTCTTCGGTGCGCTTTTCCACCACAGGATGACGCAGCTTGGCGTATCCGGGCATCATGATATACTTCGCGGGCTGCTTTTCGTACGGTTTCAGTGCCACCATCTGACGTTCACCCAGTTCCACGATGCACTGGCTGTGGGCAATGCGGGTGCACATTCTGAGCAGCACGGGAGTGTCATACTTTTCAGACAGCTCAAAGGCGGATTTCGCGAACTCATATGCTTCTCTGGAATCAGACGGTTCCAGCATGGGCACTTTCGCCGCGATGGCGTAATGCCGGCTGTCCTGTTCATTCTGGGAGGAGTGCATGGCAGGATCATCCGCCACACAAACGACCATACCGCCGGTCACACCCGTATAGCTCAGGGTAAACAGCGGGTCCGCCGCGACATTCAGCCCGACATGCTTCATGGCGCATGCGGACCGCATCCCGGCCAGGCTGGCACCGAAAGCCACTTCCGTGGCCACTTTTTCATTGGGAGCCCATTCGGAATGGATATCATCATATTTGGACAGGAATTCCGTGATTTCTGTGGAAGGAGTGCCCGGATAGGCGGAAACCAGACCGAGACCGCCGTGATAAAGGCCCAGAGCCACAGCTTCATTACCGATCAGTAATCTTTTCATTTAAAATAGCCTCTTCTCTTTCCTGTATCAGGACTTGTTCTGGGAGTCAACCAGCCCTTCTCCGCCATACATCTTACGGAGTTTCGGCTTTTCGATCTTTCCGGTGGGATTTCTGGGAACGTCGGCAAAGATGATCTTTCTCGGTCTCTTGTAGCGGGGCATTCCCAGGCAGAACTCATTGATATCCGCCTCGGTGCATTCCACACCGGGAACCAGTTCAATGATCGCCGCGGCAATCTCACCCAGACGGGGATCGGGTAGGCCGATCACAGCCACATCCTTGATGTTCTTGTTGGCCGCCAGGAAGTTTTCGATTTCAACGGGATACAGGTTTTCACCGCCGGAAATAACAACGTCCTTCTTGCGGTCGACCAGATAGATGAATCCTTCCTCATCCATCTTGGCCATATCGCCGGTCAGCAGCCATCCGTCCTTCAGCGTTTCAGCCGTTGCCTGCGGATTGTTGTAATAGCAGACCATGACGCCGGGGCCCTTCAGGCACAGTTCACCGACTTCGCCCTGCTTCACTTCGTTACCATTCCCGTCGATGATCTTCACTTCCCATCCGTATCCGGGAATACCGATTGCGCCGACTTTCCGGACATTTTCAACGCCCAGATGCACAGCGCCGGGACCGATGGATTCGCTCAGACCGTAGTTGGTGTCATACAGCTGGTTCGGGAAATATTCCAGCCAGCGGCGGATCAGGCTCTGGGGCACGGGCTGCGCGCCGGTATGCATGAGTCTCCACTGATCCAGCTGATAGTTTTCGAGTTTCAGTTCTCCGCTGTCCAGAGCGGTCAGGATATCCTGCGCCCACGGGACCAGCAGCCACACGATGGTGCATTTTTCTTCACTGGCAGCCCGGAGGATCGTTTCCGGACGGGTACCTTTCAGGATCACTGCCTTACTTCCGGAATACAGGCTGCCGAACCAGTGCATCTTCGCGCCGGTGTGATAGAACGGCGGGATGCACAGGAAGCAGTCATCCTTCTGCTGACCGTGGTGCGCCTGTTCGACCCGTGCAGAGTGGATCAGACTGCGGTGCTTGTGCAGGATGGCCTTGGGGAACCCTGTTGTACCGGAGGAGAAATAAATGGCCGCTTCATCGTCTTCTGTCAGCCTGCATTCCGGGAACAGACTGCTGCTTTCGTTGATCAGCTCAGTCAGATCATCCGCGAAAGAGGGGCACCCGGCTCCGGAATAAATCAGACTCACCTGCGGGATCTTGTCCGCGATTTCTTCCACACGTCCGATGAATTCAGGTCCGAAGATCAGCACGTTGGATTCGGACAGATTCAGACAGTACTCGATCTCATTGGCGGCATAGCGGAAATTCATCGGCACGACAATGGCACCGGTCTTCAGAACACCAAAGTAGATCGGAAGCCAGTCGATGCAGTTCATCAGCAGGATGGCTACCTTCTTCCCCTTGCCGATTCCATGGCTCAGGAGCATATTGGCCACACGGTTCGATTTCTCATTGAAAACCGCCCAGGTGATTTCCCGGCGGTAATGTTGTTTTTTCAGAGAGGGTTCCACCAGTTCAAAATCATGCCAGGTCACTCTTCGTGTTTCCGGCTGATCAGGGTTGATTTCCACCAGAGCGACATCATCAGGCCACTCTTTGGCGTTCCGTTCAAGCAAGTCAATAATAGTCATTGCGGACATCCCTTTCCGTAGCGATATACAAATTTTAATATACTGTTTTACTTTCTGAAAGTCAACCAAATCAACACTTATGCGCCAAATGGAACAAAAATAAAACACCCTTCTGTTATCCCATTTCTCATACAAGCTCCGTCATCTGCGTTCTTCTTATGTCTTTGAACGCCGTTTGCAATCCACTCTCTTCTGTTCCCTCTTCCGCCTCTGACCCATATCTGCCATACGCTGCCCTCAGGCATCGCACCACTAAGGTCTCACCATCTATTAAGCCCTAAGGCCTCTACATTCACTATTCACTATTCACTATTCACTATCCCCTATCCACTATCCCCTATCCACTGTGACGCCCGCAGGCGCCACTTTACTGTTTTCATTAATTATGCTACTATTCTCTTATCAAGATTTTACAGGAGGGTTTACCCCATGTATCGTCGTTATTCCAGTGGTTCTGTTTCCGGTCTGACCGTGGATCAGAGAAAAGCTGTCCGGAACAGAAACATTGTGATCCTTGCTCTGGTCATTATTATTGCTGTATTATGCGTTATCGGTATTCCGGCTCTCCGGTCGAAGTCAGACAACCATATGCTCTTCGTTCAGCGTATGAGAAGCGAATGTGACGAGGCCATCCGTCTCACCAATACCCTCAGCCGTAATGCCGGTGCTGATTCCGCCGGGCTTCTCGCCCGGATCCGAAGCAATGTTTACTCGATGGATGTCATCAATACGTTGAGTATCAATCAGGACGGCCTTGCGGGAACGATCGTGGATTCATCGCATCTCATGTCTATTGTCAATATCATTGACCAGTATCAGAGCGTGATCATAACAGGGATGGCCACCGGCGAGCAGCAGACCGCCCTGCTGAAGGAACTCGAGGAAGTCAACACCATTCTTTACTCTGTCGAATAAGAAGGGTTCTGTCATGTTTTTGAAACGGCAACTGTGTCTCATCACCGTCATTCTGCTTTGCGGCATATGCGCGGTCGATACGGCACTTGCCGTTTTTTCTGTGGACTTCGCGGATGTGGGTGCCGGTGACTGTATCATCATCTGCTCGGATGACCGGGTCATGATGATCGATACCGGTCCCGGACTTGCCTGGACATCTGTGGATAAAAAGCTGACCGATCTGTCAATCAGCCGGATCGATCTTCTGATCCTGACACATTCTCATCCCGATCATACCGCGAACCTCGACCGGATCCTTTCCTCAAGGACCGTATCTGAAGTTCTCTGTTCCGAAGCGGACAAGGAGTCATTCGCGAACTGGGACGCTGTCCTGTCGGAATCGCGTATCAAAACAGGTACCCTGAGCCGCGGAGACAGTTTCACGTTCGGTGATGCCGTCTGTGATGTCCTGTGGCCCTGCGGCGAACCTTCAGAACTGTTCAATGACCGCTCGGTGGTCATGAGGATCAGTTATCATGGCTTTTCCATGCTGCTGATGGGAGATGCTGAATCGGAGACCGAACGTTATCTTCTCGCGCTGGATGACCATAACGGATTGAAAGCGGATCTGATCAAGCTCGGTCATCACGGTATGAATACCTCATCCACCTGGCCGTTTATCCGTGCTGTATCACCGACATACGCGATCGCGTCATGCGCCGGACCGGACCATAATTCTTCCATGTCCGAATCTGTCCGTGAAACTCTTGACGAATGCGGTGTAAGCTATATCTTCACCACTGCCGGAAGCGGTGATATCCGTCTTGCGATCGATGACAATAATATCCTGACCATCCGCTGATCTGTTTCTCCGCAGGAATGTGTTTTTCCCGTTCTAAACAGTATTTCATCACTCAGCAGGAAGTAGCTGCCTGTTTGGTGCGGCTGCTCATGGCAATAAAAAAATCTTCCGTTTCCGGAAGATTTTTTTTTATTCCATCAGCCCTGCTTCTGCTTATGCTTGGGATTTTCGCAGATAACCATCACGCGGCCTTTGCGCTTGATGATCTTGCACTTTTCACAGATCGGCTTAACAGACGGACGAACTTTCATGTTCTTTACCTCCTCATATTGATGCCGTCTTCCTTACGGAAAACTCGGTCAGTTCTTGCTGCGCCAGGTGATTCTGCCTCTGGTGAGGTCATAGGGTGATAACTCAATGGTGACCTTATCGCCGGGATAGATGCGAATGAAATTCATACGCATTTTACCGGAAATATGTGCCATGATCTGGTGTCCGTTCTGGAGTTCAACCTGGAACATGGCGTTGGGAAGAGCCTCAATGACTTTTCCTTCCATTTCAATTACGTCGCTCTTGGACAAAATATCAGCCCTCCTTGCACAGCGAACGTTCCGTTACAAATCCGTTCTCCTCCAGTGCCCTTTTCAGGTCACTGTTCTGCATTGGACCGCCTTCCGGCCTTACGGCATCAAGATCGATCAGAACCGGTTTTGCATGCAGATGCTTGATCTTTTTCTTTTTGGGATTCTCCAGCTTATGAGTCAGGCCGTCAGCCATCATCACATAGCCGTCATCCTCCGGGACCAGTACGATGAAATATCTTCCTTCGTCACGTCCCTGCAGACTTTGGACAACCCGTCCCCTTTCAAAGGACAGTCGTTCCATTAACCTTCCTCCTTCCAGACATAGCCGGGCAGAGTCAGGATTTCAGGAAATCCGTCTTCAGTCACTGCAATCGTATGCTCGTAGTGAGAACACAATTGATGGTCCTTGGTTCGCACGCCCCAACCGTCGTCATCGTCAAGCAGATGCCAGTCTCCCTGACAGATCATCGGTTCCACCGCCAGGGTCATGCCTCTGCGAAGCCTTAATCCCCGACCGGGTTCTCCGAAATTATAAACTGCAGGATCTTCGTGCATCTCACGCCCGATACCGTGTCCCGTGTAATCTCTTACCGGATTGTATCCGTTCGCGTTGGCATGGCGCTGGATCGCGCTGCCGACATCGCCGAGACGGTTTCCTACGACTGCCTGCCTGACTCCTTTCCAGAAGCACTCTTCAGTGACCCGGATCAGTTTTTCGGCTTCCGGACTGATCTGACCCACACCTGCGGTGAAGGCGCTGTCAGCCTGCCAGCCGTCCAACAGTACAGTACAGTCGATGGAAATGATATCTCCCTCGTTGAGAAACCGTTTTGCGTTCGGGATCCCATGAACGACCTCATCATTGATACTCGCGCAAATACTTGCGGGATATCCTTCATAGTTCAGTTCCGAGGGAATTGCGTGCTGTTTCCGGATCAGCTGTTCGGCCAATGTATCAATGTCCTTGGTGGAGATGCCGGGCTTGATGACTTCCCGAAGACTTTGCAGCACTTCGTACAGTACTTTGCCTGCATCCCGCATCTTGCTGATCTGGGATGGATTCTTCAGACTGATCATTTTACGCTCCCAGGGTCTTCATAATGGACCCGAATATCACGTCCATGTCCTGAGCACCGTCAAACTTGTTCAGGATGCCTTTGGTTTCATAGTACGCGACCAGAGGCGCAGTCTGATCGTGATATACCTTCAAACGGTTCAGTACGGTCTCGGCTTTGTCGTCGTCACGCTGGACCAGCGGTTCGCCGCAAACGGAGCAGTCCGTCTTTCCGTTCAGCATATTCACATGATAGGTAGCGCCGCATTTCAGGCAGACACGGCGTCCGCTCAACCGGTTGACCAGTTTTTCGTCCGCCACATCCAGTTCCACGACACAGTCGATCGTCGCGAAGGTATCCAGGGCTTCCGCCTGCGGTACAGTCCGCGGGAATCCGTCCAGAATATATCCTTTGCTGCAGTCGTCCTGCGCCAGTCTTTCCTTTACGATGTCAATAATGACTTCGTCAGGAACAAGTTTACCGGCATCGATATAGCTCTTTGCCTTCAGACCGGTTTCAGTCTGATCCTTGATGGCTCTGCGCAGAATATCGCCTGTGGAGATCTGTGGAATGCCCAGTTCGGCACAGATGCGCTGTGCCTGAGTGCCCTTACCGGCACCGGGAGGTCCCAGAAAGATTACATTCATTATGGAATCTCCTTTCAATGAACAAATGCGCACCCGGAGAAAGGATTTTCTTTCTCCGGAGTGCATTGATGCGATTACATGAATCCCATGTTTTCCACATCGGTATCGATTCCGCGGATACTCATCTCGCCCTGGATCGTCCGGATCGTTTCAATGCTGACACTGACAGCGATCAGAATGGAGGAAGCAGCAAAGCCGAGAGAAATGCCGGCGCTCGAATACAGACGGGAAGTCAGGAAAGTGGTGACAGAAGCCAGAACAGCCAGGAACAGAGCAGCGAACAGGTTCAGTCTGTTCGTGGTGTTCTGCAGATACTGTCTGACATTTTTGCCGCGCTGTCCGGGAATCACGGCACCCTGCTGCTGCAGCTGTTCAGCCTGCTGTTTGGGGTCGAAGCTGATGCTGGAGTAGAAGAAGGTGAACGCGATGATCAGCAGAGCGGAAAGAACCATGTACAGCCAACTGGTCTGGGAGAGATTTCTCTGGCACCACAGAGCAAAGCCGCTGTTGGGATTGATCATGGTAGCAATCGTTCCGGGGAAGGACAGGAAGCTGTAAGCGAAGATCAGCGGCAGGACGCCAACAGAAACGACCTTCAGACTCATATGAGTGCTCTGTCCACCGTAAACGCGGCGGCCTTTGACCTGCTTGGAGATCTGCAGGGGGATCCGGCGCTCGGCCAGTTCCACAAAGGTCACGACAACGGTAATGAGCACTACGGTCAGAAGCAGCACCGCCACTCCGATCCAGGTATTGGTGGCGCCATTGGCACCGGCCTGAGCCAGAGCAGTGACGATAGCGGTGAAAATGTTGGACACGATACCAACGAAGATCAGCAGGCTGACTCCGTTGCCGATGCCCTTCTTGGTGATCTGTTCACCGATCCACATAGCCAGAGCAGTACCGCCGGCCATGGAGATACCGAGCAGCCAGCCGTTCTTGACAACACCCTGGGTGGTGGCAAGTCCGATGGCTTGCAGCGCGGCCAGACCGACCGTTACGTAACGGGTGATCCGATTGATCTTCTCCTTGCCGTCTTCTTCCTGGGACATCCGTTCCAGAACGGGCAGGGCGATGGTCAGCAGCTGCATAATAATGCTCGCGTTGATGTAGGGTGTGATACCCATAGCCATAAGGCTCATTTCGGAGAAGCTTCCGCCAGTCATCATGTTGATCAGTTGGAAGATGGAGTTGCTGTCAATGCTGGCACGCTTGGCAGCCAGAGCAGCAAGATCCACACCGGGCGCAGGGATCGCGGAAACCAGGCGGTAGATCACCAGCATCACAAAGGTGAAGATGATCTTATCTCTGAGTTCCTTGATTTTCCACATCTTTTTGATGCTTTCAATCATCTCAGATCACCTCGGCTTTCCCGCCGACGGCCTCGATCTTTTCCTTTGCTCCGGCGGTGAACTTCTGAGCCTGAACGGTCAGCTTCTTGGTCAGATCGCCGTTGCCGAGAATCTTCACGCCGTCGAGAGTCTTTTTAATAATACCGGCATCCAGCAGATTTTCAACGGTAACGGTATCGCCATCGTTGAAGATTTCAAGACGCTCCACATTCACTTCGGCATATTCGGTGCCAAAGATGTTGGTAAAGCCGCGCTTAGGAACACGACGGTACAGAGGCATCTGACCGCCTTCAAATCCGGGGCGCTTGCCGCCGCCGCTACGGGCCTTGGCACCCTTATGGCCTTTACCGGAGGTCTTGCCCAGACCGGAACCTACGCCACGGCCCAGACGCTTGGGAGCGGTGGTGGAACCGGCAGCGGGTTGCAACTCGTGCAGTTTCATGGGGTATTCCTCCTTTTTACTCGTCAACTTCCTCGACCTTTACCATGTGCTTCACGGCAAAGATCTGTCCGCGAACAGCGGCATTATCGGGCTGGGTAACAGTCTGACCGACTTTACGCAGTCCCAGGGCAGCCACGGTCGCCTTGTGCTTGGGCAGGCTGGCGATAGGAGATTTGGTCAAGGTGATTTTCAGTTTCATCTTTTCTTCCTCCTTAGTCCAGCAGTTCTTCAACGGTCTTGCCGCGCATCTTGGCGACCTGTTCGGCACTGCGGAGCTGACTGAGAGCCTGCAGTGTGGCTTTGACCATGTTGATGGGGTTATTGGTACCAAAGCTCTTGGTACGGATGTCTTTCACACCGGCCAGTTCCAGAACTGCACGGGCCGCGCCGCCGGCGATCACGCCGGTACCTTCGGGAGCGGGCAGCAGGACAGACTTGGCAGTGGAGAAATATCCGGTGGATTCATGGGGAATGGTGGTTCCCTTCAGAGGAACATTCACCAGATGTTTCTTGGCGTCTTCGTTGGCCTTGCGGATAGCTTCCGGAATTTCGGCAGCCTTACCCATGCCGGCACCGACGCGGCCGTTTTCATCACCGACCACGACCAGAGCGGAGAACCGCATGTTGCGGCCGCCCTTAACGGTCTTGGAAACGCGATTGACGGCAACCAGACGTTCTTTGAACTCACTTACCTGTTCAAACCGTTGCATTGCGTTGTCCTCCTTCATCAGAATTCAAGTCCGGCTTCGCGGGCACCATCAGCGACGCTGGCAACACGGCCGGTATAAACATATCCGCCGCGGTCGAAAACGACGCACTTGATGCCAGCCTGGAGAGCACGCTCAGCAACGAGCTTGCCAACCAACTTGGCAGCACCCTTCTTGTCCACTTCTTCCAGCTGACCCTTCAGAGCAGGATCCATGGTGGAAGCGGCAGCCAGCGTGATACCCTTGGTATCATCAATGATCTGGGCCTGAATGTGCTTGTTGGAACGGTAAACAGACAGACGCGGCATTTCAGGGGTGCCGCTGATCTTTTTACGGACCCGCGCATGACGAATCACGCGCACTTCATTACGGTCACGCTTATTGAACATATGCAGTCACTCCCTCTCTTATTTCTTGCCGGCCTTGCCTTCCTTACGGCGGATATATTCGTTCTGATACTTGATACCTTTGCCCAGATAGGGTTCGGGCTTACGGATCGCACGAATATCCGCGGCAAGGCTGCCGACCTGCTGCTTCGAAATTCCCTTGATCACGATGGTGGTCTGGTTGGGAGTTTCGTAAGTGATATTTTCGGGGGCTTCCATAATCACAGGATGAGAGAAGCCGATGTTGATGGTAAGGGTCTTACCTTCAACAGAGGCGCGGTAACCGGTACCGACCATTTCCAGAGTCTTGGAGAAACCGTCGGTCACGCCGATGACCATGTTGTTCACCAGCGCGCGGTACAGACCGTGCATAGCCTTGTGAGGCTTGGAATCCGTGGGACGTTCGAGGGTCAGGATGTTGCCTTCCTGCTTCAGGGTGATGGCGGAATTAACCTGCTGGGTCAGAGTTCCCTTGGGGCCCTTGACTGTGACCAGATTATCGTCACCAACCGTGACCGTCACGCCCGCGGGAATAGTGATCGGAAGTTTTCCGATTCGAGACATTTTGTCACACCTCCTATAGCGTGTCGGTTATTACCAGATGTAGGCAAGCACTTCGCCGCCGATGTCGTTCTTCCGTGCTTCCTTGTCAGTCATCAGACCCTTGCTGGTGCTGATGATAGCAATGCCCAGACCGCCCAGTACCTTGGGCAGTTCTTCGCAGCGAGCGTATACACGCAGGCCGGGCTTGCTGATACGTTTCAGACCCGCGATAACAGGGGTCTGTTTGCCGTTCAAATACTTAAGAGTGATCTTGATCTCGCCCTGCAGTCCGTCATCAATCACATCAACAGCTTTGACATAACCTTCGTTCAGAAGGATCTTGGCAATAGCTTTCTTGGTGTTGCTGGCAGGCATCGTGACAGCATCGTGTTTGGCGATCTGCGCGTTGCGGATGCGGGTGAGCATATCGGCAATGGGATCGTTCATAACCATGAATAGAACCTCCTTCCGTTCTTCCCCGCTTACCAGCTGGCCTTGCGGACACCGGGGATTTGGCCCTTATAGGCCAGCTCTCTGAAGCAGATACGGCAGACGCCGTACTTGCGCAGTACACTGTGGGGGCGGCCGCAGATACGGCAGCGGGTGTAAGCGCGAGTGGAGAACTTAGGTGCTCTCGACTGCTTGAGTTTCATGCTCAGCTTAGCCACTTTTTTTCTCCTCCTTCAATTACGCCTGTGCGAAGGGCATGCCCAACAGCTTCAGCAATTCCATGCATTCTTCATCGGTCTGAGCGGTAGTAACGAAGATGATCTGCATACCGCGGATCTTTTCTACCTTATCATACTCGATTTCAGGGAACAGCAGCTGTTCACGAATGCCCAGAGCGTAATTGCCGCGGCCGTCGAAGGCCTTGGCGCTCACGCCGCGGAAGTCGCGTACACGGGGCAGCGCGACAGAGACGAGCTTGTCCATGAATTCTTCCATGCGCTGACCGCGCAGGGTAACCTTGGCGCCGACATTCATGCCTTCACGGACCTTGAAGTTAGCGATGCTCTTCTTGGCCTTGGTGATCATGGGCTTCTGACCGGCGATCGTGGTCAGTTCATTCACAGCCATTTCCATAGCCTTGGCGTTGTCTTTGCAATCGCCCAGGCCCATGTTGATGACGATCCGTTCGAGTTTCGGGATCTGCATCACGTTCTTATAGCCGAACTTCTGCTGTAAAGCAGGAACAGCCTCGGCCAGATACTTTTCTTTGATCCTGGTAGCCATTTGGCTTTTCCTCCTTTATCAGTCGATCTCCGCGCCGCACTTTTTGCAGACACGGATCATCTTGCGAACTTCCTTGCCATTTTCGTTCTGCTCTTTCGTCACCTTGTGAGCAACACGGGTGGGCTGGTCGCACTTGGGGCAGATCAGCATCACGTTGCTGGCGTCGATGGGCAGTTCCTTATGGATGATTCCACCGGGCTGCATGGCATTGCGGGCTTTCTGATGCTTGGTCACAACGTTCACGCCTTCGACCGTGACACGGTTCAGCTTCGGGAACGCAGCGGAGATCTTGCCCTTCTTGCCCTTGTCCTTGCCGGTAATGACGATGACGGTATCCTTAGACTTTACATGCATAAACCGTTCCGCCTCCTTACAGTACTTCGGGAGCCAGGGAGACGATCTTCATGAAGTCCTTCTCGCGCAGCTCTCGAGCCACAGGCCCAAAGATACGGGTCCCGCGGGGCAATTTCTGGTCGTTGATGATGACGGCAGCGTTATCATCGAATTTGATGTAACTTCCGTCGGGACGGCGCTTGTTCTTGCGCATACGAACGATGACGGCCTTGACGACATCGCCCTTTTTCACAGTGCCGCCGGGGGTAGCGGTCTTGACGCTTGCAACGATGATATCACCGATGGAACCGTCACGCCGGAAAGACCCGCCGAGCACACGGATGCACATGATTTCCTTGGCGCCGGAGTTGTCGGCCACCTTAAGCCGGGTTTGCGGCTGAATCATAAGGTTATTCCTCCTTCGACGTGCGGATTACTTGGCCTTTTCGATGATCTCGACCAGGCGCCACCGCTTATCCTTGCTTAACGGACGGGTTTCCATCACTTTGATGGTATCGCCGATTCCGCATTCATTGTTCTCATCATGAACTTTCAGTTTACTGGACTGATTCATGATCTTACCGTACAGGGGATGACGGACACGGGTCTTGATCTGGATGACGCAAGTCTTGTCCATCTTGTCGCTGATTACGACACCGATACGGGTTTTACGAAGTCCTCTTTCTTCAGACATAGACACAGCTGCCTCCTTTCAATCACTTCTGATCCGTTTCCTTCTGACGAAGAACGGTCTTTGCGCGAGCGATATCACGCTTCACAGCGGAGATCTGCATGGTGTTCTGCAGCTGGCCGGTGGCAAGCTGGAAACGAAGGTTGAACAGATCGCTCTTGAGTTCCTTCACCTTTTCTTCAAGCTGTTCCAGGCTCATCGCGGAGAATTCATTTGCCTTCATTGTTCTTCACCACCCGCTTCAGTCTTGGCATCGTCAGCTTCGCGCTGGATGATCTTCGTCTTCAAGGGCAGCTTGTGGGAAGCCAGACGCAGGGCTTCACGGGCAGTCTCTTCCGGAACATCCTTGATTTCGAACAGGACGCGGCCGGGCTTGACTACTGCGACCCAGTATTCGGGAGCACCTTTACCGGAACCCATGCGGGTCTCGGCGGGCTTAGCCGTAACAGGCTTGTCGGGGAAAATCTTGATCCACACCTGACCGCCACGCTTGGTGTAACGGGTCAGGGCGATACGAGCAGCTTCGATCTGCTGGCTGGTGATCCAGTGGGGTTCAGTAGCCTGAAGGCCGAAATCACCGTAAGCCAGGAAATTGCCACGATGGGCACTGCCCTTCATGCGTCCGCGGAAAACCTTGCGACGCTTGACTCTCTTAGGCATCAACATAGCTTACTTAACCTCCTTCGCGACGGGGGCCTTTTTGGCCTTGGGCAGGATCTGTCCCTTGTAGATCCAGACCTTAACGCCCAGACGGCCATAAGTGGTCTTCGCTTCGGCAAAGCCGTAGTCGATGTTGGCGCGCAGGGTCTGCAGCGGGATAGAACCGTCATGATAATGCTCGGTACGGGCAATATCGGCACCGCCCAGACGGCCGCTGACCGAGGTCTTGATTCCCTTTACTCCGGGAATCTTCATGGAGCGCTGCTGGGCCTGCTTCAGAGCACGGCGGAAGCTGATACGCTTTTCCAGCTGCTGCGCGATGTTTTCAGCAACCAACTGGGCATCTGCATCGGGCTGCTTGATTTCCATCACGTTAATGTGGCAGGGATGACCGAGGAATTCGGTGACATCCTTCTTCAGACCTTCGATTCCGGCGCCGCCGCGGCCGATGATCATACCGGGCTTCGCAGCAAAAATGTTCACCGTCATGGTCTGAGCGGTACGTTCGACATCAATATGGCTGATGCCGGTTGCGTAATACTTTTCCTTCAGCATTTTGCGAAGCTTGTGGTCTTCCACCAGGTTGTTCGCAAAATCCTTTTTGCCGGCGTACCAGCGGGTGCTCCAGTCATAGATCACACCGACACGAGCGCCGTGGGGATTAACTTTCTGACCCATGAATAAACCTCCTTCGCCTTACTTCTGGTCAAGCACCACGCTGATGTGGCTGGTGCGCTTGAGCATGGGGGACGCGCTGCCGCGGCTGCGGGCTACGTAACGCTTGAGCGTGGGGCCCGGATTGGCGTAAACTTCGGCAACGTAGAGGTTCTGACGGTTCAGTTCCTGATTGTTGACCGCGTTTGCAATAGCGCTGTTCAGCACCTTGGCAACAACGGGTGAAGCCGCCTTGGGGGTATACTGCAGAATTGCCAGAGCTTCATCCACATTCTTCCCGCGAATCAGATCGATCACGATCTTCACTTTGCGAGGGGAGATGCGAACGTACTTGGCATGAGCCTGAGGCCGCTTATCAGCATTAGCCTTACGGGCTGCCGCTTTTTCCTTGGAACGGGTAGCCATTTCGTTTCAACTCCTCTCAGATTACTTACGCGCGCTCGCCTTGTCGCCGGCATGGCCGCGGAAGGTGCGTGTCGGGGCGAATTCGCCCAGCTTGTGTCCAACCATATCTTCCGTTACATAAACCGGAACGTGTTTGCGTCCGTCATGCACGGCGATGGTATGTCCGACGAACTGCGGGAAAATGGTGCTGGACCTGGACCAGGTCTTCACGACATTCTTGGTCCCGCTGGCATTCATCTCTTCAATGCGCTTCATAAGCGCGCCCTCTACATAAGGGCCCTTTTTAATGGAACGACTCATTAATGGAGTGCCTCCCTTCCTATAGGATGCGCTTACTTATTACCAGCGCGCTTCACGATCATCTTGTTGGAATACTTCTTGTGCTTCCTGGTCTTATAACCCAGAGCGGGCTTACCCCAGGGAGTCACAGGAGCAGGCATACCGACAGGGCTCTTGCCCTCGCCGCCGCCGTGGGGGTGATCACAGGGGTTCATGACAACACCGCGGACGGTGGGACGGATACCCATGTGACGAACGCGGCCGGCCTTGCCCAGACGAACATTTTCATGATCACTGTTGCCAACGGTACCGATAGTAGCTTTGGCGTTCAGGGGCAGCTTGCGCATTTCACCGGAAGGCAGTCTTACCTGAGCATAACCGTTTTCCTTAGCCATCAGCTGAGCGCTCATACCTGCGCTGCGGACCAGCTGGCCACCGCGACCGGGCTTGAGTTCCAGGTTGTGGATCAGGGTACCTACGGGAATGTTATTAATAGGAAGCGTATTGCCGGGCTTGATATCAGCATTCTCGGAGGAGATCACTGTATCGCCGACTTTCAGGCCCAGAGGAGCCAGAATGTAGCGCTTCTCGCCATCGGCGTAGAACAGCAGGGCGATGAAGGCGCTGCGGTTCGGATCGTATTCGATGGCATTGACTTTGGCGGGAATGTCCACCTTGTCACGCTTGAAGTCGATCACACGATACTTGATCTTGTTGCCGCCGCCCTGATGACGGACGGTGATCTTGCCCTGGTTGTTACGGCCGGCGTTCTTCTTCAGATATTCGCACAGGCTCTTTTCAGGGGTCTTCTTGGTGATTTCCTCGTAAGTCAGTACCGACATAAAGCGCCGGGCGGGCGAAGTCGGCTTGTAAACACGAATAGCCATTTTTCAGTCCTCCCTGCTTTACTGAGCCATGCCTTCGAAGAACTTGATGGGCTTGGAGTCCTTCTTCAGTGTGACATAGGCTTTCTTGATTTCGGGCGTACGGCCCTGAGTGCGTCCCTGACGCTTCATCTTACCGATGGTGCGCAGAGTGTTGACCTTTTCGACTTTCACGCCGTCTTCCGCAAAGATCGTTTCGATCGCGGTCTTGATTTCGGCCTTGTTGGCGTGGATGTCAACTTCGAAAACGTAGCGCTTTTCTTCGATGCCCTCATAGGCTTTTTCGGTGAGGACGGGGCGCTTGATGATATCATGAGGATTCTTCATTACGCGAACACCTCCTCGATGGATTCCTTGGCAGCCTTGGTCAGGATGACCTTGCCGGCATTCAGAATGTCATAAACATTCAGAGTGTTGACATAAGCGGTCTTGGCTTCAGCCAGGTTGGCGGTGGCACGGACCACGTTTTCGTCCTTCTCGGGCAGAACGACCAGCGCCTTGCGGGTGGCATTCAGCTTCTTCAGGGTTTCGGCCATGAGCTTGGTCTTGGCTTCTTTCAGTTCCAGGGCATCCACAACGATCAGCTCTTCAGCATTCAGCTTGGAGGTCATGGCGCTCTTGAAAGCAAGGCGGCGGACCTTCTTGGGAACCGCGATGTAATAATCACGGGGCTTGGGAGCGAACACCACGCCGCCATGTTTGAACTGGGGAGCGCGGTTGCCATGATGCCGGGCATTACCGGTGCCCTTCTGGCGATAGATCTTACGGCCGCCTCCGCGGACTTCGCCGCGGGTCAGAGCACTCTGAGTGCCCTGGCGCTGTGCAGCCAGATAGGAACGGACGACCAGATGCATGGCAGCTTCATTGATCTCGGCGGCGAAGATCTCGTCGCTCAGTTCAATCTCGCCGATGGCCGCGCCTTCCATATTATAAAGAGCAGTCTTAGGCATTGTCTTCTTTCCTCCTTGCAGCGTCAGGCCTTGACGGTGTCACGGATGAGCAGCAGACCTTCGTTGGGGCCGGGCACAGCGCCCTTGACCAGCAGCAGGTTGCGTTCCGCGTCCACCTGGACGACTTCCAGATTCTGCACAGTGACGCGGTCCACACCATAGTGACCGGACATGTGCTTGTTCTTGAACACGCGGGAAGGATCGGAGTTAGCGCTCAGAGAACCTACGCCGCGATGATACTTGGAGCCGTGTGCCATAGGACCGGTGTGCTGATTCCAACGCTGAATGGCGCCGGTGTAGCCGTGGCCCTTGCTGGTTCCGGTGATGTCGATCTTGTCGCCCTGGGCGAACTGATCAGCTTTCAGAACATCGCCGACTTTGTACTGGGTGCAGTCTTCGAAGCGGAATTCGCGAAGAACGCGTTTGGCTTCGACACCGGCCTTCTTATAATGGCCGAGTTCAGGTTTGTTGAGGAGCTTCTTGGCACGGTTTTCGGTCAGATCGCCGAAACCTACCTGAACGGCTTCATAGCCGTCGCTCTCCACAGTCTTGGTTTGCACTACTGTGCAGGGGCCCGCTTCAATCACGGTGACCGGAACAAGACGACCGTCTTCAGTGAAGACCTGAGTCATGCCGATCTTTTTACCCACGATCGCTTTCTTCATTACTCTCGTCCCTCCTGCCTCACAGCTTCATTTCGATTTCGACACCAGCAGGAAGATCGAGCTTCATCATGGCGTCCACCGTCTTGGGGTTGGGGTTATGGATGTCGATCAACCGCTTATGAGTGCGGCGTTCGAACTGTTCGCGGCTGTCCTTGTACTTGTGGACTGCGCGAAGGATGGTGACGATCTCCTTCTCCGTGGGGAGCGGGATCGGGCCGGAGACACGGGCACCGGTGCGCTTTGCGGTCTCTACGATCCGTTCTGCGGACTGGTCGATCAGTTTGTGCTCGTAGCTCTTCAGCTTGATGCGGATTGTTTGGTTGGCCATGCTTTTACCTCCTTAAATCGTTCTCGTATGCGTCCGGTTTGGCCCACTGCAGGTGCAGGCTCTTCGGCGCTCGAGTCCGTCGCCCGATTATCGGGCTGGTCCATGATAATTACCCGCCTGGCCTGGCGGCAACTTACCACTTCATCCCTGAACAGACAACAGCAGTATTATATATGAAATCGCTCTTCATTGCAATAGTTTTTTGAAGGTTATTTTACTTTTTTTCAAACTTTTTTCACCGCCGGATCATACTGAAAATGGCGATTTTGCTGCTTTTCTCATTTTTTGTCGTGTACACGTAGTCCGGTGTGTCTTTCTTTTTTCCATGCTCCCTGATATTTAAAAATATAAAAATATTTTTGCTGTGAAGTAATTATCAAATCCTTATAAATCAATGTTTATCTTCTTCTTTTATATACACCCTGCCGTGCGTGTCCATCTGAAATCAATTAGATGGACACGCGTTTCCGTGTGTCCATCTATCAAACCCATTAAGAGTTCATTGCCTCCCATTTTTCATACAGGAGATCCAGTTCTTTCTTCATGTTCTGATACTCTTTGTTGATCCGTTCTGCCAGTTCACGGTCCTGCCAGGTAGCAGGATCTGCCAGCTGTTCTTCATAACCGGCAATCGATTTCTCCGTATCTTCAATATCCTGTTCTGTCTTCCGGATATTCTCCTTCAGTTCACGAAGTCTGCGTTCCTCTTCCCGTGACTTTCTTTTTTCCTTATCAAGCGCTGTTTTGGTTTTTCCGGCCAGATCGCCGTCCGGTTCCTGTTCCCTGTTGATCTTTTCAAAGTAATCGTCATAGTTCCCGAGGTATTCCGCAAGTCCGTTTTCACCAAGCACGCATACTTTTTCCGCAAACCTGTTGATAAAGTAGCGGTCATGACTGATGGCAATGATCGTTCCGGGGAAGTCAGTCAGAGCTTCTTCGAGTACTTCCCTGCTGTCCATATCCAGATGGTTCGTCGGTTCGTCCAGCAGCAGCACATTGTCTTTCCGGAGCATCAATTCCGTCAGCGCCACTCTTCCACGTTCCCCACCGCTCAGAGTGCTGACCGGCGCGAATACCTCGTCACCCGTAAAAAGGAACATCCCCAGGGCGCCCCGGACTTCATACTGTTCCAGTCGCGGAAAACGGTCCCATACTTCATCCAGTACGGTTTTCCGGTCATGCAGTCCGGCCTGATGCTGATCATAATATCCGATGTCCACACCGGTTCCCCAGCGGATGGTTCCGTTATCCGGTTTCATTTCTCCGGTCAGGCAGCGGAACAAAGTGGATTTTCCTGTTCCGTTGTCACCGATGAGTGCGATCCGTTCTCCGGCACGTACATGCATCTTCAGGTTTTCGAACAGAGTCCGCTCGTCAAAGGCTTTCTTCAATTGTTCGATGATGAGTACATCCTCACCGGTCCTCCGCCGGCATGTGAACGAGAACCGGATCGCCCCTTCCTCCTGGGGTTTATCGAGGCGTTCGATCTTTTCAAGCCGTTTTTCACGGCTTTCAGCCTGCCTGATGGATTTTTCACGGTTATACTGCCGGTATCTGGCGATAATGGCTTCCTGGCGTGCGATTTCTTTCTGCTGTTGCTGCCACGCCTTCATCCGGATTTCATACCGTTGCGCACGCTGTCCGGCATATTCTGTATAATTTCCGTCATAGCATTCGACGGTACCGAGAAGCAATTCGGCCATTCTGCCGCATACATGGTCCATAAAATAGCGGTCATGACTGATGACCAGCACCGCACCCCGGTAATCCGCAAGATAATTTTCCAGCCAGGCAATGCTCTTCAGGTCAAGATGATTGGTCGGTTCATCCAGAAGCAGCAGATCCGGTTCCGTCAGCAGCATCCGCGCCAGACAAAGGCGGGTCCTTTCGCCGCCGGAGAGCAGTGCGGTCTTCATATTCTGTACGGAAACAGGAAAGTCAAGTCCGACCAGGACTCCCTGCACAGCGGATTTCCAGCCGTATCCGTTCCCGCGTTCAAACTGTCTGGTCAGCTGGTCATAGTGACTTCCGAGGCGTTTCAGCAGATCCGGGTCATCCGCCGCTTCCGATATCTGACGTTCGGTTTCCCGCATTTCCTCTTCGATTTTCAGGATCGGATCGAACACATGATTCACGGTTTCAAGGATCGTCTCCTCCCCATCCAGATCGCCCTGCTGGGAAAGGTATCCGATCCGAAGCCCTTTCTGCAGACTGATCGTTCCGTCGTCTGTCTGTTCGATCCCCGCGATGATTTTCATCAGGGTGCTTTTCCCGCTGCCGTTGACCCCGACCAGTCCCATTCTCTCTCCGTTCTGCAGGGTCAATGAAACATCCTTCAGGACCACATTGGATCCGAAGCTCTTTTTGATACCCTGAAGTGAAAGAATGATCATGACTGTTACCTTTCCATTGATCTTTCGTTTACAGTACGGACAGAATCAACGCTGTCAGATTATAAGCCAGATGAAAAGCAATGCTGTATTTCAGTTTTCCGCCTTTGATCGCGAGCAGTGATGCCATGATTCCAAAGACCAGCATCGCCGGAAAAGCAGCGATACTCATATGAGCCGCGGCAAACAGGAATACGGATATCGCGGCTGCCGTGGAAAGAGGCATCACCTCGTGAAAACCTTTCACCATCATTTCGCGGAAAAACGTTTCTTCCGCAAGTGCCGGCAGGATCACCAGGACCAGGACCGCCGCCGCCCACTCCAAACCTGTTTCGGGCATGGGAAGTCCCGGATCACGCGCCGTTCCTGTCCAGCTGATCCACGACTCCGTAAGAAAACCGAGAGCGATCTGTGCGATCACTCCCAGCAATGCAGCTGATATCAGCAGTAAAAGCGAATCACATTCCCGGGTTCCGTAACCAGGCCATTTCCGGGTCTTCAGCAGCAGCGGCCAGATCCCGAACGCCAGGACCGTCACTGTACCCTGTACGGCATAGATCCGCAGAAGACTTTTATCCGATCCTGTTACAAAGGCCGGGATCAGCTCCGTCAGTATTGCGGCCGCTGTGATGGCAAAAAGGGTATGGTGCAGGTCGGAAGGTTTCTTCATAGGCCTTCCTCCAGGGTATACACTCTGCCGATCTGGTCACGCAGAGCGATACCGAGATTGACATCCCGGCCGTTCACGATCCCTTCCTGTTCCGTGATCCTTCGGTTCACATCCATGGCAAGTTCGGGAGTGTTGTTTTCCCCGCTCAGATGTCCGAGCAGGACATTACGGGTGCCTCCCCTGATAAGACGGATCAGTGCTTCGGCACAGGCTTCATTGCTCAGATGTCCCAGATTTCCGAGGATCCTCTTTTTCAGCGCGGCATTATACCGCGGGTTTCTCTTCAGCATCTCCGGATCATGGTTGCTTTCCAGCAGGATCATGTCACTCCCGCGGATATGGCTGTAAACATTTTCCGTAAAGCAGCCAAGATCAGTCGCTGTGGAAATGCTGTTTTTTCCGCCATACAGCCTGTAACCGACCGGATCCGCCGCGTCATGCGGAATTGAAAACGGGGATACGCCGATGTCTCCGAGCCAGAACTCACTTCCGGCACTGATTTCCCGTCTGAGGTCAGCCGGTACCGGTCCGATCTTTTCATCCATGGCCATCCAGGTCTCCCGTGTCGCGTAAACAGGAATTCCATACCTGCGTGCCAGGATTCCCACACCGGAAATGTGATCGCTGTGTTCATGGGTGATCATCAGTCCGGAAATGGTTTCCGGTTCCGCGCCGATCCTGCGCAGTGCGTCCGCCACAGTCTTCCCGGATTTTCCCGCGTCGATCAGAAGCCTCGTTGTGCCGTACTGCACAAACAGACAGTTTCCGCTTGAGCCCGAATATAACGGGCAAAAATACATGCTCATACCCGAACCACCCAATCAGACATCCAGATGTTTAGCCACTCTTTCCGCTTCGGGAGGCGGAGTCATATAGTCAGATCCGAAAAGGATCGTCAGTACCTCGTCATATTTGACGGGAATCAAAGCCTGTACATCCTCAAACGGTACTTTTGTCTTTTCGGCAAACTGTTCCGGATGCCATACATGGCACATCAGTTCAAACGCGCCATTGGACATATGAAGGTCGTTTCCTTCCCGGATCCGGGTGGATACCTTTTCGTACCGCTTTGCTTTCCAGCTGTAGCTGAACGGCAGACCAATAATATGAGTCGCTTTCAGTAAGATCTTGTTTTTCAGCCCGAATCTGGAATAATCCACTTCCTTTTTCATCATGCCCTGCAGCAGGTGGAGGTGAAGCAGATGGGCCTTCCGCCGCCAGCCTTCCGGCGGAAGTGGATCCAGAATAAAAAAGTCAGTAAAGGCCGCTGCTTTTTCCGGATCTCTGTTCATTACCCGGGGAGTCCATGTATCCAGATAGGTCAGTTCAAACCGTCTGTCACATTCCTCCGGATATACATTCCGGAATTTGGTGAATTCGTCGCGGGTCATCAGGAGATCAATATCATCATCCCACGGGATAAATCCTTTGTGCCGGACGGCACCCAGCAAAGTGCCGCACATCAGGTTGTACTGTATTCCGTGTCTGTCACAGATCGCCGTGATATCCTTCAGCTGGCACATCAGTTCCTCGTGGATCTGTTCCAGTGTCATTCCCTTAGCATCCGACATGATATTCGTCTCCTTATTCCCTGCCCAGCCATTCCGCCGTCTTCCGGCAGATCGCTTCCGCATCCATTCCGTATACCTTTCTCAGGTATTGCTGGGATCCGACTACTGTTGAATAAGTATCTTCAAGTCCGATCCTGCGAATCATACAGCGGCTGTCCAGCCCGGCAATGATTTCACATACAGCGCTTCCGAATCCGCCCGCCGTATTGTGTTCCTCGACGGTCACGACACGACGGTACTTACGCGCGATTTCCCGGATCGTATCATCGTCAAGCGGTTTGATACACGGGAAAGAGATCACTCCCGCGGAAATGCCCTTTTCTTTCAGCTTTCCTGCCGCTTTGACGGCTTCCGGAAGCATACCGCCGGTCGTCATGATCACTGTGTCTTCACCCGGAACGACCGGGATGGCTTTCGGGATCGTCCAGCCTTCCACCGGCTGTTCATGCACGCGGATCTCATTTCCCCGTCCTAACCGTAAATAGCATGTTCCGGGCGTATGGAGCATGGTCTCGGTCACTGCCTCGGTTTCAGCGGGATCTCCCGGCGCGAAGCAGGTCACACCCGGCAGTGCCCGCATGACCGCAAGGTCTTCAGTCGCATGGTGACTCATTCCGAGACTGCCGTAAACAAAGCCTCCGCCAACACAGACGATCTTGACATCGCGGTCATGATAAGCGCAGTCATTACGGATCTGCTCCAGACAGCGCAGTGTGGGAAAATTCCCGATCGAGTAAATGATCACAGTCCTTCCGGTCGCCGCCAGACCGGAAGCCATACCGGCCATGCTCTGCTCCGCGATCCCCGCGTTGACAAACTGCTCCGGATACTTTTCCCAGAAGGGTTTCAGCACTCCGAAGCCAAGGTCACCGGTGATCAGGACCAGCCGTCTGTTTGTTTCAGCTTCCCGCATCAAAGCTCTGACAAAAGCGTCTCTCACGGTCTATGTTCCTCCAGTTCCCGAAGTGCCGCTTCATATTCGTCTCCCTGCGGTGTGCGGTAGTGCCACAGGATATCATTCTCCATGAAGGATACGCCTTTCCCCTTGACTGTATGAGCCAGGATCACAGAAGGTTTTCCTGTCCCCACATTTGAATCGGCCCAGCTGAATGCTTCCCGGAGAGCGTCTGTATCATGACCGTCCACCCGTTTTACATTCCAGCCGAAAGCTTCCCATTTTTTGTCAAACGGTTCCAGCGCGAGCGTCTTATCCACAAAGTCAAGGCTCTGCATATGATTGTAGTCAACCACAGCCACCAGCCGGTCCAGTTTGTACTGGGCGGCCTGCAGTGCCGCTTCCCATACAGCGCCCTCGTCACATTCGCCGTCACCCAGGACCACGTACGTTTTCCATTGTTCGTGATCCATGGCAGCGCCCAGTGCCATTCCGACCCCGATTGCCAGTCCGTGTCCCAGTGATCCGGTGGAAACTTCCACACCGGGTACTCCCTTGTGACTCACGTGACCGCTCAGGATCGATCCGTCTCCGTAATGAGTCTTCAACTGTTCTACCGGAAAAAAACCCGTCTCGGCCAGTGCCGCGTAAACCGCGCTGCCCGCGTGGCCTTTACTCAGGATCAGTCTGTCTCTGTCTGCCTTTTTCGGTTCAACCGGATCAGTGTTCAATACACCGGTATACAGCACAGCCATGATTTCGGCCACGCTGAACACGCTGCCGATATGACTTCCGCGGCTGATATGGCTCATTTCAAGACCGTTCCTCCGGATCAGCCAGGCCAGTACTTTCGGATCCTTCACATCCGGTTTTTCATTGCCAAAGACGCTGTGTACCTTTGCTTCGTAACTGTCATTCATTGTATTCATTCCCGTCAGTTCTGTTTCTTTTCCCTGGCCATATCTTCCGCTTTTCCGAAAACACCTTTCAGCGTTTCAAAAAACAGCTGCATGTCCAGACTGAAGGACTGGTTTCTGGCATATTCCACACGCAAACGGTTCTTTTCCGGCAGGATCAGTTTTTCGAAATTGGCAACCGGATCTTCCTCGCCTACGATTTCATCCTGAGAGATATATACAATACTGCTTCTGTCCGTGATCCCGGGTCTGACCCACATGATGCACTGCTGATCTTCCGTATACTGCGTCGTATATAAAAGGAGTTCCGGTCTCGGTCCCACAAAGCTCATATCGCCTTTCAGAATATTCAGCAATTGAGGCAGTTCATCCAGTTTCAGACGCCTCATCACTTTTCCGGCACGGGTGACCCTGTCATCATTCTTTGCGGTGCATCCGCCCGACTTATCGGCATCAACAACCATGCTCCTGAATTTCAGGATCCTGAAAGGCTGATTATGGTATCCTCCGCGAATCGCCTTGTAGAATACAGGGCCCGGCGAATCCAGTTTGACCCAGATTGCCAGCGGGATCATGATGACCATAGCCGGGACAAGCGCGATCAATGCCGCCAGCAAGTCCAGAATCCGCTTTACCGTATGACTGTAAAACGGATGGGACAGCGGTCCGTCCCAGTAAGGCATATCCGGCATTTTCTCCCTGGGCATGATCAGTTTCCTCCAGTCAGGTTCATTGATTCAACAGTTCAAACAGGTTTTCCAGTTCATCCCGTGTGCTGTATGTCAGTACGATTTTCCCTTTATTGACGGTTCCCGTCAGCGTTGTTTTCATCCCGGTCTTTTCCAGCAGACGGTTCTGCAATTCCTTCAGTTCGGGTTCTGTCTGCCTTGTTTTTGCGGGCTTTTTCACTGTTTGTTTTTTCTGCACAGCTGTCAGCTGTTCCAACTGACGTACGCTGAGATCTTCCTCCACGACACGCTTCGCCAGAGTGATCTTGTCCTCTTCCCTGCCAAGGCCCGCAAGAACTCTCGCGTGTCCCGCGGACAGCCGTTCGTCCCGGACCATCTCCGCGACATCTTTGGGCAGATTCAGCAATCTGAGCAGATTGGCCACTGCCGGTCTGCTTTTTCCTAATCGCTGTGCGATCTTTTCCTGGGTATAGCCGCATTGCTGCATAAGTGCCTTGATTCCCTGCGCGGCATCTATCGGGTTCAGATCTTCACGCTGGAGATTTTCGATCAGAGCGACTTCCATCTGCTGGATCACATCCATATCACGGATCACGCAGGGAACAGTCGTCAGTCCGGCTTCCCGCGAAGCGCGATAACGGCGCTCGCCGGCAATGATCCGGTACCGGCCGCCGCTTCTGGACACGACCAGCAGCGGCTGCAGCACACCCTGGTCACGGATGCTCTGCGCCAGCTGACTGATGCTTTCCTTGCTGAAAGTCCGCCTTGGCTGTTCCGGATTCGGATCAATCAGATCGATATCCAGTTCCTGTATCGTCAGCTCCGGGTCGTCCGTACCCGGGAGAAGAGAATCAAGACCTCTTCCCAGACCGTGTGTTTTCTTCATTCGCTGTTCACCTGACCTTTTTACCGTTTCTGGCCAGCACTTCATCTGCCAGCATCTTATATGCCATCGCTCCGGATGACTTCGGATCATAAATGTGGATCGGTTCACCGTGGCTTGGCGCTTCTCCGAGCCGCACATTTCTCGGGATCGTGGTGGCAAAGACACTCTTTTTGAAATGCTTCTTGACCTGATCCACAACCTGCAGTCCGAGATTGGTACGACCGTCCAGCATCGTCAGAAGGATACCTTCTGTCTCCAGATGGGGATTGATCGTTTTTTTGACGCGATTGATCGTATTGATCAGACTGCTGACGCCTTCCAGCGCGTAATACTCGCACTGGATAGGGATCAGTACGCTATCGGCAGCCGCCAGGGCATTCAGAGTCAGCAGGCTCAGGGACGGCGGACAGTCAATAAAGACAAAATCATACTGGTCACGAACCGTGTCCAGGATCTTCTTCAGGAAAAACTCTCTTTCTTCCATGTCGACCAGTTCCACCTCCGCACCCGCGAGGCGGATATCCGCACCGAGAATAGAAAGGTTTTTCACTTCTGTCTTCTGACTGCATTTTTTATACGGTTTCTTTCCCATCAGAAGATCGTAAACACTGTTATCGTCCTTCACGTTCATGCCGAGACCGCTTGTTGTGTTTCCCTGCGGATCAAGATCAACGATCAGTGTCCTGTATCCTGAATCTGCGATCATGGCGGACAGATTGACCGATGTGGTGGTCTTTCCGACGCCGCCCTTCTGATTGGTGATTGCAATGATCTTTCCCATCGTTATTTATGTCTCCGTATCAAAATATGGTGGTTTGATAATCCGGTAATATACAAGCTACAGACATAGCTATACATTTTTATTATACCTTTCCCCGCCCCTGTTGTAAAGAAAAACTGCCATAATAAAAAGGCGCCGGCATGATTGCGCCGGACGCCGCAGAAAAATCGGGGCTGTCCTTCAGGACAGCCCCGTGAATTGTCAGTCATCGAGGAAGATCATGCCGCCATCGTCAAACTCATCGTTTTCTTCGAGTTCCGGCTCTTCCATCATGGGATCGCTCATGTAGGCGTAGATGATGGCTTCGGTCCAGGTAACATTCTGGGTGATATCATAGTCATGCAGGCAGGAAGTGTAGAAGTCAACATACACATTGCCATACACAGGGATAGACGGTACCACTTCCTGATATCTTGCCTGGAATTTGACCCATTTGGTAGCGTAAGTGTAATTGTCTCCGGGTTCTGTCCTGCTCAGGTCTTTTGCGAGTTCGAACAGGATCGGATCGTTGATTCCGGAAAAATTGGTATTGCCGGTATCAGCGTCAGAAGTATCAAACATGGGAGACGGATCAAATACTTCGTCGAAGTTGGTCGCGATATAGATCATATCGCAGGAGCGTTCCGTATCCCGGTGCAGCAT
Organism: Clostridia bacterium; assembly: GCA_045600165.1. Lineage (GTDB taxonomy): Bacteria > Bacillota > Clostridia > Christensenellales > Aristaeellaceae > Aristaeella. The sequence goes on from JAZRXJ010000124.1 coordinate 55,665, forward strand.
GGCACGAAGCTCATTCATTTCAACAGGCACCATGGTCACCTTGATGCCCTGTTCGGCCAGTTTGTCCAGCAGACTGTCACTGAAGAAGTCTGAAATGGGATTTCCTTCCGGATAAGCCATTGTCAGGTCCAGTTTCACCAGCTGACCGTCGATCATCTTGCAGCGGACTTCATCTTCTCCGAAAACGAAGGGGTCACCGTCAGCATTCAGATCCCAGCCGTCATCAGCCAGCATCTTGTGTACTTCATCCTTCTTCTCGGGATCATAGCGGTATACGGGAACGGTCGTTGCCATTGCAGTACCCAGAGCGTCCCAGGCAGCTTTGGTTCTGGCCATTTCTTCTTCCAGTCTTTTTCTCTCTTCTTCAGCCGCTTTCTCTTCATCGGTCATTTCTGGTTCTTCAGCAGGCTGTTCTTTAGCTACGGGCTGTTCTTCGTCTGCAGACTGTTCTTCGTCTGCGGGCTGTTCTTCGGCAGCGGGCTGTTCTTCGGCAACAGGCTGTTCCTGGGCGGCAGGCTGTTCTTCGGCTGCGGGCTGTTCTTCAGCTGCGGGCTGTTCTTCGGCAACAGGCTGTTCCTGGGCAGCAGGCTGTTCTTCGGCAGCGGGCTGTTCTTCGGCAGCGGGCTGTTCCTGCACAGCAGGCTGTTCTTCGGCAACAGGCTGTTCTTCGGCAACAGGCTGTTCCTGCACGGCAGGCTGTTCCTGCACAGCAGGCTGTTCTGCGGCAACAGGCTGTTCCTGGGCAACGGGCTGTTCCTGCACAGCAGGCTGTTCTGCGGCAACAGGCTGTTCCTGGGCAACGGGCTGTTCCTGCACAGCAGGCTGTTCTGCGGTTGCAGTCTGACTGGTGGGCTGAGCGGTGCTGTCGCCTTCAGCAGTCTGAGATGTCGCCACGGACGCGCCACCGGTGGTAGCCTGACTGCCGGATGCGGTTGCACCACCGGCAGTAGCCTGACCGCCTGACACGGCTGCGCCGCCGGAGGTAGTCTGACTGGTGGTCACAGAGGCACCGCCGGAAGTGGTCTGACTCGCGGCAACGGCTGTATTCCCTACGGTAACTGTCTGACTGGTAGTCACAGTTGTATTTCCTTCGGATACAGTCTGGCTGGCAACTACATTGGTTCCGCCTTCTTCAGTTATAGTCTGCGTTACAGTTTGTGCAGCTGTTTCAGTGGTTGTGGTTGTGGTCGTGGTATTGGTTTCAGTACTTGCAGTGGTATTTGTGGATGTACCGGTTTCCGCGACGGTAGTCCCGGTCTCGGTGGTCGTTCCGGTCTCAGCAACGGTCTTTCCGGTCTCGGTAGTCGTTCCGGTTTCTGCGGCAGCCTTTCCGGTCTCGGTGGTCGTTCCGGTTTCTGCGGCAGTCTTTCCGGTCTCAGTGGTCATTCCGGTTTCTGCGGCAGCCTTTCCGGTCTCGGTGGTCGTTCCGGTTTCTGCGGCAGCCTTTCCGGTCTCGGTGGTCGTTCCGGTCTCTGCGGCAGCCTTTCCGGTCTCGGTGGTCGTTCCGGTCTCAGTGGCAGTTTCAGTTGTGGTTTTGTTGCCCGCGGGAGTAGCGGGCGTATCAGGCTTTTGTTCCGTCACGGGAGCAGGGACAGGTGCACCGGGCTGACCGGCTGTAACCTTGCTGATATCCGCAATCAGGTCATCAATATCGCCGGTTACAAAGCTGTCATCGGCAGAGCCCATCTGAAGAGGCGGATTCATCGTACGGGACACAACGGTACCGTACAGCCACTGACCGATTCCGTAAAATCCGTCTACAGCCAGACCGAACTGACCGGTATAGTCACCGACAGCCAGTTCCTTGTCGAAGCACATGGAAATTGCCTGACGCACGACTGGATCACTCATCGCGATACTGTCGCAGCAGAATGTGATCTGGCTCTGTCCGATACGGGGATAGGTCGACCAGGAGAAATTGCCCGTGTTGAGCAATTGCATGCCTTCGTTGATCGTATCGACATTCACGGCTTTGTTGATCAGACCGAATTTGCCGTCGGCCAGATCCTGAACCAGTGTTTCGTTATTCGCGAGCGTATAAGAGATATAGCGGATGCTGGGCTTGACGCCGTCCTTGTTTCCCTTGTAATTGTCATTGATTTCAAATTCGGCGGTTACACCGTCAAAAGAAGTCAGTTTATAGGGACCGGAAACAACAGACGGATGAGTCAGATATCCGTTTGCCGGATCCAGCATGGTCTTCTGCAGAAGTTCTGCTGTAAAGTCACCCTCAATATAGCAGCCGTTGTTATCACATTTTACTTCACAGCCGGGTGCGATCACATGAATGGGACTCGGATAGCACCATAGATAACCCAGTTCATAGAAGAAAGGTCTGTATTCAGCACTGACAGTAATGTTGAGCATATGCTCATTCACAACCTGCAGGCCTTTGATGGATGAAGCCTGACCTGATTTGTAATCTGCCATACCCAGAATGCAGTCGAACCAGTCGGTGTTTCCGCCCAGTTCTGCTGTCTGAGGTGCGACATGAAGCAAGATATTGAACGCATAGTCATATGCATTGATGGGCGTTCCGTCCGAGTACTTCAGATCATCATAGTCCAAAGCCAGTGAATAGGTGCGGTTGCCTTCTTCGTCATCATAAACAAGAAGTGAATCCGCGTTGCTGACGACACTGGGATCTGCCCGGAAACAACCATTGTCGTAATCCCAAATGACCAGATTATAGCCGTTTACCAAAGCGGAAACGTCAAGGTCACTGGTATTGCTTCCCCAGATACGGTTGGTGAAGCCTCCGCTCAACGCGGTAGTATGACCGGCCACCAGATGATCATAGTCATATTCGGGACCGGTGTAGAGAAGCGGATCTGCATCTTCCGCAAATACAGTAACGGCAGTCAGAGCCATTACCATTGCCAGGAAAAGGGCTGTCAGTTTTCTGATCAAGGTCGTTCATCCTCTCGTACAGTATCATTTTTTCGGCTTCCCCTCCCTCTTCAGAGAGGGGAAGCCGGAATGGATTCATTGACTGGATTACTCGTAGCATTCACCGATATTGAGATTGACCGTTATTCCCAGAGGCGTAATGGGGTCATCGAACGTGGTGTAGTTCTGATTGATCGGTGTGTAAACCACGGTAATGACAGTATCCTGTGCGGGCATGGTTCCGGTAATCCATTGGTTTTCCTTCTTTTGTACGGGTTTGTAATGCGGTACGTTCGGGGTCTTTACGTTATACGCTTCACCAAACTTCAGTTGCGCCTGATAGGCTTCAGTCAAAGCATTGCCCTTTTCGTCCACATACTTGATCGTTAAGGTGTACGTGTCGGCATAATAGGTCACAACGACATGGACGTCATCATGTCCGACAATACCTTCCACACTCGGAATGTCCGGAGTGAATCCGGGAATCTTCGGGCTGACGATTTCGTAGTCCTTTCCGTACTCCTTGTTGATGATCGTGGGATCCTTGACGGGAGTACCGTCTTCGTACACATATTCAACCTGGATCGTGTGCACTTCAGGCTTCACTTCCACATCCGTCTCGCCCTGACCCTCCGGTACATATTCCTTCGGGTTGTCCGGATTATCCGGATCATCCGGGTCGTAATTCGGATTAATGATCGGGTCGCCTGTCGCGGTGGCTACGTTATGTACAACGCCGTTCGTCTGATCTTCCGGCTGTACCTCGTAGGTTGCCATGATGATCACCGTTTCGCCTCTGCGCAGCTGAGCGATCGTGGCAGTGTTGCCGTTGACAGTGTACATATCATCCCGAACGATTGTCAAGCCTTCCAGCTCATCCTCAACCTGAACATTGTAAGCTGTCACATTACCGTCATTGGTCACGGTGATCGTATAGTTCACAATCGTTCCGAGAGAGACAGCTTCGCCTTCAGGTACATCGGACTGTTTCACAACTGTCAGAGTCGTCTTGATATCAGCTGTGTCATCTTCAACTTCCGCGTGACCGTAAGGTACATACGGATCCTTACCGGGTTCTTCGGGATCCTTGTTGGGATCGTCGGGATTCTTGCCGGGGTCGTCAGGATTCTTGCCGGGGTTATCAGGATTCTTACCGGGATCATTGGGATTCTCGCCGGGTTCGTCGGGATCCTTACCGGGATCATTGGGATTCTCGCCGGGTTCGTCGGGATCTTCTGCCGGAGGATCAATACGGTCGCCCTCACCGGTAACGCTGTTCAGGACCTTTCCTTTCAGGATATCTTCTTCAGTGACCGTCCATTCGGTGGTGAACTTCTTTTCCTCACCAACCTTCAGAGTCGGAATCACATCATGCATACCCGTCAGTTCGTCATCCACCTTCACATTGTGATAAGTGACATTACCGTCATTCTTCACTGTGATGGTATAGACAATGGTTTCTCCGATTTCCACCTTCATACCCTGTTTGTCGGATGTCTTGGTCAATGTCAGGGTCGTGTCGATATCGTCGGTGTCATCCTCGACTTCAGCATGTCCGTGCGGTACGTAAGGATCAGGCTGATCGGGATCTTCAGGATCATTACCGGGTTCTTCGGGATCCTTGCCAGGATCTTCGGGGTCCTTGCCGGGTTCTTCGGGATCCTTGCCGGGTTCGTCAGGATCTTCCTTCGGAGGATCGATCGGATCGCCTTCAGCTGTGACGCTGTTCAGGACCTTTCCATTCAGGATATCTTCCTCGGTAACTGTCCATGTGGTGGTGAATGTCTTTTCTTCACCGACCTTCAGGGCTGCGATCGTCTCGTGGAGTCCTGTCAGTTCGTCGTCAACCTTCACATTATGGAATGTGACGTTACCGTCGTTCTTCGCGGTGATGGTATAGACGATCGTTTCTCCCAGACGGACCTTCTTGCCTTGTTTATCGGATGTCTTGGTCATCGTCAGCGTTGTGTCGATGTCGTCGGTGTCAACGTCATCCGTTGTGGAATATTCCTTCGTACCCACAACAGCTTTGACTTCATTAGTAAAGCCGCCGTTCAGCAGGTCCTTTTCCTGAATCTTGTATGTTGCAGTCGTGAAGACTTCTTCACCGGGAGCAACCGCAAGCCATTCAGATGCGCCTGTGATTGTAACTCCTTCAGGAATCTCTTCGATTCGAATATCCTTTTCAACGTTGTAGATATTCGTAGCGGTGATTGTGAAGGCAACTTCATCACCAAGCGCGTACCGTCCGTCATCGTGGGTCTTTTCAACCACACCGTCCGTCGGTTCTGTGATAGTCAGTTTACCGTCAGTGATATTCAGGGTTACTGTGAAGTTCCGGTCTTCTTCAACATGGAATACACGGTCTTCTTCAAGTCCCATCGGGTATTCGCCAACCAGAGTTCCGGTTGCTTCCGCGGTATGACCATCATACATTGTTACGTTCTTTACAGCGTCATACAAATCAGTGTCAGACTCAAAGACTGCATAGCCCTTCACCGTTTGTTCCTCGCCATTGTAGACCAGCGTGTCCACGTTACCGACAATTGTTACGATTACTTCCAGGGGCGTGATGGTGATCTTGCCGGGTTCGACGGTGATGTCATCAATATCGAACTGGTCGGTCACATCGTTGCCTTCGCTGTCTTCGATGTGCCACTTCGTCACTTCGGTCGTGCCGTCGTCGTAGGTGTTGGTCGCGCCGCCGGTCACTTCGTCAATCACCACAGTGTAGCCTTCCGGTACTCCGGTGATTTCAACGCCGTCCTTGGTCGCGGTCAGTTCGGTACCATCGTATTCCTTGCTGTCGGTCGGAGCAGTGATCACGATGTTGCTGCTCTTCTTGCAGACTTCCAGCACTCCGTTGACATATTCGATGTCGTAGTTCTCGATCTTGTCGGGATCTTCGAATTCAGCGCCACTCGGGATGTTGTCGCCGAAGCCAACGGTTGTCTGGCTGCCGGTCACGGTTACAGCACTGACTTCGTCTCCGCCCTTCAGGCCTTCAACAGTGTAGTCGTCGTTGGTCAGGGCTGTTCCGTCGTATTCCTTGCTGTCGCTGGCAGCGGTGATCGTCAGAGGAGCAGGTGTAATGGTGATCTTGCCGGGTTCGACGGTGATGTCATCAATGTCGAACTGGTCGGTCACATCTTCACCGTTTTCGTCTACGATGTGCCATACAGTGACTGTGGTCGTGCCGTCGTCGTAGGTGTTGGTCGCGCCGCCGGTCACTTCGTCAATCACCCCAGTGTAGCCTTCCGGTACTCCGGTGATTTCAACGCCGTCTTTGGTCGCGGTCAGTTCGGTTCCATCGTATTCCTTGCTGTCGGTCGGAGCAGTGATCACGATGTTGCTGCTCTTCTTGTAGACTTCCAGCACTCCGTTGACATATTCGATGTCGTAGTTCTCGATCTTGTCAGGATCTTCGAATTCCGCGTCGCTCGGGATG
>JAZRXJ010000125.1:0-16667 GCA_045600165.1 Clostridia bacterium
GGTTAGTCTGTTCCCACATCCAGCTTCCTTCAGATTCCATCTCACGATGGACACCCTTGCTTTCGGCTATCTCCTTCCCGCTACCGGGCGGATTCGGGACTTTCACCCTTTAGAAACGTGCGCCGCCGGGCGCACTTGAAAAGAGCCTGCCGTGCCGGCAGGCTCTTTTTGCAGCTCGGATCATTCGGTCCTGAGGGCAACCACAGGATCCTTCTTCGCGGCGCTCCGGGAAGGAATGACGCCGGCCAGCAGGGTCAGTATCACGCTGATGAGTACCAGCAGTCCCGCGAAAGGAAGAGGAAGCTCGGCGCTCAGGGAATTGATACCCGTCAGGGAATGCAGGATCGCGTTGATCGGGATACACAGGAGCCAGGTCACGGTAACACCCAGCACACCGGCGGCAAAGCCGATAATGACGGTTTCGGCAGTGAACATACTGGAAACATTCCGCTTGGAAGCACCGATGGCGCGCAGGATACCGATCTCCTTGGTCCGTTCCTGCACGGAGATCAGGGTAATGACGCCGATCATGATGGAGGAAACCACCAGACTGACGGCAACAAAGGCAATCAGAACATAAGTGATGGCGTCGATGATGGTCGTGACAGAGGACATGATCAGTCCGACATAGTCTGTGTAGCGGATCTGCTGCAGATCATCGACAGACGCGTTGTAGTCACTGATACATTCAACAATGGTGTCCTTGTCGGCAAAACTGGAGGCATAAAGGTTGATGGAAGTGGGAACGCCCAGATCAATTTTGCCGAGCCGGACAAGATTATCTTCGCAGGTGGAATCGGAGAAGACGATGTGACGGTCATACATGGCGGCACAGTCTTCATCGGAAGTTGTGTCCATGGTGGCTCTGAAGAGCTGGGACAGTTCCTCGTCAGACATGGAGGCTGTTTGCTGTGCCTGCACTTCGGCGATCTGCGTCCGAACGGTTTCTTCCACAGAAGTGCGGAATGTGGCCTGAATCTCGTCGTCACTCATTTTGGCAATATAACCGCGCACCATGGCTTCAGGCAGTCCCATCTGCTGCTGCGCGACGCTGAACATCGCTTCTTCCATCGCGGGACGGTCATAACCGGCCATGAGTGCATCCGTCTGCTGACGGACCGCTTCCTCATCCGGCATGGCCGCCTCCTCACGGGCGATGACAGCCAGGGCCGTGTTATCGAGCGTGGCAACGTATGTCTTCCAGGATGCGGCTTTGATCGCGGGATCGGTCACTTCTTCCGTCGCGGAACGGAAGGGCAGACCTGTGAAGATATCGGTGCCGGGAGACTGCATCTGAGCCTGAACGGCAGCAGAGTCATTGGCCCGGGTGATAACCAGATCCGTCAGCAGGCGGGTGTAGCCGATATGTCCGTTTTCATCGGCGGATATGGCATCGGCATTGGGCTTTACAATGCCGGATACATGCAGGACGAGACCGTTGTCATACAGGAGACGGAGGCCGGTCTCGGATTCACGGAGATCCCGGTAGACGCCGGTATTCTCATCCGGAACGTAACTGTCAGCGTCCAGAATGACACGGAAATCCATTCCGCAGAGATCTTCATAGCTCCAGGAATGCCGCTCATATTCCACCGGCTGTTTGCTCATGGCGGCTGCCATCACTGAACTGACTTCTTCGTCGGACTTCAGGCCCAGGGCGTAGAGGGTCATATCGTTCAGTTCGTTTCGTCCGTCAACGAAGATCAACACTTCGTCCGCCTTTTCAGGCCAGTGACCGTATACCAGATCATACTGCTTTTTGATGACCGGATTGATCAGTTCTCCGCTCTCTCCGGGCAGGATCTCACGCCAGATCGCGGTGTAAGAGTCCATCATGGAAGAACCCATGCTGAAGTTCTGTCCCATGGAGAACATGGTGGTCATATCGGCACCCATGTACTGCTGAATGACATCGGCCAGGATCGTTTCGGCATCGGAACGGATGATCTTACCGTCAATGCTTTCGGTATAGACGGCCAGATCCAGACCGTAGGTATACTGAACACCGGACAGGGCAGAATGAAGCCGGGAATTTTCATCGGCACGCTGTTCTTCAATAAAGGCTTTGAAGGCGCCAAGGTCATTCTCACGAGAGTCCATGGAGAAGAAGGCGTTCATCATTTCATACATCATCGCCTTTTGATAGACCCGTCCTTCCTCCTTTTCCTGTTCCAGGGAAGTCGCTTTTCCCATGAAGGTGGTCAGCAGGGTGGAAGTGTCCATGGTCTGGGATTCGATGGTCAGCGGATAGGAGGAAAGCGTTTCTTCCTGTACGGAGTCAATATAATTGGTGGCGCCGTTTGAGACAGCGTAGATCAGAGCAATTCCGATGATGCCGATGGAACCGGCAAAGGCGGTCAGCAGGGTACGCCCTTTCTTGGTGAACAGATTGCGGATGGAAAGCCCGAAGGAAGTCAGCAGAGACATGGAGGGCTTTTTCTGCCTGGATGTATCCGCGTCCGCCTTATTGGCGAGAGCGATTTCTTCCTCTGTAAGGGGCTGTGTGTCTGACAGGATCCGCCCGTCCAGCATCCGTACGATCCGCGTGGAATAAGCTTCCGCAAGATCCGGGTTGTGGGTCACCATGATGACCAGCCGTTCTTTGGAGATATCCTTCAGAATCTCCATGACCTGAACACTGGTTTCGGTATCCAACGCACCCGTGGGCTCGTCCGCGAGGATGATATCGGGGTCATTGACAATGGCCCGGGCGATCGCCACGCGCTGACACTGTCCGCCGGACATCTCGCCGGGCTTCTTTTTCAGCTGATCTCCCAGACCGACCCGCTCCAGAGCGGCTTTGGCACGGGCTTTTCGCTCAGCCTTGGAGACACCGGACAGGGTCAGTGCCAGTTCCACGTTATTCAGAACTGTCTGGTGAGGAATCAGGTTATAGCTCTGGAATACAAAACCGACGGAATGATTCCGGTAGGTGTCCCAGTCGCGATCCTTATATTCCTTTGTCGAACGGCCGTTGATCATCAGGTCGCCGCTCGTGAAGCGGTCCAGACCGCCGATGATGTTCAGCATGGTCGTTTTTCCGCAACCGGACGGACCGAGGATAGAAACAAATTCACTTTTTCTGAACTGGAGGGAGATCCCCTTCAGAGCTTCCACCTGTTCTGCTCCGGTCTGATAGACTTTTGTGATTTCACGCAATTCCAGCATGCGTACTTTCCCCCAATGGTTTCAAATTATGCGGCTTATTATAGCATAAAAACAGTAAACAAAATATTAATTCTTCCCGGCTCACATGAACATTGCTTCAGAGTGCCGGCAGGAAGCGTGAAAATCATGTGAAAATATTGACAATCAGCCCGAAATCCGGATAAAATGAATAGTTGTTTGAATTTTCACGTAGGAGGGATCCCATGCTGCCCGGTAACGATACGAAGGAGTTCCGCGAGATGCTGCACGAACAGGTGGAGAAGCGTCGTACCTTTGCAATCATTTCTCACCCTGATGCCGGCAAAACGACCCTGACGGAAAAGCTGCTCCTGTACGGAGGAGCCATCCGGTCCGCCGGAAGCGTCAAAGCCCGGAAAACCGACAAGCATGCGACCTCCGACTGGATGGATATCGAAAAACAGCGCGGCATTTCCGTGACATCCTCTGCCATGCAGTTCGTTTATGACGGATACAGGATCAATATTCTGGATACGCCCGGGCATCAGGATTTCTCCGAGGATACGTACCGCGTGCTGGTAGCCGCCGACGCGGCCGTGATGCTGCTGGACGCCGCGAAGGGCGTTGAAGCGCAGACCATCAAACTGTTCAAGGTCTGCCGTATGCGGAATATACCGATCTTTACCTTTGTCAACAAAATGGACCGGGCTGCCAAGGACCCGTTCTCCCTGATGGAAGAACTGGAATCGGTGCTGGGGATCCGTTCCTGTCCCATCAACTGGCCGATCGGGACCGACGGTGATTTCCAGGGAGTCTATCACCGGGATACCCGGACTGTGGAACTGTATACCGGCGGGGATCACGGAAAGACAATGGTCGAAAAAACAGATATTTCCATTGACGATCCCGAGCTGGGAAACATTCTTGAAAAGCACTATCTGAACCGGCTGCATGATGAGATCGAGCTCCTGGATGAAGCCGGAGATGCCTTTGATCTGGAAAAAGTCCGGAACGGGGAACTGACCCCCATGTTCTTCGGCTCCGCCGTGACCAATTTTGGTGTGGAACCCTTCCTGGACCGCTTCCTTTCCTTTACCCCGCCGCCTCTGCCCCGGGAAAGCGATGCCGGAATGATCTCCCCTGAAGAACCGTATTTCAGCGGATTTATTTTCAAGATCCAGGCCAACATGAATCCCGCTCACCGGGACCGCTTGGCGTTCATGAGGATCGTATCCGGCGCTTTCGAAAAGGGTATGGAAGTCTGGCATTCCGGAACCAATAAACCGGTAGCGCTGAAACAGCCGCAGCAGTTCATGGCGGATGAAAGAGAAGCTGTGGAAGAAGCCTGGGCCGGCGACATCATCGGATTGTTTGATCCCGGGATCTACCGGCTGGGCGATACTTTGTCCGGCGGACCGAAGATACACTACGGAAACATCCCGGTATTTGCTCCTGAATTCTTCAACCGGGTGAGACCTCTGGACAGCATGAAGAGAAAGCAGTTCCAGAAGGGAATCAATCAGCTGGCTGAAGAAGGCGCGATCCAGACCTTTGTCCGGACAGAGACCGGCCGGGAAGAATTCATGGTCGGCGTGGTCGGTGTGCTGCAGTTTGAAGTGCTGGAACACCGCCTGCGAACCGAGTACCAGACGGAAATTGTGATGGAAGGTATGCCCTTCCGTTATGTCCGCTGGGTCAGTGAGACCCCGAAACCCGTGGAAGATCTGAAACTGACTTCGACTTCCGGACGGGCGAAGGACAGCCACGGCCGGGATGTGCTGCTGTTCGAAAATGAATGGAGTGTTCGCCTGGCCTGTGAAAATAACGAAGGTCTGGTACTGAAAGAGACCGCTGACAGATAAGCGGGACTCGCATGATTGTGGAGAGAGGGAATGAGAGTATGATTCGTGAAGACATCCGTAATATTGCCATTATAGCCCACGTTGACCACGGCAAGACCACTCTGGTGGACCAGATGCTGAAACAGGGCGGCGTCTACCGTGAGAATCAGGAAACTGTGGACCGCGTGATGGACTCCAATGATATCGAGCGTGAGCGCGGCATTACCATTCTGAGCAAGAATACCGCCGTACACTATATGGGTCACAAGATCAACATTGTCGACACTCCCGGGCATGCCGACTTCGGCGGCGAAGTGGAGCGCGTGCTGAAAATGGTGGACGGCGTGCTTCTGCTGGTGGACAGCTTTGAAGGTCCCATGCCCCAGACCCGTTTCGTACTGAAAAAGGCTCTGGAACTGAAACTGAAGGTCCTGATCGTCATCAACAAGGTGGACCGTCCGGACGCCCGCTGCGACGAAGTCGTGAATGAGATCCTGGATCTGCTGATCGATCTGGAAGCGGATGAGACCACGATCGAAAATCCCATCCTGTATGTATCCGCCCGGAAAGGTACTGCCACACTGGATCTGGAACAGCCCGGGACCGATCTGCGTCCCCTGTTTGACGCGATCCTGAAATACATTCCCGCGCCCGAAGGTGACGATGAAGGCCCGGCACAGGTGTTGATCTCCACTGTCGATTACAGTGAATATGTCGGACGTATCGGCGTGGGCCGCGTGGTTCGCGGCAAGTTTAACGCCGGTATGACGGTAGTGCATACCAACATGGAGACCGGCGCGGTCAGCCAGCCCTGGCGACTGGGCGGCCTGTACCAGTATGACGGTCTGAAGCGCGTGGATGCCCAGGAAGTGGGCATGGGCGATATTGCCGCCGTATACGGTGCCGCGGATCTGTCCATCGGCGATACAGTCTGCGCGCCGGATAAAGTGGAAGCACTGCCCTTCGTCAAGATCAGCGAACCGACTGTGACCATGACTTTCTGCGTCAACGACAGTCCCTTTGCCGGACGTGAAGGCGAATATGTCACGAGCCGTCATCTGCGTGCCCGCCTGATGCGCGAACTGCAGACGGACGTTTCCCTGCGGGTGAACGATACCGCCACCACGGATGCTTTTGAGGTCTGCGGCCGCGGCGAACTGCACCTGTCCATCTTGATTGAAAATATGCGCCGTCAGGGATATGAGTTCGCGGTCAGTAAGCCCCAGGTCATCTATAAGGTGATCGACGGCGTCAAGTGCGAACCGATCGAACGGATGGTCGTGGATGTTCCGCAGGCATATGCCGGTGCTGTGATCGAAAAGATCGGACGCCGCCGCGGAACACTTGAAAGCATGAGCGGTCTGGAACGTGTCCGTCTGGAATTCCTGGTTCCCAGCCGCGGACTGTTCGGATACCGCAGTGAGTTCATGACCGATACCCGCGGTGAGGGCATCATGTCCTCCGTGTTTGAAAAGTATGAACCCGTGAAGGGTGATATCCCGCACCGCAATGTGGGTGCTCTGATCTGCTTCGAAACCGGCGTGACCACGAGCTACGGTCTGTTCTATTCCCAGGAACGCGGCAGCCTGTTCATCGGTGCCGGCGAAGATGTGTATGCCGGCATGATCTGCGGACAGAACGCGCGTCCGGGCGATCTGGTCGTCAATGTCTGCAAGGCGAAGCATGTGACCAATATGCGTAATGCTTCCGCTTCCGAAGATGCCATGAGACTGATTTCCGTACATCCCCTGACGCTGGAAGAATGCATGGAATTCATCGATGACGACGAACTGCTGGAGATCACTCCCAAGACCCTGCGCATGCGTAAGAAGCAGCTGGACCACGCTCTGCGCGCCAAGGCCCGCAGCCGCGGAGAAGAAGCGTATTGATAAAAACGAGGTGCCGACGGCACCTCATTTTTTAACATTTATTTATCATATAAATTTATACTTTAATATCATGCCAGTTGCCGCTTCTGTAGCGCTTGATGAACAGGGTCATGCGGATGGTCATGTCACTGAAAGAAGCAATCCAGGCACCCACCAGTGCAAGATCCGCCCGGTTCATCAGAGTGCCGCCGATATAGACAAAGGCAAGGGCAAATACCGGACGAATGATCATCACTGTCAGCGCCATGACCCGGGCTGTATATTTCACGTCACCTGCACCGCGCAGGGCACCGGAAGCCACGACTGACAACATCTGGAAAGGCTGCAGGCAGCCGAGGACGATCATGACCGACTCAGCCAGCTCGCGGACACCCGGATTCGCGTTTTCACTGATAAACATGGATACCAGGAACCCGCGTCCGAAGATGCACAGACTGGCCAGTCCGATGGAAATCAGGAAAGCGGATTTCTGGGCCAGCGTACCATACACGTGTGCCAGATCCTTCCGGCGTGCTCCCAGCATCTGACCGACCAGCGATGTGCCGGCAATACCGAATCCGTCGGCGAAGCTGAAACTCAGATTCATGAACTGCATGGCGATCTGATGCGCCGCAAAAGCATCGGTGCCCAGACCGGCCACGATCTTCGCGTAGGAGAAGAATCCGATACGGAGCGCAATCTGTTCCACCATGGAGGACAGGGCAATGTGCGTCACATCGCCGGTGGCTTCTTTCGTCAGCTTCCAGCTGTCGTGACGGGTCAGGATCAGGAAAGGATCATGCCGCTTTCCGCTGATCACGGAGAGCAGACTCAGAATGAAGCCGACAAACAGACCGATGGCTGTGGCGATAGCGGCTCCCACGACGCCCAGTTTCGGGAAGGGACCGATGCCGTTGATGAGCAGCCAGTTGAACAGGATGTTGACCAGGTTGGAGGCCACGTTGACATACATCGTCAGCTTCGTGTTGCCGACACCGCGCTGGGCGGCACAGATGCCCATGGACAGCGCGTTGAAGGGAAGAGCGGCACTGACAATGATGAAATAGGCGGTGGAATCCTCAAGCGTACGGCCTTCTTCCGCTCCGGCAAACCGCATCAGCGGAGAGGCAAAGGGAAGAAAAAGCCCCATCAGTACGAGTGAAAGCAGCGCAATGAGGACCATGGAATTGCGCAGGACGCGGTTGGCGTCCTCCTTCCGGCCTTCGCCTCTGCGTCGGGCGACGACCGCGGTGATGCCGGTGTTGATGGCAAAGAAGAAACAAAGCATCAGCAAACGCGGCTGACCGACCAGACCGACGGCGGCAACCGCGTCGGTTCCGACCGAACTGACCATCACGGTATCCATCATATTGATCAGGCTGATGAGTACCATTTCCAGCACGGAAGGAAGCGCGAGTGTCAGATACTTACGGTACATGGTTCCGGAGTATGGAAGACCCGAGGCGTCCATTCCCTTCGGAAGCATATGTCGGACGGAAAACCAGTTTTTCAGATTCATAAGCAAGGACCTTCAGTCTGCGTTAATCAACATACCATGTCATCATACCCGTTTGGAATGAAGAAAACAATTGCCTATATGGTTTTTCATGAATATCCGCGCAGAATGGGTGTATTTTTGCAATTTGGGATGAAATGGCAATCAACGGTTGAAAATGGGACGGACGTTTGACAAAAAACGCAAAAAATGTCCCTAATGCAATACAGATTGCGTTGAAGCAATGTATACAAGAAGGTATAATTTACTTATTAACATCGTTTGCCAGGAGGTCTTTCTATGCTGCGTGAAACTACTACGCGTTACGGCGCGGTCCGCGGCGTCGCTTCCGCGGATCCGAGGATCACCGTATATAAGGGAATTCCGTTCGCGGCTCCGCCTGTCGGTGAAAACCGCTGGCGCGCGCCTCAACCTTGTCAGCCCTGGGACGGCGTACTGGACGCGGTCCGGTTCGGACCGATCTCTGTACAGGATCAGCCGGCCGTGGGAACGGATGTCTATTGCCGGGAATGGCATGTGGATCCGGAAATTCCCATGGACGAGGACTGCCTCTATCTGAATGTCTGGACCCCCGCGAAAACCACCGACGAAAAACTGCCTGTTCTGGTCTGGTACTTTGGCGGCGGTCTCCAATGGGGATATCCCGCTGAAATGGAATTCGACGGTGAACGTCTGGCACGGCGCGGTCTGATCGTGGTTTCCGTGAATTACCGTCTGAACGCCTTTGGTTTTCTGGCACATCCGGAAATTACCGCGGAAGCTCCCGAAGCCCCCGCTAACTTCGGTAATCTGGATCAGCAGGCAGGCCTGAAGTGGGTCTATGAAAATATCGCTGCTTTCGGCGGCGATCCGGAGAACATCACGATCGCGGGTCAGTCGGCCGGCGGCGGGAGTGTTCTTTCACAGTTGGCCTGCGAAGCCAACCGCCCCTATATCCGCCGCGGGATCATCATGAGCGCTATGATCCGCAGCCCCTTTGAAAACGGCGGGCGGACCCTGGGCGATCCCATGCCGCTGAAGGAAGCGGAAGAATGCGGGAAGGCTCTGTTTGCCGAACTGGGCGTCAGCACACTGGCGGAAGCACGGCAGAAGAGCTCCGCGGAAGTTCTTGCGGCATACAACCGTTATGTAAAGGATCATCCCCGTTTCTTCTCCGTGAAGGACGGTGTTTTCCAGACAGATGATCCCATGAGACTCATGGCGCAGAACCGGGCACTGGATGTTCCGATCATGGCGGGCAGTACGTCCGAGGAATTCCCGGCCGCGATTTTCGCGGACAATGAGGAACAGCTGGCGGAAAGAGCCGTGGAGATCTTCGGCACCGAGGCTGAAAAGTTCCTGTCTTTCCCGGAAGCCCATACGAAGACGGGCGAGCATTCCTACGATGCCATGAACGGGATCGAAATGACCTGTGCCACCGTATTTGAAGCCCGGAAGAACAGCGGGTCTGTGTCTGACAGCTGGTGCTACCGCTTCGGTCCGGATATGCCCGGCCCGGATCATCCCGGCGTATTCCATTCTTCCGACCTGTGGTTCTTCTTTGAAAACTTGATGAAGTGCTGGCGACCCTTCAACGGCAAGCATTTTGAACTGGCACGTCAGATGTGCGACTATATGGCGAACTTCATCAAGACCGGCAATCCCAACGGGAAAGATATCTGCGGGATGCCGCTGCCTGTCTGGGGCGAATATGACGCTGCCGGTCGTTCGGTGATGCTGTTCGGCATGCAGGGCGCGGTGCCGTCTCAACTGGAAAAGAGCGCGTACAATGACTTCCTGAAGGAAATCATGCGCAAAAAGATCATGAACGGAAAGAAGTCCGTTCAGGCATTCAACCCCTATCTGCCCGGCTGGGAATATGTGCCGGACGGCGAGCCGTATGTCTTCGGAGACCGCATTTATGTTTACGGTTCCCACGACAAGTTCGGCGGAGATGTATTCTGCCTTGGTGACTATGTCTGCTGGTCCGCCCCGGTGAGCAATCCCGGCGACTGGCGTTACGAAGGCGTGATCTACAAACGGAACGCGGATCCCGCCAATCGGGAAATGGACGGCTGTCTGTACGCACCCGATGTTACCGTGGGCCCCGACGGACGCTACTATCTGTATTATGTCCTGTCCAGTCTGGGAAAGGTCTCTGTGGCTGTGTGTGATACGCCCGCCGGTGAATATAAGTTCCTGGGTTATGTACACGACAAGCAGGGTGGAAACCTGGGCGACCGGCCCGGAGATGAACCGCAGTTTGATCCCGGCGTGCTGACCGAAGGAGACAAGACCTACCTCTATACCGGTTTCTGCGCCAGAGGGGACAATTCCCGTCACGGTGCCATGGGTGTCGTACTCGGACCGGATATGCTGACGATGGAAACAGAACCCGTGTTTGTTGTTCCCGGCTGCCAGTACAGTGCCGGAAGCGGATTTGAGGGACACGAGTATTTTGAAGCCGCGTCTATCCGGAAAGTGAACGGGAAGTATGTCTTCATCTATTCTTCCATCTGGATGCATGAACTCTGCTGGGCTATCAGCGATGATCCCATGAGCGGATTCAAATACGGCGGTGTGCTGGTGAGCAACTGTGATATCGGCGTGGAAAACGGAAAACCGGCCGCCCAGAACATGGGCTACGGTGCCAATAACCACGGAAGTATGGTTCAGATCGGGGATGACTGGTACATCTTCTATCACCGTCACACCAACGGCAACTGGTATTGCCGTCAGGGATGCGCCGAGAAGCTGACCGTGACTGCCGACACGAAGATCCCGCAGGTCGAAATGACCTCCTGTGGTCTGAACGGCGGCCCCCTGCGCGGAACCGGAACCTATCCGGCTTATATTGCCTGCAATATGTTTGACGCGGACAACCTGCACACTGACGGGCGTCCGGTATTCACTGACCTGAATCATACGAGAGTCACCCAGGATGGCGCGGACGGCGATCATGTACTGCCCTATGTCTGCTACTGGCATAACGCATCCACTTTGGGATACAAGTACTTCGACTGCAAGAATCTGAAGAAGATCCGGGTGACCATGCGCGGCTACGCGGACGGTTATGTAGAAGTCCGGACATCCTGGAACGGTGAAATGGCAGGTCATATCAGGATCCATACCGATAACCGCTGGAAGGACTTCACCGATGAAGTGAAAGTCCAGGACGGCGTGCAGGCCCTGTACTTCACCTATCGCGGAACCGGCAATCCTGCTTTCCGTGAATTTGAACTTATCTGATCTGTTGCCCCGGAGCATTGCTCCGGGGCTTTTGGGTATGTAAAAAGACCGTCCCGGTGAGGGACGGTCTTGCGTATTGAAGGGAATCATTCAGCGGGAGCTTCTTCGGTCAACTCGATACCGGTCGGTTCATCCGCGCCGCCGATGACGGTCTCAGAAGCTTCGTTCGCGGATTCATCGGCAGCTTCCGCTTCCAGCACAGGAATATAGGGAGCGGCTTCATCTGTGTAGATGATCTCGGCAGCGGCCATGCGTTCACCGATGGTGGTATCCAGCAGTTCGTTCTGGCGTTCGCTCAGGATCTGCGTACGGATCTCTTCGCGTTCTTCGGCACTGAGCTCCACAGCCCCGCCGGGAACATCCCTGAGATAGTAAATAATGTGGACACCGCGGGATCCGACTACAGGCTCGCTGACACCGCCGACGCTTTCGATGCTCATGGCGCCATCGCGGAAAGGAATCTCCCATATCATACTGGTGGCAGCTACTTCATAACCGGCTTCAAGAGCGCCTTCCTGCTGCATTCCGGGATCGGTACCGTATTCGGCAACCAGATCGGCGAAGGGTGTACCGGCGTTGTACTGTTCCATGATCACATCGACAGCCGGCTGTACGCTGGCAAGAACCGCCTGACGGGCAGCCTCGATCTGTTCGGCGGTCACAGGTTCAGCCGTGGCTTCGGGTTCGGCAGATTCGGAAGCCTCAACACCTTCCACCGGTTCGGAATCCTGCTGCTCTTCATAGCGGGCGACCAGATCGTTATAGTTGTTGAGTAGCGTTTCATCCACGGGCAGCAGAACATGGAGGACTGCACGATATCCTTCGGGCTTGTAATAGGTAGGATATCCATAGTAGTTCATCATTTCATAGTAACTGACATCATCGCCGCTGTACATTTCTTCATCGGCGTTCACCAGACCGGTAATGTATTCGTCCAGTTCGGCGTCGGTGACGGTGATATCCTTACAGACGGTTTCCGTGATCTTGTTGAATCTGGCGGAATCCACTTCGTCAGCAACGAAGGAATCTTCCGTGTAGCCCATGGATTCCAGCAATGCCAGAGTGCCGGTCCGGGCCGCGCTCTTTTCTTCTTCGGTGGAGGCTTCGGAAACACCATAGTAGGCTTCCTCATAGTAAGTGAGGACTTCTTGCCAGTAGGTCAGAGCGGAAGCACGCGCCGCTTCCTCATCCTCCGCGGTAAAGGTCACACTCAGTTCGGCTCCGAGTTCATCCAGAATGACATACTGCTGGGCAAAATACATGCCGGCCTGATTGCTGTAATTGATCAGTTCGGGATCGCCGGAGTCGTAACCGTACTCATTGACATACATGGAAACGAGACTCTCAATATAGGGCTGGATATCGCCATAGGTGAGCGTCTTTCCGTTAATGGTGCAGAGCAGCGTTTCGGGCGCGGGCGTGTCCACGGTCGCCTGAACTGTTTCCGCGGCGACTTCGTCGGCGGCCTCTTCGGAAGCAGTTTCCGCTTCTTCCTGCGGCGTGTCAGTTACTTCGGCAAAATCGACGACTTCGGGAGTCGGCTCAGAGGCGGGAACGGTTTCATTATCCGCTTTCTGACAGCCTGTAGCTAAGATCATGATTGCGAGAAGGACCGCAACCAAGGACCAGATCAGTTTCTTGTTCATGTGAATTCCTCTCTTTCTCCGGGAAACCGGACTGAATCTATTATACATGAAGAGAAAGCAATAAACAACGGAGTTATGTGAACACTGCGTGAATGTTACGCATGGGTATTCCCAACAGCAAAAAACTTAACCTTGACCTTATGCCGTGTTCCCGTTACAATGGTATCAGAAAAACAGAAATGACAAGCGGATCATGAACAGGGAGGACTCAGACATGTCCGAATGTATTCAGTTTACATATACTTCAGTAACCGGACAGGAACTGGAAGCCAGAAAATGGGTGCCGGATGGAAAGATCAAAGGGATCATCCAGCTTGTTCACGGGATGGCCGAACATATCGACCGGTATCACGAAGTTGGCAACGCACTGGCCGGCGCGGGATATCTGGCGGTCGGTCATACCTATCTCGGGCATGGAGGCAAGGCACCGATCCATGGCTATTTCGGGGACGATGAAGGATGGCAGTATCTGATCGATGATGTGGATGGACTACGGAAGCAGATCACCGCGGAATATCCGGATCTGCCATATGTTATACTGGGCCATTCCATGGGTTCATTCATTGTCCGCTGTTATCTGACACAGTACGGGGAAGGGCTGGCGGCGAGTGTACTGTCCGGCACCGGGTATTATTCCAGATTGCTTGTTACAGCGGGCCTGGCAGTGGCGAACCTGGTCTGCCTGTCCGGCGGGAAACGGAAACCGTCACCGCTCATCAACCAGATCGGTTTTGCCACCGCCAACAAACCTTTTGAACCGGCCCGCACGCCCTTTGACTGGCTTTGCCGCAGTGAAGAAAAGGTGGATGAGTATATGGCCGACCCGAATTGCGGGTTCCTGTTCACGGGCTCCGGATACCGGGAAATGTTCCGGGGACTGAAGCGGCTGACCCACACGGCGGATCTCGCCAGAGTTCCTGCCGAACTGCCGGTCCTGTTCATTTCCGGCGGGAATGACCCGATCGGTGATATGGGAAAGGGTGTGCGAAAGGTCGCGGCGGATTTCGAAAAGGCTGGAATGAAAAACGTTACCGTTAAACTGTATCCGGGCGCCCGTCATGAAATGTTCAATGAAACCAACCGTGAAGAAGCTTACGCGGATCTGATCGCGTGGCTGGATCGTACACTGTGATGCAAAGATAAAAAGTACTGATCAATTTTCAGACAATGAAAAAAGCGATCCTGCTGGATCGCTTTTTCACGCAGCACCTCCGACGGGATTCGAACCCGTGTTTTCGCCTTGAGAGGGCGGCGTCCTAGGCCTCTAGACAACGGAGGCATGAGCTGGGGAACTAGGATTCGAACCTAGACAATACGAGTCAGAGTCGTAGGTGCTGCCGTTACACCATTCCCCATCGGACAGCTCTTGTTCGGCTGCAAACGGTATTATATCAAAACGGATATACCATGTCAATAGAAAAAATCAGAAAAGAAGTCATGAAACCGGAATTGTCCGGAATCCTTGAAAATAATGGCTGCATGTTTTCAAAGCCTCGTCATTTGTGTATAATCATAAAAGAAAAAAATGTGTTTTGTAGTTCCGGAGGTGACTATATGATCGTTCGTTTGCTGAGACCTGAAGATCGTCCTCAGACAGCTATCATTTCTCATATAGCGTTCCATTCAAGGCTGGACAGCATGGAAGATGTCGTCAAGGAATGGGGAGGATCTCCGGACAATGAAGACTGGGGAGCCTTTACGGATGACGGGAAGATCATGGCCAGGATCATCAACAACCATCTGGTAAGTCATCTGGACGGGCATGTGGTCATGAACGGCGGGATCGGCGC
Organism: Clostridia bacterium; assembly: GCA_045600165.1. Classification (GTDB taxonomy): domain Bacteria; phylum Bacillota; class Clostridia; order Christensenellales; family Aristaeellaceae; genus Aristaeella. The sequence goes on from JAZRXJ010000125.1 coordinate 15,016, forward strand.
GGTTTCCACGCTGCCGGAATACCGGAAAACCGGCGCGATACGGGAAATCTTCAATCATTTGCTGCCTGCTGCCCGTGAAAGGGGAGAAGTGATCTCCACCCTGTATCCGTTCAATCATGCTTTTTACCGGAAATTCGGATATGAAACCGTGAAATATAAGAATTCCTACGAGTTGAAGCCTGCCCAGCTGACCGGATCCGGACAGACCGGCTGGGCGCGGCAGTGGAAACCGGGAAATGAAACCGGTGAATTTATGCGGATCTATGAAGCATTCTCCGGTGGACTGAATCTGTCGATCATCCGGGATGAAAAAAAGATGCGGGATGAGCATATCCATGGTGAATTCTGGAAGGACCGTCATTTTGTTTATCTGCTTGGTGATGACAGCGGCGCGAAGGCCTATGTGGTCTTTCAGGATGTATACAGACCGGAAAGCGCGATGCTGGATGTCCGGGAGACAGCCTGGACCGATCAGGACGGATTCCGGATGGTCCTTGGATTCCTGGCGCGGTTTACCGCGGATTACGGCCTGGTGAAGATGGTACTTCCGACGCATATGGATCTGAAACTGTATGTGCGTGATCCCTATTCGATCCGTCCGGAACCGGAATATGACCATATGATCCGGGTGGTCAACGCGGAAAAACTGTTGTCTCTGATCCGCAAACCGGAGGGAGCTTCTTTTGTGATCAATGTATCCGGAGATGAACAGATCCCGGAAAATAACGGAACGTGGCTGGTACAGGACGGAACTGTGACAAAGACTGACGGGTTGCCGGACCTGCAGGTGTCTCACCGGGCTCTCGGACAGATGGCTGTGGGCGGGATCAGCCTGGATGAGGCGGAATACCGATCTGATGTCATTATCAGCGGCAACAGGGATGTGCTGAGCCGGGTCTTTGCCCGGAAACCCATTTATGTGGGAGATCATTTCTGACGGCAGTAACGAATATGACGGGAGAATGTTTATGAGCGGATATATCATGGACCTGCGTAAGGTCGTGGGACACCGGACACTGATGCAGTGCGCTGCCAGCGTCATCATCGTGGATGAAAAGGGACGGCTGCTGCTCGGAAGACGAACGGACAATCATTTGTGGGGTTATTCGGGCGGATCCATGGAACTGGACGAAAGCGCGGAGGATTGTGCCCGCCGTGAATTGCTGGAAGAAATGGGGATCCATGCCGATGAACTGGAATTCTTCATGGTCAATTCCGGACCGGAGACCCACTATATTTATCCGAACGGCGATGAAGTTTCCAATGTTGAACTCATTTATCTGTGCCGGAAATATCACGGGACACCGGTCCGGCAGGAGGAAGAAATAGAGGAACTTCGCTATTTTGAACTGTCCGAGATCACCATGGATATGATCTCGCCACCGATCCGACCGGTATTTGACAAATACCTGAAAGAATACAGCTGATAACGGATAATCGGGATGCCTTCAGAAAAAGCTCTTGACGGAAAAATGGCGATGTGATAAGATAATCAGGCTGGTTCGAATCGTGGAGAGATGGCCGAGCGGTTGAAGGCGCTGGTCTTGAAAACCAGTGATACCGAAAGGTACCGGGGGTTCGAATCCCTCTCTCTCCGCCAGCCTTGACATGGAGAAGTACCCAAGTGGCCGAAGGGGCTCCCCTGCTAAGGG
>JAZRXJ010000126.1:0-87439 GCA_045600165.1 Clostridia bacterium
CCCCCCTTCCCCCCCCCCCCGCAAAATTTCAGGATCGTCGTCTTTTGCGCCTCCGCCGTATGGCGGATCCACTACGGCCAGATCAAAATACTTGTCCGGGAATTGTTTCATTCCCTCCATGCAGTCCATATTGTAAAATCCGGGTTCAAGCATCGCCTCGCACCCGCTTTCCGGTCAGCATGTTCAGCTTCATAAGGCTTTCGTCGATGTTCTCCTGGATCACGCCGATATAAACCAGTGTTTCCCGCTGGTAGCTGTGGCACAGGATCCTTTGCAGGCTAACCACATCGCCGGTCATTTTGTAGTAGTGATAGCCGAACGTCTTGCGCAGCGTATGGCATCCGATTCTTTCTTCAATTCCGGCCTGCTTTGCGATATTGTTCATGATCTGATACACCCTTTGCCTGGAAACAGGCCGTTCCTTGTGCGTGTTCCCGTCCTTTTTCCGGCTCTGGAAGATATATTCGTCGCCCTTGCGCCCTTTCAACAGGCGGTTGATCTCCCTCCGGGCGTTCGGATTGATCAGGATCCGCGCTTCCTTTCCGGTTTTCTTCGCCTGTATCTGCGCGTAATCCTTTCCGCGCAGGTCCTCCACCTTAAACCTGCGAAAATCGCTCACGCGCAGGCTGGTGTTGAATCCGATCAGCAGGATCAGTTCCCAGCTCACTTCTCCGGTCTTTTTTGTCTTGTCGTGTTCCCGCGCGATCTCGTAACACTTTTGCAGCGTGTCCAGGTCACGGATGGGCTGTACAACTTTCATGTATTTTCACTCCCTGCATTATGTCATATATAGATGCGTAAAAAGAAAGCGCCCGGCGGAAAGCGCAATCCCTCCGCCGGGCCGTACCTGCCTTATTCGCCGGTTTCCCCGGCTTCGTCGGGCGGTTCCTTTTTCGCTCCGTTCACAATGGCGCGGATGTAATCGTCTTTCGTTTCGCAGCCTTCATGCGGGATGCCGTTCAGTCTGCAAAAGCTCACGATTACTTCAAGCGGCCAGTCCTCCAGCGGCGGCAGGTCGGTTTCTTCGTCCTCGTCGTCTGTCAGGTTGCCCACGATGTCCGCAAAGCGCGGCGTTGCTTTCAGTCCGTATACCGCTGTTTCAATCGCTTCGCGTACCAGGTCTTTTTCTACGTTAAATCCGGCTTCATTCAGCTTTTCCAGCGCATAGTCCAGCTTTTCTTCGCCATGTCCCGCGCCGAAAATCTGCTCGGCGGCATATACGGCCACATGAACGGCAGCCTGGAGGTTTTCCTGCTGCTTTTCAGTGGTCTTTGCCTTGATCCAGGGGATCAGCTTGTAGGTCACAAGCGCCGCCAGAAGGGCAATGATCGCCTGCAATACAGGGGTAAGGTCAATATTCATGTCTTTTCCTCCATTCAATTTTCGTTCTTGCCTCCACGGTTGCCTCCGTTTCCGGACGTGTCGGCAAATGCGAAATCGCTTTCGCTTTTCACTGATTGATGCTGCCTTGCAGATAGCGCATAATGTCGTCGCGGGCCTGCTGCATCTGGTCTGCGTTCCCGTTATGCAGTTCGTGATCCAGCAGGGCTAAAATTCCGGCGCAGAGCACTTGGTTGCTTTCCTGTAGCTTTTTGATGCTCTTGTCGTGCTGGTCAAGCCGTTCCTTGTCCGCTGCCAGCTTCTTTGCCGTGTCCGTCGTCGGCTGTTTCCATTTCTTGAAAATGTCCACAGCCTTGTCGATTGTCGCAATGGCCGCAAACACGGCCAGGGCAACGATAACGGCGTTCAAAAGGGCGTCCGGCGTTACATTCTCCATCTATCTCACCCCCTGACTTCCGCATAATTTCCACTGATCCAAACGACCTGCTTCTTGTATATCACGGCGTGCCATCCATTCGCGGCGGTTGCGATCCATGCAAGAATAGTCCCCTTTGAAACAGAGGTAACACGGCTGAAATCAGTACCGTTTCCCAGGCGCAGGTTTACGCTGCTGCCTGTGACGATCACGGTCTTTTCGTCAGGGTCTTTCCCGGTGTCTGTCTTGTCGGGTTCCGGCTGCGTCTGAGCAGGCTGAATGGCGGTCGCGCCGTAGTTCGGCCTGCCGTAACCGGCGATCCGGTTATAATTGAGCTTGTATTTCTTGTCGCGCACGCATCCGCCGTTGGCCACGACGCCGCTTGCGCTGCTCGTGTTGCCCTCTACGGTATATACATACGTTTCATCTACCTTCACAACCAGACCGGTGTGTGAAATGGAGCTTCCGCCGATTCCGTCCGACGGATAGAAGAAGATCTGATCGCCCGGCTGTGGGGTATCAAACAGCCTGCCCTTGCTCTTGTAGTAGTTGCGGCTGTACTTGCATCCGGCTCCGCAGCTTTTCGTCGGCTGGCAAAGCAGTGCGCGGCCGTCGTCCACGCCGTAAGCCTGCACAAAGCACCAGTCTACAAACACGTCGCACCATGCGACGCCTTGTTTTCTCCCGTTGTAGAATCCGGGTATGGCGTCCATGTCCCGCGCGTATTTAGTATAGTTTTTGTCGCCTGCGTTGCCCGTCTTGCTGTCCAGATCCTTGTTGCTTTTCTTTTCCAGGTATCCGATCTCCGCCTTTGCAATGGAGATCACCTTCTGTGGGTCAAATCCCATAGTGCATTCCTCCTGTTCTTTTTCCCTGTCGTCCGTGTCCTGTCCGGCAAACTCTGTAAACCATTCCAGCGTCTTGTCGCCGTGCAGGATGTCCAGGTCTACGTTGCCGCTGATGCCCTTCACGCTGCCCTTGCTGGTGTACTGCCAGATGTCGCAATAGTATTTGGGTTCATATTGCTCGTCCGGCACCTTGCCGTCGTTTTTCCCCCAGTGAGGGATCCACATAATGTCACAAAGCTCAATGGCTCTCCCGGCCCATTTATACCGCGTATTGATGTACAGGCCGATTCTTTTGCACCCAAGCGCGCGCAATTCTTCAAGAAACGCCGTGCACACTTCCTCGGTGGTGTCTTTTGTCTGTGCCTCGTATTCAATGTCCGCGATATAGAAAAGCGGCTTTGCTTTGTCCGCGCATTCTATAAACCATCTGGCTTCCTTCCTTGCGTCCTCCGCGTTTCCGGCTTTTACGTAGTGATAGGCTCCGTAAGGGATCCCGCATTTCTCTGCATTGTCGATGTATTTCTTATCGGCGTTGCTTCCGACGCTTGCGCGGAAGATCGCCATTTCCAGGTCCTCCCGTGCTTTCGTCCAGTCGATCACGCCTTGATAGTGGCTGATGTCCGCAATCTTTTTCATGTCTCCTTCTCCTTTTTCCTAAAAATCCATAGGGATAATGCGTCCATGCGATGCACACGATCAGCCAGGCGCTGAACAGGATAAACAGTCCGACCATGCAGCCCGCTACAATCAGAATTTCTGTCACATGCTCACGTCCTCTGCGATCTCGCACCAATCTTCGTAATGTGTGCGTATATGTTCGTCAAGGTCGCCGTAGTCTGCGGGGTCAATGCCGCGAACCACTTTGAAAGTAATGTCGTAGTCGGTCATTCCGTCAGCCGTCAGCGGGTACACATGTGGGTCAAGAAACACGTCGGCCCTTCCATCGGCCCGTTCAAGAATGCTATAAAAAATCCGCCCGTTTCCGGGCGGCCTGTTTTCGGTATTCATTTCTGTTCACCTCGCGTCAATATAAAATGCTCCTCAATCCAGCGTGCCATATTTTGCCCGTTGCAGTTTTTGCACATGCCGTTATAGCAGATGATGCTTTCCATGGCTTCGTCAAAACTGATTTCTCCGTCAGCATAGGCTTTCATGATATGCAGGATTGCTTTCTTTGCGTGCTTCGTCGTTTTCTTCCGCATTCGTATGCCGTGTGGTGTGATCAGGTACCCGACAAATTCAACCGGATCCGTTGCTTTCTGGATCCGGCTTTTCGGGCTGATGTCCAGCATCAGTTCGTCTGCGAGAAATGTCTTGATTTCGTCAAATACCCGCCATGCGTTATCCTTTCCCTTTACGTAAAGGGCAAAATCATCCATATACCGTTCGTAATAATGCACGCGAAGTCCGTGCTTTACGAACCGGTCCAGCTTGTCCAGAAACAGGTTCGCTGTTTCCTGGCTCGTCAGGTTTCCGATGGGCATACCCACTTCATAAAGTCGGCTGCTTCGCGGGCAGTCGTCCGGCTTCATCCCGACAGGCAGTCCGAAAGGAACCTTCGGATTGTTGATGATCGTTCCGATGAGCCACCGGAACCATTGATCGTCCGTGATTTCCGCGTAGGATTGGCACACCCGTTCATGGTCAACGCGGTAAAAGTATTTTGATATGTCGCCTTTTACCAGATACCAGTCGTCGGCGTCCGGCTTTCGGCTGATCTTCTGCATCCAGTTCAGCAAACATTTAGCCGCGGCCAGGGTGCCTTTGTCCTCCCGGCATCCATAGCTGTGCTGGATATATCGCTTGTCCAGATAGGGGTTGATCTGCCTGTAGATGGCCCATTGTACCACTCTGTCACGGAATCCAAGCGCCATAACAAGCCGCGGTTTCGGATAACGCACGTAAAACTCTCTGTATGGACCTACTTCATAAGTCATGTTCAGCAGATCGTTACGGATGCTGTGCAGGTTTTCGCCGAGATTGAACCCAAATTCAAGCACTTCATTCCGGTACCGTTTCCCTTTTGCGGCGTCCCGGTAAGCGCCCATCAGGTTTTCAAAATCGCAGATGCAATGTTTCAGATTGTGCAGCCCTTCCAAATCATCACCACCTGCGTATTGTGCTGCGCGTGACATTCCTGTTCTGCGTGGACTGTTGCGCTATCCGCTTTCGCAGAAAGCGCGCTGCTGACAGTCATAGCATGACGCCCTTCCGGGCGCTTCGCAGCGATTTCCGCGCCGCTTTTCCATGGACCGTTATTTCCTTGCTTCGCGGAATTTTCGTTTAGGCGAATGGTATTCGCCACGGAAACGCACCCCTCCCATCAGAAATGATAGCCGCGGATACGTGATCGTGCGGCGTTTTTGATGTATGCTGGGAGCGCGGGCGGCAGCCATAGTTCGTGTTCGTATTGCCGCGCTCGTTGTTGGCATTGACATAGCCAAGCCCCGCGTTCGAGGTGTTGTTGTAGTTGCCGCCGCGACGGGGGAAGCGCTAACGAACGCATCAGACCCAGGCCGTCCAAATCACGGCACGTTCCCGTTATCGCTGCTCCTGCGGCCGTTCACGGTGTTGATCCAGCCGCCGATCAATCTTCCGATCTCGTTTAGCTGGTCGCTCCACACGCCAAAGCTCCGGTCGCTGAGTAAGCGTCTTGTGTTTCCTGCCCGGTCCGCAAATTCCGTTTCGTTCGCCTGCTGAATAAATGCCTTGCACACTTCCTTGCTGGTGTCCAGTTCTCCAAGCGTGCTTTTGTTCATGTACTTGAGCCGTGCTTTGGTGGAAAGCCGCAGCATGTTCAGCATTTCGCGCATGATTTCTTCGCCGATGGTGTACTTGTACAGCGGCGGCCATTTGTTGATAATGGGCCGCGCGTATTTCATCATGTCGCTGATCTTCTGGCAGCATGGACCTGGGTTTGCGGTGTCATACTTAAATTCCGGCATAGTTACCACCTGTTTGTATGAGTTGCGGGAAGGAAAAGGGGCACGCGCTTCCGCGCGGCCCCGTCAGGGATTCAGATTCCAGTTGTCAGGGATTCAGGGAAGGGAGCGCGGGCGGCAGCCATAGAGCGTGCTCGCACCGCCGCGCCCGTCGCGGGCATAGACATAGCCAAGCCCCGCGAACGAGGTGACGTCGTAGTTGCCGCCGCGACGGGGGAAGCGCTCCCCGGCGACGAAGTTGACGTAGTAATAACCGGCGGTATTATCGCCAACGCCGGTCGGGAACAGACCCAGTTCCTTCACGATGTGCGGCACATAGGGCAGGCGTGTGCTGTTATGGATCAGGCTTGCGAAGCTATGTCCTTTGCTGCCGACGGTCAGGTCGTCGCACTGCGTGTCCAGGCTGATCTTGCTGTTTGTGGTGTCCCAGTTCCAGTGTAGCGTTCCGGTTGTTCCTGGCGCGACAAGCGTGTATCCGTCGTCGCTCTGGTTCGGCAGGATCGCTTTCCATGCCGCGCTGCTTGCGCTGAGATCCGCCGCCGGATCCGCCGCGTTGTTGTTTTCAAGGATCTGCAATTCGCAGTCCACGATCCGGTACCCGTACTGCTGTTCAAGGCTGCTGCCGATGATGTCAGAAAGGTTTCCGACATCGTTTCCCAGGTACCAGTCAACAGGGCCGCTGCCGTTCAGTGTGCGGTATCCGGTCTGCTGTGTTGTGTCCATAGATGTATCCTGGCTGATGCCGCCGACCTGCTTTTCCTTTTCCCAGTAGACGGGCGCAACGTCCGGTTTGAGTTCCGCGCTCGTCGTGTGGCTGATAAGGCATTTGTACATCCAGCCCTCGTAAACGCGCTCCTGGTTCGCCGTCACGCTCTGGCCGGTTTTCCACACGGTACCGTCGCGGTAATCCGCGCCCCAGTTATTGTTCCCGTGCGGTACCCAGCCGTTTTTCTGCGCCAGCAGCTTGATAAAGCCGTAGTCGGCGCAGGTCATGCCGGTAATGCCGGTACCGGCCAGTTTCATTCTGCTCAGGCACTGATCCGCGCCCAGAGAACGTGCGGGCATCAGGTTCGGCAGGCTCACAAGCGCTCCGTTGCTTACGCCGTTTTCACCGGCCTTGTACTTTCCCAGCAGGATATAATCCTGTTCAACGCCGTTGATAATGAATGCCGGGTGCGTATGCTCCGGCAGCCCGGCCACCAGGTCCGAGCTTTTCATTTTGGGAAACTTTACGAAAATGGACGGGTTCCCGTCCGCGTCGTATTTCACGACATTTCCGTACCGTTTCGCAAGAAACTCCAAAGGACTGTTATTCATTTCCGCCCTCCTCGATCATTTCCGCCAGCTCCTGGTATTCCTCCACCGTAATACGGTCGGCCATCAGAAACACGTCCAGCTTCTGCATGGTGCTTTCCTTGTCATAGCCGCCCTTCTGGATGATCCTTTTCATCAGTTTGTAGGTCATGGTGTAGTCCTCCATTTCAGATAGTATTTTGTTGTACTGCCGGTCTGTTATGATCTGTGCAATGCGCGTCAGTATGCTCATTCGCCGATCATCCCGACAAGCTCCTGGTACTGCTCCACGGTCAGCCTGTCAGCAGCCAGAAAAGCGTCCAGCTTGTTCATGATTTCTTCGCGGTCATAGCCTCCGCGCTCAATAATGCGCTTCATCAGGTTGTATGCCATTGTTTACCCCTCCATTCCAAATTCAAGTAATGTGATTTCGTACAGGGACTGCGCCAGCAGCTCGTCATGATCGACGATCTGGCCGTGCATTTCGCGGAAGGGTCTGATCTTCGCTTCCTCCCGCTCCTTTCTCTCGCGCTCCCACTCTTCTTCCTCTTCCGGGGTCGGGGTGGGGCCGATCTCGTTCAGCAGTTCATCCATCCGATGGGTGCCTCCTTTCGTTTATGATCGGGGATTATGCTATACGAACCTCCTTATTAGCCTTCCACAAGTGCTGCGACCTGTGCTTCCAGCGTGGCAATGCGCTTCTGCGCGTCACGCATTTCCGCCTGATGGGTCATAACCAGCATGTCATAGGCAATGCTGATATGCTGCAACGCTTCTTCCATGGTGTTGAAGTTGGTCGCGCTCTGCGGTGTGCCCTGCTGGATCACTTCTCCCGGGGCAGCCGTAAAGGTTTTGCTTCCGTCGCTGTTCACCACCTCTGTATACGTCCTCGGACGCTGCACCACGTGATCCTTCCAGCCGATCTTTTTGTTGTAGCTCATTTTTTCTCACCTCCTGTTACAGCGCGTCATACGCGCCCGTTTCGCTGCTGTTTTCAACCACCTGGAACAGGCTGAAACGGCACACGTACAGGATGCCCTCTGTGGCATCCGCCCTTGTGATGCTTACGTTCTTGCTTCCGATGCGAACGCCGTTATGGTCATACAGTTCCACGCCCGTCACCGTAATGTTGCCGCTTACGGTATGGTCGATCAGAAAAGTGACCTCCACGCGCCCGTCGTTCAGTACCATGGCGTTCTGAATCGCCGCCTGATACCATGTGCTCCCTACCTTGTACCGTGCATACGACACGTCGTTCTTGATTTCGGTCCGCTTCGCGGTAAGGTAGGCGCTGTCCAGCGTGAAAACATCCGTACTTGCCATTTGATTTCCTCCTTTCTGAATTAGATTTCATCCTGCCCGCACATTTTGTACAGTATTTTCCCGAATGTATCTTCTGCCTGCGTGGACGGAATGACAACCTTCTGTATATACCCCGTCACATTCTCCTGTGGGAGCAGGCCTGTCATGCGTTCCGGCCCGGTCATGGGGTAGTGGAATATTTGTCCTGTGGCATTTGCTTCAACGCCTTGTCTCGGCGTTTCGTCAAGCACTCCCGCTGTGCTTTCCTGCGGCCTTGTGCCCGTCATTGGATATGGGAATTTTTGTCCCGTCGCGCTGGCTTCAATGCCCTGTTGCGGGGTTTCGTCCAGCACGCCCGTCGTGTTCTCCTGCGGCCAGCGGCCGGTCCAGTTGTCAGCGCTTGTCACGGGGTAGGCAAACCTTCCGTAAACCCCGCCCTCCGCCTCGATTCCGATCCGGCAAAGGTGCCCGATCATCAGGCTGTCAAGCACGCTTCGCACGTTCTTCGCGGTCGCGATGGCCTTTCGCGCCCAGGCTTCGTTTTCCGGCGTCCATTCGCCGTTTACCGTCACCCGGAAATGATAGGGTTCTCCGCCGTATACCCAGTGTTCTTCCAATTCCACGGTATCAAAGTATCCGGATATGTACCTGTAGATCGCCTGCGGCGTTCCCCATAGGCGGTATAGTGGAATGGCGTTCTTGATCCATGTCCGCTTTTTATTCAGGTCCGCCTTGAAGTCATACAGGCAGTTGAGTTCCCACGCCAGTTCATCCAGACGCCATTCCGGCATCGTATCGTAGTCTGCAATGCACTTGACGCCCGCCAGCACAGCGTTGTTCATGTACTGTACGGCTGCCTCAATCGCCTTTGCAACGGCGTATCCATTCTTGTCCTCAAGGATAAAGCGCGGGACGAATCGGTTTACGTCGAAAGTAAACATTCTATCCCTCCTTATCCGTTGATCTCCGACAGGGTAATGGTTCCTTTGCAGCGCTGCGTGTTGGTGATTTCGGTATATTCCACGTCCCCTTCGTTGAAGTGGCTTCCTTCCCCCCAGAGAACCCGTGTCGCACCGGCCTGATAAATGGCAGCCATCAGTCTGTCCGGGTTGAATGCCCGTCCAATGGCGTTATCCTGCCATTCCTGATAGTTGCTCACGGCCCTGCTGATCGCATCTGACACAGCGCTGCTGTTTTCCGCGGTGTATTTAACGTTCAGCTCATACGGTACGTCCGTGGCCCGGTATACGCTCACTTCGTCCGTCAGCGGGCGCACGTTCTCCGCGGACAGGGCGTTCAGTACGTTCTGAATGATCGCTTCCGCGCCTGTGTCGCTGGCCAGAATCAGGTATACGCCCACATTTCCGGCGCTCAAATTGATTGCGTTCGCGTCCAGTATTTCGCTGCTCACGCTCTTGGCTGCCGCTTCATACTGCCGTTCCGGTCCGGTCGTGACACTGGCAAGCCCGTGCTGGCGGATCCTCTCGCGGTACGTTTCGTCGTCCTCTTTGTTGTTTCCGCCCGCGGCATCTGTGGCAACGATAATGCTGCTGATACCCGCGTTGGTTATGGCAAGTCCCATTTCTGTACCGGCCAGCAGGCCGTTACCGACGCTTCCCGCGCGGTCGCAGACGACCGGCACGGTCACGGTCTGCGCGTAGCCCGTCAGTGTCAGATCTTCCATGAGCAGATAAAAGATTTCGCCATCCGCCGTCATGGATGTTCCGGCTTCCAGCACATCCGTTTCGCCCGTCGCGTTGGTGGTGATAGTCACCGTTGCCTGTGCCGGTGCGGCCGCGATCCGGGGGCAGCTTCGCTGTTCGCCCAGAATGTCCAGATATTCGCCGACGGCATATCGCAGTGTCTGCATTCGCAGGGCGTTGTCTACGCCCGCGAACACCTGCACGATGTCCGCCATCACGCTGCGCAGCAGCATTTCCTTTTCGTCGCCCGGATACAGGATGTCTCCTCCGGCCATCACGTAATTGGTGATCATTTCGTTCCATATTTCCGTTGGGTCATACGCCACATAATGCAGCTCTGTGTTGTCCATGAATGCCGTACCCCCTTAATCTGTAAATCCGATCTCAACGATCACCTTGATATAAACGCCTCCGCCTTCAAGGATGGTCGCTTCCGCGTCCACAACCTCCACGTCCGGTTCCCACATCATGCACCGGTCCAGCTCCGGCAGCAGCTCCTCCCGCATCTTGTCAATCGGCAGGTCCAGCAGCTCCGGATCAAACCCGCGGTACCGGTCGTATGGCACTTCGCCCATCCTGCACATCAGCAGGTTCTTCGCGTTTTGCAGCGTCCGCTTAACAAGATCATTTTCCTGAAAGTCGATAGGGGATCGGATATTGTCGATCTGAAATTGTGCCATATCTTTTCGCCCCCTTACTTGACCGCGGTCGTTACCTTGGCGGAACCTCCGCCTCCGGATGTTGTCTTTTTCGCCGTTGTCGCGGCCTTTGCGGCGGTCGTGATTTTGCTGATCGCCGTCTGCGCTTTTGTAATGGCTGTTTTGAGGGTGGACGCCGTTGTCGCCACGGTTACAGCCGTTTTAACGGCGGTCGTCACCTTCTGCACGGTCGTTTTAACCGCGTCGGCAACCTTGGTGATAATGCTGCTTGATGTCGTGCTTGTCGTTTTCACGCTTTGCTTCGCGGGTGTTTTGGTTGTTGTTGTCTTTTTTTCAGAAGAAGTGCCGCCGTTTTTGTCGCACTGTTTCAGCGTCAGTGTTACTTCCGCCCTGGTCCACACGCCAGTGTTGGTCATGGCAACTTCCTTGGCTGTAGCGTCTGTCAGCATCACCTGGCAGGTGAATAGCTTCTTGGTCGCAACATAGAAATAGTCCTTCTTCCCTGCGCGGGCTTCATCCACAAAATCCATGGCTTCCTTTTTCACGTCGCATCCGGTTGCCGCGTTCAGGATCGCTGTCAGGGTGATTTCGTTCGGCTTTCCGTTTTTGCGGGTTACATATTTCTGGTTGTCGCTGGTCTTGTCCTCGGTTTCGCTGCTGCCCTTGATGGACAGCCCGGTAAACCCTCGGATCAGTCCGCTTCCAACTTCAAACTTGTGCCCGTTCCATCGCGCGATTTCTGCCATGCTCTTACTCCTTCCACGGTGCCGACGCGGGCGCGTACACGTTTTCACCCTCGTCCTCCGGTATCTCGACAACCGGCAGCAGCAGCATTTCTCCGCCCGTAAATACCGGTTTAGTGCAAAGCGCCGGGTTTGCGTTCAGCATTTCGCAGGCGTATTTTTCGTCGCCGTATACGTGCAGCGATACGCTGTCAAAGGTTTCTCCGGCGCTGCATAGATACCCCTGTCCGCTCATTGTCATGAATAAACCACCGCCTCGTCCTGCATTCTCTTTTCTTCAAACCATTTTTCCAGCCGCTTCTTATCTTCCGCAAGCGCTTCCGCAACGCCCGTCGCGTCCTGCGCGTTGATTGTCGGGCTGTAGATCAGGGTTGCCGGTCCGTTTCCTCCGCCCGCGTTCATGCCGCCGAAACGAGAAAGGATCTCCGGCCACGTAAACCCGCTGGCGGCTCTCGCAGCGTCCAGCAGCTCCGCCGTCCTCTGGCTGTGTTCCTCCGGTATGGCCCATTCAGGCCCCGCTTCGCCGAATATGGACGCGCTGGTGGCTCGTCCTCCCTCGGCAAACAGCTGATTCCCTCTGATGTTGACCGTGATCGTGCGGCCGTTAAAGCTCGCGATCAGGGACGCGAGGCTGCTGGCGTCGCCTGTCACGTTCTCGATCAGGGTCTTTCCGTCCTGGTCTTTGATGGTAATGGAAAGGTTCGTCGCGTCGCCGCTCACATATTCCATCAGGGTCTTTCCGTCAGCTCCGTCAATGGTCGCTTCCAGCTCCGTTGTGTCGCCGCTTACCTGTACCTCCACGCCCTGGTCCTGCAACGCGGTCATGCTGTCTTGCCCTTCTACCTTCGGTTCGATGGGCACGGCAACCGGCGGTATGTTCAGCGCCGCTTCCGGGTCAACCTCCGGCGTCACCTTGATTCTGTAATCCTCCGCGTGCGTGCTTGCGCTTCCGTACATCAATTCCCACATCGGGAACCAACTGCCGAAAACGCTTCCTTCCTCTGCAAGCGGGCTTCCTCCCGTATAGTCTGCCATCACCTTGTCAAGGTCATAGGTTTGCGAAAGACGCTCATATATGTTTGCCAATTCGCGGTTATCCCGTCTTGTCAGATAATCGTATGAATTGAGCAGATCGTATCCGGTCGCAAACTCTCCGCTCACGGCTTGCCCAAACGTTTTGAAGAACGTGGCCATCGCTCCGTTCTCGCCGCTGATCATTTTCACGGTCTGCCGCGCGGCTTCCGCGCTGTAGGTCATGGCGTCAAGCCCGACGGCTTCTTCAAACGCGTCGCGGTTGTATTGCAGCGGCAGATTGAATCCGTCGGAACCTCTGGTGTTTGTGCTTACGTAATCCGCTGTCAGATCCAAAAAGTCCCATGAAGGCTTTTCCGGTGTATTTCCCCAGTCAAAGTTGTTGATCAGCTGCTCCATGGCATAGAGCTTCCGCATCTGGTCTGCCATTTCGGTATTTCCGGACTTCTCATAATCGGAAATCCTTTCAGCAATACCGGCTTGACCGCCCATGCTGCCAAGCATCAGGCCCATGATCCGTCCAAGATCGTACCTGTCTGTTCCTTTAGTACCCCAGCCGGAATCACCCGCAAACAGGCTTTTTCCCATTTCCTCGCGGAGCATTTCGTTTACGGTGTCCCCGGTGAGAACGCCTGCCATATATAAATCCGCAAGGCCGGACAAACGTTCATAGTTTCCCGCCTGGTCGCTTTGCCGGATCTGGCTGTCCCATAGCGTCATGAGGAAGTCGTCGTATGCCGCCTTCGTTTTGGCTTGTTCCTGCCTGTGCCGTTCGTCTGCGGTAGCAAGTGTCGCCTCGTCAGCGCCCCGGTATTCCAGTCTGAACCGTTCTGTTAAGTATCTGTCCTCCTGATCCGCAAGGATCGTATCTCTTTCCGTGGTCGCTTCTTTTGCGATGCCCTTGATCTCGTCCAGGCTGGCCGTCTGCGCCTTGTGCAGCCATTTGCCCATCTTGATGTAATCTTCTTCGCTCTGGGCTTCTGCCGCCGCGCGGGCCATCGCGTCGTTGTAGGCGCGCATATAGGCAAGGATATTCTGGTATTCGTCGTCGCTGATCTCGTTGTCGCCATCAAACGCGCTGCCCAACGCATCGCGTAATCCCTTGCTGATGCTTTTGGCCTCCGCGATCGCGTTTGTATAGGCCTCATTCGTCAGGTTGAATATCTCCTGATATGCAGGGTCAAGCTCCGCCGTTCCTTCTCCGCCAAAAAGCACCTGCCAATAGCTCATGCTGGCAGCCGTGCTGTTGGTGATGGCGCTCTGGATAGCAAGGTACATATCGTTGCCCAGGCTTTCCAGTGTCGCTTTGTCGTTGTCTGTCAGCTTAACGCCGGTCAGCATATCGGTAAGAAGCGTGCTGCTGAATGTCGAGCTGGCCGTATTGTATGCTGTAACCGCGTCGTTCATCGCGGTTTTGAACTCGTCAACCCCGCTGTACGCTTCCTTGAATCCGGCTCCAAGGGTCTGAATGTAACTGACCAGTCCCTGCGCGTCCAGCTCCATATCGCCAAAGTTGCTTGCAAAATCCGCTTCCTGCAATTCTTTGATGGCGGTAGCCGCGCTTGTCAGCGCCACAAGCCCCAGTCCGATGCCTCCTGCCGGTGTCAGCGCGTATCCGATCAGGCGGAAAGCTCCGCCCGCCAGCAGCAGTGCGGGGCCTGCCGCGGCAACCACTTCCAGCCCGCTCACAAGCGCGCTGAATTGAGCCTCCGGCATCTCCGCGAGGCCGTCCACAATATCCCCGATAAACCCGGAAACATCTTCTACGTCCCCTTTCAGCTCTTCGCCCACAAGCTGTTTCAGGCGTTCCACTTTGCTTTCAAAGGTTTCGATCTGCCCGTCCAGTGTGTCCATCATGGTGGTTGCGGCATATTCTCCATATCCGCTGGCTTTGCCGCCCATCATGCTTTCGTACAGATTGTCGTATCCTTCCGACGCGCCGCGCAAAAGGTTCAGCGCTTCCGTGATCGTCCTCGTCGGGAAGATCGCGCTCAGAACCTGTAGCGCGTCCTGGTTCCGGTCGATGTTTTCAAATCCGCCTGCCACACCGCCAAGGGCCACATACAACTCGCGGTAAATGTCCAGCGTGCTTTTCAGGTTGCCTTTATCGTCGTATGCGCTGAATCCCTGTTCCGCCAGCCGCGCGTTCGCGGCCATCAGCGCTTCGTCCTCCATCAGCCCTGCGGTTTCAAGGGTTGTCGCGCCAAGCTGTGCCATCGCTTTTTCCGCTTTGTCGGTAGGTGCGATCAGGCGGATCATGCTGTTGCGGATCAGTGTACCCGCTTCACTGCCGACGGAACCGGCGTTCGCGGTCACGGCAAGCAGCGTCATGAGTTCTTCCGGGTTGGCCGCGAAGCGCATGGTACTGCCCATGCGCAGCATAGCCTGTCCAAACTCGTCCACCGTGCTTGCGCTGCTGTTCGCGGCATAGGTCCAGATGTCAATGAAGTGTCCCATGTCGCCAAATTCGATTCCTGCCGCGTTGCTTGCCTTCACGATGTAATTGACCGCCTCGGAAAGGTCAATGCTTCCGGCTTGCGCGAGCTGCATCGCGGCCGGGATGCCGTTCATGATCTCTTCAAGGTTCCAGCCTGCGTGCGCCGCTTCGGATATGGCGTTGCCAACGTCGTTTGTGTGAAAGATCGTTGTCGCCGCCCAGTTGGTCGCCGCCGTGTCAAGCTGTCCCATTACGGTACTCAGCTCTTTTGTGCCGCGTCCGTATGTAGTGGAAAGGGCAACCTCCGCGTCGGTCATGCTCTTTTCATAGTCGCGGTAGACCTTCACGCTGTCCTTGCCGAAATTGATCAGTTCCTGGCTGATCCCGTTCACAATGCTGCCCAGTTCGGTGAGGGTCGCTCCAACCTGCCCGAACCCGTTTCCGATTTTGGCGTTGATGGCAATAAAGGTTTGCAGGCTCTGCGCCATACGCTCACCGTCCTTTTATTCTGTCAGTATTTGCAGAGTATTTTCCCCGTCCCGTCCCGGAAGAGAAAGAAACACACAATGTCACCCACGTCGTATTCCTCTTCTCCCGCAGCTGGAATCGCGGGCGTCACAATTCCTTTTCTGTCAAGGCTTTTGATCTGGTACCCGTCATTTGCGATTGCCGCAACCTCGCCGCGTTCAATCGTCGCGCCGTATTCCATAACGCCGCCTCCTTACTGGATCGTCTGAATGCACCGGCGCATTCTGGCTGTCGAAGTCAGGTTGATCAAATCGTGTTGCGCTTCTTCAATCAGCCATTCTCCGGTCGCGTCCGTTCCGCCCTCAATGTTGATGCGCGCCATAGCGGAAAAGCCGGGGTTAAATTCGCTGTCAACCGTCAGGCTTTCGCATTTCCGGTTCTCGTTCATCAGCAGCCCCCGTGCGTAGCGACCGGCCTGTATTGCGTTTCCTGCCGGGATTCCTGTCACGGTAACGCTTGGGAAAGTGCTTGCCGCCAGCAGGTCAACCGCCTTCGCGCTCCCGAACGGCGTTTCTACCGCCAGTTCGCGTATCCGCTTTCCGCTTCTTGTGTAGGATATTCCGTGCTGCGACGGCATCACCGTAATGGTCTGCTGCGCCTCCTGCTGCTGCGCCCAGCTTAGGCCGATAGCCGTATACTTTCCGTTTACGCATTTGAGCGCCGCGCCTTCCCACATCATCAGCCGGTTCAGGAATGCCGCGCTGCTTTCGTTTTCCTGCTGTGCGTAGGGAATGATCGCGCCCTTGTCAATGCCGTATATCTGATAGTCCATTCCGCTTGCCATTGCGCAGGCACGCAGAATTTCCTCAATGCTCTTGTTGATAAAACTGTTCCATGTCTTGGCCCTTGCCTTGCATGGTAGACTGGTGGCAAATATGCTGTACTTTCCGTCCTCCGGAAGCACCGTGTTCAGAAACATGACGCCCGTTGTCACTCCGCCATGGGCAACGAAGATCTGATCATCTTCTTCCGGCCCCCACGCGTACCATTTAGCCGCGTTTTCAAATTCAATTTTAAGGCTGTCGCAGCGCCCGCCGGATGTTTCACTGAGCAGGCATTGCCGCACCTGTACCAGGTCTGTAATGTCTTTCCCTTCGTAAAATATCTCCATGCGCCGCCTCCTTCCCAAAACGGGAAACGGCAGCCGTGTTACCGGCTGCCGCGAGTTATCTTTTTCGTTTTTCCATCACGTTTGCGATGGCCACAAATACCTGATAGAATCGTCCTATGGTCATGTCCATAAAATCTTTGATCGACGTGTGCGTAACCAGGCTTGCGGTGATTACCTTTTCGAGATACGCAGCCGTCCCGCCCGCGTCGATGCGCTGAAAAAAAGCGTTGCCAGCTGCACGCCCTCCACGGCATCCGTCATGCCGATTTTTTCAAGGATTTCCTGCTGGTCCACGCCGTCTGTCTGCTTGGCCGCCGCCTTGGCAAACAACGCAAGCCCCTGACGGTAAGTGATGCGGAAAATCTGGTTTGCGTTCGGGTCGTTGTCCATCGCGTCGGCATACTCCATACCGGTCAGCACGGTAAAGTCGTATGCAAGCTCGTCAATTTCCTGATCGTGTACTTTGAAGGGGTTTTCCAGCTTCAAACGTCCCTTCCCCTCGCTGATCGCCTCGGTGCTTTCTTTGGATTTTTTCCGGATTTCGTCAAGCTGCTGGTGCATCCGGGCTTCCATTTCCTCGCGGCTTTTCTCTATTTCTTCGCGTCTGTTTTTCAGTTCTTCTTTGCTTTCTTCCGGCGTCAAAGCCTTGTTGTTCAATTCTTCCATGTGGATTTCTCCTTTTATGCGGCGGGGTCAGGCAAACGCGAAATCGCTTTCGCGTTTGCCCTTCCGCCTGTTGTTTTTGTTGGCTTATTTCAGCAGGTTGTCAACCGTGCTGGTGCAGTCCTTGCCGTTGAACTTGATCAGTCCCGCCATCGCGTCCGCAATGGTCACAACGGTTCCGTCGATCTCCTCCTCATAGCGGAGCACGCTGAATTTTTCAGTGCTGCCATAGGGGGAGCCGGTTTCGATGTCGCCCTTTTCGGTGGAAACATGCACGCAGGTAACGCGGTATTTCACGCTTTCGTGCATGATTTCGCCCTTGGGCACGTCGTAGCGCTGCCGGGCGGTACGGGCTTCGATGAGATGCTTGCCGGGTTCGCCCAGATACTTGCAGTTCACGCCGTTGTTGTGATAGATCGTGAAGTCCATCGCTTCCAGATGGGTCACGTCCGGCATGTCAACGTCCATGGCCATGCCGCTGCTCTTGATCTCGGTGGTCGGGTGCTTGATGGTCGGCAGGCCGATCTTCGTCACATCCTCCACCTCGCGCTTGTTGTCAAGAATACGATGCTTCTCAACATTGCAATAAACCTTATTCGGCATTGTGTGTCACTCCTTTCTCAGCCTTCCATAACGCTTTCAAAGTAGGTCACAAAGCCGTCGTCCGTCCAGTTGACAATGGCCTTGAGGCTCTTTGCAAGCGGTGTGGTGGTGATGTTGAACAGGAAGCTGTAGTCCCCGTTCATGATGTCGCTTCTGGCCTGCGCGTCGGCGTTCAGCTCCACGGTGCCGTAGGTCAGCGCGCCGATATTGATCAGCGCGTCAATGCGGGTCTGTTCCTCGGCAATGATCGTCTTGAGGTCGTTCGCGGTCATAGGCTTGTCGATGTCGCCGACGCGGCGATGCTGGAAATCATTGCTGATATAGAACAGCATCATGCGCGTGGTTTCCGCGACGTTGATCTGGTCCGCGTCGTCGGGGTTGTAGGAAGCGCTGTGTGCGCCCCAGATCGCCCAGCGTCCGCCAACGAAAGCCGCGCTGGCAATGCCGTATTTGTTCAGCTTTTCATTGATCAGATTGTCGTCCCAGAGGCGACCTCTGGCGTCCTCGCCCAGATACAGGTTCTGGATCATGCCGCACTCGGTGTTGCTGGCCGTCTTGTAGGGGATGCCGTCCTGTTCAAGCAGCAGTTCCTGGAAATTGGCAGCGGCCAGCACGGAAATGTGATACTTCTTCCCGTCCACACCTTCTGCCATCGGGAAGTATACCGTTTCATTTTCGTGGGTATAGCCGTTGGCTGCCTTGTAGGTCCTGGCGGTATCCATGGTCAGCGGCGTGCTGCCGTTTACGATGGGCAGGTCGGCGAACACGTAAACATCCCAGTGGTTGTTCACCTTCTGGCTGTTCTGGATCATGGCCGCGTTGACGGAAGGTGTGCTGCTCCAGCCGGGCGCGCCCAGGTAAGAGGGGATATAGCCCGTTTCCTGATACACGTTCTTGATGGCGAAAATGCCCGTGTTCAGGCCCAGTCCGTCGCTTTCGCCGATCACGTCATCAGCGTCAACAGCGGTCGCGTCAATGGCGGTATAGGTGATGGTCAGCGAGGCGGTGCCCAGGGATCCGGGGGTCAGCTCGGCAATGGTGATGGTCTTTTTGTCGATGTTGTAGGCAATGGAATAATCCGTGCCCTTGACTTTGGTGGTGGAACCGCTTTTCACAACAACCGTATCCAGGATGATGTCCTGCGCTTCCGGAATCAGCACGCGGCCGTTTTCGGGCGTCTTGCTGATCGTGCCGGGATCTTCGCTGGTGTGGGTGTCGGGATTCAGCACATTGATGAAAACCAGCGGTCCGACGCCCTTAGTTTCCAGGTGAACGTGCATCGCTTCGCACAGGGTGTACTTGGCCCAGTCGTCGCTGTAGCCGAAATACTTGCGCGCTTCCGCAATATTGTTCACCAAAATGGGCTTGTTCACGTTGTCAGCGCCGCCCTCAACCGTATGCACGGGCGCGGTGCCCACGTATACGATCACGCCCTGGCTCTTGGCGGCAACGCGGCTGCCTACGGCGCGGATCTGGCCGTAAGCGCCATGCAGATATTCGCTCATAGAGTGTTCCTCCTTTTATAACTTATAACAGTTCTTCAATTTCCGGGTTGTGTTCCTCGGTCGCGTAGCAGCCGAAGTCCACGTTGACAAATCCGTAATAGATGGGACGTCTGTCTACCACATACGCCTGATCCGTGTACAGGCTGTAGGTCATGGATGCCTCGTCCACAAACAGGTCTGTATGCTTGATCATTTTCTGTCCGAGCAGCTTTTCAATGCAGTCGTCCATCCAGTTCATCAGGGTCAGAAGTCCCTCTTCCGTCCCTTCCCTGATCAGGCGCAGGTCCAATCCCGCGCCTTTTTCGCCCACGCTGTCCACAAATCCGGGAAGCCGGATGCCCGGTTCATACACGCCGAACAGGAAGGACACGCTCAAATGCTGTCCCATTTCCTGCGGTCTGTGTACGTTGTTGTACCGGTCAAACCGTTTTTCTTCCATGTATTTGGCGTAGGCGTGATTCGGCATGATGATGATTCCCGGCATCACGGTGCTCGGATCCGTCTGCATTGTCAGGCTTTTGTCCAGCCTGCTCGGTGCCCAGGCAAGGTATGCCTGCGGTTCCTGCCGGTGGATCGTGCCGATAGCCCCGTTTTCCGCCGGAGCTTTCATGATTCGCCCTTCGCACAGGTTTTCGTATGTCCATTTTTTGAGGCCGGTCAACCGTTCGGACATTCGCATTACACAACAACCTCCCTCGGATCCATGGCCACCAGCACAATATCCAGCATTCCCATATTGTCGTCCACTTCCAGCACCTTCATGGGTTTCTCGTCAAAGATGATGTGCGTGTTCGGCTCCGGTTCCTTCCCGCCGGGGAAGTCCGCGAGCGACGTATGGATCAGCAGATGCCTTGTGTTGTTGTCCCAGGATATATCATTGACGTTGTTGTTTTTCCGTTTCAGCGCCTGTTCCTCGTCCGGAACGCAGGTGATTTCAATGCCGTTCCAGTAATGGGTTTCGGCAAAATGATCCATTCTCAGGAATACGCGCGGAATATCACCGGCGATTCTGTCTTTCAGGCTCACTTCGGATCACCCTTGCGCGTTTTTTCCGTCTTGGGCGCGGCTTCCTCTTTCGGCGCTTCCGCCTTGGGCGCTTCCGGCTCCTTCCCGGGCAGCACGGCTTCCCCCTGTTCGATCAGCCTTTCACCGTAGGCGTCGTTTACCTCCACAAGCGTTTTGCTGCGGATCATCAGGACTTTCATTTGGTTTTCCTCCTTTCGGTCTGCTTCTTACCGCTTGTTTTTTTCGCGGGTTCCTCCTTCGCTTCGTCCGCGACAAGGCCGTCCATCACGTCGATTTCAGGCACCTCCGCGTCCTCGTCGATCTCGTCCTCCGCGTCCCCGGCGTCCGGTTCGGGTGTCTGACCGGCTTTTCCCTCTCCGTGCTCCGCCTTTACGGGCACGGGTTCGGGCTTCCTGGATCCGGCGGCCGGGGCAGGCGCGGCCTCGCGGATCGCGCCTGCCCGAATCAGCCAGTCCTTTTTTTCTTCGGTCAGTTCACCTTCAATGATTTCGCCGCCTGTATACACTTTGCCGTTGATTTTCACATAGTGGTTGGCGATATACATTCTGGCTCCACCTCCCGCTTACAGCACGGTCGCCACGCACCAGCCGTCGATGTTTTCAGGCACAACGGTGGGGCAGCTCGTCAGGCGGTTCTTGATGGTATTGCCGTCAATGGAACCGTAACGAAGCGGCACCTGCTTCTTGATGTAGGTCTTATGCTGCGCGTTGGGACCGGTTTCTTCAACCTGTGTCACGGGGCCGAAATACATTTTCAGCAGATCTCCGCTTCCGGCGATCATCTTTCCGGCTGGAATGATGGGCTTGGTCTGGCCGTCGTCGTCAATGAACGTGCCGGACAGGCTGTACATTTCAACGCCGTCGCTGTTCCAGCCGATGAAGCGGACGCCCTGACCCTTGTACTGGGCGTTCAGCTTGCCCATGTCAATGTTGCGTCCGTCGAACAGCTTGATGTAATTGCTGTTGTCGCGCAGCGCGGCGGCTACGTCCGGAGCCATCCAGATGCGGTCCACATAGCCCAGACCTTCATACACCAGGTCAAAGATCTCGTGCATATCGTCGTCGATCTTCGCGCCTGCCTGGCTCCAGGGGGTATCCGGAGTGTAGAAGTTGGTAAAGCCGTAGTCGGCAAGCAGGTTTGCTTCCAGGCCGCGGCCCTCATTGGTGTACTCGAAAATGGAGAGCTTGCCGGTCAGCAGCACCTGGCGAACCATCCATTCGTAGCGGCGCTGAATCGCCTTGCGCATGTCGGTCAGATCCTTTGCCAGCATCTTCTTTTCGCGCTCCTGCGGGGTCATAGCGCCCAGTACGTTTTCTCCGAAGGAACGGCCTTTGAGGTCGTTGTTCATGATGATGCGGCTGGGGGCGATTGTGCAGAAGCCGATTTCGCGGGTTTCATAGCTGTCGCGCATCATGGGAACGTCGCCGCTGTTCGGGTGCACGGTCGGAGCCATGCGGCGGGATCCCTTGCGGTAGTCCCAGATGGCTTTTTCATCTTCGACCGTACCCGCGTCACGGCAGAAAAAATCAAACAGCGCGGAATACTCGCGGGGCATCAGGTCGATGGCCGCGAGCTGCGCACGGGTGGAATAAATGTCCATAATCAATTCCTCCTTTGTCGTTTATCACGCCCAGATGGCGTACAGGGTCACATTCTCGGTGGGCGTCAGGGTCGCTGCCGCGGCGTAGTCGGTGCCGCTGCCGTCGTCCTTCGTGTTCCACTTGCTGAAGCTCTTGGTAGCGGGGGCGGTGAATCCGGTCACGCTGTTGGCAAGCACGGTGTGCGTGCCGCCCGCGGCAACTTCCTTCACAACATCCGGTTCGGCGGGGGTAACGCCATTGTTGGCCTTGTAGGTCACAGTGTGTCCGCCGTTGTCAAAGGCTTCCGTGCTCTCCATGGGGTTCAGCACGATGCCCTGCTGGCGCAGCGCCAGCTTGTTTGCGGCGCTCAGGGTGCCGCCGCCGTTCAGGATCACCTTGCCGTCAATGAAGCGTCCGGCGCGGAAAGCGCTGCCGTTTTCGGCCACGTTGCCGTTTCCGGTGTCCACTTCCTCGTCCAGCACGACAAGGTTCTTGGAGCCGTCCAGTTCGCTTGCGGTCGCGGCGTCATACAGGCCGTCGCTGCCGCGATACAGGATCGCGCCGCGCTTGAAGGTGCCCTGTCCGGGCTTGCAGGGTACGGCGATTTTATCCGCGCCCTGCGGGTCAGCCAGCAGATATTCGGGATTGCTGGTGCCGATGGTTCCGTACATGTTCATGCTTTTTTCCTCCTTTTCAGATCAATACATGCTGCCGGTTTCAGCGCCGACGTATTCCTTGGCATAGGCCGCGACGTCCTTGGCGATGTCCTGGATTTCCTGCTCCGGCTTGCGCTCCTGGGGATCTCCGCCTCCCACTTTCTGCGCGGGCGCGGTTTCCTGCGCGCGGCTGTTCAGAAAGTTCGCGCCCTTCTGCTTGCGCATCTGCACGATCCGTCTGTGGAAGTCCTCGGCGCTCATGCCGTTCTGCTTCGCCTCCGCGGCAAGCTGTTCGCATCCGGGATCAGTCAGCGCGTCAATGTCCTCGCAGCGCTGGCGTTCGGCGGTAAGCGCCTCCTGCCGGATGCTTTCCAGCAGACCGGGGTTTTCCGCACGAAGCTGATCCATGTTCAGGTCCTTGATGTCCATGGTTACTGTTTCCTCCTCGTGATTTTTATTTTCAGTCGGCACCCCGGCAACAGGAGCGTCGTGACTGACAGTGGGTGTGTGTTCCTCCGCTTTCGGTGGAACGGGGTCTTTGGTGGCGATAGCCTGCGGTATGGCCCTGTACAAGCCCTGCATGGCGGCCATTTCACGGCTGGTAACGCAGGCGGCGGCGGGCGCAGCGCCGGTTTCTTCTTTGCTCATGCGGTCGCAGAATCCGTATTTCACGGCGTCCTCCGCGCTGAACCAGGTTTCGGCGTCCATCCATTCCTTGATCTGCTCGTCGGTCTGGCCGCTTTTCGTGCTGTAGAATCCGCGTGTGGTTTTTTCAAGCTGGCGCAAGTGGTCAACCTCTCTCTGCATGTCGTTCGCGTTGCCCCACGCCATGGTCCACGGATTGTGAATCATGTATTCGCTTCCGGGTGTGATTTCGGCGTCCGCACCCGGAATGCTGGCAAGGATCGTCGCTGCGCTGGCGCACATGCCCTCAATGCGGATATGGATGCTGTCAAACCCCGCGCCTGTCAGGATGGCGCGCATGGCAACTGCCTCGTAAACAATGCCGCCGGGGCTGTTGATCCTGAGGTTCAGCTTTTTCGCGCCGTTGGCTTTAAGTTCTTTGATGGCTTTGTCAAAGTCGCTGGCGCTCTTGTCCTCCGGATAGTTTTCCTTGTACCATTTCCCGTAGTCCTGCACGATCTCGCCGTAAAGCATGATCTCGCCTGTGTCGGCTTCGTCCGCGTTCATGCGCGCGGTGTATGCCAGTCGGAATATATCTCTCGGCATATCATTCGTCCTCCTTTTCTTCTTCGTCATCGTCCGGCGCGTCGTCCGGATCCGCCTCCTGTATCAGGTTATTCAGGTCCATCAGGGCCGTGATCTCCCTGCGGCGCTGCCGGATATTCGCGTTCCAGTCGTTGCCGTTGTACTCGCTTGCTTCCTGCTCCTGTGTGGTGATGTTGTTCGCAATGCGCGTCGCTGCCGCGTTGACCTCTTTCAAGGGGTCTACGTGGCCCATGCTGGCACCCATCCACGCGCACCCGCACCACGCCTGCCGGATGGCCGGATCATCAAAAAAACCGGGCGCGTCAATGCGTCCGGCTGCAACAGCCTCGGATAGCCACTGTTCATAGATCGGCTGGTTGAAGCTGCTGTTGAACCTGGTTCGGTATACGCGCACCGTGCGCCAGAAATCCAGCAGTGCTGCACGAGCAGCGGTATAGTTGCTTTCGTATTTTTTGATCAGCACTTCCTTTGGGATCCCCATGCTGGAAGCGATCACCGTAATGGTCGTCGAAACGAAGCTCTCAAACTGCGCGTTGCTGCGAAGCGGATTCACCGTTTCAATGTGCTTTCCCGGCGGCAGATCGTAGATCGCGCCGGGGGCGAGTTCCAGCTTGAGTTCGTCGTCCGTAACCTTTTCTTCCTCGTTTACGGCGTCCTCCATCCCGGCTTTCCCGTCGTCGTCCTTGCTGGTGATGAAAGCGGTCAGCATAGCGCTGACGACGTTCGCCGCGAGTTCACTGTTCATGTATCTGCTAAACTGCTTGAGCGCTTCGATCTCGCTTGCCACAAACGGCACGCCCCTGTGCTGCTCCGGTCGTTCATGCGTCATAATGTGCAGCATGTTCGGGTAGCCTGTGTCTTTTCCGAAAGCATCAATCGGCGTCCACACAAGTTCGCTGCTGTCCGCACCGGCGGCAGGGTTTCTGCTGGCCACGTGATAGCGGATCACAGCGCCCTCTTTGTCGATCTCCACGCCGTCAATGATCCGGCCGCCGCCGTCGCTTTCCTTGCTTTCGCTGCCGCCGGACGAATCCGGGTTACAGATGCGGTCCGCTTCGAGCAGGCGAATGGTCGTTTGATAGGGCGTTCGCTTGTTTTCCTTCATTCCGAAAAGCGCAAACACGTCGCCGCTCATCAGCATGGACAGAAACGCAAGCTGCTGCAACCCGTAAAAATCCTTCTGCCGTTCCGCGTCGCATAGGGTGTTTTCCGCCCACAGCTTAAATTCCCGCAGGATTGTGCGTTCTGTTTCCTCCCGTTCCTCGTCGCTCATGCCCAGAAAATCGCCGTCCAGCTTCGGCTTCGGCTGTATACCCCATCCCACGACCGATGTTGTCAGGGTGGTCGGCCCGCTTCTGGCCAGCCCGCCTCCGGCATACAGGTCGCGCGCACGCTGACGCAGGGTGGACGAATACAGATCAATGTTGTCCTCCGCATTCCCGTTTTCCACGATCCAGCCAAGCATGGCGTTTTTTGTCTGGCTTGCGCCATAGCTGCCGTAGCTCATTTTGGCCGGTGTCGCGTCCGGTCTTTCTTTGGGTTTTGTTTCTTCCTGTACGCGCCTTACGTATGCGGCGTTGCCCTTCTTTGGGTTGATCAGAAAAAGCGCCCGTTCCCGGAAGGTCGGTTCCTTATGATCGTTCATGCCCGCCCCTCCTTAAAAGTCTCTCGGAACCACGGTCGTTACCCGCTTCGTCCTCACCTTGCCGGACAGTGCCTCCACCAGGTTTCCGAAATAATTGATAGCCGCCCGGATGTCCTCCAGATCAACCAGTGTGCATTCCCGTGTTCCTACCCGGTAACTGGTGGCTTGCCCGCTGGCAAGCGTTCGTTCGCAATCTTTCCACAGCGTCAGCATTTCCTGTGCTTCCGCCAGGGTGTACGCGGATATTGCCGCCATACGTTCACGCTCCTTATACTTGTATTCCACGGCTGACTACGCGCCGCTGTTTCCTCTTGGTTTCTTCCTGCTGAGTGATGATCTGCCGCGGTTTTTCTTCTCCGTTGATCATCCGTTCCAAATCATCAAAGTGCCAGTTGAAATACCGATACGCGGCCCTCGCGTAATTCCGGCAGTCCAGGGGTTCGTTTCTGGCGTAGAATTGTTCCCACACCACAATGCCGCGTCCATTCTTCCGGTGTATCTCCATCCGTTCGGAGATCAGGCCGCGGAAGTATTCCATGTCATAGCCCGCGCGGTAATCAATAGGGAAGTGCATGTACCCCGGCCCCGGCTCCTGGATCGCGGCTTCGTACATGATGCCCTCTTTTCCGGCGTCAACGCTGATCATGAACTTCGCTCCATCGCCGGTACCTTTCTTCATCACGCGGCATTCTTCTTTGCCTTCGCCCTTTTCACCCTTGATGGGCCATATCCGCTTTGAAGATCGTTTCGAGCACTCCTTGTAAATCGTTGTCGTGAAATGGCCGCCGCTGTCGATAAAGGTTGCAAGCACGCGCAGCTTCAAACCATTCTTCATTTTCCACTGCCGGTCCAGCAGCGCGTCCACTTCTTCCCACACGCCGGGCGCGTCGGCACGTCCTGGGATCACGCCTCTGCTGATGCCCCAGCTTTGGCCGCTTCGGTCCCAGCCCACAACCTCATATTCAAGTCGGTTGTCCTGTGTATCCATGCCCATTGTCAGGAGCAGCACGCCGCTTGGTACCTCCGCATCGTAATGCTCCCTGCGTTTGTAAAGCGCTTCATCCAGCCCCTTGTTTTCGTGTATTTCCCACGTTTCGCCCAGGATCGTGTTGTACCATGTTTTCAATTTTTCCGGATCCTTGTGCGCTTTCAGGAACTTCCACACAATATCTTTCCAGTCGCTCCACGGCGACATGAAAGCGTTCAGCCGGAAGGACCGGACGCCGTTTTCAATAGCTTGCGGGTTCTTGCTGACCCACTTAGCCGGGAGCCTCTTGCATTCGTGTTCGCTGATTTCCCGTTTGCAGGTCGGGCATTGCCATACAACCTTCTTGACGTGATAATCCTCGTCGCCGCTTTCGTTTTTGTAATCCTCTTTTTCAAAGTGGATGTCGGCAAAGCGAATGTAGTTGTACGTGTGGCAGTGCGGACATTCCGTATGCCATTCCTCCTGCGTTCCGTTCATATAATCCGTCTCGATCTTGCTGCTCCCCTTAATGGTCGGTGTGGATGTCTTCACGATCTTCCGGTTATGCCGGAAGGTTTCTGTACGCCGTTCAGCCAACTCCTGCGGGTCGCCCTCAGATCCGGCGCTGGCCGGGAAACGGTCCGTTTCGTCCATGAAGATGTATCGCACGGGTTTACTGGACAGGTCCGCAGGGCTGTTCGCGCCGATGATGGCCAGGCTTCCGCCCGGAAAGGTTTTCATCGTGATGGTATTGGCAGCGTCCCTGCCTTTCGCCTTGAACACCTTGTCGCGTAGGGTAGGGCAGGCCGCGATCATGGGCGCAATTCTGCGTTTGGAATAATCCTCTGCAACCTTATCCGTCGGTTGAATGTACAACATGGGTCCTGGGTCGTTATCAATGGCGCAGCCCATCATGTTCAGTTCGATTTCAGATTTGCCAACCTGCGCACTGGCCATGATCACGATCTGCCATACGCCCGGCTGTGTGAATGCGTCCATGATCTCCCTTTGGTAAGGCGCTCTGTCCGTCCGCCATGCGCCGGGTTCCGCGCTGCTTTCGCTGACAAGCACGCGGTTTTCATCCGCCCATTCTGATACAGTCTGCGCCTTTGGCGGTCTGAACATGGTTAAGGTGTACCGCGCCAGTTCATTAAGAGCGCTCACGCTTTACACCTCCCCGTCGTCATCCTCCTCGCTTTCGCTTGTATCTTCTCCGGTAGCGTATTCAGGCAGCGGCGTTTCCGCTATCTCATTCAGCACCTTGCGAACTTCTGCGTCAATAATGCTGGCAATCATTTCCGTGTTGTCCATCATGCGCACCATGGGCGCAACCTTGCTCGGAAGATGGATCAGATTCTGCGTCACCGTATTGGCAATATCGCCCCACAGTTTCCGCGCGTCCTGAACGTCAATGAGCTGCCCGCGCATTTTGTCCACTTCAAGCTGCGTTTTCTCCGCCTTGATCACTTCATGTCTGGCTTTCACCGTGTCCAGGTCTTCCACGCCGTTTCCGGCGCTTTCCTGGTGTACGCTGTATTCCACCCACCGCTGTACAAAAAGAGCGAGGTCGTACTTGCCGTCCTCGCTTTCAACAAACAGTTTCTTTTCCTTCGGCAGATCCCGGTCAATATCGTACAGCCGCCGATAGGTATATCCCGCCACCGTGGCGAGTTCTTTTTTTGTCATGCCCATATTACGAAAGAATAAACTGCATTTCGTGCAGCAGCCGCTTTTCCATGGTTTCCAGCACGTCCTTCTGGATGTCCGCTTCCGCGAGGTGTGTCGCCATTTCCGGAATGGCGGGGCCGAGCGTTTTCTTGATCGGCAGCCTTGCGCCGAATCGCATGTACGCCTGCCCGCCCAGCGCGGACGGCATATTGCGGAACGTTCCTTGTTCCATGTCTGTTTCCGATCCTCGCACGATCTTGGCGGATACGGTATATCTGGGCGGGTTCCAGCCGTGATGGCTGCCCTTTGCCTTGAACTGGACGCCCACGGTCCGTCTGGGTCCTGTGATGGGCACCGTGCAGCTCATACCGCTGATCTGTGGAGCGCCGGTTTCGCTGCGCGCGTCGCCCGCCGTCACATAGTAGTGCTTCGGAACGTCCTTGCTGACAATGGTTCGTATCTTTCCGCCCGTCCTCCGGTACACCCGGCTCATGACGGTTTTGAATTGCGCCGGTGTCAGTCTGGATTTCACAAAAGCAATGGTCCTGTCCAGGTCGCTTGTGTCGATTTCTATCGTGAATGGCGCGGCCATGATCCCGCCTCCTTCCCCAAAAATGGCAAGGGCCGGACGTTTTGTTTCGTCCGGCTCCACCCACTTCTGGCAATGATAGGATTATAGCACATCCCCCTTGTACTTTCAACACCTTTTTGGAAAAAAATTTAGTCCTTCACCAGAATATATTTCTCCTTCCATTTCACGGCTGTCATGCAGTCCGCTTCCTCTATGCTGCGTTTTGCCCGTTCAAATCCCTTGCGCCCCATATTCAGCTCATCGCAGATCTCCGTGTTCGGACGGTCCATGACATACTTCATCAGCACAAAAGTCCTCATGCTCCGGCTTTCGATCCCGTTCAGGATCTTCTGCGCCTTTTTCAGCAGCCGCGTGTATTCCCTGCACTTCTCTTCATGCTCCTCGTCAATTTCGGACAGCATGGCAAACGCGTCGTCCATTCCGCGTGACGGACCGTGCGCTCCCGGCGTCCATGTCAGGTGCTGTGTGATATTGGATAGGCGATCACGCTGCCAGTCCCTGCGCTCCTCAATCGCGCACACCTCCTGCATGATCGGCAGCACATCCGCAAGAAGCAGGATATCCTTGTTTTTCACCTTCACCGGCTCCGCCACCGCTTCGCGGTTTTCCGTCAGATTGTTTCCCATGTTCATCCCTCCAAATGCGCAAGCGATTTCGTGTTTAATATCCTTTCAGTGTCGCAGCTTCGTATTCGTCCTCCATTTTCCGCAGCACTTCATCCGTGCTGTCTCCGGTTGACATGGCGGTTCCAATCACACCGTTTACGATCTGCGATACAGTGTATTTGCTGTGTGTTGCAAGCGACCGGCAGCGTTCAAGCACTCTGTCTACAGCCTCTGCGGAACAGTCTTCGTTATTGTTTCTTCTCAGTCTTTCAAGTTTGCTTCTGGCTTCATCGGCATCTTTGTTCCCGTTCCGGATCATCATTTTGCCGATAACAGCTCTCGCGGAAATCTCTAAAATCCTCTGCATCCGCTTCTTGTTGGCCGCACATGTTTTGTTACAATACTTTGCCCGCCTGCATTCCTTGCAGTTCCCGGTATCCTTCCACGCTTCGCCGCTCATAAGTAACCAGCCTCCTTTGCTCTTTTTTCCCATCGTTCATACGCTTCATCGTCCGGACCGTCGATAACATCCTCCACGCAATCAAGGCAGTCATGGATATAGTATGGCCATCCGTCAATGAAGCATTTTTCACCGAGCGCATAATCTCCTTTGTGAATAGTTGTTCCGCACCAATGGCACGTCGTATCTTTCCGAACCTTAACAAGATTGCTGTGGAAGCATTCCAGACAGTCGTCCATATCGTCAGACGGCATCATCAGGTCTTTGTATTCACTCTCCGGGTACTTCGGTTTTCTTTCCATACGGAAACCCTTTCATATCAATCTCTCTGTTTTCCCGCGTCTTGCACCTTGAAAACTCCTGCCTGCCATCCCATACCGTCATAACGCTGTGCCACGCCAGAGCTACTTTCTTTGCTGTACAAACTCCTTTGTCGTTATTGAATTTGCACAGTGAATCAGCGCAATATATCTTCGTCATTGTTTGCATCCTCCGCAAAGCTCCGGCAGATTTGCACGCACAAGTGCAGTTGGGATTGGTGGACATACAGCATTTCCGCACCGTTTCACCTGTTCTCCGCGCGGATATTCATTTCCGTCAGCGTCTGTATCAATGATATAGTCATGCGGGAATCCCTGCGCATCAAACAATTCCCTCGGCGTCAGCATCCTCATTCCGATATCCGTTATCCTGTATCGGTTTCCTTTTACGGTCACAAGAGCAAAACGGTCATGCGCCGTCACGGTAGGCACAGGTTCTTCAACGGAAGATTCGCTTCCGTGCCCGTAATAACTCGTCAGAAAAGCTGTCACCATTCCGTAATGATTTACCTGTGCTGTAATTGTCGGTACCGGATTGTCCAGACTATTTCCGGTGTCATGGTTGTTGAACTTTGTCAGGAACGCCATGCAAAGCCCGTATCGGTTGCTGCTGTCTACCGTCATAAGCGGCTCGTCAACGCTCTGCCCGCGGAACTCATTTCCGGAATGATACTGGATCAGAAATGGCCTGTCTTTGAATTTGTCAACACCCTCCGCGATCCGTTTCATAGTAGCATCTGCCAGCGGTCTTACAGCGCGAATCCCATATTCCTTCATAATTTCTTCGCTGGTCGCAAAAATACTTGGGCACGGAAGGGAAAAGTCGATGATCTCTTTTGCTGCTCTCCACGGTTTCAGCATTCCGCTTCTGACTTCTATTCCGTCCGGGTCGCCATGTGTCGGCTTTGGCCAGATGATCGGTTTGCCGTCGCTTCTGGCAATCAGAAAAAAGCGTTTTCTCGTTGTTGGCGCGCCATAGTCGCAGGCGCGCAGCAGCTTATATTCCACATGGTATCCGTTTTCCTCAAGCTGTCGGACGAAGCGCCGAAAGGTTTCACCCTTATATTTCGGATCCGGTTTCTGGTTTTTGTCAAGCCGTCCCCAGTCCTGAAATTCCTCCACATTTTCCAGCATGATCACACGTGGTTTGACTTTCTTTGCCCATTTTACCGCTACCCACGCAAGGCCGCGAATCTTCTGTGAAACCGGTTTGCCGCCCTTTGCTTTGCTGAAATGCTTGCAGTCCGGGCTGAACCAACACAGTGCGACCGGTCTGCCTGCGCAGGCTTCCACAGGATCAACCTTCCAAACATCTTCCGTATAATGTTTTGTTGTCGGATGATTTGCGCGGTGCATGGCAATGGCTGCTGGATCGTGATTGATAGCAATATCCACACTGCGTCCTATGGCGATTTCGATTCCCGTGCTTGCTCCTCCTCCGCCTGCAAAATTATCCACAACAATTTCACTTGTCCTGTTCATCATTCATCCTCCATTGGTTCATCGTCGTCTGTATGATCAAAAGTGGCTCCGCAGCTATAGCAATGATCAACCTGGTCCTCGTCGATATAGTTTCCAAACGTCGGTCCGGATACATGATCCGGTATTCCGGCACGGCACACAGAGCAAGCGCGATATATTCCATGTATGCTTCTTTCGTTTACAATGTGCGCGCATCCCGTTATTGGGTCAACGGCTTGTTTCATGGTCATTCTCCTTTAGCACATCAAAGAGTGATATTTGCCCTTTTATCGGTTTATCGCGCTGCCGTATCGGTTCCTGCCGGTAAGGGTACAAATTGCATCCCTTGATCCTGCAACTCTGTACCTCCTTCCGGCTTCCTCCGCTGCACGCAAGGCAGTGTTTGTGTATAGCAATCAGCAGTTCGTCCGGCGCTGGCTTTCCGCTCATGGCTGCTTTTCCCGCTTTCTTGCCATGCGCTTTTCAAATTCAATATCCGCTTCGATCTGTATCTTGTCCCTTGTCCTCTCGTTCCATCCTTTACCGGCCTTGGCAAGACTTTTGTACCAGTTCCCGCAGGAGATATGAAACGCGCTTCCGGAGCAGTTCATCTTGATGCTGTAATCTCCGTATTCTCCAACAATGCTCGGTTCCGGCGTCTTTCCGCATATCGGGCACGGGTTCAGCCGCTTGCAGAATTGAAGCATATCCTTCGTTGGCTCCGGAAACCTGTTTCTCCTGTCGCTTCGTTCCTTCCGTTTTTTCAAATCCTCGCTTGTGTATTCGATTTCATTGATAACAAATGTCCTTTGTACAATCCGTCCCATGCGGTGTTGGCCTCCTTAATCATCCCATTGTGCGGCTTCTCTTTCTTTTTCTGTTGGTTCTTTTCCCCAGCAGCGCCATCCGGCGTTGTATTCGTCGTTGTCAATCCAGATCTCATGTTCATCTTCATCGTACCTGAACCACGAATCAATCACTTCTGTTTTCTTTGTTATAACAACAGAATAGTGTCCGTTCCCGCGCGCTTGATAGAACGCCGGAAACACATACGGTTCAAAATATCCATCGTTCAATTCGATGAATGCAAACCCGCGCTTCTTAAATTCTTCAAGGCTTAATGGTTTTTTGTCAGTTTCTAAATCCGAAAGTTCAAAGTATCCACATGCTGTTCCGGCTTTGTCGAATATGACAACCGTATTATCACTTTTATCGTGGTAAGCTGATACAAGAACTCCGTTTGCGCATGGCAATACTTTGATGTGCGCCATTATTTAGCCTCCTTCAAAAGTCCAGAACAATTTTATCGTCGCAGAATACATGGTATTCCGTGTTTGAAAACCTGCATCCGTTGATATATTCACATAAGGCTTCGTATTGCTCTTCTGGTGTGTCGTATTCCTCCGCCGGAAACTCTGTCAGGCGTATTTGTGGCTTTTCGGCAGACCCGAACAGGATCCACACTTCCCACCTGTGAAAGGCTTTCGGCAGCTCCGGCGACCACTTCATGAAATCGTCCTTTGTGATTTTCATTTGTATTCACCGTCCTTCAAAAGCTCCCGTATTTTCGGCTGTATATGGTCTTTGAAAATCTGCACGATTCTGTACTGCAATGACGAGTAGTCCGTTACAACGCATTCCCAGATGCAGTCAATGTCCATGTCGTTATCATTGGCCCATTCTGTAAGTATGGCATCAGCGGCGTCTTGTGAAATCCCTCCGTATTCGTCCATCGTGTCTGAAAGCTCTTGTATCGCGTCCTCACGCTTCTGTCGTTCATCTTCGTCAAGATCAAGCATATAATCTTCTTTATTTCCGATCCCCAGCCGTTCGCGCACCTCGTCAACGGTAGCGTCCTCGTCAACCAGTTCCGGCGGCCCGAACAGCTTCATCATCATATATCCGTCGTCACACCTTGCCATCAGGTGTAAAAAGCTCTCACTTCTCGGCGTTTCTACCCATCTGTAGGCTGCGTTTCCGCAATCGCTCTGGATGTTCAGCATGTACCGGTCCAGGTCAAAATCATAGTATGCCCACATGCAGCTTCCGTAATGTGGGTCCCCGCGTTCCTGGTGATACGCGATTCTAACGATGTTCGGTGTCAATACGTCAAGTTTCATGGTGTTGGCCTCCTTTTACTTTTCCTTCTTCGTAACGCGGTCAAACGGTTCGTCCAGATCCAGTTCCAGACCGGTCTTTTCCAGCACTTCATCGCACAACTCGGAGTGGTTCAGCGCCCACATGATCTTTTCGTCAACGGCTTTGATCGCCCGGAAGCACCGGTTTTCGCCAAATCCAAACTCATCATGCAGTGCAAGAATGATCCCCGCATAGCAGCATTTGATGATCGGAAGCGCCGCCTGTTTGAACCCTTCCTGCCGTCCTTCTTCTCTGGCGTCGTCAAGATCCTGCGCGGTAATTCCATTGCGCTCAATGATCTTCCGCACCTGTTCACGGGCCTTCATCTTGACTTCCATCTGTTTTTTGAACAGATCTTCCTGCTGTTTCAGCATGTCAGAGTATCCGCGATTCATTCCGGATTGAATTTCGCTGATCGCTTTTTTGATCCGTTGTTCTTCTTCCCGCGACGCGCTGATCCGGGCTTCAACCTGTCCCTGTAAGCGTTTTTTGTCGTTGGCCGCTTGCGTTTCGCGCATCTGCCTGCGCCGATCTGCTCGGTTTGCCATAGTGGTGTTGGTCCTCCTTTTTTATTTCCACGGAAATTCCTGCTTAAAGTCGTCGCCCATCAGGTCGTGCAGGCTCTCCTTCATAAACAGCGGGATTCCCGTTTTTTCACCGGTCGTAATCAGATGTTCTATCCACTCCCGTTTCGGTACTGTTTTGTCCCTCCGGTTCCCGGTTTCAGCGCCGATGATCATCCAGTCGATACAGTTCTGCTGCTTTCCGGGTATCCTTGAAAATCGCTCCTGAACAGGAAAGTCTTTCTGGATCGGCTCAATGGAAACAAAAATACCGTAGCTGTTGCTTCTGCGTTCATTGGTGAAGAACGGTGTCTGAAAGAAAAACTGCTGTTCCGGTTTTGTGATCGTCGTACCGTACCAGAAATTGCTGTGGTCCGGCAGTCGTTCCTCGCGCGCAAGCTGTAAAATGCGCTTCGGGTTCTTGGTCAGAAACAGGTACCGGTGCTGCTTTGCGCTTTCACAGGCCGTGAACACGTCATTGATCCACTCGTCCGGCACCCAGTCCCCGAACAGATCCGCCATGGAACAGACAAAAATCGTCTTTGGGTTTTTCCAGTGCTGCGGCTCGTCCAGACGGTAACGGTGGAAAGTCGGGTTAAAACCCAACGGGTATGGTTCCGCTTTGTCATTTAGAACAACAGGTTCTAACAGTTCTGTTGGTTCAACGTTTCCGAACGGCTTAATTCCGAATCGTTCCGCAATCCGTCTCGCATAGCAGTATTCGCATCCGTGCAAGCACCCCGTCACCGGGTTCCACGTTGCGTCCGCCCATTCGATTTTGGTTCTGCTTCCCATGTCAGCCCTCCAGCGATTCGTCGTTATCTACAACGCTTTTCTTCGCCGCTTCAAGGTATTGCGGCGGCAGCAGCTTTTCCTGCGCGATTTCACACGCCCACACGGCGTCTGTTCCGCCGTCCTCGCAGTCTCCGTCCTCGTCTGCATGGCTGCATCCGGCGCAGGCACGATCGCACGCCCATTCCCATACTTCGCTTTCGGTGTATTCTTCCGGGCATTCGTCTCTGCTGAACGCGTCCAGGATAGCGTCGCAGTGGATATGCCGCCGCATCTGGTGCACCTCTCCATCCCACTTTGACGCTTCATAAACATATTCCGCGCCCGGAAGGATTGCGTGACCGCACAGATGGCACACATAGCGTTTTCTGGCTTTGTACTGCTGCACGTTTGTAAATTCTGTCATGGTGTCGGCCTCCTTTCGTCAAAACGGCAGTTCTTCGTCACTTACCGGAATAAATCCGTCCTCCGGCACCGGCGGTGCCTCCTGCCCTCCGTCTGTGTTCTGCTTTGCGGAAAGGTATTCGATCTTGTCCGGGATCACTTCCAGACTGGCGCGCGGCGTTCCGTCGTTCCCTGCGTAGGCTCTGGCTGTAACAGCGCCTTTCACGGCAACCTTGCTGCCTTTTGTCAGGTATTTCATGGCGTTCTCCGCCTGTTTGTTCCAGCAGGATACGCGGAAGTAATCCGCGGTTTTCTGCCCGCGCACCACGCGATTGACCGCTACAGTGAAATCACACACGGTCTGCTGTCCGTTTTGTGTATTCACGATCCGGCTTGACGGATTGTTTGTCAAATTCCCAATGATCGTCAGGTCATTCATTGCCGTCCTCCCTGTCTGTCAGGTAGCGGTTTCCTCCGCTGCCCAGTCTGTCAAAATCAGCCATAGCGCCGCTCCCGATGGCGTATCCCATTGGCCCGTTCAGGATAGCGTCCAGTGCAAGCTCCGGTTCGCTGTCGCCCCGCAGTCGGCTTGTCTGGCTCTGTATGTACTCCCGTGCCGCTTTTTTCTGCGGGCTTTCCTCCGGCAGCAGCCCTTCGCTTCGCGCCCAGTCGTCGTGATCGCAGCTTTCGTAGTACAGCTTTTTCACCTTCTCGCGGATTTCCGCGACGGTCGGCAGCCACTTGCTCGTAGACAGCAGCTTCATGAAGGCGATCATCACGATGTCAGCCGGGATGTCCTGTAGGGCAAAAGCCCAGCTATGAACCAGCAGCACCTTGTCCTGGGTACTCATGGTCTTAAAGGCATAGCTGTAATTTGCTTTGGCGAGTGCAAGCAGCTTGTTAGCGTCCTCCAGCGTCATATCTCGTCACCGCCTCAAAGGAGCCGCAAGCGGGATCAGTCCGTCCATTTGCCCGGAAACCGCATCGGTGTCCACAAGTCCGGCGAACGAAAACGTGTCCGCCCGTTCGCGCGCCTGCCCGCGCTGTCCTTCTCCTGCTTTTCCTCTTGCTTTTTCATCTGCATTTACCGTATTCCTGTTTATATTTATATTAGAGTGATACGGAGTAGAGGAATAAGTAGGATCGCCAGCATGACCGGCGGCATTTTTGCACCCGGTCGTATTTCCTTCGGATACAGCACCGCCTGCATCATCGCCTACATGATCGCCTACATGACCACCTACATAACCACCTACATAACCACCTACACTATCGGCGGCAATTTTGCACCCGTTGTTACTGCTTTCGCCTACATCAACGGGAGCAATTTTGTACCCGATAAGCTGTAAGTAATTGATTTTGTATTCCGGATCGCTTCGTTTTCCATCTCCTTTTCTGAAATCAATCAGCCCGCGCTGCTTGAGCGTGTTGCGGGTCGTTCTGATCGCGCGTTCTTCAAGATCGCTCCATTCATGTATCTCGGAATTGCTCACCTGGAAAAAAACGTCGGGCCATTCGTGATTCTCCGCGCGCTGTGCCCATGTGTTGGCCACATGGAACAAAGCAAAGAAAAATACGCGCTCATGGCTTGTCAGTCTGTTTCGACGTGCGTATTCCATGAACAGGTTTACCTGCTGAACGTAATTGACTTGGCTCATAGTGGTGTACGCCTTTCTTATTCGCTCCTGTGCAGGCTCCTTTCCGGATCGAAGCCGTCAGGGTAACGCTTTTTAAGTTTGCCGATGTTCTTCTCCATAGCTTCGTTCAGGTCGGAATCGGCGTATTGCTTTAATATGCCTTCTACGTGCAGAACGATGTCGCCGATGTCCAGCGTTACCGTGTCGTACCGGCACCATAATTCCGTGTCTTTCAGCGCCAAAGGGTAGGCGACAGGGGCGGGGGTTTTCGTTTCGACAACACGTATCCCGTGCCTTCCTTCGCGCTGTATCTTTCGTACATTCTTCCTTCTGAACTCGCCGCCGCTGTCGCCGTAATACATTTCGTAGATCTCCGCGCACCGCTGCGACAGCCGCACCGCGTCGTGCCAAAATTTTCCGGAAGCAGTCACGCAAACAGGCGTACTGTGTGTTTCGCGGATGATGCGCTCAAGGTCAATTTTCAGCCCCTGGCACAGCTCTGCGCAGTACCACAGCACATCCCCGCATTCGTCAATCAGTTTGTCCTTCGGGATCTCCGCACAGTCGCCGCTTTGAAACTTCCACTTCTTGGCAATGTCAACGACTTCGCCGCTTTCTCCGATCAGCCCCAGGCATCCGTTCAGCACGCGGTCATGCCCGTCTGTACTGGTCCGCATGGCCAGCGCTTGATATTCGCTCGTTTGCATCATGACCTCTCAATCCGAACGCATAACGCGCTCACTCGTTTAATCGTTCTGGCTTTCATGCGGCGCGTAACCATCCGTACCCGAAACCGGTTCAGCACCGTCCACAGCATGTTCCGCACGTGTCCTTGCCTCCTTTGTCACATCCTTGATTGTCAGCATGTCGTTCCACATGTCGATCTGGCTGAAACAAACGTCGTACAGGTGCCTCGGAATCTCGCGGATCCCGCTCACGCCGTGGCGGGAAAGCACGCTTTTCCGGATGGCGTTACCCAGCTTCGTCACGGCTTTTTTGTCGTCCGAATATCCGCGTTTGTCCAGAAGCTCCCGTGCCCGGCGCTTGATGGCTTCGTTGATATACTGAGCCTGCTTCGAGCTCATGGGCGTGTTCAGGCGCACCTGCTTTTCCAGCGCTTCTATCCGGTCGCTGGTCAACTGCTGCGCGGCAGCGATCTGCTCCATGGCCTGCGCGTTGTGTTCCAGCATTTTTCCGATGCTCTGAAAAATCGGCGCCATCATTTCCTGTACAATGGGGGATACCATTTCCACATTTTCGTCCGTCAGTTGTCCGGCCTCATGTTTTACGATCTCATTCAACGTCAATCACCCCGTTTGTTGCATAACTTTCAAGGGCCTGCCTTGCGCCCCTGCACCAGCCCTCCATCGCTTTCAGCAGGTCGTCATACTGATCCCTGTTCCGCTGTGCCATCACAGAGAAAGTCCGTGTCATGTACGGCATCCGGGCGCAGGTTCCAATAAACTGCCTTACGGCGCTTGCGAACGCTTCCGGCGTCAGCTCGTCCGCGGGGGTATGTTCGGCTTCTCCGCGCGCCTGCGTGCTTTGCAGGTCAAGCAGTTCGCTCTGTACGCGATCAATTTCCGCCTGCTGGTCTGCCAGCATTTCCTGTGTTTCCGCATTTTCCCGTTTCAGGTCTGCGTTTTCGCGGGCCAGCCTTTGACGCTCTTCCAGGCTGTCACGCCCGATCTGCGCAAGCCGTGTGATTTCCGCTTCCTTGGTCTGAATATCCTGCCGCATGGTAGATAGGGTCTGCGCGATTTCTTCCGGTATTTCCGGCGGTCGTTTTTCCGCTTCCTCGGCCCGCCGTTCTGCTTCTTCCCGCGCAGTGCGTTCCCGGTCGATTTCCGCCTGCATCTTTTCCCTGAATGCCCTGACAGCTTTTTCAACCTCCCGCGTGCTCATGGCGGACACATCGTGTTCTTCCATGAACGCTTCTTCCGTGCCGGGCGGGAGCGCGGTCATTTTATAGAGCTTGGTCCTGTCCAGTGTGGCAAGCTGCGGCATCCCGCCGAATCGCTCAAAGCTGGCGATCATCTGCTGTGCCGTCCTCATTTCCACACCGGCGTTTTCTTCCACCCACTTGCCCCATTCTCCATGTGGAAGCAGCTTGCGTGCTTCGCTGAACACCCTTGCCAGATGGAAAAGGTTCATGCGCACGTTCAGGCTGTACATGCGCGCCTCCGCCGCAAGGTTGTCCAGTGCTGTGATGTCCTGCTGCGTGGTGTTGGTCAATTCGTTTTCCATAGTGCCTCCTATAATGCGTTTTTTCTTAATTCCTGGTATCCGTCTGGCGGTTCCGGCGGGGTCTGCCATTCGTTGAATCCGGATTCGGTCAGGAAACGATGCCATCCCGTCAGTCGTATTTCTCCCAGACCATCACGGGAAATAACGCAATTCAGTATGTCGGCGTCTGCCCGTTTCGGAAGCCTGTCCTCCGTCCGGATCCATGCGTTGTTGTCAATCGTCCGCCAGTGTGTATAGAAGCGGTTCTCGTTCCATTTTTCGCACGGAACGGCCATAACGCCTTGAAAGATATGCCATACCAGGATCACGCTTCCGGGCATGATACCGTTTGCGATAGGACTTGCGGACACGTCAATCCATCCGTGTCCCATCTTTCCCCGTACCGTCCTCCGGGTCAATGCCGCGCCTGATCAGCTTTTCTGTGAAACATACTTTGGTCATATCACTGCAATGAGCCATCGCGTCATTCCATGTTGGAAACCGCTTGAAACGCTTTCGGAACCAGTTCTGGTAATACAGGCTGTCCCGGTCGTGCGGATCCTGCGGGTCATGGTTCGTCGCGCAGATGCGGCAGGTTTTCCCGCCGGGCGGCGTGATCTTAATTTCCTCCATACCGCCCACGATCAGCCACCGCCTATATCTCCGAAAAGCTCCGGCATGTATGCCTTGCATTCGTTCAGCAGCGGAAGCGCGACTTCCACCATCTGCGGATGTGGTTTTCCGGTCGTACCGGCAGCGCGAAGCTGGAAGAAATGCCGCCATTCCCGCATGTTGGCGGTCATGACGATTTCAGTCTTTGTGCACAGGGGCAGCACATCGCGCGCCTCCTGCGGGTCAAGTCCTGAGTTCAGTATCGTAAAGTAAGCGTCCTCTGCCGCGAGGCAGCTCTTGTACCACGCGTCATACGCCTCTGTCCCTTCTTCCAGAAAGAACGGCTTAATTACCGTGATCTCCCCGCCGAATTTGTCCAGGCTGTAATTGCAGTAACGCGTACTTTCCTGTGCGAAACTGGCGATGCGATGCCGCACGATTTCATTTGCGACAGCCCTGTCAACAATGAATCGCACCGTCATGCTGGCGTGTTCAAGCATGGCCTCATGTCCGCGTTTCACCAGTCCGCGCAAAAACCTTTCCGGTTCGCCCTTGCTTTCGCTTTTGTAGCAGGTTCGCCCTGCCGTTTCGATCAGGGCGTAGATCGCGTCACGACCGGCTCCACCGTCCGCCGTCTGCGGACGAAGGATCTCGAAGCTGGCATTGATTACTTTCATGTCCTTCTCCTTTCGGAATGTAATAGCCCGTCTTTCCGGGCTGCCATTCTCCGTTTGAATCGTTTGCGGGGTTGTGAAACCGAGAATTAAAATGTGGTTCCCCTGGCGCGGACGGCAGGAATCGAACCTGCGGCCTCCTGGTTGCGCCGCCCTTCGCGCGTTGGGCTGTCGCTTTGCAAGCGCACTTCCGCTGTGCTACGTCCGCATAAAATTGGCCGTCTTTCCGGCCTGCCATCGGATATGTTACTGCCTTCTTGCCTTCAATCCGCAACGACTGGCAAACTTGCCCGTGGCAGCTTGAGCAGGGAGTATATCTGCGCCTTTATCCCCAGCGGTTTCCGGCCCCTTATCATAGCCGGAGCGCATACCGCAAAGTGGAGCGGCGGGGCGGAATCGAACCGCCCGGCAAGGGATACGATGGATATGTCGTTTTCTGTTCTTATCATCCATCATTGCCGCAAACCTGCCGCCGCAAGTCAATCGTATATCTCTTTCAAGTGCTGTTCGCACCAGTTCAGCGCCTTGTTATATTGCAGTGTAGCGCAGGAGATCAGCTCGTTATTCACATCCACTCTGTACACTTCGGCTTCCTTGTGCCTGTCCCCGGAGAAACCGACGAATATCTTATCGTCCCAGCGTGTTTTTCCGTTGCGCCGTTTCGTTGTTGTCCATACGCTCACCATGGTTTTCAGCTTCCCGTCCTTCACAAAGGCTTCCAGCTCGTGAAGCTGTTCAGGGCTTGCGATGTGAAACCGCTTTGCCGCCATTGCAAGACCTCCTTGATCCAAATCCCAGGCAGTTTATTGATCTGCACAAACGAAAACACATTTATCCGAAGCAAATTCAGCAACATAGTTGATAGCGGAAAGGGCGCATATGATATCCGCCTCGCATTCCTCGGCATCTTGCTTTCCAAGTCCTTCGTGGTTCTGCTTGATAAGGATGTCCTGAAATATGCTTCCCATGGTTTTTATTCTTTCAGCAAGTTCTTTCCACTCCTGCTTTGAAAGGGTCATCGTCTTTTCCATGTTCAGACCTCCTTGATCTCAATGCCACAGCAGGCTTTCATCTGCTTTTTCTTGTTGATATAGACGCGGTTCTGTTTCGTCGCGGGGCTTTTCGCGTCGTACACCGCCTCTATACTCATATCCGGCCTGATGGCTACAAAGTCTGCGATATAGACGATCCCGCCCGGAAGGTCAAACTTTACCTGGCGGCACACGGTTTTCAGTTCTCCCGCCCTTACGCGATACATAAGCTGTTGGTAAATATTCGCTTCATGCTTGCTGTCAAACCGGATCCCGTCCACTTCGACACGCTTGTTTCCGTACTTCTGCCGCTTCTGTTCGTTCTTCCGTTCCATCGCGGCGGCAATACCGCTGACGTCCGCGCCTGCCATATCGGCTGCCGATACGCCGGAAGGAGCAGCGGGAGCGCAGTGCGTAACAGGTGTGCCTTTCGCCTTTCTTTCCGGTACCGCGCCGCATATCGCGCCGTAATCCGTCTCCTGCGGCACATAAACCCGCTGCTGTGCCGCTTTGCGTTTTTGCCATTCGGCGTATTCTTCCTCGGTCATTCTCAGCGCCATAGCATCTTCCACCAGCCTTTCAGCGACCAGTTTCTGCGAAATGCAGAGGATTTCCCGGCAGGAAGATTCTGCACGACGGCAACCTGCTTATCATCAGCGCGAACCGTGGCATATTTCCCGTTGGCGTGTACAATGGTTACATTCTTATCGTCCCAGTATTCGGTCGCGTACACCTTCCGGCTGTTGTTTCCGAAATACTCTTTGTTTTCTTCTAAATTATCATTGATAGCATCAAACCGTAGTCCGTGTTTCATGCACCACATCACGGCGGCTTTCAGGTCGTCTCCCTCGCGGCAGGTCCAAAGGATCAGCTTTGCGCCATCCTTCTGGCTGTTGATCAGGGCGCGTATGATGTCCTCGTTTGCGTCGCCGATCTCCGGCCATTTGCCGCGGCACAGTGTTCCGTCAAAATCCACAGCGATAATTCTCATACCGGAACCCCCGCTTCCTTGCAGCCGTCCACATACTGTTTTATTCTCTGCGCAAGCAGATTGCCGATGTTGTGAATTGCTTTTTCTTCCGCTTCGTCCGCGCCGTCCTCTGCCTTGATATACAGCGGAACAGCCGGAAGAAACTCGCCGCTCATCGGATCCCGCAGCGCGGTCACTCCGATCTGGATATACCGTTCGTTTCCATTCATGTTCAAACGACCTCCGCGGCTGGTTCTGTCGCGCGATTGTAACGGTAAAGTTCATCCGGCGTTTTCTTGAGCACCTGGCACAGGCTGAAAAATTCATCAACATCAATCTTTCGTCCGCCTGAAAGCATGGCGCTGAAAGTCGGTTCGCTGACACCGATACGTTCCGCTATGAATTTTTGCTTTAGTCCACTGTCGTCTACGGCTGCACGAACGCGATCATTTACCATTTACTTCTCCCTCCAATCTTCGGTATCTCCGAAGTCTGCGTCTATTATAATTCGGCGTTGCCGTATTTGTCAATAGAAAAATTCAGAATATCCGAAGTTTTTTATTGAA
This sequence comes from Clostridia bacterium, assembly GCA_045600165.1. Classification (GTDB taxonomy): domain Bacteria; phylum Bacillota; class Clostridia; order Christensenellales; family Aristaeellaceae; genus Aristaeella. The sequence continues at coordinate 42,930 of JAZRXJ010000126.1, forward strand.
ACAAGCATTGCTTAATGATATAATAGTTACGAAAACCAGCAAGGAGGCATAAAGATGGGGGAAATCAGAAAGACAATCGGTGAAAATATCAAAAAGATTTGTGCGTTGAAAGGAATCCGGCAGGTCGAAATATCGGAGCACATGGGCGTATCTCAAGGTTCTGTATCCAACTGGATTAAAGGGGTTAATTCCATAGATATAGAAAACCTGGCCGAACTGTGTTCTTTCCTCGGTGTATCGCTCGATCAGATATACGGTGTTGTGCCGATCACGCCTGATATATCGCTTTCACAAGAGGAAACGGATCTGATCAGCTTCTTCCGTTCTATGAACAGGACCGGCAAGGATATGCTCATGAATACAGCGCGCGGTTTTGCAGGTAATCCGGACATGCAAAAAGATGGAGATATGGAGAAGATGGCGTAATCATCATTGACCCAGATTTTTGGAAGGAGAAACAGAAATGAAAAAGCTGGTTGCTTTCGCCGTTGCTGTGTATGTGCTTGTGTCCGGTGTTGTATCTCTCGCAGAACAGAATGCACCTGCTGTTGAAGGGGAATGGTATGTACTGCGTGAGTATAGCAACAACAGAATGCCCATCTCTGTCGCAGACAATAATACATACGTCGTACAGTTTAAGAACGGAGATAGGTACACGTTCAAAGACGATGGGGCATTTATGTTTGAATCAGAAGGATATTCAGAAGAAATAGTCACAGAATACGCTGAACCTTCTGACAGTATACGGTTGTATTATGACATTCAGGACGAAGAAATATACGGCTATATACTGCTTGATAGCAGCGGTGAATGGAGCATGTATGAAATATCAAATGGAAAAACTATGTTTCTGCTTGGTGGAAAGGTCATACCTTATGGAGGAAAGCAGTCCGGAGAATATATGTATAGCAAAAATATGCTCTATATAACCAACGATGATACTTATATCCGTGGATCTGTCGAATGGCACGGACAGGATGCGTTTATATATTTCCTGGACGAAGAAGAATACACCGTGCAATTCGGAGATACAGAAGTCAATTATGGAACGCCGTTCATGGTGTTTATCAGTACAACGGTCCGAAAATAAAAAACGCGCCCTGTTTCCAGGAACGCGTGCGAATTGGCCAACACCACTTGTCCGTATCGCGCTTATATTATAACGCGCGAGGGTCGGTATGTCAAGGGAGGAAACCCGATGAACGCAGTAATTTACGCAAGATATTCATCACATAATCAAACGGAACAGTCTATAGAGGGGCAGCTCCGCGATAACTACGCATGGGCAAAGCAACAGGGGATCACCGTCATTGACGAATACATAGATCGTGCCCTGACCGGCAAGACGGACGCCCGTCCGGATTTCCAGCGCATGATAGACGATGCCGCGAAGAAGCAGTTTGAAATGGTGATCGTCTGGAAACTGGACAGGTTTGCGCGTAACCGCTATGACAGCGCCATATACAAGGCGAAGCTGAAAAAGTACGGTATCCGCGTTGTGTCCGTCAAAGAGAATATCACGGACAGTCCGGAAGGAATTGTTCTGGAAGGTCTTTTGGAATCCATGGCGGAATACTACTCGGCCAATCTTTCGCAGAACATCAGGCGCGGCCAGAGAGAATCCATTGCCAACGGAACCTATTGCGGCGGGCCGGTGCCTTATGGGTACCGCGTGCAGAACAAAAAGCTGGTGATCGACGATAAGACCGCGCCGATCATCCGCTATGTGTTTGAACAGTATGCGCAGGGTGTCCCGAAGAAAGAGATCATCAACGCCCTGAACGAGCGAGGCATCCGCGGAAAGAACGGAAAGCCTTTGACGTACACGTCTTTTCAGCGTGCCCTGTCCAACACCTGCTACATCGGCAACTTCACCTATCATGGAGAAGTAGTGCCGGGTCTTGCTGAACCCATGATTGACGAAGAAACTTTCATGAAAGTACAGGAGCGCTTGAAATTGAACGCTCACGCGCCAGCATCGCAAAAGGCAAGGGTAGACTATCTATTGCAAGGAAAGGTTTGGTGTGGCATGTGTGGCGCGCCCATGACAGGAGAATCCGGAAAGTCGCGTAACGGTGAAACGTATCATTACTACGCTTGCAGCGTCAAGAAAAAGAAGCACGCCTGCAAAAAGAAAAATGAGCGAAAAGACTTCATTGAATGGTATGTGGTCGAGCAGACTGTTCTTTATGTTCTGTCCCCGGAAAGAATCTCGCGTGTGGCACGGGCCGTTGTGGAAGAATACAAGAAAGAGTTTTCGGACACCCGTGTTGACGATCTTGAAAAAGCCCTCCGGCAGATCGACCGTGAATTGGACAAACTGGTTGACGCGCTGACGGATGTTCCGAAGATCGGCCGCGCAAAGATATACGAGAAGATGGAAGCACTGGAAGCACAGAAAAACGAAACAGAAACCGATCTTGCCCGTCTGCGTATTGCACAGGGTATCCAGCTAACAGAGAAGGAAGTAAAAGCCTGGCTGAAACAGTTCTGTTCAGGCGATCCGATGGATGAGGATTTCCGCCGTCGAATCATCGACGTGTTCATTAACGCTGTCTATCTGTACGACGACCGCATTATCATTTTCTATAACATCCGCGGCGGCAAACAGGTATCCTACATGGACCTGATTTCCTCCGACGATCTCCCGGCCGATGCCCCGGACAACAAAAATAAAGCATCCAAACCCGGTTCGGATTTGGATGCGAATGGTGGAGCATAGGGGAGTCGAACCCCTGGCCTCTACAATGCGAATGTAGCGCACTACCAACTGTGCCAATGCCCCGTGCACAGGCGAGTATATCACAGCCATATAGGAAACGCAAGCACTTTTTGTCGCATCGGTCCCGTACCGTTTTATATTCTGTTATGATATAATGCCATCAGAAATACAATGTTGCCGGAGGTTTCAGATGAAGCACATTCCTGTCGGAACGACTGTTGAAACCGGGATCCTGAGCTTTGAAGATGCTCTGAAGCCGTCTCCCGAGGTACCCTATGACCGGGAAAAATGGCTCTACGTTCCGGACTTCTATTCCGAATACCGGTATATTCTCGGTACTGCCGGAACCCATCCGCTGATCTGTATCGGGGTCAATCCTTCCACCGCTCAGCCGGACCGTCTGGACAACACACTGAAAAGTGTGGAGCGTGTGGCGCATTTTAACGGCTTTGACAGCTTTATCATGTTCAACGTCTATGCCCAGCGTGCCACTGTTCCGGATGACATGGAAAAGGTCCTGAATCCGGAGCTTCATCAGGAAAATCTGAAAGCCTTCCGCTGGGTCCTGGAACATTCCGGATCCGCGCCGGCTGTCTGGGCTGCCTGGGGAGCCGTCATTGAAAAACGTGATTATCTTCCCCACTGCGTTCTGGATATGGCGGAAGCCGGCAAAGAATTCGGTGCAGTCTGGTATACCGCCGGTCAGAGATCCAAAGCCGGTCACCCGCATCATCCCCTCTACCTTCCGAAAGACTCGGTCCTCGAGCCTTTCGATGTCGAATCCTATTGTTCCGGTCTTCTTTGACAAGCCCGTTTCCAGAAGCCACAATCGCTCGTACACTTTCCACTAACTACTAACCACTGCGAAGCCCGCAGGCTTCGTTCCACTATTCACTATTCACTATCCCCTATCCACTATTTTCTTGTTCGCCTTGAAAACCCTGTCCCCTGCACTTATAATAGGATGCAGAAATGCATCCTTTTTTCGTGGAGGAATCTATGAACGTAGCGCAGCTTGCTGACCAGCTCAGAAGAGATAATTTTTTCATGAAGGACGTGACCCGTTGGGAGGTCATTCCCGCGCGTCCCGCCAGTACTTTGCCGTTCCCGGACTCTCTGGATGAGCGGCTGAAGCCGGTTCTTGCCGCCCGCGGCATCCATTCGCTTTACAGCCATCAGGCACACAGTATTGAGGCTACGTTCCGCGGGGAGGATGTGGTGGTCGTCACGCCCACTGCTTCCGGCAAGACCATGTGTTACAATCTTCCGGTTCTGTCCTCCATTCTGAAGAACAATGATTCCAGAGCACTGTATCTGTTCCCTACCAAAGCGCTGTCGGCCGATCAGGTCAGTGAACTGTACGAATTGATCGAAGCCATGGGTGTGGATATCAAGACCTATACCTATGACGGCGATACTCCTGCCGCAGCCCGGAAAGCGGTCCGGCAGGCAGGGCATATCGTGGTCACCAATCCTGACATGCTTCATTCCGGCATCCTTCCCCATCATACCAAGTGGGTCAAGCTTTTTGAGAATCTGGAATATATCGTCATCGATGAGATCCATACCTATCGCGGTGTTTTCGGTTCCAATCTGGCCAATGTGCTGCGCCGGCTGACCCGTCTGTGCGAATTCTACGGCAGCCATCCGAAATATATCCTTTGCTCAGCCACCATTGCCAACCCCACTGAGCTGGCTGAGACGCTCATCGGCCGTCCTGTGACCCTGATTGATGACAACGGTGCCCCCATGGGGGAACGGCACTTTGTCTTCTATAATCCTCCGGTAGTCAACCGGCAGTTGGGCATCCGTGAAGGCTGTATCCCGGTCACGCGCGCCATCTCCGGAATGCTGCTCAAAAACGGGATCCAGACGATCACCTTTGCGCGTTCCCGTCTGACTGTGGAAGTTCTGACCAAGTATCTGAAAGACATGGTCCGGGATCCGTTGGGGAACGCCGGACGCGTTCGCGGCTACCGCGGCGGATATCTGCCCACGGAACGCCGTACCATTGAAAAAGGACTGCGTGCCGGTCAGGTCGACGCGGTCGTATCCACCAACGCGCTGGAGCTTGGTATAGATATCGGTGCCCTGGATGCCTGCGTGCTCAGCGGTTATCCCGGCACCATCGCCAGCGCCTGGCAGCAGGCTGGCCGTGCAGGCCGCCGGAAAGGGACCAGTATCGTCTTCTTTATCGCGTCCTCTGCCGCTATCGATCAGTATATCGTCAATCATCCGGATTACTTCCTGCATCAGTCTCCCGAAAACGCGCTGCTGAACCCGGATAACCTCTATGTTCTCCTCAGTCATTTCAAGTGTGCCGCCTTTGAGCTGCCCTTTGAGGATAATGAGGGCTTCGGTAACGCTCCCGCTCCGGATGAATTGTTGGAGTATCTCAGTGAAGAAGGCATCCTGCACCACGTGGACGGACGCTATCACTGGTCTGCCGAAGACTTCCCCGCTTCCCAGATTTCCCTGCGGAGCGCGTCCTGCGAGGATAACTTTGTCATCATTGATATCACTGATCCGGCCAATCACCGGGTCATCGGCGAGATGGACCGTTTCACGGTTCCCATGCTCCTGCATGAGAAAGCCATCTATATGCATGAAGGCCGTCAGTTCCAGGTGGAAAAGCTGGACTTCGATGCCTGCAAAGCCTTTATCCGTCAGGTGGACACCGGCTACTACACTGACGCTGACCTGAACATTAATCTTGCTCTTCTGGATGTTGAAAAAGAAGATGCGCGTCCCTGCGGAGGGATCAGCGCGCTGGGCGAGCTTCGTGTCACCGCGCTGGTCACCATGTACAAGAAGATCCGCTTTGATACCCATGAGAATCTGGGCTTCGGTCATGTTCGTCTGCCCGAGTCGGAAATGCATACTTCCGGTATGTGGTGGACGCTTCCGGATGAACTGTGTGCGAAGTTCGCCAGCGACACTCTGAAAAACGGTATGCTGGGTGTTGCCAACCTGCTGCGCATCGTCTGCCCGCTTTACCTCATGTGCGCTCCCCAGGATATTGCCGTCGTGTACCAGGTCAAGAGTCCCATCACGGATAAACCCACCATTATCCTTTACGATAACTGTCCGGGCGGTATCGGTCTGAGTCAGAAAGCCTACGGCATGCAGAATCTGCTGCTCGAAAAGGCGCTTCAGATCGTCACCTCCTGCGGTTGTTCCTACGGCTGTCCTTCATGCGCCGGTCCCGTAGGAGAGATCGGTGAGGATGGTAAGGAGACTGCCGTAAAGATTCTGAAGGAGCTGACCAGATGAATCTCCGGGATAAACTCCGGGCCATTGACTCCAAGCCTTCAAAGTCGGAAAGCCCGGTCGTGACGCAGTCGTTTACGGACTGTCTTCACCTGCCGACTTATTTGCCGCCGGAACAGTTTCCGGGGGCTTTTTCCCTTGACCGGGAAACACTGATGCTCATGCAGCCCATGGATTTTCCGGAAACACTGGATCCGCGGCGGATCCTGTATCTGGATACAGAGACCACCGGTCTGGGTGGAAGCGGGACCGTAGCGTTTCTGGTAGGTACCGGTTTTCTGACGGATCACGGTTTCGAAGTTCATCAGTTCCTGATCCGGGATTATCCCGAAGAACAGTTCCTGCTGAAACATATTGCCGGCGGACTGAATAAGTTTGATCTGCTGTGTACTTTCAACGGCAAAACATTCGATGTCCCTCTTCTGGAATCCCGGTTTCTCATGAACCGAATGGATCCTTCACCGTTGAAGATCCCGCATATCGATCTGCTTCAGCTGGCCCGCAGGTTATGGCGTCTGCGGCTTGGAAAGTGCAACCTCGGCCGTCTGGAGGAAGTGATCCTGGGGAAACCTCGTACGGATGATCTTCCCGGAAGCGAAGTCCCGCAGCGTTTCTTCACTTATCTGAAAACCGGACAGCTTTGCCTGCTCGATGATGTTCTGAAGCATAACGTACAGGATATCGCGTCACTGTGCGTCCTGCTCAATCACATGGCGGATCTGTATCTGCATCCGGAAAAGATCCATTTCACGGAGGATGTCTATTCCATGGGACGCGCACTCGAAAGAAACGCGTGTACCGCGCAGGCCAGGCGCTGTTACCGCCTCGCGATACCCGGAAAAATGGGCAGTGAGGCTTCCATCGCGCTGGCGCGCAGCTATCGCCGCAGCGGTGAAATGCCGGAAGCGGTCGGACTGTGGAAGCAGATGATTGCCGCCGGACGTGGCGGTGTAACTCCGTATATCGAAATGGCCAAGTACTGCGAGCACCGTCTCCGGGATATTCCGGCCGCCATGGAATATACCCGTAAAGCCATGTCGCTGCTGGCCGAACCGTCTCTGAAGGACGGCTGCACTGTACAATCCATACAAAATGAGTTACAATACCGGTATGCCCGATTGAAGCGAAAAGCTTCAACTAAAGGAGAAACGATAACATGAGTCTGAAATCCTCATTTGCCGCCATCAAAGCCTATGGTGCCCACAGAAAGGGACAGCTTGAAGAGGCTGAAAAGCTTTATGAAGAAGCTGCCGCCGGTGGATTTACCGATTCCCGGTATATGCTTTCCTATGCTCTCCTTCTGATCCGTAAAGGCGAATACGAAAAAGCAAAGGAACTTCTGGTCAAATACCAGAAAATGCCTTCTCTGGCTCCCCAGCAGAAGGCTGAATTGATTACTGATTACTCCGTTTGCGTCTATAAAATGGGAGAACGGGCCAAAGCCGTTTCCAAGATGGAAGAGCTGCATCGGAAGTCCCCCAGCGGAGCGATCTACCAGACATTGGGATATCTTTATGTGGATACCTGCGATCTGAAGTACAAACCCGATATGAATGCCGCTCCGGCGGAAGTTCAGGAGTCTGTCACAGGCGAAGAAACAGAAGTTACGGAGACAGCCAAAGAAGAGAAGAAGCTCTCTCCTCTGGAAGCGTATGAAGCCAATTGCGAAAAAGCAAAAGCCTTCTGTAAGGAAGCCGTGGAATACGACGATGAGGATGCCATCTGTCTCGACAACATGGGACAGCTGTACTACCGGGTTTTCGGAGATAAAGCCGCCGCGAAGGAATGGTTTGATAAAGCGATCGTCATTAAGCCCGGTCAGATCGACACACTTTGGTTCCTCAGCCGTTATGATCTGGAAACCGGCGATAAGGAAGCCGCTGTTGAAAAGCTGACCAAAGCTCTGGATGGACGTTTTTCTCCCCTCAACTATGTCACGAAGGACGATATTCAGAAAGAAATCGACAAACTGAAAGCATAAGGAGATGTCAGGTATGTCCGAATTGGATCAGACTCCGGTAACTGAAAACAAGACCGGCAAGAAAAATAAAAAGGAAAAAGTGAAAAAGACGGTGGGACAGGAAATTCTTGAATGGGTCATCACCATTCTGGTTGCCGTGATTGCGGCATTGGCGATCCGTACCTTTATCTTTGAGCCCGTCAAAGTGGACGGTCACTCCATGGATGACTATCTGCAGGATAATGAGATCCTGTTTGTCTCCAAGTATGACTACAGCACCGCCTGGGTGCTCTGGCCCTTCGGAAACGAAGATGCCACCCGTGAGCCCGCGAAGACATGCGCCAAGTGGGTCATCGGCGGTGAACCTGAACGGTTTGATATCGTCATCTGCCATTATCCGAACCGCGGCGCAACGAACTTTGTCAAGCGTGTCATGGGACTTCCCGGTGAAACGATCGAAGTCAAAGACGGTTGGGTCTACATCAATGGCGAAATGATTGATGACAGTGAATACATCAATCCGGAATACAGAAAGGGAGGCGGAAGCAACTTCGGTCCCTACACGGTTCCGGAAGGTCATTACTTCGTGATGGGCGATCACCGGAACAATTCCAATGACAGCCGTGCTATCGGTCCGCTTCCCAGAAACATGATCGTCGGTCACGCCCGGTGTGTACTCTGGCCAATCGGCAATTGGCGTTCCGTTGACTGAAAATGAATATGTGAAGAAATCCCGGGAACCGTTACGGTCCCCGGGATTTTTATATAGCTTACCGGATCTGTTTGTTTCTTTCGATCAGTTATCGTCATCCATGTCCGGAAGCGTGAACTGAGTCTCATACAGTTGCTTGTAGATGCCGCCCTGCTCGAGCAGTTCTTCGTGCGTACCGCTCTGGGCAATGACACCGTTCTGAATGGCCATGATCTTGTCGGCCGCCAGGATGGTGGACAGTCTGTGCGCGATGACGAGGCTGGTGCGTCCCTTCATCAGGGTCCTCAGCGCGTCCTGAATGGCCGCTTCGGAGAGGGAATCCAGTGCGGATGTGGCTTCGTCAAGGATCAGGATCTGCGGATTCTTCAGGATCACACGTGCAATGGAGATCCTCTGTTTTTCACCGCCGGAAAGTTTCAGACCGCGGTTACCGACTTCGGTATTATATCCGTCAGGCTGGGAAGAAATGAAATCATGAATGGCTGCGGCTTTACAGGCGGCGGCGATTTCTTCGTCCGTAGCATCGGGTTTGGCATACAGCAGGTTATCGCGAATGGTTCCGTTAAAGAGGTAAGTATCCTGAGTCACTACGCCGATCTGCTGGCGCAGGTAGGTCAGGTCAAAGTCACGTACATCAACACCGGCCAGCGTGACCCGTCCGTTCCAGACGTCGTACAGTCTGGGCAGCAGATTGATGATCGTGCTCTTACCGCTTCCGCTTGGACCGACGATGGCCACCATCTGCCCGGGCAATACTTCGAAATTCACATCATGCAGGATCTCTGTCTCCCGGTCATAGCCGAACTGAACATGTTCGTAACGGATCTTTGCGTTGTCCATCTTCGGGGTCTTGGGATTTTCGGGGCTCTTGATGTCCACAGGACGGTCGAAGTAATCAAAGATACGGGTGAACAAAGCCATGGACCGTGTGAAATCCACGCCAATATTCAGCAGGGATTCCACAGGACGATACAGACGGTTCACCAGGGAAACCATGGTGGTCACGACACCGACAGTTAGCGTGGTGTCCATTTTCCCAATGATCAGCAGTCCGCCAACGAAGTAGATCAGCAAAGGCCCGATCTGGGTGCAGATGCCCATCATCAGTCCGAACCAACGGCCGGAAAGTTGTTCCTTCAGGTTCAGGCTGGTCACTTCTCCGTTCACCTTTTCAAAGCGGTCATATTCCTGCTTTTCACGGGTGAACAGTTTGGTCAGCATGGATCCGGAAACGGAAAGCGTTTCGTTGATCAGCTGGTTCATCTCATCATTCTTGGCTTGGCTTTCGGTCAGCAGCTTCCAGCGGTTCTTGCCGGCAGAGCGGGTAGGCAGGATCATCAGCGGGATCACCAGGATACCCACCAATGCCATCATCCAGTTCATGGTCAGCATGGCCACCAGAGAAGTGACCAGCGTAGCCAGGTTGGACAGCATACTGCTTAATGTGCCGGAAATCACAGAGCTGACACCGCTGATGTCGGTGTTCATGCGGGTGATGATATCGCCCTGCTTTTCAGTCGTGAAGAACTCATGGCTCATGTGTTGCAGATGGTCATACATCTGGTTCTTCATATCATAAATGATATGTTGGCTGATCCACGCGTTCAGGTAGGAAGTCAGCAGAGACACCAGTTGGGAAGCGGTCAGAGTCACCAGGGACAGGAGCAGTAACTGCACCAGTTTGACAACAGTGCCGTTCGCATCAGTGTACATATTGACGATCCTACCGGTGATGATGGAGGGCAGCAGACCCAGCACGGCACTGATCAGGATCGTGACAATTACAAGCAGGAACTTGACTTTATAAGGGGACATATAACCCAGGATCCGTTTAATCAGGTCCTTCGTTACTTTCGGCTGGTTTGCTTTTTCCTCGTCGGTGAGAAAGCCGCGCGGCCCCAGACTTCCGCCCATTCTCGGCATACGGTTCACTCCTTTGGATTTATTGATAGTATTATAGTTGGAAACCCCAACTTCGTCAAAAGGAAATTTGGATAATTCATCGAATATTAACATAGAATAAAAGGAGGTTATGAATATGTCTCTTACCCCTTCCGATATTGCGAAAATGCTGGATCATTCCACCCTTCAACCCTGGCTGACCGAAGAAGATATCCGTCACGGCTGTGAAATCGCTCTCCGTTACGATACCGCCAGTGTCTGTGCCCGTCCGTGTGACGTGCCGGTCCTGGCTGAAATGCTGAAAGGCAGCGATGTTAAGGTCTGCACAGTGATCGGTTTCCCCCATGGTTCCCATGAGACCGCCATCAAGCTGGCGGAAGCGGAACTGGCCCTGAAAGAGGGTTGTCAGGAACTGGATATGGTCCTGAATATTGGCAAGCTGCTTCACGGAGATACCGACTATGTCCGTGACGAGATTGCTCAGCTGGCTGCTGTCGCGCATAAGTCCGGCGCCATTTTGAAAGTGATCCTGGAAACCTGTTATCTGAATGATGAACAAAAAGTCCTTGCCTGCCATCTGGCGGAAGAAGCAGGTGCCGATTTCGTCAAGACCAGCACCGGTTACGGCAGTAAAGGCTGCACCATTGAAGATCTGAAGCTCATGCGTGCTTCCGTATCCGCCAGTGTCCGGGTCAAGGGTTCCGGCGGGATCCGTGATCTGGATACCGTACTTTCCGCCCGTGCTGTGGGTGCCGACCGCTGCGGTGTCAGCGCCACGGAAAAGATCATGCAGGAAGCTGAAAAGCGCTACGCCGAAGGCACCCTGAAAGAAGTTGATACCCTGAAGGACATGGCCGGCGGATATTGACAGGATCCTATCACCCATCACCTATCACCCATCACCACGCGGACCCTAATCCCTATTCCCTATTCCCTAATCCCTATTCATGGAAAAAGCTTGCTTTTTCCATGAATCCATATATAATGAAACGGTAAACGTTCACGAAGATGGGGACGGTGCGGAAAAGTTGCTCTCAGCGAGCCGGAGTCAGGTGCAAGTCCGGTGACAGCTTCCGATACAGATCACCCCGGAGTGAGTCGGTCTGAAACAGTGTAAGGCCGTCCGGTCTGCCCCCGATACAGGGCCGCGGGTTTTTCCGCATTGAGTGGGCGGCCATGAGCCGTCAAGTTGGGTGGTACCGCGGAGTTGATCCGTCCCTGCAAAATAGCCGGGGCGGTTTTTTCTGCCCTGAAGGAGGAGTAAAACCCATGTACAACAAAGTTGCCACAGACATGAATTTTGTCAGCCGTGAAAAAACGATCATGGACATGTGGAAGGAAAAGGACATCATCAAAAAGTCCTTCCATCACCGTGACGGCAGTGAACGCTTCACTTTCTTCGACGGTCCTCCCACCGCGAACGGAAAGCCGCATATCGGTCATATCGAGACCCGTGTCATCAAGGATCTGATCCCGCGTTATCAGACCATGAAGGGCAAGAGCGTTCTCCGTAAAGCCGGTTGGGATACCCACGGTCTGCCCGTGGAGCTCGAAGTCGAAAAGACTCTGGGTCTGGACGGAAAGCCCCAGATCGAACAGTACGGTATCGAGCCCTTCATCGGTGAATGCAAGAAGAGCGTCTGGAAATACCTGCATGAATGGGAAAAGATGTCCGATCAGGTCGGTTACTGGGTGGATATGGAAAATCCCTATATCACCTATGACAATAACTATATCGAATCTGAGTGGTGGAGTCTGAAGACGATCCATGAAAAGGGACTTCTGTACGAAGGCCATAAGATCGTTCCCTACTGCCCCCGTTGCGGTACTGCCCTGTCTTCCCACGAAGTTGCTCAGGGTTATAAGAACGTGAAGGAGACTTCCGCTTTCGTCCGTTTCATGGTCGAAGGTGAAGAGAACACCTGTCTGCTGGCTTGGACCACCACGCCGTGGACCCTGCCCAGCAATCTGGCCCTGTGTGTCAGTCCTTCCGATACCTACTGCCGCTTCACCGTGGACGGCATGACCTACATCATGGCCAAAGCGCTGGTAAGCAAGGTCTTTGACGGTCAGGAGATCGTCATCGAGAGCGAGTTCACCGGTGAAAGCCTGAAGGGCACCTGCTACAAGCCCCTCTTCCCCTATGCCAAGCCCGACAAGAAGGCCTGGTATGTGGTCTGCGATAATTATGTCACCATGGAAGACGGTACCGGTATCGTTCATATCGCTCCCGCTTACGGTGAGGATGATAACCGCGTCTGCCGCGAAAACGGTCTGCCTTTCGTCAATCTGGTGGATACTCAGGGTAAATTCGTGGAAGGCACTCCCTGGGCCGGCGTATTCGTCAAGGATGCCGACAAGCCCATTCTGGCTGACCTGAAAGAACGCGGACTGCTGTTTGCCGCCGTTCCTTTCGCCCATGATTATCCCTTCTGCTGGCGTTGCGACACGCCCCTGCTGTACTACGCCCGCCCCACCTGGTTCATCAAGATGACCGCTCTGCGTGACAATCTGGTCCGCAACAACCGCACCATCAACTGGATGCCCGATAATATCAAGGAGGGCCGCATGGGCAACTTCCTTGAAAACGTCATCGACTGGGGTCTCAGCCGTGAACGCTACTGGGGTACTCCCCTGCCCGTCTGGCGTTGCGAATGCGGTCATATCCATGTCATCGGTTCCCGTCAGGAACTGCGTGAAATGGCCATCACCGACCCCGGTGCCGATATCGAACTGCACCGTCCCTACATCGACGCGGTCACCATCCGCTGCCCCGAGTGCGGCGGTGAGATGCACCGTGTGAAGGAAGTGATCGACTGCTGGTACGATTCCGGCTCCATGCCTTTTGCCCAGTGGCATTATCCCTTCGAAAACAAGGAAGAATTCGAAGCCAACTTCCCCGCCAACTTCATTTCCGAAGCCATCGACCAGACCCGTGGCTGGTTCTACACGCTGGAAGCCATCTCCACCCTGCTCTTTGACCGTGCTCCCATTGAGAATGTCATCGTTCTCGGTCACGTGCAGGATGCCGAAGGCCGCAAGATGTCCAAGCATCTGGGCAATGTTGTCGATCCCTTCACCATGCTGGATAAATTCGGTGCCGATGCGCTGCGCTGGTATTTCTACACCACTTCCGCTCCGTGGCTGCCCTCCAGATTCTCCGAGGAAGCCGTTCAGGAAGGACAGCGCAAGTTCCTGGCCACCCTGCAGAACACCTACGCTTTCTTTGCCATGTACGCCCAGATCGACGGCTTCGACCCGCTGGCCCATCCACTGGACAACGTTGAACTGTCCCTGATGGACAAGTGGATCCTGTCCAAGCTGAACACGCTGATCAAGCGCGTCGACAGCGATCTGGCAAACTATCGTGTGACTGAGTCCGCCAACGCGCTCTCTGATTTCGTGGATGACCTGAGCAACTGGTACGTCCGCCGCGGCCGTGAACGTTTCTGGGGCAAGGGAATGGCCGGCGACAAAGAAGCCGCCTTTGCCACTCTGTATCACGTACTCGTGACCTTGAGCAAGCTTTCCGCGCCCTTCATCCCCTTCATGGCTGAAGAGATCTATCAGAATCTGGTGGTCAACAATGTTCCCGGTGCCATCGAAAGTGTCCATCTGTGCGACTTCCCCGTAGCCGATGAGTCCGCGATCGATCCCGATATGGAACAGCAGATGGCCGCGTTGCTGGAAGTCATTCAGCTGGGTCGTGCCTGCCGTAATACCGCCAACATGAAAGTCCGCCAGCCGCTGCAGAAACTGTATGTCAAGGGCGCCGATTTCTCCGCCGCCTATCAGGAACTGTGCGAGGACGAACTGAACGTGAAAGAAGTCATCTTCACCGAAGATGCCCGTGCTTTCACCACCTATAAACTGAAGCCCCAGATGCGTACTCTCGGACCGAAGTACGGCAAGCTGCTCGGCAGGATCGGTCAGCAGCTGTCTGTCATGGACGGCAACGATGTCGTGGATGCCTTCAACCGCGGCGAGGAAGTGTCCTTTGTCATTGATGACACGACCGTCACCCTGGCCGCCGGCGATGTACTGACCGAACCCATGCAGAAGCCCGGTTTCACCGCCACCGAAGATAAGGGTGTCACCGTGGTGCTGGATACGAACCTCACGGAAGACCTGATCAACGAAGGTTATGCCCGTGAAGTGATTTCCAAACTGCAGACCATGCGTAAGGAGACCGGCTTTGAAGTCACCGACCGCATCGATGTGTGCTATACATGTGATGACATTCTGGCTGCCGCGATCGATGCCGGTAAGGATATGATCATGAACGGTACTCTGGCGCTGACTCTCACCCGTGCGGATGCCGATGAAACCTATGCCGCCAGGGAATGGGACATCAACGGAAAGAAAGCTGTTCTGGCTGTCCGTAAGCACAACTGATTGATCTTCCCGCCTCCCTCCCGGGAGGCGGGGAATGATAACAGATAGGATTTTAAAATGAAGATTGCTCTCATCGGACAGGATATCCCGACACTCCTGCCCACACTTCTGGCAGATCTGCTTTTTGCCGGGAAAGAACCGGCAACAGTCTGTCTGGAAGAAAAGAATGCCGCCATGCAGGACCTGCTGCAGGGGTATGGCAATGCGATTTTTGCCAAAGCCGCTATCGGCGGAAATATCACGGTCTCCGATGACCGGAGTGCTGTTCTCCGGGACGCGGATTGTGTCATCTATGCAGGCGACTGCATGGCGGCCAGCCGATTCTTTCAGGACCGAAGTGCGCTGGGATGCGATGATAAGGACGGCGAGCCGCTGGACGATGACGCCTCTTCCGGTCTTCTGGATCAGGCACGCATCAACGGCGGTATCGGCGGACTGATGCATACTCTCCGCGCCGGTGAATATGTCCTGCAGCTGTGTGAAGCCATGGACGAAGACTGTCCGGATGCTCTGGTCATCAATCTCGGTCAGCCGGTGGCCCGTACAACAGAAATTTTTCTGAATCGCGGTTATCGCTGCTATGGTCTTGGCCGGACACCGCTCAGAGGTGCCAACGGTCTGGATACGCTGACCAAGCGTCTTCGTCTGAAACCGGCCGCTGTGAAATCCGTCATTGCCGGTCTCCCGGGCTTCGCGTTCCTGCTTTCCCTGACGGAATCCGAAACCGGGAAAGATCTGATTCCGAAGCTGAAAAAAGCGGCCTCCAACGGTGAACTCGGCAACCTTTCCAAACGCTGGATCGACTGGTGGGGCGCCATTCCCGTGGGCGATGTCACGGATCATGCCGAATTTCTGCCGGCCCAGCCGGATTTCATCCCGGATGACAAGCCCGAGTTCGGCGAAACTGTTGAAAAACGTAAGGACCGGATCCTGTACATGAATACGGTCCGGGAAAAAGGCGCGGATGAACGTGAAGGAATGATGACCCAGCTTCTGCTCCTGTCAAAAGCTCCGCCCATCCGTCCCATGCGTCTGGCGCTGGCGCTTCTGCGGAATGAAACCGTGGATCTTCCCGCCGTCACTTTCCGGAATGGTGGTGAATTACCTCAGTTATCCCCGGATGCCGTTATTGAATCCACGCTTTCCCTGTCGGAAGGCAGAGCAGTCCCTCACGGGACCTTGCTTCCCGGATCTCTGGCGGATATCATGGCAGAAATCGATGAAACGTCGCGTCTGGCAGCCCGTGCCGCCGCGGGAGACCGCGGAGCGCTCCGGGAATGTATCGAGATCGATCCCGCTCTTTCGGGACTGGACCGGATCTATTGTCAGGATCTGGTGGATAAACTGATTGAACTGCACAGTGATGTGATCGATCGTCTTTGATCCGTCACTTATGAAGGAGGAACATCATGTTTCTGGCCGACTCCTGGGTTGATTACGAAGTGCTGGATACCGGAGACGGGGAAAAACTTGAACGTTGGGGAGAGATCATTCTCCGGCGGCCGGACCCGCAGACCATCTGGCCCAAAGCCGATGAAGCCCTGTGGAAAAAAGCCCAGGCTCACTACCATCGCAGTGAACGCGGCGGCGGTGAATGGGAATTTCTCGCGAAGCTTCCGGAACGCTGGACTGTCCGGCACGGTGATCTGACCTTCTATGTCCGTCCCACCGGCTTCAAGCACACCGGTTTGTTCCCGGAGCAGGCCGCCAATTGGGTCTGGATGGATCAGTTGATCCGTTCCTCCAACCGCGAAGATATCAAAGTGCTGAACCTGTTCGGTTATACAGGTGCCGCCACCCTGGCCTGCGCCGCGGCCGGTGCGCGTGTGACCCATGTGGACGCCGCCAAGGGGATGGTCCTCTGGGCCAAGGAGAACCGTGAACTCAGCGGACTGGAAGAGTCTTCCTTCCGTTGGATCGTGGAAGATGCCCTTCGGTTTGTTCAGCGTGAGATCCGTCGCGGCAACCGGTACGACGGGATCCTCATGGATCCGCCCAGCTACGGCCGGGGACCTTCCGGCGAAGTCTGGAAGCTGGAAAATGAACTTTTCGGTCTGATCGATACCTGTGCACAGGTCCTCAGCGATGACCCGCTGTTCTTCCTGATCAACAGCTATACCACAGGTTTCCAGGCCAGTGTACTCAGCAACATGCTGGAAAAATGCGTCGTACCGCGTGCCGGCGGCATTGTCGACAGTCAGGAACTCTGTCTGCCGGTAACCAGCGGCGGTGTCCTTCCCTGCGGTGCCAGCGGGAGGTGGCAGCATGCCTGAGATCCTGTATGAAGACAACCACCTGTTGGTGGCCGTCAAGCCTCCGAATATGCTTTCCCAGGCGGACAGGACCGGTGATACGGATATTCTGACCGTGCTGAAAGGCTATATCAAGGAAAAGTATCAGAAACCGGGGAATGTATATCTCGGACTGGTGCACCGTCTGGACCGTCCCGTGGGCGGGCTGATGGTCTTTGCCCGGACCGGCAAAGCTGCTTCACGTCTCTCCGCGCAGCTTCAGGCTCATGATATGGGTCGTGAATATCTGTGCGTGGTCACAGGAGATGTAAAAGATGATTTCACGCTCACCGATTACCTCATCAAGGATGAAGTCCGGAATCAGGTCGTGGTCTGCTCCGCCGATGAAAAAGGCGCTCAGCTGGCCGTTCTGCACGGTCACTGCATCGACCGCCGTCATGGGACTGCGCTCTGTTCTATCCGGCTGGAGACCGGCAGGAGTCATCAGATCCGGGTCCAGATGAGCAATATCGGTGCTCCCCTGTGGGGAGATAACCGTTATGGCAGCGGGATCCCCGGTCAGCAGATTGCGCTCTGGGGATACAAGCTGACTCTGGAACATCCGGTTTCTCATGAGATCCTTACCTGGTACAGTATGCCTTACGGATCCATCTGGTCCGTCTATCAGGATCTGCTGATGCTGGAACCGGTGACCATCCCTCATCAGGATGTTCCGACTCCCGAAGGACCGGTCGGTGAAGACTCTGCCACCGCGGAAGATGAATTGATCAGCCGTGACGGTTCCGATGAATACACGGTCCCTGATATCTGACTGAAGGAGAACAAAAGTGAACCCTAATTTTTCGTATGAAGTGACCCATGTATGCAAGCAGTCCGGTGCCCGTCTCGGTGTTCTGCATACCCCACACGGAGATATCGAGACCCCTATTTATATGCCCGTCGGTACAGCAGCCTGTGTCAAAGCCATGACCTCCCGGGAAATGGAAGAGATCGGCACCCAGATCCTGCTTTCCAATACCTATCACCTGCATCTCCGCCCCGGTGCGGATCTGATCCGTGAAGCCGGCGGCCTGCATCAGTTCATGGACTGGCATAAGCCGATCCTGACCGACAGCGGCGGATTTCAGGTATTCTCTCTGGCAGGGATCCGCAAGATCAAAGAAGAAGGCGTGACCTTCCAGAGCCATCTGGACGGTTCAAAGCAGTTCATCGGGCCGGAAGAATCCATGGATATTCAACAGGCTCTCGGCTCCGATATCGCGATGTGCTTCGATGTCTGCTCGCCGTATCCCTGTGATTACAATACCGCGAAGCTCAATATGGAACGGACCCATCGCTGGGCGCAGCGGTGCAAGGATCATCACACTCGTGAGGATCAGGCGCTGTTCGGTATTGTTCAGGGGGCTTTCTATAAGGACCTGCGGATCGAGAGCGCAAAGGCACTCCGGGATATGGATTTCATCGGATACGGTATCGGCGGACTCAGCGTGGGTGAACCGAAACCAGTCATGTACGAAATGCTGGATGAGATCCGACCCTATATGCCGGAAGAAAAACCCCGCTATCTTATGGGCGTCGGGACCCCGGACTGTTTCGTGGAAGCGGTCTACCGCGGAGTCGATATGTTCGACTGTGTTCTGGCAACCCGTATTGCACGAAACGGCACCATCTTCACCCATGACGGCCGCGTCGTGATCAAGAACGCGCCCTATGCACGTGATTTCGGTCCGATGGATCCGTACTGCGATTGTTATGCCTGTACGCATTACTCCCGCGCCTATGTACGCCATCTGTTCAAGGCCGGCGAGATCACCGCGGGGCGTCTGGCCTCCATTCATAATCTCCGTTTCCTGATCCACATGATGGAAGAGATCCGTGAGGCGATCCGGGAAGACCGTTTCCTGGATTACCGCAACGATTTCTATAAACGTTATGACCTGACTAAAAATTTTTAATCTATAAGGAGGTACCCCACATGAAGATCCTTTCTGTAACAGACCCGTCCTTCCAGAACTACGGTCAGATCCTGACCGGCTACGATGTCAAGGAACTTCTTGACACGCTGGACAAGGTCACTCCCCTGCCCGATGGCACCGACTATGTACCGGAACAGCCCGAACTGATGGCTCTGCCCATCGCGAAGGAACTGGCGGTCAACGCTTTCGGCGGCATGCCCATCCAGATCGGCTGGTGCAACGGTCACAACACCAAGCTGAACTGCCTGGAATACCATCGCGACAGCGAACTGAATGTCGGCACCAAGGATTTCATCCTGCTGCTGGCCAAGCGTGAAGATCTGGTGGATGGCGTTCTGGACACCGACAAAGTCGTTGCCTACAAGTGCCCCGCCGGTACTCTGGTGGAAGTGTACGCCACCACCCTGCACTATGCTCCCTGCAATGCCGCGAAGGATCAGGGCTTCAAGGTCATCGTTGTCCTGCCCAAGGGAACCAATGTGGGCAAGCCCGAATTCACCGTGAAGAATGCTGAAGATGAGATCCTCTGGGCCACCAACAAGTGGCTGCTGGCTCACGCCGATTCTTCCGAAGCCAAGTCCGGCGCCAAAGTCCTGCTGAAGGGTGTCAACACCGACATCGCTTCCCTGCTGTAATCTGATTCAACGTAACAAAAACGGCCTTCCGATCGGAAGGTCGTTTATTTCGTTTATTGATCAGGCTTCGCAGATCATAGGTCTGCTTGTCCGGATCTCTTTCCGGTGAGTCAGCCAGAAAATGATCCTGGCATCCGCCGCATCCAGATCGATTCCGTGGTCACGCAGAATATTCAGGATCTCCCGGGGAGTTTCGGCAGCGTGGATCAGTTTTCTCAATTCTTTTGTATTCATCATAAGGATCATTCCCTTTCAATTGATTTCGTATCCCTGACGGACCGTACATATAGATATACGTATCATTTTTATCTCACGGCTACTCATTTCCGAAAAAACTTACCCTTTTCCAAAAGAATTTCCCTTCTTTTTTTATTCCCGTCAGTGTAAAATGTTTAAAGAGTGGTTAACCAAGCCTCCACTTGATCATGGGGAGCTCCGCGAAGTGAAACAGCTGTCGCGAAGCGACCACTAACTACGGCTCCTCCTCTGGGGGAGCTGTCAGCGCTTGCGCTGACTGAGGGAGTGTCCGCTGTCGTGAAGCAGTGAGAAAATACCATCATCAAAGGAGTGTAGCGTACTATGAAACAGATTTCCGGTCGTAATGTCCGTATTCATGACGGTGAATTGCTTCGCAGAGAACGCGTCAACCGCGCTTATCTGATGAAGCTGGAAAATGGTCAGCTTCTCCGGAATTTCCAGATGGAAGCCGGCCGCTATGCCGGTCGCGGTCACGATCCGCACGCGCTGGACGGTTGGGAAGATATGAGCTGCCAGCTTCGCGGTCATTTTCTGGGCCACTGGCTCAGTGCCGCTGCCATGCGGTATGATGCTTCCGGGGATGAAGAGATCAAAGCCAAAGCTGCCGCGATCATTGACGAGCTCGAGCTCTGTCAGGAAGATAACGGCGGACAGTGGGTCTGCTCCATTCCCGAGAAGTACCTGATCTGGATTGGAAAAGGCAAAGCGGTCTGGGCACCGCAGTATACGATCCATAAGCTCTTTATGGGGCTTACGGATGTATACCGTTTCATGGGCAATGAAAAAGCCCTGAAGATTGCCGATCGTCTCGCGGACTGGTTCTTTGACTGGAGCGGCTCCTATACCCGGGAAAAATTTGATAATATCCTGGATGTGGAAACCGGCGGTATGCTGGAGATCTGGGCCGATCTGCTGCAGATGACGGGAAAGGAAAAATACCGTACTCTGCTGGAACGCTACTACCGGGCGCGTCTTTTTGAGCCGCTGCTGGCCGGTAAGGATCCTCTGACCAATATGCACGCCAACACGACCATCCCGGAGATCATGGGCTGTGCCCGTGCCTGGGAAGTCACCGGAGACGAAAAATGGCTTCAGATCGTCAAAGCTTACTGGAAATGTGCGGTGACCGACCGCGGCTGCTTTGTCACGGGCGGACAGACCCAGGGCGAGATCTGGACTCCGAAGCAGAAACTGAAGGCTCGTCTGGGCGATAAGAATCAGGAACACTGCACCGTATACAACATGATCCGTGTTGCGGATTTCCTGTTCCGGGTCACCGGTGATCCCACCTATGCGCACTATATCGAATATAATCTGCATAACGGCATCATGGCCCAGACCTATTGGGAAGGTACTCCCTTCAAAGGCAGCGCGAATACAGGACTGTTGACATATTTCCTGCCCATGAAGGCCGGACTTGCCAAGGACTGGGCCGGAGAAACCGATACCTTCTTCTGCTGCCATGGGACCATGGTGCAGGCCAATGCCGCCTGGAACCGTTATCTCTGCTACCGAGATGACCGCGATATATGGCTGACCCGGTATGTCAACGCCGATGTGGATCTCGGTGAAGGATCGTCCCTGACCATCCGTCAGGATCCGCTGAACGGCACTGAAATGACATCCTCGGAAAACAACGTTTCCCAGACCTATAACGAAATCACTTCCATTTATGACAACAAGCCGGCAATCAGGCTGTACCGGATCACCTTCCACGGAGAATCCGATACTCCCATGACACTGCATCTCTGTCTGCCTGACTGGATCAGCGGAAAAGCCCGGATCATGCTGGATGACACACTGCTGACCGAGACTGATGATACTTCCCGGGCTTGTGAGATCGACCGGATCTGGCAGGATGGGGACGTCATCACACTGTACCTTCCCATCGGTCTGAAGTTCATTCCGCTTCCCGATGATCCCACCGTTGGTGCCTTCCGTTACGGTCCGGATGTCCTCGCCGGCATCACCGGACAGGAACGCGTTCTGACCGTGTCAGGCGATCCGGTGGATGAACTCAGTGTGGATACGGAGCGCCAGTGGGGTGAATGGCTGACCTTCTTCAAAACGGAGAATCAGGACCCGGCCATTTCCTTTGTCCGTCTGAACAAAGTCGGATATGAACCCTATCAGATCTATTTCAAGATCAAAAAGTTAAAACTCTGAAACATGAACGGCGCGGATCATAACGATCCGCGCCATTTATTATTTTTCGTTCAGTGCCGCGTCCAGCCAGGAAGTTTTTCCGCCTGTAGCTTCGGAAAATGCCTGGTAGAAATGTCGGACCAGCATTTGTTTCTGTTCATCCGTAAGGACCGGGTCCACCCGGATATTCAGGATCACGATCGCAGCGGGATCCGCCATCCATTTTTCTCTGCGGTTATCCAGCCGGAGCCCGAACAGACTGCGGTTGTAGCTGGTATTTCCGTCCAGGAAGACTTCGATAAATTCCGCGCACAGTCTGTGCAGATAATCATTCATGCACTTATCCCGGTCTGCCGCCATATCCAGGCAGCGGATCAGTTGCGGATCATCAAAGATCTCCTTGCGCATGATATCGGTCATTTCACGGTCAAATTCCTTCGGAGTCAGCCAGATATGCATCAGATAACTCTTGATGACGGAAAAGTCCACCCGCATCCGCTTCTGTTTCTTTTCATGCCCGATGAAAAGATATTCCCATTCAAGTTCCGGCTGATCCGGGCATTCCTTCATGGCCTTTTCGATGATCTTCTTCCGTTCCGGAATGCTCGTTGTGTTGCTGATCTTCTGAAGCCATTCCGTTACTTTGCTGTCCGATATCGTCCTTTGCAGTTCATTTCCGCAGAAGGGGCAGAAAGATGCTCCTTCTGTTCCGATGTCCTGTCCGCAGCGGCTGCATTTCATAAATCTGTTCTCCTGTTCATCCAAGATGATAAAGATCGCTGTATTTTTTCACCAGATAGTCGGTATAGACATGAGCATCCAGTGGCTCACCCATGGCGTTCAGCAGAAGTTCCTGCGGCTTCAGGAATTTGCCGTACTTATGGATCCTGTCACCGAGCCATGCTGTAATCAGACGGAGATCGCCCGTTCCTGCGATTCCCCATACATCAATATCCTTCTCCATCTTTCTCAGCATCTGCACGCCATAAGCGCTGCCCAGCGCATAGCTCGGAAAATATCCAAAAGAAGCACCGGACCAGTGGCTGTCCTGAAGGATCCCCTCACGGTCATTCGGCACATCCACGTCAAGATACTTTTTATACATCTGATTCCAGATTTCCGGCAGTTCGCTGACTTTTGCCTCTCCGGAGATCATCAGCTTTTCGATTTCATAACGGATCATGACATGAAGCGGGTAAGTCAGTTCATCAGCTTCCGTACGGATCAGGGACGGACCTGCCGCGTTGATTGCCGCGTACAGTTGGTCCGTCGTCACGTCCTTCATCTGTTCCGACCAGATATCCTTCATGACAGGCAGCAATGCTCCGCAGAAGGGACGGCTGCGGCAGATCAGATTCTCATAGAACCGGCTCTGGCTTTCATGCAGTCCCATGGTGGCTCCGCCGTTGATGGCTGTAAACTGGTATTCATCATCGACTCCCAGCTCATACAGGGCATGCCCGCCTTCATGGATCACGCTGAACATACTGGAAAACACGTTATCCTCATGATAGTGTGTTGTGATCCGTACATCCCACTTGTTCATGGAATCCGTAAAGGGATGTTCTGTTTCGCCGATGGTACAGCGGTTTGGATCGATTCCTTCCATTTCCATCAGCTTCAGGGAGAATTTTTTCTGCTGCTCAGCCGGATAAAGAGCCTTCATAAATGGATAGTCGGGCTGTTTGCACAGGCTGATTTCTTTGATGACAGGGCTCAGTTCATCCCGCAGCGTTTTAAAGAACGGATCCAGCTGAGCCATGGAGATCCCTTTTTCATACTGATCCAGCAGCACATCATAAGGTGCCTTGTCGGGATTCTTTCGGGCGGCATATCTGCGCTCGTAGTCAATCATTTTTTCAAGATACGGGGCAAACAGCGCATAGTCGCTCTTTTCCTTCGCCTCATGCCAGACGGCCACAGCTTCATTGGTCAGCTGTTCAAAGGCAACAAATTCTTCCATGGGCATGACATGCATATTGTCATACTCTTCCTTGATCAGTTCCGCCTGACGGACGGTCAGGGCATCGCATTGATCTCGGTTGTCCAGGATTGTCTGCAGCACCTCGCCGGTCTCATCATTGACCGTTTGCCGGTAAAGCAGTTCGCTCAGATAACCCATGGCCATTCCACGGCCCTTATATGACTCTCTGGGTGCGGCGGTATCGCCATCCACATACAAAATGCTCATGGCATGGTTCAGTGCGTATAAAGCGTTCTGTGTTTCATTCAAACGGGAAACCGCCTGTTCAAGTGTCATTGTGATTCAACCTCTCTGATCAAGTTGTTTTTTTCTATTATACACTACTTTAGTCGTTTTGTCCCATCCCTCCCGTCAGTATTGGCAATCATTCCGAAATTTGCTATAATTGTCCGTACAGCATGGCAAATTTATCCGACATGGAGTGATTTTCTTGTTTCGACATTTTTTGTATCTCATTCTGACCCTGACTGTTCTGGTATCAGTCTGTGTATCCGTCCGGGCTGATGATTACTGGAATCCGAAAGATCTTCCGAAGCTCACGGGACTGCCCTCCCTGTTGACGCTCGAAAACGGTACACCGGTCCTCACCGCGGAAGATTGGCTTGTTCGCCGCGATGAGCTTCTGGATCAGTATTCCCACTGGATGTACGGAAAAATGCCGGATCCGGCAAAAGAAACCGTCACCTGGGAGATCAGACCGCACGAAACGCTGCCGGCAAAAAAACTCATCATCCATGTTGCTTCCGGAGAAGCGGTCACTACCTTCAGTGTGATCGTCAATCTCCCGGAAGGGTCCGCTCCCGCGGAAGGATGGCCCTGCTATCTGGAATACGGATTTGCCTGGGGACAGAGTGTATTCATTTCAGAAAACTGCAAATACGCTGCAACCCGCGGATATGCGGGCATTTCCTACATTCCGACGCTTGTCGCGTCAGATAACGAGCAGCACACAGGCGCGTTTTACAAACTCTATCCTTTTGACAAAACATCAGGAGATTTCCCGGGCGTTCTGACAGCCTGGGGTACTTCCAAAGTGATCGACGCCCTCGAAAACGGTGCCGGTGAAGCGCTTGGAATTGTTCCTGAAAACTGCATCGTAGGCGGAGTATCACGGTATGGAAAGAGTGTCGCCGTCGCCGGCGCGTATGATGCCCGGATCCGTGTCACAGTTCCTTCCTGTTCCGGTGCCGGCGGGATTGCCGTCTACCGGACCGATAATCACGGAAAGGAATATGATCTTTCCTCTCTCGGCGGAAACAACAGCTGGATCAATGATTCCATCAACGAACCGCTCTCCAATCTGCAGGGCGGCGAAGGATACTGGTTCTGTGAAAATTTCCGCCGGTTCCCGGACGCGGCTTCTATCCCGGTCGATCAGCATATGCTTTGCGCCCTGGCTGCCGCCCCCGACCGTCATTTGATCATTGTCACGGGCATCACCTCGGAAGGCTGGAACAATACCGAAGGCCAGTGTCTGGCGTATGTCGGCTCCCAGCCGGTCTGGGACCTTCTTGGCTGCAGTGATCAGAATAATATGATCATTCATCTGGACGGGCACGCGATCCTGCCGTCCGACATGAAAATGATCCTCGATTATTGCGACGTACATCTGTACGGAAAGGATCCATCCGAAGTGGAAACCGACTTTTCACTGATGAAAGGCAATCTTTTCCTGCAGTACAACCGTGACCGTCTCGATCCCGCATTCGCCGATTTTGAAGGCATTATTGACAGTATTCTGAAACAATAATCACGTTGGGAGAGTATTCCGAAAAAAAGTCCTTTACAAACTCATTTTTTCATGATATACTCTCCCTTGTTCGCGGGGCATTAGCGCAGCTGGTAGCGCACCACACTGGCAGTGTGGGGGCCAGCGGTCCGAATCCGCTATGCCCCACAAAGCCACTCCTTACGGAGTGGTTTTTTTTGTGGAGCATAGCGGATTCGAAGCGCGTCAATCGTTTCCCATGGTGTCCCTTCATGTACTATTCGGTCTAGAACATGTACCGTATAATGACAAAATATCACTTTGTTTCCCATCGCATACCACCTGGTTAATGGTACTGATAATGGTATTTGGTCAGGCAGAAGCAGTCGAGTTCAGTTCAATCATCATAATGAATTTGGAGGATGGTGAATGACAGCATCACCGCCTTTGTGCAGCGTGACCTGGGTCTGGCGCGGGAGATCATCGCCTATGACGATGTGGTGGACGATCTATTTGACCGCATCAAGGGCGAACTGATCTCGGCCATCGCAAAGGATGCCGCCAATGGCGCTATCTGGCTGGACATGCTGATGGTGGCAAAGTATCTGGAGCGCATCGGCGACCATGCGACGAATGTGGCCGAATGGGCGGAATACGCCATCACCGGCAGAAGATCGAAGAACGGAAAACTGGAATAAGAAAACGCCCGTGGTTTCACACGGACGGAAAGATCACCTGCTCACCGGCTTTACGCTGCGTGAGCATTTTTCATATACATAAAGTCAAGAACAGCTGCCCGAAAATCAGGCAGCTGTAATATTTACCCAATGTTCATCAGCGAATACTGGTGCTCATACGCCTTCACCAGCGAGGCATATAGCGGATTCTGCGCACGAACGTCGCCCAGGTATTCGTGCAGATCCAGGCGCGACTGGCCCTGCTCCATGATGCGGCCCGCGATATTGGAGCAATGCGCCGCCACACGCTCCATGTCGGTGAGCAGATCGGTCAGCACAAAGCCTGCCTCAATGGAGCAGCTGCCGCCTTGCAGGCGCAGCACATGGCGGGTGCGCAGCTGGTCCTTCAGCATGCAGATGACCTCCTCCAACGGCTCTACCCGGGCGGCAGATGTCACATCATTTTCCAGGAACGCCTTGCGGGTCAGCCCGACGATCTCGCGCACGGCATCCTCGATCACCTGCATCTCGGCCTTTGCTTCGTCGGAGAAATGGATCTGCTTGGCGTCGATCTCCTCGGCAGAGACGACAATTGACACCGCATGGTCGGAGATGCGCTCAAAGTCGGAGATCATGCACAGCAGCTCGGCGGAAAGGTTGCTGTCCTCCTCGTTCATCGGGTGGCTGGACAGCTTCACCAGGTAGTTGCCCAGCATGTCCTCATATTTGTCGGAGGCGTCTTCGAGGGTGCGTACCTCCTCGGCGGCTGCTTCATCCAGCTTGTGCGGCAGCGGGAGTGCCTCCACAATGGCCTTGATGGCTGTTTCTGCCAGCTCACCAACCACCGCACGACAGCGAGTGATGGCGATAGCGGGCGATGACATGAGGCGCTCGTCCAGCTGCGTGGCGGTACCGGCGGCGGCAGTCTCCGGCACGATGATGTAGGCCAGCTTTTCCAGTGCACGGGTCAGCGGCAGCATCAGCAGTGTACACAGCACATTGAACACAGAATGAATAACGGCAATGCTCATCTGATTGGCAGGAAGTGCTGTAAAAGCAAATTGGAACAGGCCGTCCGCCAGACAGAACACCGTAAGCCAAACGAGTGTGCCGATGACATTGAAGCACAGATGGACGATGGCCGCGCGCCTTGCATTGCGGTTAGCACCCACCGAGGACAGCAGCGCCGTGACACAGGTGCCGATATTCTGGCCCATGATGATCGGGATGGCCGCACCTACTGTCACTTGGCCTGTCGAGGACAGCGCCTGCAAAATACCCACCGACGCGGACGAGGATTGAATGATGGCTGTCAGCAGCGCGCCTGCCGCCACGCCCAGCACCGGATGCCGGAACATGACCAGGATGTTGGCAAAGGCAGGCACGTTTTTCAGCCCAGCCACCGCGCCGCTCATGGTCTCCATGCCGAACATCAGCGTAGCAAAGCCCAGTAGGATGGTGCCGGTATCCTTGCGCTTGCTGTTCCTGGCGGTCATGTAGAAGATGACGCCCACCAAGGCCAGCAGCGGTGTGAAGGAGCTGGGCTTGAGCAGACGAACAAACAGGTTACTGCTCTCCAGGCCGCTGAGGCTCAGGATCCAGGCCGTGACGGTGGTGCCGATGTTGGCGCCCATGATGACATTGATCGCCTGGGTCAGCGTCATCAGCCCGGAGTTGACAAAGCCGACGACCATGACCGTCGTGGCCGAGGACGATTGGATAATCGCTGTCACACCAAGGCCGGTGAGCAGGCCGACCCATTTGCCTGTGGTCAGCTTGCCAAGCAGCGTTTTGAGGCTGCCGCCTGCACGTTTTTCCAACGCCTCACCCATCAGGTTCATGCCGAACAGGAACAAGGAGAGGCCGCCCACAAGGGTCAGCATATTGAACAGATCCATGGTCATTCCTCCGAATCATCGTCCACATTCATCAGGTAGATGCTGCTGCCCAGCAGGCCGTGAAACATTACCGGATAGCCTACAAAGCAGATGAGCCAGTCCACCGAGTTCAGCGCAAACAGCCGAACGATCAGCCATACGATCAACCCAATGAACCCGGCAGCAAAGCAATTCATTAACCGAAAGCACCAATGGCGGCGTTCTTTGTTGGTCGGCTCTACCAGCAGGCCGCTGAACTTCCACAATGTACGCATGGGTTTCACCTCGATACCATTCAAACAGATGAATGTAAAATCCAAAACCACGTTTGCGTTAAATGTTCGTAAAGTTGGGAAAAAGCACAGAAAAAGAGCGCCTCATGCTCGAAGCGCCCCATGGATCAGAAAATGATGGTGATGGATGTGCCTGTGCCCGGCTCGCTATGCAGGTCGATGTTGGTGTGATGCAGCTGCGCGCCGTGCTTCACGATGGACAGCCCCAGACCCGTACCGCCCATGGCGCGGCTGCGACTCTTGTCCACGCGATAGAATCGCTCGAAGATACGCAGTTGCTCATCCGCCGGAATGCCGATACCCGTATCCTTCACTGTGACTTGGACATGCCTTTGGAGCTGGGTGACAAAGGAGACAGGGGTTCTCTGTCAATTTTTTTGTATCGGCTACCATAGCATCAATCACCGATTGCTTCTCTTCTATTGACCACCGTTCCAGCGGACCGGAGCTTTGTTGAATTTCAGAAGCCTTTTGAACAAAAGAATAGATTAACGCAAACGCTGTAACCGCAATTGCCAGTAGAATAGCGAGTAATACAACCACAACAAAAGGCCTTGGTTTCATATATGCTTTTTTCCATCTTTCTCGGTTCACAACACGCTGCGCCAACCAAGGATCCGCCTGCAATCCTGAAAGTGTCGTATCGATTGCCTCATGGAATTCTTTTCGATTTAGTTCATCACGCATTCTGCTTCCTCCCTTCCATCGCTATGCGCAGCAGTTCTCTGCCTTTTCGTAATCGGTTTGAGACGGAAGACTGCGCTATGCCCAGTGCGATCCCGATTTCTGCCGTGTCCATATCCTGATAATAGTACAGCATAATAGCTTCACGATATTTCCGCGGCAAATTGATGACAGCCAATGTCAGCTCTGAATGATCCTCTGCTGGCACAATGGCCTTGTATTTCGGGAAAAAGCAAGAGGTAGCCGCAGCTGCCTCCTGAGCAATGTATTCATTTCTGTGAAAAGAATGCCATGGCGTCAGTGACTTCCGGAACTTACTGCACAAAAACCGGAACTTACCTTGAAAAGTGACCTTTTTCACGGAATTGTCAAAGCAGAAAAACAGGGGTAACAAAAAAAGGACGCTGCCGCTCGGGCAGTGTCCCGGATTTTGTGTGGTTCAGGGGACGGGAATAATCGAGATTGCCTCATCCGGATGGGCACCGCTTTTCGTGTAGACGGGTACCAGCTTCAGCCCGCTGGTGTCATCCATCTTCGGGAGGGGCAGGCTCCGGTATACCTTCAGGAAGGTTTCCTGTACGCATCCTCGGCCAGCGCCATATCGTGCAGGTACATATAACACAGCCGTTTCAGCGGCATCTGGTAGTCCAGGACCAGCTGTTCGAACGATTCTTCCGTTATGCAGTGCGGGCCCAACTCTGCATTCATCCGGCAACCACCTCCTTCACTTATACAGACGATGCTGAACCGGGATTCTTGCATTTTTCGGAAAAAACTGGACCTAATGAAAATAATGAAAATAATGAAAATAAACTTTAGGGTCCTTGCTTATAACATATCATACGGCGGATAGATTATCAGCACATAAGGTAATACAGAATGCTGAAAAGGCCGGGAAGTCTCCCTCCCAGCCCGGATCACCTTATCTGAAGCTCGCGTTGGTCAGTTTCCCGTTCACAGCGTTGATTTCGCCCCAGGAGAAATCATGCTCGTTTGCAGCGTTCTCGGCATCCTTGTATTCAATATACCAAACAGGTGAGAACACCATGCCTTCCGCCTTGTCATCCGCACGTACAGCGCGGTACACCAGGGATACCTTGTGAACAGACAGCAGAGGCTTGCCATAATGAGCGGCAGCTGCTTCCGCAGTCAGCGTGGCAACAGCCTCATCGGGGGAGAGCAATGAATCAGGCGTATACAGCATATCCCCCATGGTGAAGGAATTGTGAATCGACATATAGGCGATGCCGCCGCGATCAATGTACATCGCAATCTGTTGCTGACCATCCTCTGCGTCATGCATACCATTCAGCGCATAAATCAGATAATAGCCCTCATCATCAGCGGAAGCATTGCGGTAATCCATACGGGGACTATTATTCGTTGCCGTCCCGCTCTCATACCAGAACTGATTGTACTTCTCGCCAAGTGTACGGATGCGTTCGGCACTCATGTCCAGAGCACAACTGCACGCATAGCCATGCAGCCCCAGCTTGTCGATCATATCATCAGCAATCCGCTGGACTTCCGCCAGAGAAAGGTAAGTCAGCTGATCTTTCTCGAACTGAACACCTTCGCCATACGGATAGTTGTTATGGACACCCTCTGCCATCGTCATCACAAAATAGGACAGATCGGGAATCGGCAGCAGATCAGGCTCCGCATTCGGATCAAATGTGCGCTGCAGCGTGGCATAGTCATACATTTCGTCCGTGAGCTGCTCATAGTACAGATAATCATCAGAATAGTGCAAAGTGGCATGGTCGGCAAAAACAAAGTTGCCCGCAGAACGCTTCTCAGCAATACCGCTCTGATCGAACCAGGAAGGATCCACCTGCTTGCTCAGCGCGGCTTCTGTCGCACGATACACGGGAATGGTTCCGTTTTCGGTATACGCTTCCGGAACAATCAGCACATAGTCACCGACAGCGGCTGTATCAGGTATCGCAGGATCAGATACAACAGTTTCCACCATAACAATCGGCTCGAAAGCCACACTCCAGTTATCTCTCTTTTGCGTCTCCTGCATCAGCTCACCGTTCTGATCGACCTGAAACACACAGATGCCCATAAGCATCTGATAAGCCGTTCCATCCTCCAGGATCTGACCATCTTCCATTTCAAAGGAAAAGGTCAGACTGCCATCCTCATTCCATTGATCATAATATCCGAAACAGTTTACGTTCAGCATCGTGCCGCCATCCACACTGACCTGCTCCGGCTGCACGCATACTGTCATCAGGCAGCCGCCATTTGCTTTGGCCTGTTCCGCCAGCTTGTGCGCTAGTGCAGCCTGTTCGTTCTCGTCGTCATTCAGACTAAAGAAGTATTCACTGTCTTCGGCAATGGCATCCGGCAGCAGCACATCCTTCGGATCGGCTGCACGTATTGTACCTACACCATACAAGCCGCGACTGCGATATACTACTTCATCCAGCGTTATACTCAAATCTCCAACTGTCACGGTTTCGCCGACCTGAGCCACCTTGCCGCCCTGGAGCCAGTCCCCCATTTCCTTGCCGTATTGTATGCCGAAGAGTTCCGCCACCCTGGAAGAAAACAGAGCATACGCCGTTCCCATCATAGCCAGCGCCAGCACGATGGCCAGCGTTACGGCACCGATAGACTTTCTTTTCACTTTTGTTTCTCCTTTCGCTTGTGCGATCACCCGCTGGGCGAGATACGGGTTTTCACTTAAGCCGGAAAGAGAACGATTCAACGAATCCTGAACCTTCTTCTTGTTATCCATTCCACTCGCTCCCTTCATAGTCACCCAGCGTTTTGCGGAGCCTGTCACGTGCGCGTTTCAGTCTGCTTGACACAGCTTGCTGCGTAATATGCATGGTTTCCGCAATCTCATTGGTTATCATATCTTCAAAGTAGTACAGCAGGATCACTTCCCGCAGGCGAATGGGGAGCTTCATCACTTCGATGGTTAATGTATTATCATCGTCAGATGCCTCCTGAATCTGTTCCGGGAGCATATCCAGTGACACAGCTCGGTCTATATGTCTGAACCAACCGGTTCGATATATATCCCGGCAGCAGTTGATGGCAATGCGCGAGAGCCAGGTCTTTTCGCTGGATTCGCCGCGGAAAGAGTCATAATTCCGGTAGGCTTTCAGGAATGTTTCCTGCACAGCATCTTCTGCCAGGGATTTATCATGCAAATAGGCGAAACTCAACCGAAGCAATGAAAGCTGATACATTTCTACCATGCGGGTAATCTCGACATCCACGTTACGGTCCGGGCCCGATACCGTATTCATGTCATTGCTTCCCTCCTTTCACCTATATTGACGGAGTATTTTGATAAAAATACAACATACAAAAAAACAAAGAAAAAATCACAAAAAAGTTTTCGGCCATGGTTGTACCACAGCCGAAAAATGGAGTCAAATGCAGGAAGCTCGCTTTAGCCAATCATTCGGGAGTAAACATCTTCTGTAAAGTCTCAATGTCCAGCCAAGGCGAAGAAACATCGATGCTCTCATAAGTGGATACGGTGGATTCAGCTGGCGTGTGCTGGTCATCATACACCGGCCCCATTTTGTATTCAACGGGACGGTCCAGTCTTCTGATCATAGCAAGCCTGTTATATATCGGATCATTGGAATCAACTATCGCAAGAGCATTATCCATCCCCGGGATGGTCATTACAGAGGCACTTTGCCCATCAGTCAGTTCAAAGGTTCGTCCATCAGCATCCGGATCGTCCAGCGATGAACCCGCAATAAGGTAATGATTGTTCTCTCCGGATTCTCTAAAGACGATGACATACCATTCAACCACTGAATCGGAATCGTCAATTCTATACCGTTTCAGTGTAATCGCGCCTTTCTGACGTTCTTCGATCAGCTTGTATTCCCCGTCTGCTTTGCAGGAAATCATTACCTGGGCCTCCTGAAAGCCGTATCCATCCGGGATCCAGGCGGGCAGGGTAAGCTCAGACGAATGATTCATATACTCCCGGAATTCATCCCATGAGCCGAATGATTTTATTACCGGGCTGATTCTGCCTACCGTGCCTCCAGGAATCTCATAGGAAACCACTCCATATTCATCTTCCGCGACAGCACTCCGGAGCAGTTCATCTGCCATCCAGTCAAGATCTTCATCGCTCAACATCTGTGCATCCGGTGGCGGAACTACTGTAGCTTCTGGCCCAATTGGCACTTCGGTCTCCTCGACCGTTTCGCCTTTCCAGTTAATGCGGATCCGATGGTATACTTCCGTTGCAGCATATGCCACCGCAACAAGTACAAGAAGAATAGCAATTACGCTGACAAAGCTAAAAGACAGTTTCTTCTTCACAATTTTTTCCTCCTGTTCCTTGATCGGGAGGGAGGATATTTCCTGGTGAATGCGATCCTTCAGTTCCTCTGAAGGTTCCATATACATTTTCTGCAATTCACTTTGAGTATACTGCATCACGATTCTCCCTCCTCTCTGAGTTCAATCCGTAAACTTTTCTTTGCCCGTTTCAGTCGCGACTTCAGAGCAAACAACGTTATGCCGATAACGGAGGCTGCTTCCTGCGAACTGTATCCTTCCATGTGAACCAGCAGAAACGGGAGCCGTAGT
Source organism: Clostridia bacterium (assembly GCA_045600165.1). GTDB lineage: Bacteria > Bacillota > Clostridia > Christensenellales > Aristaeellaceae > Aristaeella. Next base: position 76,964 of record JAZRXJ010000126.1, read on the forward strand.
TTTTCGGGAAGTCTTTCCACTGCATCCCGCAGTTCCATGATCTTCGTTTCGGGTTCTATCCGTTCCGGGAATACTGTTACAGGGACGGTACGCTGCCGCAGGCGTTGGATGTTATGGCACTCATTGATGACAATCCTGGCCAGGTATGCTTTTTCTTTGCCGTACCGGATTGTATCAATCTGCTGCCACGCCTGCAGAACAGCCTGCTGAACAGCATCTTCAGCATCTGCGGGTTGCCGCAGAATGCTTTGTGCCAGCCGGAACAATCCTGGGAGCTGCTGCATATACAGCTCCTCAAAGGCAATCTTGTTCATTAGGGAACCTCCGTTTGAAGATCTTCACTTATTATACGTTTTGGAGAGGCCAAAAGAGCCATGAGTTAAAAAAAGTTTTCTTTCTAAAAAACAAAGTATTGCATATTTTGTACGAATGGTTACGTTCTATCACAGAAAGCATGTAAACATGTTGCAAATCACACAGACATAAGAAACAATGCATAATGAACGGAAAAATGAAAGCTACCTGAATCCGGATATCATCCTGGAAAGAAGCGGTATGAACATCCATTTCAAGGAGCCGACCGCCGGGTATATGGAAATGTTTTCTCAAATGGAACAGGAAGGGCTCATCTCAACCCGCGGTCTCAAGAAAGACGCAAATCTGTTTGGGGAAATGGTGTTCGATGTCAATTCCGCGTACTTCCATAATCATGGCGGATCACTGAAAAAGCCGCGCAGAACACACTCGATTTTGTGAGATCACTTGACGATCCGGAATCACTGTTCCCTAAGCCCAGTATCGGTGAGATGCCCAAAAGGGTCCATGAACGGGGAATTAGCGTTATCAATATGCTGTTCAGGAAGCTGAAGAATCTGTTTATTCTTTATCAGAAAGAGCAAACAAAAAACGAAAAGCTGACACGTGATAACAGGATCCTGACGGATAGAACGAACGAAGCGAAGAAAGTTGTCGAAAAAGCGAACCGCTTTGAACGGTTGGAGAAGATCCTTGGTATCGATGAGATCAATCGGATCCTGAAAGAGCATACCCCACGCAAGAGGGAAAAGCACAACACGAAGGAGAATATTCGATGATGATAGTAATTCTTGACGCATACACCCATTGGGTGTATCATTGCTGTGAGGTGATCGTTGTGAACATTCGTGAACTCAGAACACGGTTAGGAATCACACAAACAGAGTTTGCTGCGCGTTATGGCATTCCTTTCCGGACTGTTCAGAACTGGGAGTCAGAGATCCGCAAGCCCCCTGAATATATTTTGAAGCTGTTGGAAGATCGCGTTCAAACAGATCTTCTCAACAGAAAGACTGCGGTATTGCCAAAGTACAACCCGCAAAAGAAGGATCTGCCAAGACGCAGTGACTATATCGGTGCCTCATCATGGCTTAAGGCTGTTCGAGATTGCATTGGAGAACCGGTCGTTTTCGCGTTGGATGAAGCATTGATGTGTCAGAACCGTTTTGGTGGGCGAAGTGATGAATATCTCATCTGGATTTACGGCAGTGATTCCGCTGCTCAGTATAACGGCGTTGTTGTGTTGGGCAACTATATCAGTCCGATGAATGTGCAGGAAAGGAACGGCCTTTCCTATACAGATTTCAACAGAACGATCACCGATGCTCTGGCAAACGAATCGTTACTGGATATGCAGGGAATCACAGAAGCAATCAGCCGGTATTATTATGAAAACGGAGACAGCCTGAACGGAATATATGTCGCTCCTGAATACCAGGCACGCTTCGAGAAGCTTGCGGAAGAAGCAATCAATTATTACAGTCATTGAGGTGATGGAAGCATGAAAATATCAGCAGAAGAAAAACTCATGTATACTGTAATGAAAGCGATTTACGAAAGCGGCATTCCGATCAGCTTCAAAGGTTCCATGGTATTAAAGGCTTGTCTGCTCGAGGCGGGTTATGACAGTGATACCCGTCATACAGTCGATATTGACGGGAACTGGAATTCTGCTGAACTGCCGTCCGCAGATCAAATGGTTGGATCCCTGCAGAAAGCAATCGACAGAATGGAATATGATCTTTCGGTAAGATTGTACAGGATGTATGGAGAAGGACGTTCCGCGGGTTTTGAGCTTATGGATCGAGATTCGGGAAACATCCTGTTTACCATGGATATTGATGTGAATCGTCCTCCGATGCCGACAAAGCTTTATGTTGTGGAAGGATTCCACTTCCGTGGGATTTCTCCCACTCAGATGCTGGCCGACAAGTTATCAGCAGTATCAACGGATAAAGTTTTTCGCAGGATCAAAGATGTCGTAGATCTCTATTACATCTCTCAGGTATTTGATTTCAACAAAACAGAAATCATGGAAGCGTTACAGTCAAGCGGCAGAACACTCGAATCATTTGACGCATGTACCGTCAGTTCGTCCGAATTGCCTCCGGTCCTGATAAAGGCAAGATGATGTATACCCCGTTGAAAAACGGGAAAGAGCGCAGCATTACCCTGAGTACTACAGCCTTGACCGTCCTCCATGAAGCCAGACGCAAACAGAATGAGATGCGCCTGCGCGCCGGAAGTAGTTGGCATAACGAGTATAACATGATCTTCACCCGCGCAAACGGTATGTTCGTACGGTTCAAGACGCTGTATGTCCATTTCAAGGACATTGTCAAGGATATGGGCCGACCGGAGGGGCGTTTCCATGATGTACGCCATACCTACGCTACGTTGTCGATGGAGAGTCACGTTGACCCCAAAACGCTTTCCGAAGCAATGGGGCATGCGACTGTCGCATTTACTTTAGATGTATATGGTCACAAGTTAATATTTAGGGGAAGGTTTCACCTTCCCGCCACAAAACGGCTCAAAACCGTTGCAAATCAAGCAGTTATGGCTTGAAGGGAAAACCTTCAAGATCATAGCTGCTTTTTCTTTTGCAGCGGAAAGCGAGGATACCCCTTGGAACTCAAGTTCATTCGTTGTGGAGACTACCTACTGCCTGATCTTGGTCTGACAGAGGAAGAACAGAAGCCGATCGGCAAATACGGTCAGATGCGGCTCGATTACCTCAAGAAGTACCGAGAGAGCTTGTTCAACCAACTGTTACTTTCAGGAAAACTCATGGCACACCTGCATGAGATTGACGACACTTGCCATGCCCGGCTGGATCTGCTGATCCCCCAGATGAAGGAAGCCGAGGGCGTGACCGAAGCCCTAAAAATGACCGATCAGTTGGAATGGGTACGACGCCTGAACAGCATCCATCATCGGATCGAGGAGATTCTGCTGGATGAGTTGATTTACTCATAATGGACAAATCCCGTGCCAGGCAGATACCAGCATCTGCTTGGCATGGGGTGTCGGAAAAACGCACAGAGAAAATGACGAGATATGTAACGCTTTAGACCTCTGAAAACATAGTATTTTCAAGGGTTTCCGGACACCATTTTACCTTGGACGATATATTCATCGACTTGCTCGAAAATGGAGTTCTAAAGCGTGACACGGAGGATGCACATGATTGTGAAGTTTATCAAACTGCCATTCAAAGTAGTTGCTGTCGCTCTTGTCCCTGCCCTGATGATCCTTCATTTTGCCGGGGCCATCGTGCTGGGTCTATCAGCTTTTGTTACCAATCTGCTGGCCAGTCTGTTCCTGTTCGGCAGCATAGCCGGATGGATTATGCATGAGCAGACAGCAATTCTGGCGCAGACGGTAGGCATCGGAATCTTCTTTGCCCTGGCACCCCATATCGGAGAGTGGTTGCTGGACAAATTGACAGACATCACAATTGCTTTGCTGGATTTCATCTGTTCCTGACGACAGTATTAGTCCTTTCCATGCTTGCTGCGGCAAGTTTCGGAGCAGAAACGCATATCTGCACGCTTGGCAATAAACGCCTTCTGACAATGCTCGCACATTTTCATCGGATGATCCGGATCGGTCAGCTTCATGGAGAACAGGAACTTGATGGCCATCATCAGCGAATGGAAATCCCATACCATGACAGTATGGTCGCGTAGTTCCAGATGATAGGACGGCGCATTGCCCTCAAAGCAGGACAATCCCTGCTTATACAACTCCAGCGTGTTTCTGTCCATAATCTCCTTGTCATGGTAATACATGAAAGATGATACAAAGGTGAACGCCCAATCACGGAAGCTCTCTTTCAGCCAATCGTACCGCTCGCCATAATCCTTCATGAATGACATGGCCATTGCTTGCGGATCATTACGGAATGTCATAGCAAGCACAGCCTGCATCCGATCCTCACCAGGAACATTCCACAAAGACTCGACTCCCTGTTTGCGGAGATCAGGCATTTTATATGGAAAGAACAGCTTCAAATACTGGCCTGTATCCATGCTTTCCTGGCGGATGAACTGGCTCTTCAGCAGATATACCTTTTCATATTCTATGAATCTGGGGGTTGTGGGGAGCGCTGTCATCAGGCCGAGCAGACCATACTGTCTTGCAAAAGCCAGCATGGCATTCCTGATTTCTGTATCAGCAGCTTTGTGAAAAAGCATCAGCCCGATGTTGATCGCATCAACCACCAAGTCACCGGCAACAGGAATCGGATCGTAAACCACTGGCTTTGCGCCGGAGACCGGCATCAGATAGACATTTCCGTCATGTGCCTTGCGCCATTCATAATCGGAGTATCTGGCCCAGTGTGCGCTGGTGTGTTCAAATGGATTCGTCATTTTCACAGGCAGCATCCTCCTTTGTTGCTGGGTTGTATTTCTTCATAAATGTTTGTTCCTGGTGTGTGGGCACATACCGCCTCAGCATTTGCTTTGATAAGGCTTCATATAGCTGGCGATGGATTCGCCGCCGGACAGTATCACGGACTTTGCGGATATTCCGTTCGCTTTGCCCACGCAAGGCTGCCAGCTTCTTTGTGGGATACAAACGGATACCCAGGAAGTATACGATCTCCTTATGATCCAGCTTGAGGTTCATCACGATCTCACGCAGATGATCCTTGTCTGTCAGATCGTGCATTTCAAACAGGCAGTTGGCAAGAAAGTCATCGAACTCGCCGCGGCAGATCTGTTTGAAGATCGGCTGGCTCATGCTGCTGGGCAGCACATCACCATCTGGCAGCGCGTCATATTCCAGAGGCGTGTCACCACGGAGGCTTTCGTATCGGCGCTCCTTCCGCATCCGGCTTTGTTCTTCCCGGTCATACCAGGATACGACCGCCTGATAATCGGATGTTGTACGAGCGGATAGTTCCAAGCGGCGCAGTGCTTCCTCACGCACACTTTGGGCAACACGCTTCCGGCGTTCGGCGGCTGGGCGATCATCTGCGATTGTTGCTTTGGTTTTTTCCGGATTCTGCACCGGCGCATCGTCTTCGAGGTCTGCATCATCATACTGCCAGTCTTCGGAGGCGTCGTTCGGATCAACCTCATCAGGAGCAGCATTCCAGGGCAATTCATCCTCCGGGATCTCATTGCCATCGTCATCATACAGAGGAACGCTGCGAATGCCCTCCGGATTGGATTCGCTTTCTTCCTCATCGGTCTCCACGTCATTTTCATCCCAATCATCTTCCGGATTCATTCGCGCACCTCCTCTCCGGAACTATTATACAGGAAGATTTAAAAAAATCTCACGATTTCAAAAACTTTTTCCAAAAACAGTTCCGAAATTAAGTCCGTTTTGTCCTACATGTAGAGGGAGAAATAATCTTTCCCATAAAAGGAGGATTCAGATGAATCAAATCACTACCCCCAATGTCCTTGCGGACGCGACCGTCACCGCCCTGTATGAGCGATTGTCACGCGATGACGAGCTGCAAGGCGAATCCAACTCCATTACCAATCAGAAGTCATACCTGCTGAACTACGCCGGTGAGCACGGCTTCACCAACTGTCAGCACTACACGGACGATGGCTATTCCGGCAAAGACTTCAATCGTCCGGGCTGGAAACAGCTCATGGCTGACATCGACGCAGGCAAGGTCAAGGTTGTTATCGCCAAAGACCTGAGCCGCGTCGGGCGTAATTACATTGAGACCGGCTTTTACACGGAAGTGTATTTCCGGCGCAAGGGTGTCCGCTTCATTGCTGTCAGTAACGGCGTGGACACCATCAATCCGGTCAGCAGCGAGTTTGCGCCATTCATGAATGTTTTGAACGACATGTATGTGCGCGATCAGTCGAAAAAGATGCGTGCCTGTTATCGCCAGAAAGGCAAAGCCGGTCTGCCTACCAATAACCTTTGCGTGTACGGTTATCGAAAAGATCCTGATAACAAGAACCATTGGCTGATCGATGACGAGGCTGCCGCTGTTGTCCGGCGTATCTTCCAGCTGGCAATCGAATGTCACGGTCCGTATGACATTGCAAGGATTCTGACTGAGGAACAGGTCATGTGCCCTGCATATTACAATGCTGTTCATGAGAACTGCCTGCGCCGCTCCAACACGGATATGTCCAGACCTTATGCCTGGAACGGTGCGACAATCACAAACATTTTGCAGCGCCCGGAGTATATGGGCCATACCGTCAACTTCCGTTCCAGCAAAAACGGATTGAAGGCAAAGCGTGTGAAAAATGATGATGCCGACCGCATGGTGTTTGAAAACACACATGAAGCAATCATCACGCCGGATGATTGGAAGCTTGCACAGATTGCATTGCAGGTACGCCGTCGCGTGGATACCACCGGCGAAGCTAACCCGTTGACCGGTAAAGTGTTTTGCGCCAACTGTGGTGCTCTGATGAATAATCATCGCTGCAAGGCAAAGAGCAGCGGCAGAAAGTCGGATGATTATTATGACTGTTCCAATTACAGTCATGGAAAGGGCAAGCAGAAATGCACCTGCCATTACATTTCGACAGATCAACTGCTGGCGTTGGTGCAGCACGCGATCCATGATGTCGGTCTATTTGCTGTTACGGATGAAGCAGCGTTTGCCGATCAGGTGCGTAAGGCTGCCGAGCAGCGAGAAGAAAACGCAGCCAAGGATCGCAGCGTGGAAGTGCAGCAAGCCAGGCAGCGCATTGCCGAACTGGATGTGACCATCCGCAAGCTGTACGAATCCTACGCAAAAGGCATTACGCCGGAGAAGCGCTTTATGATGCTGTCAGCATCCTTTGAACAGGAGCAGCAGGCATTACGTGACTTTGTTGCGAAGGAGGAAACGCAAGCAGCGACAAATGTCGCTACATCAGAAAGCATCGCTGAGTTTATTGCACTTGCGCAGAAGTACCGTGATGCTGAAACGCTTACGCCGGTCATGCTGAATGAATTCATTGATCGGATCGAGGTGTCTGCTCCAAAGAAGGTGAATGGTGAACGTGTTGTGCAGGTGGAAATCTATTTCCGGTTCATCGGTAACTTTGCGCTGCCGCAGGTTTCATCTATGTTGACGATGGATGAAGCAAAGGAAGAAGCACGCCGGATGAAAGAGCGTGAACGCAATCACGCCAACTATCTGCGGAGAAAGGAAAAGAAGAAGCTGGCCGAGTCAGTGCCAGCTTAAGGAGGAAAACAATATGGTAAACTTGTCAGTAATGAAAAACATGATGGAGCCCGGAAAGAAATCCAGGATCGGCGACCAGGGAACGAGCAATGTTTTTGCGAATGATGCTCATGATGTGACTGCTTTGTATGAACGCCTGTCTGTTGATGATGAACAGGAAGGCGAATCCAACTCCATCACCAATCAGAAAGTGTTCCTTGAAAACTATGCAAAGGAACATGGCTTTGGAGCGTACATCCGTCACTATACCGACGATGGTTACTCCGGCAAAGACTTTGTGCGTCCCGGATGGCAGCAGCTGATTGCCGACATCGAGGCTGGCATTGTGAAAACGGTTTTGGTGAAAGACATGAGCCGTGTTGGCCGCAATCACATTGAGACCGGCTACTATACCGAGATCTATTTCGCGCAGATGGGGATCAGGTTCATTGCGATCAATAACGGGATCGACAATATCAATCCCGACAGTACCGAGTTTGCAGGAATCATGAACATCATGAACGAATGGTATGTACGGGATCAGTCGCGCAAGGTCGGCAACTCCATGCGCCAGAAAGGTAAGTCAGGATTGCCGCTGACCTCTGTGCCGCCGTTTGGTTATCTCCGCGATCCGAATCAGAAAAATCATTGGATCGTTGATCCGGTCATGGCGCCGGTGGTCAAGGAAATGTTTGAACTGGCGGCATCCGGCTTGTGTCCGAGCGAGATTGCGATTCGCTTTCGTGAGCAGCGTTATGAAACGCCCGGTTATTATCTGGATCGAATCGGTGTGCGCAAGTATCTTGCTCACTCCAAAGAACGTGATCCATATAACTGGACGCCGGGCACGGTGAAGAATGCGCTGATGCGTGCTGAGTATAAAGGCTGCACAGTCAACTTTCGCACACATCGTGCCGACTATCGTGATCGTGTTCGCCCGAACCCCAGTGACGAATGGGCTGTGTTTGAAGACACACATGAAGCGATTGTCGATGCCGACACCTGGGAAAAGGCGCAGGCAGTTGTGAATCGTTACGGCGCAGTAATTGATTACGGTCCGCTTGATCCGTTAGCCCATAGCGTCTACTGTGCTCGCTGCGGCGCACGGATGTACAATCAGCGCGGCATGCACAAAGAGAAGTACAATGGCAAAAGCTATCCGTACAATATCTTTCAGTGCCCTACTTATAGTAAGTCCGTATACAAGGATCGGCGGATGTGCGAGTCCAACACGATCTCCATGGAGCCGCTGGTGACGCTTGTACAGGATACGATCCGTGCAATCAGCAATTATGCGATTCATGATGAAGCTGCATTCCGCATGAAGCTGGAACAGATGGCGAAGGCGCACAAGCCGGAGAAGGTTCGTGCGCTGAAAAAGAACATCAACCAGGCAGAACGCCGCATTGCTGAACTGGATCGTGTGATCGCAAAGCTGTATGAGAATTTCGCTCTTGGCAAAATCCCGGATGCACGCTTTGAAGAATTGTCAGCGCAGTACGAACGCGAACAGGCAGAACTGATCAGCTGCCTTGCGCAGTATCGCGGTGACTTTGAGGCAGCCTCCGACGATGACAGTCGTGTTGAACAGTTCCTTGCGATTGCACGCAAATACCGGAACTGCGATGCAGTGACCCAGGAAGTTGTTGATGCGTTCATCGACCGGATCGTTGTCCATCATCGTTCCTATGATGAGAATGGCGAAAGCACTCGCGGTATTGAGATCCATTTGAAGTTCATCGGCGATTTTCCCATTCCGCCGGAAACCTTCATCATTGATGAAGCGCGGATCAAAGAAGAGGAACTGAAGAAGCAACGGCGTCTCAGCAATCGGAAAAAGAAAGCAGAGGCCGCCGCAAAACAAAATGAATAATCCACTGAACGTGATACGAATCGGTGCATCCGATTGCGCATCACGTTTTTTATTACAGCGAAAGCTGGGAAAGGAGATCCCTTGGCGAACCGTTATTCCTTCACCCAACGTTTGGGTAATACCCGTTACTGCGTCAATGTTCATTTCACTGAAAATGAAAACGCAGGCACTTATGAAGAGAAGCTGCTGAATGTGATCCGGCATGAAGCCGATAATGTACAGCAGAAGGACGAGCATGGTCATGATGAAAATGATCCTGCTGCCTGATGCGCGGCGCATCAGATCTGCACCAGGTCACGCATCACTGTGATGTCAGCCGGTGCAAATATGAATCAACACAAAAAGGATTGCACCGTTATGATGCAGATCATGATACCAGACCGGTATCATTTTTTATTTTACCCGCCGGAGACCGCACCGCATTGATACCGGTCTCCGGTTTTGACTTTACGATTGGAGGATCGTTTATGGAAAATGAAATTGAAAAGAGAGCAGCACAGCTGCGGCATCGCAAGGAAGAAGCCGAAGCACGCGACCGTGTGAAAGAACGTAAGCAGCGCACACGGCGATTGATTATCGAAGGTGCATTGCTGGAATCGTGCTGCCCCGAAGTGAGAACAATGTGCATTACGGATATTGAAACTTATCTGAAGAAGCGTGTTGCTGCGGAGGATACGTGATGTTGATGGATGATATGTTGTTTACGGATGGATCAGAATTCAGGTTAGGGTCAATTGTCCCTAACCTGAAATTCTTTGTTGTACCAATGATGGCTGTAACTTTGATCACGTTCACGGTGATGAGTTGCGCAGCTATGAGACAAGTTACGATGCTCGAAAGCATGTTAATGATATTTGTGGCTATCCACTGCGAACATGCTTTCGGTGATGGGGGTACCTTTGCGAAGGTGCCCCCAAGCCCCCTCCCTGGCAAGGGCGCACTTACTCACCACCCGCAAGCGGGCGGTGGTAACCCTGCGGGCACGTGCGCTCTCCGAGGGGGATATTCCGCTTTCTGTGGAAAGCGGTAGGAAAAACGGTCATTCCATCTGTGGATGATTTGACCGTTTTTCCTGTGCAGTCGGCTCTTCTGGTTTTGCGTTTTTCACTCAAAACCGTTGTTTCCTTTTCGGAAACAACAC